>NZ_JADQAQ010000002.1 GCF_022129445.1 Photobacterium sp. Ph5
GACTTGCTGCTTCAGCGATAGCTGCAGCATCAATAAAGTCATTTTTATTGCCTTTTACATATTGAGGAGGAATGAGTTGAACCTGATGACCAAAATCAGCACATTTACGCGCTAACCAATGTGCACCACCACATGCTTCAAATGCGACAGTGGTTGTTTCTAAATTTGCTAGGAATTTAAGAAGTTGGCTTCGATTATATTTCTTACGTAGCACTTCTTTACCTGCGTAATTGTGTGCGACAGCATGAAAGCAGTGTTTACCTAAATCGATACCTAAGATGTGGATAGTAGACATATGGTTCACCTCTTTGAAAGCCTACCCTAAGCCTAACGGCTTAGGATGAGGCGGACCATATAATTAAGCGACGATCTATCTCTAGACCATCGCTCTCTTAAGTACTTATCAGTTTATTCTTGGCAAATTAGGCTCGCAACTTTTGCTTCTCTTTGTGGCACATACCATGAATCCAATCCAGCTTGAACTAACTGTGTCGCTTGTTCTGGTGTCATTGTGCCATTTAAGACAGCAACACTGGTTTGATCAATTTGAGCCTCAAAACTCTGTTTACCCCGAGATAAAATCTGCGCAGCACTTCGGATAGTAGAATCACACTCATTACGCCATCCCATCATTTCCTTCGCTATCGGGTTTTCAACCTCGAAGAAATGGTTAGATAACGAGAAGAAACCAGGAATAGCGTTAGTCAATAGCTCAGCATACTCCGCCGTTGTCATCCATTCTAATAACGCTTTTGCCGCTGGATTATTCTGTGCCTTGGTATTTAACCCTATACCAATATCAGTATGATCACTGAAGTAACATTCATCACCGCGATTTTCCACCGGAGGCGGAAATACGCCAAAATCAAGCTGTCCTGTAAAGGTGCTGATATCCCAAGAACCTGCAGGATAAATAGCTGCCTTCCCTGTTTTGAACAATTCTATAGAATCGGCATATTTACGAGTCTGATAACCCTTACCTAAAAACTTATTCCAATTCGCTAACTCCTGAAACACTTGTCGGTATTTGGGTGAATCAAAACGCTCAGTGCCGTTAATCAACCCTAATCGCCCATCTTCGCCTTTCCAGTAATTAGGCCCTATATTTTGAAAGCCCATAGTACTGGCTTCCCATTTATCATTCGTGCCCATTGCTAAAGGCACATACTGACCATTATTTTTAATCATATTCAAAACATGATTAAACTCAGCTGTTGTTTTAGGTATGCTTAAGTCGAGTTTTTTAAATACGTCTTTATTGTAGAAAAAGCCATGGATCACAGAGGCCATCGGTAAACAGAATGTCTGAGCACCTGAATCAGTTTGCCAAGGACTCAATGCAAAGCTCGGGAAGTTTTCCATTCCAGCCATTTCTGTAATATCGCTAAGATGTCCCTGACTAAACAGCTTTAACGAACCATCAAATGGACGACAGGCAATTAGGTCACCAGCGCTACCATTGGCAAGATTAGTATTCAAGTCATCGAGAAATGAGGTTAACCCTTCTGGTGAGCGATAGGTGATTTTAATATTAGGATAATGTTTATTAAATGCTGGAATAATCTTCTCTTTCCAAATCGCATCATCTTGTCGCCAAGAATCAACTAATACCGTACCTTTTAGTGAAGAATCATACACTTCTGCACTCACTGATAGCGATGAAAAACCAGCAAATACAATACCACCCACAACAAGACTACGACATAAGGTTGATTGAACCTTTGTATAAAAAGGAGAAGCTATTATCTGTTTCATATTTATACCTTAAATCGTTCAATCAATTGGCGTTGCTCTGCAGCTAGTTTTGACAGCGACTCACTACTGTTTGCAGACTCACGAGCTTCTGATTCTGCGTTATAAGCAACACTCGCAATCCCATTAATATGCTCAGCGACATCTTGACTCACTGAAATCTGCTCTTCGGTGGCATGAGCAACTTGTTCTGCCATCTCAAGAATAACGTGCATACGATCTGCTATCGTTTGTAATGTTTCATCGGTTAAGCGTGTCTGTTCAACACATTGTTCCGTTTGTTTATGACTTCTCGCCATGACCTTAGTTACCATTTCAGCGCTGTGCTGAAGGTTATCGATCATCTCATTTATTTCTTCTGTTGATTGTTGAGTTCGATTTGCTAAAGCACGTACTTCATCAGCAACCACTGCAAAACCACGCCCTTGCTCACCCGCACGTGCAGCCTCAATCGCCGCGTTAAGAGCCAACAAATTCGTTTGCTCAGCAATGCCACGGATGACATCTAAGATACTACCGATATTCACCGTAAAACTTTCTAGTTTACGCGTTATATCCACCGCCTCAGTAATGTCAACCGATAGCTGTTCTGTGATATTTCTACTATTAAAAACCAAGTCTCGCCCTTGTTGTGCTGCTTGATTTACTTCATTTACTTCACTCACAGTAAGATCAGATGAACGTGAAATTTCTTTCGCGCTGACTTCTAATTCAGAAATTGCAGCAGCAACTTGATCTGTTCGTTGTTTTTGATCTTCGACACGACTCATTGCTTGCTCGCTTGTAACGGCAGTTTTATTTGCCTCTGTTACTAGTTGTAATGAGCCGTCGTTAATTTTGGTAAGAATTTCAGCCATACTTTCAGATAGCTGATCAATTGAGCGAGACAGCGCACCAAATTCACACTGAGATTGGTAATTAGTACGTTGAGTCATATCGCCCGCCGTCATCTTACGTAGCACCGCATTAATACGTGCTAATGGCGTGTGGATACTTTTTGCTGTTGTGAAGGCAATAATTAACGCTATCGCACCAGAAATCAAACAGGCAATAATAATACTGTACGTCGCTTGGTTGGCTGCAGCATCAGCAGCATTTCGACTATTAGATGCATTGCTACTCGCATACTGCATATAGTCATTAAGTGCCGTTTGAGTAATAACAACCTGCTGATTAGACTGTTGATTCAGCGCTGACAGTTGACTTTCTAGCTGGTTATTTTCAGCCATAACTGCCAACAAGCCTGTTTTACCCAATGCTAAATCATGAACACGTTGTAAATTACGCGCATAACGCGCTTTCACATCTTCCGGCACATTAATACGCTCTAAACCTTGTTTTGCTAATTCAATATCTTTAGCAAGTACTTGGCTTAGTTTTTCAAAGTTAGTGTTTTTATTAGCACGACGAACATTTTTTAAGTCACGACTAATACCACTGGTAATAAGTTCTGCTCGATTGCTTAAAGAACGTTTTACACTCGCACGTTGAAGTAATAAATTCGCGGCCCATTGATAAGTATCTTCTAATCGAAGAAACGACAAATTAAGCTCTGTTAATCGGTCATTAACAGCAACCCATTGATTGTGCGTGTTAATTGTTTTTTGTGATAATTCAAAAAACTTATCGGCTGCAGCGAGCGCCGTTGAAAGTTTTAGTTTCGCTTCCTCATCAACAGCATATTGCAATGCTTGTTGTTTTGCAGCGTTAAATTCACGTTGAGACTGTGATACCGCTTCTTTCTTTTCTGCTAATAAATTTGACGATTGAGTAGTTCGATAATCAACAACTGTTAGTTGATTTTCACGTAAACTCGCGAGTAATTGACTGGCAGATGTAACCATAGGCGTCGATACCTCTGTTACATCAGTAAGACGATCATGGATCCTACTAGTATTGATATAACTAATACTTCCAACTACGGCAATAAGAATAAACATTATTATAAAGCCGACAATGGTGCGCTGTACTATTGATAATGACATAACATGCTTCTATTTATAATTAAATCACGCCGCAGCTGATTAAATAAGATAAGTATAAATATACTTATTTCACGGTTCTAAATAAAAAATTAACAACAGAATCAATATCAAGATCACACTTTATTATTTAAATAGTGGTAAAGGTATTTATTAATTTTAACAAAAACCCTTATAAATTCCAATTTGGTATTAAGTTACAGTTTTTTTAAATTAAAAAACAACTAATGCGATATACCTCATATAAATACTTTTAATTTTTACTTATCTCACTTAATTAAACTTAGCGTATATGCAACAATATACCTTTATAATTCAAAGATTGATGATAAGAGATAATTCCATGCAACTTTCTATCTATTATTCGGAATCAACAGACCCATGCTTCAACCAAGCGATTGAGGAAACACTCCTAAAACAAGCCAATAGTCACAATATTATTGCTTTTTTATGGCAAAATCAGCGTTCTGTTAATATAGGAAGAGACCAAAATCCTTGGCGTGTATGTAAGCCAAAACTACTTCGGAATGAAAATATTAATATTGTTCGGCGTCATACAATTGGCGGTGCTATATATCAAGATTTGACACATACAAATATTGCGTTAATCGGCCCTACTCATTATTTAACTCAAGCCATAATTGAACAAATATTAATGGGAACATTTGAGCCACTAAAAATTGATATCACAATATCTGATGACCTTGAGTGTTTAGTTGAAAACAAAAAAGTTTCTAATACAGCACTATCAATCTCAGAAAATTATTTGTTTTTTCACACTACCTTAAGAGTAAATACCTCTCTTACTGATATATCAAAATATATGAATAGTCGTTATTCTATTCTCAACCATCAAAACCTTGAACGATCTTATACCTCAATCAATCAACATGTTCGTCCATTAGAGCATAATGAATTATGTCATTACATTAGCGATAGTATTCAAAAAACACTCAATCTTAATGTTGAGAATACCATTATTGTAAATAACCAACATCCAGACTGGATTGAGTTTAGTACCAATTTCTACCGTCTGAAAAGTTGGGACTGGAATTATGGTCAGTCACCTAGTTTTATTGAATCATTAGAGACTAAATTTTCATGGGGACAAGTAGAACTCAAATTAAACGTTGATGATGGAGTCGTCACCAAAATCTACTATGACGCACCTATTGAATACCACAATATGATGAATGACTTAAGCCAAGCTGCGATTGGTTATCCCTTTAACGCCAAATCTATTATATCCATTGTGTGTGGACTGCTACTCACTCATTCAGGGCATTATAATGAACTAATGGCACTCTCCGAATGGTTACAACAAGAAATTGCATAACGCTAAAGGTGCTAACTTTTAAGGAAAAATTTACTTTTATGTCTATATATTGAACTAAATCAAGTGAGCATCAATTACACAAATTTTCTCATTAACAACTTCTTGACTTTGGCAGAGGCGGCACCAAATCTAGCTTATCTGCTTTTCCCACAGAGTTATGCACAGCTTCTGTGGATAATCGGTACGATTTGTGACTTCTTTCTAGACTTATACCAACGATAGCTTTATAAATATAACGAATAGGAATAACACAAAATAAGCATTAAAATTCATAAGGTTAAATTAAAATACCACAAATATTAACCTTGAATTATTATTAATTTCACTTTATTTATGGCATGAAAATACTGTGAATAAATCACTTTATTTACTCATAATTCAACACAACTTTATAATAAATTTATGCTATACCCCATATAGAAAACATACATAAAAAAAACACCAGCTTACACTGATGGTTTTTAATTAAGAGTAAATCAACTAACGCCTCTTACGTCTTAAAAATGTCATCATTCCAAGTAAAACTAAAGATAAAGCACCAATATGACCGCCACTTCCACTATCATCTTTCGCTATATTACAATTATTAGCTGAAATACTGTCGTTACAATCCATTTCAGCGTCCGCTTTTTCTTTGGCTAAAAATTCAGGTAATGTGATAGCTTGCTCAGGTAATACAGCAACAGATTCATTAATCCAACCATAATAAGTACCTACTCGGGCATAAAACGTTGGACGTGTTAATGAGCCACATTGAGGCTCACCTGCTGAACCACCACTCACAATACCAATTTGAATCCAGTTACTATTGTTATCTTGGGTTAATAGTGGCCCACCGCTATCGCCGAAACAAGCATCCGGACCAATCAAGTCAGAGCCTTCAAGTTTACGAGCGGGTAATGTACAGAGTTTAGTCGTGTTTGATGGACTATCGATAAAAATACCGGCAGGATCTTGAGACTCAAAGCGCTCATAACATTTATCAATTGGAAAACTTGCTAGTGTTGTTTCCAACAAGGTATCTGATGTATCACCTTCATAGGCTAAGTTATTTTCTTCCGCTGTCTCTTCATCTTCTGACGTTGATATTGCTTCTGTAACCCCCCAACCTTGAACTTTGACGTTCTCTGGAAGATCTTTCTCGTTCCACTCAGCCTTTAATTTATCATCAAGTTCAACAGCTAAACTGGTTGATGCTAACGTAACTTTACCGACGCCATCAAAATCACGATTAACTCGAATTAAAGCAACGTCATTATCTAATGCCGTATTAATAATCTCGGTTTCAAGATCAATACCGTTATCGGATGAAACTTGCAATAAAATAAGAGGATTATAATCAGGGTGAACAACAACATGAGTCGCCGAGTAAATATCTTTAATATCTGCTGACGCATTATCAACAAGGCCAGTGGTTACCGTAATATCTGATGGTGCTGTTACAGCCAATCCTGATGCCCCTGCTCCTCCACCGATAACGACACAGTGAGCAGCTGTTAATAACCAGCGATCATTTAAAACAGTTGCACCGCAAAAGTGTGACTCATTCGCTTTATTAAAACGCAGTGACGCCATGAAGTTATCTTCAGTTGCGACCGTGACTTCAGAACCACCAATAATATACGGCGTTGTATTATGTTGTTCTGTTTGTGCGTAAACAGAACCACTTAGTCCTAAAGCAATACAGACACTCAAAGAGTGAGTTAATTTGTTCACCATCATTAAATCCTTTTAAAATACAGCTCATTTAATGATACCGAATACTCTTCATTGCTTGCTTAGAAAGATAAACGAGTTGCGACAGGCTTCTTTTTTCTATGTAACTTGTTTTAACAAACATAGAAAATATTAAACCAAGCCCACAGCAACTCATTTTAATTGTTATTAGCTACGCTTTCTTCTTAACCAGCCCATTGCCAGCAATGACATCACGAAACTTACGCCAACTGAGCCGCCACCACCTCCACTATCGGTGTTATTAGTATTGTCTTTGTCTGTTGACTCATCTTCAAAAGGTACTGGGGCTGGAAGAGTCGGTGTTTTTTCAGTAATGACATTACTGATCCAATCATCATAACCACCAACACGAGTGTACACATCGGGAAGACCAATCGCACATTCTATAGTTCCAAAGCTGGTGATACCTAACTGAATTTTAGAACCGTCTGCTCTTTCATAATAGAGCGGACCACCACTATCGCCTCTACACACACCAACACTACTCTGTTCAAGAGTACATAACTTTAAAGTATCAACACCACTTGATAACCAACTGCCGTTACTAGCCAGCATTTTGTTATAACACTCATTAGTAGGAAAATAACTAAGCTCAGTTTCCATTAAAACATCTGACCCAAAAGTAACACTATTAGATGTTAACCCCCAACCTTGAGCAATTAACTTTTGATTGCTATCAGATATTTCTGATTCGATTGTAAATGCTTCTTGCTCTGTAGGTAACGAAACAATAATGCCATTATCTACATTACGTGAAACAGCGATAAGTGCAATATCATTGACATAAGGCGTCTTTAATTGAGTTTCACTCGTACCTTCTACTAGAACTGTTCCCTCAGGTAAATAATCGGGATGCACAATAACTTCAACAGCCTGATAAGTATTGTTCGGCTCAAAATCAGAACGCCCTGTTACACCTGCATAAATTTTAATATCTTCTGTAGGTATCGTTTGCAATGAGGCATTTTGCGAACCTGTTCTTATACAGTGTGCTGCGGTTAATACCCAACGTTTAGCAATTAAACTTCCAGTACATTCCCAAGTCCCAGCTTGAATATACACAGTTGATAATTCTTCAGGATTTGTCTGAACTTCATTACCACCAATAATATACGCACTAATATCACTTTCTGATGCCGTGGCAGAAAGAGGAAAAGACACTATTCCCGCAATAGCTAGCCCCAACGTTTTTATTTTATTCATACAAGCCTTCTTAAATAGCTATTATTTTATTTAGACCTAACAAGATAACAAATAATTAACAGGCAAATATGTGCAACATTAAAATTAGTGACATAGAACAAATATCTACAAGAAGATGGACTTATTTTTCATACGATCTCTTACTTGTTCATAGAGACATTAAAAATCTAGAATATCGAGTAAATATCAGACGTTAAAAAGGTTAAAAATTAATTACTTTTTAGTTGGCTTCTGGATAATTTCCTATGACATTTTGCTTCTATTGGGTACTAAACAGTCTGATGTACTATAAATTTCGTGATCTCGCGCTTGTTTTCTTCCCTTCTGTTTATTTGATGTGCATAATGTGCCCACAATAACTCTATGGACAATTCCCATGACTATCGAACAAGCTTTAAAAGATCGTAGCGAATCAAAATGTGAACTATGTTCTTCTGAAAATAACCTAGCTGTATACGCAGTTCCAGCGTCTGAAGATAAGAGCGCAGGCTGTAGTGTATACCTTTGTGATACTTGCCGTGGTCAGCTTGAAGATCCAGAGACAACAGATGAAAACCACTGGCGTTGCCTAAACGACTCTATGTGGAGTCAGGTTCCAGCTGTACAAGTAATGGCTTACCGTCAACTTAAGCGTCTTTCTTCAAAAACTGACTGGGCAATGGACCTAGTTGACATGATGTACCTAGAAGATGATGTTAAAGAGTGGGCTGATAAAGGTCTTGTTGAAGAAGAACAAGCTGCTATCCCTACTCTTGATGCAAACGGCGCTAAGCTACAAGCTGGTGACAACGTAACTATCATCAAAGACCTTCCTGTTAAAGGTTCTAGCATGGTAATTAAACGTGGTACGCCTGTACGTAACATCAGCCTGACTGATAACCCTCTTCACATCCAAGGCCGTGCAGACGGCGTTCAAATGGTTATCATTGCAGCATACACTAAAAAGTAATTCTTTAGTCTTCGCTGATCATAGATAAAAGAAAGCCCTTAGCGATCTTATCGTTAAGGGCTTTTTATCCACTACAGATTTTTATTTTAATTTCTTGATAACAACCGTATTGGCTAATTTATCATGCCAACCTTGTTTTCGCTTATCCCAGCCAACGGCAAGCAAACCTAATCCTAACGGGATTGCTGATAGAAAATAACCTAAGTAGCGAATAATAAATTGCTTAACCGTAGGTTTATACCCTGTTGTAGCATCAACAATGATCGACTTCATTGCCATTTTCCCTGGTGTCGCTGATTTGTAGAACCAAAAAAGCATAATGCCGATAAATGGTAAACCATAATTAATAACTACATTCACAGGATCAAAAGTCGAGCTTGTTCCCACCGAGAAGAAATCACCATATAAACTATACAATAATGGTGCAGTGACTAATGTGACAACCAATGTATCAACAATCGTTGCGACAACACGTTGCCAAAAGCCCACATAAATTACATTACTGCGACTATAATCAGTCATATTTTCCAAACTTACGATTAATAATAAAGTTAATCATACGCTTACCTAATGAAGAATACGGTGAATATAATAGCTTCATAGATGACAATGAAGCTTGATACATTACTGGGCGCATCTTCGATAAACGCTCAAAGCCTTCTTTGCCATGATAATGACCTATCCCACTATGGCCTGAACCACCAAAAGGTAAATCATCTTGCGCTACATGTAACATTACATCATTAATTGTGACGCCACCTGAACGTGTCTGCTGAATAACCTTTTGTTGTAAGTCTTTATTGTTAGAAAAGAGATATAAGGCCAGTGGTCTATCACCTTTATTTATTGATGATATAACCTGCTCTATCGATTGATAGCCAATGATAGGTAAAATAGGGCCAAAAATCTCACGCTGCATGACTTGCATAGTATCATCCACACCAGTAACAAGGTGGAGTGGGAATTTACGCGAGTTCAAATCTGGCTTTGAATTGGGGATCAAATTATAGATATCGGCCCCTTTCGCTTTTGCATCTTCTAATGTCGTTACTAATCGTTCAAAGGACTGATTATCAATAATTGACGTGTAATCTTGATGGTTTATATCAACAAAGCGCTTAGCAATAATCTTTTTCACTTTCGTTACAACTTCTGGTAACAAAGCCTCAGGAACATACAGGTAATCTGGTGCTACACACGTTTGACCACTATTGTAAGTTTTACCGCCTAAAATTCGCTCTAATGCCTTATTGAGATCGTAGTCATCTGCAATAATGACAGGAGATTTCCCCCCAAGTTCTAACGTTACTGGAACAAGGTTTTTCGCTGCATTTGCCATTACGGCTTTGCCCGTTGTACTTGAGCCTGTAAAGACTAAATGATCAAACGGTAATGCAGAAAATGCTTTACCTGTGCCTCCTTCTTCCGCAATAAAGCGCAGCTTTTCTAGCTCAAATGTATCTGTAAATAACTGCTGTAACAATCGACAGAGTTCTTGGGAATTTTCAGACATTTTCACCATCACTGAATTACCCGCAGCAATCGCGGCAACTAATGGTGCAATAGCTAAAAATAAGGGATAGTTCCACGGCACTATAATACCAACAACGCCAACAGGTTGAGGTATCACTCTATTTTTAGCGGGTTTAAACCACAGCGAGGTATGACGTTTTTGTACTCTCATCCAACGAGACAGATTTTTTTGTGTATATTTAATACACTCAATGCTGGTAAATATTTCTAGCAATGCTGTTTCTGAAGCCGAACGCTGACCAAAGTCCTGTGCAATCGCATGGCAAATAGCATCTTGATTCTGCGTAATTAATAACGAGATCTTCTCTAAATCTGTTAACCTTTTTTGTAATTCAGGCATAGGGCATTGTAAAAACGCCTGTTTTTGTTGTGTTATATATTGATCTAACTGCTCATCCATCCGTATTACTCTCATCACAGAATCAAATTAAAACAAGATAAAGAAACGTTGCATAGATTGTAAACGTATCGTAAACACAGATCTTTATACTCTAATTCGTTAGCTTATGGGAATGAATAAATACAATACATTACATAGATATACGCACTATGCGATATTTTAGACTACCCTCAATAACAAAGGGGATGAGTAGAAGGTTTTAGATATGTCAGTACCTATTTTATATACACTAAGACAATGTCCTTATGCCATTAGGGCAAGATTAAGCCTGACACTTGCTGAACTTGAGTTTGAGCAACGTGATATTGATTTAAGGCGAAAGCCTGCCGAAATGTTAGACATAACACAGAAAGGAACGGTGCCTTTACTTGTGTTAGAAAATGGCGATTATATTGATGAAAGTTTAGAAATCATGATCTGGGCTTTGAACAAAAATGATCCTCATAATTTACTATTGAGTCATGCTCCTCACTTCTTTCCTGAAATGCTCAGCCTTATCGCAAGAAATGATCATAAATATATTTCAGCATTAGATCACTATAAAGCCGATGCTCGCTATCATAATCCAGAAGTACCAATATATCGTAAACTTTGTGAATCATTTCTAAACGATCTCGAAAACCGTTTGTCCAATCATCAGTATTTAATGACAGACACACTGAGCCTAGCTGATTACGCGATATTACCTTTTATACGACAATTTTCACATATTGAACGTCAATGGTTTAGACAAACTGATTATCCAAATATAAAGCAATGGTTAAGTAGCCTTTATCAAGGCCCTATTTTTTCAAAAGCAATGAAAAAGTATCCATTATGGGATAATAGTAGAAGTACAGTCACCAATGAATACAATGACGTAACCATGACGAATTAGTGAATTAGTGAATTAGTGAATTAGTGATGATTTTGTTTGGAATCAGCATAACCCTAATCCAAACGAAGTAAGTACTTTAAAAAAGACTTTATTACCTTGGTATTTCAATACCAGCAAAAATATTGGATACGAGTTTTTTGCAGGTCCTGAGATAGGTAACTTTTCTCGCAATAACGATCTAAATAGCTTAATACGTTAATTCTAATAGTAGAAACCAGACAAGTTCTTCTCTCCATTAGCTTGTCTGGTATTCGAATTACTTATTACGGCTCAAGAAATATTCATCCTGTAAGATATACATTCGCTTAATATCGCAATACTTACCATTAATGAAGATCTCTTTCACTAAATGGCCTTCCTCTAAGAAACCACATTCTTCATACAGATGGATCGCTTTTTCATTCTCAACTGCCACATGCAAATATACTTTATGAAGATTAAGAATCGTAAACGCATAGTTTAGTGCACGGTTAATTAAAGTACGCGCGTAACCATTACCCTGAAAATCAGGTGCAATAATAATTTGAAATTCCGCTGTACGGTGAATATTGTTAATTTCCACCAGTTCAACAAGACCAATTGACTCTTCATCTTCATTTTCAACAATAAAGCGACGCTCAGTACTATCATGAATGTGTTTGCGATATAGCTCTTCAAGCTCTGCAAACGACTCATAAGGCTCTTCAAACCAATACGCCATAATCGTGCGATTGTTATTTAATTGATGAATAAAGCGAAGATCAGTGCGCTCTAATGCACGTAGACGAATAACATTACTCATATTTTATCTATATCCTTGATAGTAATGGTACAGTAAAGACAAAAGCCTTACTGCTAATGCCGTAAAAAATACCATTTAACATCACAAAAAAAAGAGAAAACTTGTAACAAGATATTCTATAAAACGTTGTTAATAATATATGGTTAAAATTGACTAACTTAAGGCGTTGTGACCATTTCCGATATCAATTCAAGAAAGCAACGTACTTTAGATGCTACATGTTTACGTGTTGGATAAAGCGCATATACATCAACCTGAGGAAAGATGTAATCTTCAAAAAGTATCTCTAACTCGCCTGATTGTAGTTGCGACTCAATATAAAACTCTGGAACACGAATAATACCGTGACCATCAGCAACTAAAGCTAATGATATTTCAGTATTATTACTTCTTGCACGCTGATGTACTTCAACCAACGTTTTATTGCCCACACTATCAAAATATTCCCAAACATTAGATTTTTTTAGATTGCTATAACAAAAGCAATGATGAGATGCTAATTCTGAAGGATATTTAGGTTGACCATATTCTTTTATATAATCTTTAGAGGCAACAGTGCAAATTCTACTGCTATAAATACGTTTACAGATCAAACTCGATTCATCTAATTTCGCAGTCGCACGGATAACTAAATCATAACCGTCGGCAATCACATCAATAGGCTTATCACTCATATCTAGATCAAGTGTTACTTCAGGGTATCGAGACAAATAGGTTGTGAAAACATCAGCTAAATAATGTTTACCAAACCAAACTGGACAACTAACTTTTAGCGTTCCTTTTGGCTCAACGGTACTTTGTGTTATTTCCGCAATAGCTTGTTCTGCATCACTTATCAGTTGTACACACTCTTGATAATAAGTCTTCCCTTCAGGAGTTAAAGCAATGCTCCTTGTGGTGCGATTAAGTAATCGAACCCCTAATCGGCTTTCAAGTTTGGCGATTTCTTTACTTACATAAGAATTAGAGTGCCCTGTAACTTCAGCAGCTGCACCAAAGCCACCGCACTTCACTACTTGGACAAATACTGTGATGCCATCAAACAATTTATTATTAGCCATATGGAATCTATCTAATCACTTTTAGCATATTAATTACACCTGAACTCTAATATACACTCTGCACAAAGGTTAACAACGGCATGTTGTTAAAAGACTTGTGGATATGGGGATTTAAAAATGAAACTACTTGCTTTTGCGGCATCTAACAGCCAGCACTCCATCAACCGTGCATTAGTGACTTATGCAGCATCACAAGCTAATACCGATGACGTTGAAATTTTAGATCTTAATGATTTTGAGATGGCGATTTACAGTATTGACCGTGAAAATAATTCAGGCATTCCAGAACAAGCACAAATCTTTTTCGATAAGATTGGCCAAGCGGATACTATTTTAATTTCGTTTGCGGAATATAATGGATCATATACATCGGCTTATAAGAATGTTTTCGATTGGACCTCACGTATAGATCAAAAGGTATTCCAAAATAAACCTGTGATCATGCTAGCTACTTCTCCGGGTCCTGGTGGCGCTGCAAGCGTATTAAATAGTGCTGTTACGTCTGCACCTTATTTTGCAGCCGAGGTGGTAGGGTCATTATCTATACCTAGTTTCTATCAGAATTTTGATTTAGAAAAAAACAAATTGATTAACGATAGTTTAAACCAGGAATTAGTCGCATTAGTTAACAAATTAGGACAGTAATTGTCCCCGAAAATATAAATTTAAGTTGATGATTTTTTTAAAAAAATAAATTTATATTATTTTAACCGAAATAAAATACCTATTATCACTTTCTACTTAATTAATACAAAATAATTAACTAAGTAGAAAGGATGATAATTATATGAAATCTCTTACCGCTTATTCATCGTTATCAATAAATAAATTAAATTTTGCTATACTCACAGGCTCGTTATTATTAACATCGTCTATTCATGCAGCTGAACTTGAAATAACCATTACTAATGCGACAAAAAATATTTATTTCACCCCACTTTTAATCGCATCCCATCCTAACTCTCAATCTCTATTTCATGTCGGTACATCGGCTTCTGAGCAATTAAAATCCATGGCTGAAGGTGGAGATATTAGTGGCTTATCCTCTCTTATTTCTAACGCAGGTGGCGATGTCACTGAAAACCCTGCGAGTGGTATTTTAGACCCAGGACAATCAACCACAACCACTATCAATACTACACATAATCACCTTTCACTATCAGCTATGTTACTGCCAACAAATGATGGTTTTGTTGGATTAGATAGCTGGGAGATCCCCTCGAAGGCGGGGACATATACCATTATGCTTAACGGTTATGATGCAGGAACAGAAGCCAATGATGAGCTCTCTTCAAGTATGCCAAATCCACCATTCATAACATTTGGTTTAGGGGGAACTGGGGTCGAAACCAGCATTCATAATAACAAAGTGCATATTCATCCTGGTACTGTTGGCGATACAAATCAAACTGGCGGACAAAGTGACTTAAGTAGTACAGATCATCGTTGGTTAAACCCTGTGGCTATCATGACAGTGACAGTTAAATAAGGAGTCTGTAATGAAGCTTTCCATATTCCCCATTGCAGCAAGTATTCTAGTTTTATCTGGATGTCCTAACAGCAATAGCGATAGTCATAATGAGCCAGTAATAAAAACCTACACCATCACAGTCAGTAACTTAACAAATAACCAGCCGTTATCACCCATAACAGCTATCGTGCATAGCAATAATTACAACTTATACACTATCGGAAATCCAGCTAGTGTGAGTTTAGAAAAACTTGCAGAGTCAGGTGACAACAGTGAATACCTTGCCATTAAAGATAATAATGATAATGTTTATGACGCCGTTTCTGGATCTGGAATTATAGCGCCAGGTAACAGTGAAAGTGTGAGTGTTACAAATCCTAATGAGCTCGCATACCTTTCAATCGCCAGTATGTTAGTCAACACCAATGACGCTTTCATTGCAGAGAGGAGCCAGAAGATCAGCACATTGGCAAAAGGAGATAGCATAACCTTAATGTTAAATGTTTTTGATAGTGGCACTGAAGCTAATAGTGAAACAGCAACCACAATCCCAGGCCCAGCAGGTGGTGGAGAAGGATTTAATGAGCAACGAAATGATACAAACAATCAAATCACTGTACATGCGGGAGTGGTAACTGCTACCGATGGATTAACAACATCCACATTAAATGCTACCCACCGATTTACAAATCCAGCAGCAAAACTCACGATTACTCGCTCTAATTAATTGCATAACTATTATAAGATTGCTGTATTACATATACAGCAATCTTCTTTCACTTACGTATTCAGGTTGCCACCATCACACTTGATGCTTTAATAACAAGCACTGCTTCTTTTCCCACAGCAAGCCCAAGGTATTCACACGATTTCTTCGTCAAAATAGATGTTAATTCAACGTTAGGTGCAACTTCAACGGTGACTTCAACATTCACAGCACCAACGTCAATATTAGTGACAATACCTTTTAGCTGATTTCTTGCACTTAGCTTCATTTTTCCGCCCTACATGTCAATGAAATGCTCAACAAAGCCGAATAGCTCTACTATATAAATCCTTTTATAGTGTAGATAAACAGTTAATATTTACGACAAAGAATAATTAAAATATCTCTACCGAAAGGAATATTGATTAAAAATAAGACGCTTTTACTATAAAAAATATCGTAACTCTCTATTTTATTATTAAAAAAAACGTTATCGGTAAGATTGCTCACATTTAAACGTTCGAAACGTGAAATTCGTATAACTTTGTATCATGCTTAAAGAGCAGTAGCGTTAAAGGAGTACGCTTATGAGCACAAGGTTATGCGAAACTGCCAGCCTAGAACTCGAAGTTCAAAGTGCTGTGCAGCAAATCCTAACTACTATGGCGTTGAATCAGTCATCAAACAGTCATAGTGCGAAAAAAAGTGCGTGTATCTTTCAAAATAAGATCACTTACACGCTCTACCTACTTCTACAATCATTTCAAGGAGAGTCTCTTAATACCATTAGCAAACACTGCCATTATGGTTCTGATGTCAGTTTTCAGAATTATGATCAAATGAGTCAGAAACTAACTGAGGTTATTCGCCAATCTCAACACGACTTTGCTATTAAAGCAGCCAATAGACGCGGAACACTTACCCACATAACTCATAAAGAAACAACTGAATTGATTGAAAAAACATTTAATACTGAATGTGAAATGGTCATTTCTGCTTTGTCTATTCAACAAATAACAACACTCATTAACTCATTTACAACACAGGAAGATATAACGAAAAGTCTCGATCTTGTCTTCGGCCGAGTGATTGTTAACCAAGACATCGATGAGGGATTTCAGCTCTCAAAACAAGCAACATATAAACTTGTTGAACAAATTTCTCACTCAATTACTGGCGAACTATGCCAACTTATTTTAACGCAACATATCAGTCAGCAACACCAAGAGGATTTTGAGCAATATTTACTCACAGTCAGAACACTTGCAGAGCATTTTGTTAACCAATCATATTTACTCAATACTCCTTTTCTAATAGATAAAACTGATTTCGATAATTTAAAATAACTATAGTTAGCAGGGTTATTCCTGCTATCTATCTTCATCCTTATCTTGAACATTATGAAATAATACGTATGATCGAAACGTCATCGTTACCTTATATAGAATAAAGCTTTTATTATGTCTACATTACTAAATTTTATAAAGATAAACTGGAAAGTTATCACCCTACTAATTTTAACTCTAATTACAATTCTATCACTTTCACCTCAGCCAAGTTTACCTCAAGTACCAGGAACAGATAAAACACATCACTTTATCGCCTATAGTGCATTGATTTTTGCTATCGGATTAAAAATGCCTAAAAATTGGTATTGGTTATTTATCGGATTTATTGCATGGAGCGGAGCAATTGAATTAATCCAGCCTTATGTAAATCGTTATGGTGAATGGTTAGATTTAGCCGCTAATACGGGAGGATTAATCTCAGGTTTTATTCTTGCTCGTATTTTTTACAAGATATTTTTATCAAAGTAAAACATACATAATAATAATAGTTAACAACTTTATTATTTGCATTTCGCATTAAACAATACGGTATTTGTAAATTTAACGTAAAAACACACAGATAATATTTGATTTAAGTCACTTTTTTTCTACACTACTTACTCTGATAATGAGGAGGTAATAAAAAATGACTTACAATATTGGTAGAACTACTTATTATCCTCACTTAAGTCTTATCAGTGTTGATAATCAAGAAGTTACCCTTGAATTTAATGAAGCGAAAATTCTTAATTTCCTTATTAACAACACCAACAAAATCATAACAATAAACAAAATAAAAGATATTTGTTATCCAAACGACAGTCATGCAGAAGATATTATTACCGATGCTATTAATAATATAAAAGTTTTAATCAACAGCCACCAAAATAGTAGTACTTTTTTAATCTCTCATTTAGGTTTTATCTATTTGAAGTCAATCGGTATTGATAAAGGTGAGGCTAGTTTTCTAAAACGTTTTCTTATGGTCTTATCACTACTTTTAATGTTAATGTTAATGTCATTTTTTTTATTATCCAACGCACCCAAAAAAGAATACATTGATGATAACTTATACTCATATCAAATAAACAATAGAGATCACACAGTTAAAATCATAAATAACATTGATAATAATATAGATAACAAGATCATTGATCGATTAAGATTACTCAATGAAAATATAACTTTTTTTTACTTCGAAGATAAGAAAAATATTACTTTTTCTATCTTAAGAGAAAATAACACCAACAATAAAAGTCATATTGTTAATATAAAAAACAAAGAGCTGCTATTTTCAGAATTAGATAGAGTACTAAATATATGAAGCGTTATTACTTTTTATTCACATGCTCATTCTTATTTTTTATTTTTTCTACTAGCTATTGTATGAACCTACACTTCATGACTGACTTAGATGGTTTTTGGCATGCATATGAAGTAAAAAAAACATCTAAAAGTGAAGCTGCAATAACCGAGCGAAATATAAAAATAGCGCATGACTCCTATAATGCCACTACCACACAAAAAGGGGGGAAATATCATCACTTGGTTGTATTTGAATATAACGGAATCATTGATCGTAGTACCGATAACTGCTTCAACTTTAGTACTCGCAGTTCCGCATTAAACTACATATCAAAGAGAATACATAATCGAGATCTATCTGATACTTACCAAAACATCAATAATCTTACTCAAGGTACAGGTAAAATGCTCTATTACAATTCAAATATCAGCGTCTTAGAGTACAAAAGACAAAATAAGTTAGTTATTTACACTCGTCTCATCTAAATGCGAGACATCGGAAGCATTAATGAGCAAAAAATCATCAATTACGTGCCTGAATTTTTATTACTATCTCATTTGTACTAAAAATAAGATTGCTAATTTTGAAAACGTTGGTGTGAAATTTGGATAAAGTAATTTAGAATCAATTGATTACTTTAATTTTATGGTCTTATAAAAGATCAGAGAAGTCTATACAATCTCTCAACCATCTTGTATTACAAAAAGATTCCTAGCACTATTCACGATCTATTTTGATAACTGGAAATGTGTAACGACTGTGTACCCTTAATTGAGCAAGGCAACTTTTATACGTCCATAATCTTTACATCATTTTAGAAAAGATGTTTTTTGAATCAACCACAAAACAATTAAAACGCTACACTAAAACAGTTTGGGGAAAAACAATGAATCCTGAAGATAAACAATTTGCCGTTATTGGCCTTGGCAGATTTGGCATGTCTCTTTGTCAAGAACTGAGTGAACGTGGTGCACAAGTACTTGCGATTGATCTTGATGAAACTTGCGTGCGTAAAGCAGCTGATGTTGCCACTCAAGCTGTTGTTGCTGATTGTTCAAACGAAGCGACAATCGCAGAACTTAAACTAGATGATTATGATCTTGTTATGGTTTCAATTGGCGAAGATGTTAATGCCAGTATTCTTACTACCCTTCTCTTAAAAGATGCGGGGGTTAAAACCGTATGGGTAAAAGCAAAAGACACGCCTCATGGTAAAATCTTATCTAAAATTGGTGCAGATAAGATCATTCGCCCTGAGAGAGATATGGGTATTCGTATCGCTCGTAACATGTTGGATAAACGTATTTTTGAGTTTTCTGATTTAGGGAGTGGTATTTCACTTGCTGAAGTGGTTGTTACAGCCAAAAATATGGGGCGTAAAATTTCAGAACACCCATGTGGTGGTCATAACGCAACTCAAGTATTAGCACTAAAACGTGGTCCTGAAGTACGTAAAGATCCCGATCCTGATACTGAACTACAAGTTGGTGATATTTTAATTATCACAGGACCTGAAAATATCTTAACTGAGACTTTAAGAAAGCTATGAGTTTCATTCCAAACAGGGGCATGTATGTCCCTATTAAAACTGAAAAACGTAATAAGAGATGGTCTGAACCAAAGATCATTATTTTTAGTTTTTTAGCTATCTTAATACCAGCTGCAATCCTTCTTACACTACCTATATTTTCAGTATCAGGTCTGAGTTTTACCGATGCTCTATTTACGGCAACGTCTGCAATCAGTGTTACAGGATTAGGTGTCGTTGATACGGGTTCACATTTTTCTATCAGTGGTAAAATCCTATTAATGCTACTCATGCAAATTGGCGGTTTAGGACAAATGACATTGTCAGCCGTTTTACTTTACATGTTTGGCTTACGATTAAGTTTGCGTCAACAAGCGTTAACTAAGGAGCAATTAGGCCAAGATAAATTTACAAATATTCGTCGTCTTGTTAAACACATCATTATCTTTGTGCTTATTTGTGAACTAATTGGTGTCTTTTTTCTATCGCTACGCTGGGTACCTCAAATGGGATGGGAAAAAGGGTTGTTCTTTGCTGTATTCCATTCAATTTCAGCATTTAATAACGCCGGTTTTTCTTTATTTTCAGATGGCTTAACACGCTATGTGAACGATCCACTCGTTATTATTACGATTTCTTCACTATTTATCTTTGGTGGTTTAGGCTTTACCGTCATTTCAGATATTAAGAGAAACGCCCATCGTGGGTTCCACTTTCTATCTTTACATTCCAAAATAATGATTATTGCCACGCCAGTTCTATTGTTTGTTGGTACCGTCATGATTTGGCTTTTAGAACATAATAATAGCCATACTCTCGGACCGCTGAATGAATCTGGACAATGGTTGGCTGCTTTCTTCCAATCAGCAACAGCGCGTACAGCCGGTTTCAATAGTGTTGATATTGGTCAGTTTACTCAGCCTGGTTTGTTAATCATGATGTTACTAATGCTTATTGGTGCAGGTTCAACCTCGACCGGTGGTGGTATTAAGGTCTCTACTTTTGTTGTTGCCATTTTGGCTACATGGTCGTTCTTAAAACAACGTGACCGCGTTGTATTATTCAAGCGTACCATTTCAAACCAAACAGTAACGAAATCACTCGCTATTATTGTTGTTAGTGGCATTGTGCTAACGATTGCAATGTTTGCCTTAATGATTACAGAAAAAGCACCATTTTATGAAGTGATGTTTGAAACTATTTCAGCATTCGCGACAGTAGGTGTAACAGCAGGTTTAACCGCTACTTTATCGGAACCGGGTAAATACATCATGATAGTGGTGATGATTATTGGACGTTTAGGCCCTCTAACTTTAGCTTACATGTTAGCTCGCCCTAAACCAACCTTGTTGAAATACCCTGAAGATAACGTCGCGGCAGGTTAATCAGTTAAAAAAGTATAAAAAAAGGCTTGTCACTATGTACCGTGACAAGCCTTTTTATATTGCTTAATAGATGTATTCACTACAATAAATCAATGTTTAATCGTAACGCCATCCAATTGAGCTTTAAGATCTTGATCGTATTCATCTAACCAAGCATAACGTTCTCGATACATTTTTCGTTTAGGACGTTTAATATCTTCCATTGCTCGACGTTCTGTATGCAATGGTAATGAATAGAATGCATCATCATATTCTTCCCCGTTATGCTCTTGCCATAATTGATCATAATTAAGATTAATCGTTGACGCTTTTTTGCCATAACGCTTAGCTGTGTATACATGTGCCCTATTTTTTACCGCGTAGATATGCTCAATATTCATATCATTGGCAAATAAACGTAATGTTTCAACCATAAATGACTTTGGTCGTAAACCATAAAAAGCCTTAGTAAATAAGCGGCTAAAACCATTATCGTTAGCACCGCCTTGCATACAGCCAATGTAGATGTCATTGTGATCAACAGTAAATGCAATTAAGTAATAATGATTAAATTTGTCATCTGTCAGTGATAGTGTTAACTCACCTTCCTTTCTTGAGTTTCGTTCAAAACTCAATGTGACGTAACATTTTTTATCATTAATAATTAACTCACTTAAAACTAATTTATCAGTATAAATTTTTTTTCGAGCGTCAGTATTAAAGTTACTTTCAAACCACTCATAATGATTTATTAATTTTTTCTCAATATCTTGTCGAGTATAATTAATAGAAATATATGGTGTTAGAGGCTTTGTAATAAAATTAGGCTGTTTTACTAGAAGTAACTTTCTTTCATCGGTATCAAAATGACGTTTCATAATTTCAAAGTCATTTCTATAAATAATACGTCTAAATAAATATTTAATAATGGCTTTTAACTTACCACTTTTTCTATGTTGGTTAGCTTCAATAGCTTCCACTAGAAATCCCATAACACACTCACTACTTCGAATACTATCCTGAAATAGTATTCCAAATCAGAATGAATTAGCAACATTTATAGTCATGAGGCAAGCTTGTATTAGAACGTTAGTTCAAATACTATTCGGATATATTTTTAATTTCAGCTACAGGTCAACTTTATATGGAAAAATTAATGCCATACCTTGCTAAATTCGCCTTTACTGTATCTATGATTATGTTTGTAGTTGGCGGAGGTATGGCACTATATGCAATGTTTTATGGCTAATTAACGTTATAAACGCATCCCACCATCAATTTCAAGAATACGCCCAGTGAAGTAGTCATTCTCAATAATATACTTCACTGTGTGAGCAATTTCTTCAGGATCACCAACACGCTCTAATGGCGCTGATGCCTTCATTTTTTCAACCACTTCAGGCTTCAATTGGTCTGCTAACGGAGTATTAATCAAACCAGGAGCAATTGCAGCAACACGAATACCGTATTTTGCCAATTCTTTCGCCCACCCCACAGCCATAGTAGCAACAGCAGCTTTTGATGCTGCATAGTTAGTTTGGCCCAATGTTCCAGCTCTCGCAACGCTTGAAATATTAATAATAACGCCTTGAGATTCTGTTTTGATCATCTTTTCCGCGGCTTCTCGTCCACACAAAAATGAACCCGTAACATTAACATCCATCACCGTTTGAAATTGTTCTAAAGGCATTTTTGTTAATATGCCATTAGTCTCACTTACCAGTAAGCCATCATCAAGAATTCCTGCGTTATTAATTAGAACATTAATATGGCCGAAATCTTCAACAATGTGTGCAAATGCCTGAACAACCTCATCTTCGCTTGTTACGTCAGCTTCATAAATCATTGCTTTACTATTTAGCATATGACACTGATCTTGTGTTTGACGTAACCCAGCTGAGTTGATATCAATTAAAGCCAATTCAGCGCCCATTTGAGCTAGAGTTACAGCCATCATCTGGCCTAGACCTTGACTAGCACCGGTAATGACAACAACGCTATTCTCAATATTCATTTATTGCTCCTGAATTAAAACAAAAATTTTTAACTTTGCTACTTTAACGTATGTTTTACCATCACTATAATTCTATTGATAAAAACTAAGTTATTATAAATAGTTAGCTAATATTCACCTGATTAAGTGGATTTTTATGCTCAGACCAGATAGATGTAAATAATTGCTCAATTATGTTTTCGTCTACATCGCTTACTGATGTATATATCCATTGAGGTGTATAATCTTTATCAATTAAATGCGCACGGACCCCCTCTTTAAACTCACCTAACAAGCCACAATTAACCGAAAGACCCAATTCCATTTTTATACAGTCTAGTAAAGATGCATCTTTATAATCTTGTATTTGTTTAAAACAAATGTGCGCCGTAATAGGACTACCTGCATTCATTACTTTTTTTGCAGTCTCAATCCAGAGCCCCAAACCATCAATAGCATTAATTTGGTCGTAAATAGTGGGTAATGATTGAGCAAAACAAGCCGCCTGAATTTGTGCAAAGTATGGCATCAATTGGTTTGCTGGTAATACGGTGCGATCTTCTACAACACAATTTTTTAATATGGTCGAGACTGCTTCTGATACCGATGACTGGCTTTGTATATCAGCCAATACTATTGACCACGGGTAATGCTTTAGTTTATTGACAACATTATCATAAGCACTATTTGGAACAATATGATCAACCATTGCTAAATCACGAGCATCACAGACGTTGACATGTGCGCCTGTTAAGCCCAAAAACAAGCCAATACCGGCAGGAAGCTGATTTAAAAACCATGTCGCGCCAACATCAGGGTATAAACCAATAGTTATTTCTGGCATCGCTAATACTGTATTCGATAAAGCAACGCGATGGCTTGATCCAATATATAATCCTAATCCTCCCCCCATGATAAACCCATGTCCCCACGCAATAACGGGCTTGTTATAGTGATGGATGAGTAAATTACAACTATATTCAACTGAGAAATATTCGGTTAAAAATGGCTTAGCTACGTGACTATCAATTTGATCTAAAGGTATCTTTGGTGGTTTTTGTTGATGATTTAAAGCAGGATCATTTTCCATTGCATAATACATACTACGCACATCCCCACCCGCACAAAACGCGCGATCACCCACTGATTTAATGATCACACTAACAATGCTTTCATCTTCACGCCAAAGCTGTAAATACTGGTACATCGTTTTATGCATGTTTAACGTGAGTGCATTAAGCGATGATGGATTATCCAGCTCTAATACACCGATCTTATGACCATCAATACAACGGATATAGGAAACATTAACAATTCCTGTCATCACTTACTCCTTAACTTAGATCCACTCTTTTACGGTTTACTTAGCATTAACTTCAATCGCAATTGCTAATGCTTCACCTCCTCCCACACATACTACAGCAACACCTTTTATCGTTTTCACAGTAGAACCATTCAAGGTTTGTACTTTTTGGCGTAATGCATGAGTCAATGTCACCACAACTCGTGCTCCCGTTGCTCCTATTGGATGGCCTAATGCACAAGCCCCACCGTTAACATTGACCTTTTTAGCATCAATACCTAACTGCTCTATCGCAACAATTGTCACCACAGCAAAAGCTTCATTAATTTCCCACAAATCAACATCATCAGTAGACCAATTAAGATCATCTAATAATTGGTTAATGGCATGAATAGGTGCAATGGTAAACTCATCAGGATCACGACTATGACTCGCATATCCTTTAATTGATGCCAGTGGATATAAGCCTTGTCGTCGAACTTGCTCAGCTTCCATTAACACTAAAGCTGCAGCACCGTCACCAATAGCGCTTGATGAAGCCGCAGTGATCGTACCTTGTTCACCGTGTTGCGAAAATAAAGGTGGGAGGTTTGGTATTTTCTTAGGATTAACTTGATTTGGGTGCTGATCTTTTTCAACCGTCACTAATGCTTTTTTACTCTGAGCGGTAATAGGGACGATTTCAGCGTGAAATGCCTGACTATTATCCGCTTCGCGGGCTTTATTGATTGACCTTATAGCCCACTCATCCATGATTTCGCGTGAAATATCATACTTACTCGCCGTTTGTTGGCCATAAACGCCCATTAAATGCCCATCAAATGCATCTTGCAATCCATCTAGGTATAAATGATCCAGTACTGCTTTATGGCCTATTCGCATACCATTTCGGCTGTCTGTCAGTAAATAAGGGGCATTGGTCATGCTCTCCATGCCCCCTGCTACAGCCGTTCGAATCGCCCCAGCTTTAATCATATCGCAAGCCAATAAGATAGATTTTAACCCAGAGCCACAAACCTTGTTTATCGTAGTGCAGGAAACCGATACAGGAATTTTTGCCATTAGGGCTGCTTGCCTTGCAGGTGCTTGCCCAACCCCTGCCGTTAACACACAACCCATAAAGACTTCATCAATCAATTGTGCAATGTGCTCATACTCCATCTCACTATTATATTCTTGAGTCGTATCAGTTGGCTGAGCACGTTTAACATCTCGTAATGCAGCTTCAATAACAATACTGCCTAGCTGAGATGCTGAAAAATGCCGTAAATCACCTTGAAAACTCCCAATTGGCGTTCTTTTAGCAGCAACGATCAGAATATCCTTACTCATACCAATCACCTCTTTACGTCAATTTAGAAAACATTGCCTTGCAGGAATATTAGGGGATTTCTTGACGCTTTTGTAAGCATAGCACTAACATTTACGTAAACGTTAAGAAAGATTTGCTGGGATTTTACTACTCAAAATCACTGCTCTGCTTAACCGATAGGTGAAAAGTTTTACCTATCTAACATTGCAGGAGACTCAATGTGATGACTTTCAAAATCAGCGAGCTTGCAAACGAATTTAAAATAACACCACGCAGCATTCGCTTTTATGAAGATATAGGCTTGCTTTCACCTAAACGAGACGGCGTAAACCGTGTCTATGGACGGCGAGATAAAATTCGGCTCGGTTTAATACTTCGTGGTAAGCGTTTAGGCTTTTCTTTACAAGAAATAGGGGAACTCTTCAGTTTATACGATGACAATAAAAGCCATGATCAGCTACTTTCTATGATCGATATCATCGAACAAAAACAACGACAACTAACTCATCAACGCGCTGATATTGATATCACTCTGATTGAACTTGAACGCGCTAAAAAACGCTGCAAGCACGCTTTAATAAAATCAGATCTATACAAAAATAAGTAGTCACAACTGTTTCCGCAAAGGAGGCTTTACCATGCATAGTCAATACGCACCGCTCAACTTTGATTTAGGTGATACTGCCAATATGCTGCGCGAACAAGTTAACTTATATGCAGCTGAACATATAGCCCATATCGCTAACGAAATAGATCAAGATAATCAATTTCCCCATTATCTCTGGCAATCATTAGGTCAAATGGGCTTACTTGGCGTCACCATTGGTGAACAATACGGTGGGGCTGCGATGGGCTATTTAGAGCATGTTATCGTGATGGAAGAGATCAGCCGCGCTTCTGCCTCAATCGGATTAAGCTACGGTGCCCATTCCAACTTATGTGCGAATCAAATTTTTAGAAATGGCACTGATGCTCAGAAACAACAATACCTGCCTACATTAATCACAGGAGAACACATTGGTGCGCTGGCAATGAGTGAAGTCAATGCTGGATCTGATGTTATGAGTATGCAGTTAAAAGCAGAAGATCACGGCGATCATTTTGTACTCAACGGTAATAAGATGTGGATCACTAATGGTCCTGAAGCCAATACGCTTGTGGTGTATGCCCGTACTTCTACTGACGCAATTACCGCCTTTATTATCGAATCACAATTTAATGGTTTTTCTACTGCGCAAAAGCTCAACAAATTAGGTATGCGTGGCTCAAATACTTGCGAGTTAGTTTTTATTAACTGCAAAGTACCGAAACAAAACGTACTGGGTGACGTCGACCACGGCGCAAAAGTCTTAATGAGTGGATTAGACTTCGAGCGCGTAGTACTTGCCGCAGGTCCGCTAGGTATTGCGCAATCATGCTTGGATATCGTGATCCCTTATATTCATGAACGAAAACAATTTGGCAAAGCGATTGGTGAATTTGAGCTAATCCAAGCCAAAATTGCAGATATGTATACCCAACTCAATGCAGCTCGCAGCTATGTTTACACCGTAGCAAAAGCCTGTGACCGCGGCGAAGTCACCCGTAAAGATGCAGCAGGAGTCATTTTGCTCAGTGCTGAATTAGCCACGAAAATGGCGTTAGAAACCATTCAAATACTCGGTGGTAATGGCTATATCAATGATTACCCTGCCGGACGTTTATTACGAGATGCCAAACTCTATGAAATTGGTGCAGGTACTTCAGAGATAAGACGCATGCTAATTGGACGTGAATTATTCTCAGAATCAGCTCGCTAAGGAGTAAGAAGCCATGGCTCAACTTACCTCAAAAGTAGATACAACCAGCCAATGGTTCAAAAACAATAACCATGAGATGCAATTATTGGTTGACGACTTAGACACCCATCTAGAAATAATCCAGCAAGGTGGCGGAGAAACGGCTTTAGCGCATCAAAAAGAACAAGGTAAACAACCAGTAAGACAAAGAATTCATCAGTTACTTGATAAACACAGTACATGGTTAGAAATAGCACCTTTTGCCGCACTAAATGTCTATAGCGAAGCCGTACCTTGTGCTGGCATTATTGCTGGCATCGGCTACATCCACCAGCATGCATGTATGATCATTGCCAATGATCCTTCTGTTAAGGGTGGAACATATTTCCCACTAACGGTAAAGAAACACCTTAGGGCCCAAGAAATCGCTGAAAAGTGTCATCTTCCCTGTATTTATATTGTTGATTCTGGCGGTGCTAACCTACCACACCAAGCCGAAGTCTTTGCCGACAAAGATCATTTTGGTCGTATCTTTTTCAATCAAGCCAAAATGTCAGCGAAAGGGATCCCTCAAATTGCCGTTGTTATGGGGCTCTGTACTGCAGGTGGCGCATACATTCCAGCTATGGCTGATGTATCTATCATGGTAAAAGATCAAGCAACGATCTATTTAGCAGGCCCCCCTCTAGTAAAAGCAGCAACAGGTGAAGAAGTAACGGCACAAGAATTAGGCGGTGCCGATGTTCATTGTAAGAAATCAGGTCTTGCTGATTATTATGCCAATGATGAAACACATGCATTAAGGCTTGCTCGTGATGCTATTGCTAGTTGCAATATACCAAGTGCTAACACTCATCATGATTCCACCGTTTCTCCACCTAAATACAGCATGGATGACATCTACGGCATAGTGGGTACTAATATCCGTATTCCATTTGATATTAAAGAACTCATCGCACGTCTAGTCGACGACTCTGAATTTGACGAATTTAAAGCCATGTATGGCAATACCCTTGTTTGTGGCTTTGGAGCTATTGAAGGGAACCTTGTTGGTATTATTGCTAATAATGGCATTCTATTTTCAGAATCGGCACAAAAAGGCGCTCACTTTATTGAGCTATGTTGTAAGCGGAAAATCCCTCTGTTGTTTTTACAAAACATCACCGGATTTATGGTTGGTAAACGCGTTGAAGCAGAAGGTATCGCAAAACACGGCGCAAAAATGGTGATGGCTGTTGCCTGCGCAAATGTGCCGAAATTTACCGTCATTATCGGAGGCTCTTACGGCGCAGGAAATTATGGCATGTGTGGAAGAGCTTATGATCCAACTCTGTTATGGATGTGGCCTAATGCACGCATATCTGTCATGGGTGGTGAGCAAGCCGCTGAAGTCTTATCACAAATCACTCAAGCTATCCGACAGCGAGAAAATAAACCGTGGACGGAGCAAGACGAACAACAAATAAAACAGCCTATTTTAGAACTCTATGGCAGACAAGGTCATCCCTACTACGCCAGTGCACGACTGTGGGATGACGGTATTATTGATCCTAAATCTACCCGTAATGTATTAGCTCAGGCACTTTCAATTACTCAGCACGTACCTATAAAAGAGACCCGATTTGGTATTTTCCGCATGTAACGCTTTAGGTCGTATTATGAAAACACAACCAAATATCTTAGTTTCGGTTTCATCTAATAACATCGCGACCATTACTTTAAACCGTGTCGATAAATCGAATGCTTTTAATGCTGAAATCATCGGTGAGCTACTCACCGCCCTTAATCAACTAAAAACAAACCAAGAGATACGCGGTCTACTACTTGAAGCCAATGGAAAACATTTTTCATCGGGTGCAGATCTGCATTGGATGAAAAGCATGGCTTTAGAAACAGAGCAAAATAACCAACAAGATGCAGCTCAACTTGCTGAACTTCTAAATCAACTCAACCACTTTCCTGCTCCCACCATCGCCGTCGTTCAAGGTGCTGCTTTTGGCGGCGCATTAGGATTAATTTGCTGCTGTGATATTGCTATTGCAAATCTCAACGCTAAATTCTGTTTAAGTGAAGTAAGGTTAGGGTTAGTGCCTGCGACAATTGCACCGTATGTTTGCCGTGCGATAGGTATCCGCCAAGCAAAGCGTTTTATGTTAACCGCCGAGTTAATCACGGTAAAGCAAGCTCTCGAACTTGGTTTAATCCATCATATTTGTGATGATGTACAACAAGAAAAACAGGTAATAATTCAGCAAATCTTATCCAATAGCCCAGCGGCTCTTGCAACAGTTAAAACCTTATGTCGGCAATGTGAAATCGCAATGATTGATCAGAGTTTAATTCAATATACCAGTGAATTAATCGCCCGAGTTAGATGCTCACCACAAGCACAAGAAGGCATACAAGCTTTTTTCGATAAAGTCCCAGCAAGTTGGAGTAAAACCAATGACATTAACGAATAAGCTTCAATTATCACTACCCGATGCTATTACCATATTTGAAGTTGGTCCCCGTGATGGATTACAAAACGAACCTCATCTTTCAACATTAGGTGATAAAGCAACTGCTCTTAAAATAGCGCTGATTAATGAACTGAGTCAGACAGGATTAACACATATTGAATCAGGTGCATTTGTGTCGCCAAAGATGATCCCAACAATGGCTGATTCAGATAGTGTATTTTCGCACATTCAACGTCATCCCAATATATTCTATTCAGCACTCACTCCTAATTTACAAGGCCTAGAAGCGGCCATTAACGTTAATGCCAATGAAGTCGCTATCTTTACTTCTTGCTCTGAAACCTTCACACAAAACAATATACACGCCAGTATTGATGAAAGCCTTAAACGCTTTGAATCCGTTATTGCGATAGCTCATCAACACTTGATACCTGTACGTGCGTATTTATCCTGTGTGACAGATTGCCCGTACGAAGGAAAGACACCACCACAACAAGTCGCAGAAATTGCAAAGACTCTCATTGAGATGGGCTGTTATCAAGTGTCATTGGGAGACACCACAGGAACAGGAACACCATTGCGAGTTGCTACCATGTTGGAATGTGTAAATCAGCATATTCAATCAAAAGCCATCGCCGTCCATTTCCATGATAGTTATGGGCAAGCATTAGCGAATATTTATCAAGCAATACAGATGGGGATAACAACAATAGATAGCAGTATTGCGGGGTTAGGTGGTTGTCCATATGCACCAGGAGCAAGTGGTAATGTAGCAACAGAAGATGTTGTTTACTTATGCCAAGGGCTTAACATCAAAACCGGCATAGATTTAGAAAAACTCACCTTGATTAGTCAAACATTTTGCCAACAATTGGGGATACGACCACAGTCTAAAGTTGCTTTAGCTATGGCGCATCGCCCATAAAGCTTATTCAGCGTCTCTACGAACTCGTTCTTCAGATTCAAGCTCGTTCACAGCATCCCATAGCTGTTGCTCACGGATACGTTGACGCTCTAAGTTAGCATTGATGCCATCTACAATCTGTTTATCTAATGGGCCCAAATAATTATCAGCACAATCATGAAAAATACTCCGGAACTCTTCCATCGTAGGTAATCGATTATTATGCTCTTCAAAGTTATCAAAAATATCATGAACTTTAACTGACATATCCCGCTTAATGCTTTCTATCTCTGAATTATCCATATACTCCCTCGAGTGCATTTAGTTTCATAACATGCAATAACAGAAATAACTAAAACCGTCATTAAGTTCTAGAACAAACCATTAATATTTAAACTACAAGTCACAAAAACTTTGTGACTATAAGCCACAATATCCAAAAACGATTGATAAATACTGTGTATCAATAATATCCTAGCTATGAGGCCGTAATCATAAAAGTCATTTTCAGTATAGTGTGATTACACAGCATTCAGATGATGATTCGGTGATGAATATATAACAACTGAGACAATCAACTTTTATTAGCACACTATCATCACAATTTAAGTGTCTCTATTTGCAGTAAAAATAACATCTGGATTCTGATGTTTTTTTAGATCTATAGTGCCGAATTCAGAAAGGAAATTTGAACAAATTGAAACCGATATTCTCATTTAAAACACGCTATAAACAGCTTTGTTTACCCATTTTTTTATTCTCAATAATACCAAGTATCAGCCATGCTGAGCCCGTTAGCGATACGAGTACAGATCCTGACAATCAATCAAGCATGGCGGATTGGGTTGATAATTCGCACAAATCACTCACAGACACTGTTCACGATATTGGCGAATACCTCGACGAAAGCCTCGCTAAAGACGATGACGAAAGTGCACTAACCAATCGTAGCTATTTACGAATTCGTAATCGTTTAGCCTACTCTTATCGCGGCAAACTGGATAATGAATTCAAAGTTTATTTTAAGCTTGACCTGCCCCATGTAAAACAAGACTGGAAACTGATCATTGATTCAGAGCCTGGTGACTTCGACAGCCTTGAAAGTAAACAACGTGGTATTGCTACTGGCAGTAAAACGACTTCAGGCGATACGGTTGGAGCCTTCCGACTACAAGATGCCCACTTTGGCAATTGGAATTCAGACTTTGATATTGGTATTAAGTTAAAACTTCCGCTTGATCCTTTCACAAAAATGCGAGTTACACGTGTTGATCCAATTAGTGAAAACTGGACAACTCAATTAGAACAACAAGTCTTTTATTACCACTCAAAAGGATTAGGTTATCTGAGTAAACTCAGTGGCTATTACGCAATCAACCCTGAACACTCGAAAATATTCAAAACTACGACGAGTGCGCAGTACTTAAAAGAAGACGATAAATGGGAACTGTTGCAACAATTTGAACTATTCCATCGCTACGATGATAAAAATCTATTCGAATACTCAACAGGGATTAGTGCTGATACTGGAGAAAATAAAGAAGTCACAAACTACTGGGTATCTGCTACATGGAATAAACGCATCTACAAGCACTGGTTATACTTAGGTGTACGTCCACAGCTAGAATTTCCACGAGAATATAATTATCACGCCAACCCTGGTGTCATGATTGAGCTAGAAATGTTCTTTTCTAAAAACAGAAAAATTGATCGTTTAGGGCGTTACATTCCAAAACCAACCATGCCAGAACCACAAGACTAATTATGGTATGGCTATAACGATGAAGCATAAATATTGCTTCATCGTTACTATCAAACCATGAACAATGACACAAAATCTTATTATCGTACTTCACTATCATTACCAACTGACATAATTTAACAATCAGGCAATATTTACGCTTGGGGGTGCATTATGTTTCATTTAAAGAAAGTGATCTTCTCTGTATTGTTCCATTTCTATCAATTTTTTAAGCTAAGCTATCCGCTATTACTAATGATCTCATTTCTTGGCGTCACAATTGGCTTTATCTTACTTCTTTCTGGTGCAAACCACTTTCAACAAGGTATTAACGCTATAACTAGTTTCAGTATCATTTGTATTTATCTAATACTACTAAAACACTTCTATTCGCAATTATTAAATTGGAGTGATACTCGCTCTTCAAAAGAAATTGTTATATCACTTAAGTAATAATGTATTTCGCATATTGCTTAAAATATTCACAATATCAGCCACCATAATACTGATTACGCTTTGGTTAAAGATATTGCTATAATATACCTATAAAGAATTATAAACCTTGCTCATTACCTTTTAATTCTCAGCAAGGTGGATATTTAACTGAGTATATTATGAATAAATATTTATCGTTCATTGGCTTAACTTTATTGATTTCAGGCTGTGCAACACAAACTATGCCGCAACCTGAACCACAAGTGATCACAAAAGTCGTAAAACAAGATACGGCGCCAGCGGAAAAAAAAGGATATGACGATGGCTGCAAAAATGCCATGGAAGCACAGTTTTTACCATCAAAAAGCATCGTAAACAGCTACGACACTGTGAACAAAGCAGCGTACTTAAAAGGCTGGGAAAAAGGTTATAAACAGTGTGTTATTGGTTTAGGTCCTGTAAGAATCAATAGCTCTATGCCAGCAGGTCAAACAAAATAATATTTGCATTCAGGGGCTATATTTAATTAGCCCCTTTATATTAGAGTTATCAAATTAATCACTACATAACATTTGCTTGTTCTTCTATTCGCTGAACTAAGCCTTCAGGTAGTTTTAATGCATTAGCTAATGCGCCGAGATAAGCACGCTCTAAGAAATGATCAACATCAATAGCCAATAATGTAACTAAATAAACTTCAGATGCTTGCTCTAAACCGCTAACTTGCGCTGCAATAACATGAGGATCTAACGGAGCGTTTAGCCATCGTACAATTACTGTTTCAATATCATGGGCGATCCCGTTTTCAATCATCCATTGTGCAATCGCTGTTTTCTCTTGCTCATCAATATGACCATCAGCTTTTGCTGCAAAAATCATTGCTTGAACTAATAAGTCTTGGTTTGTTCTCAATTGAGTATTTTGTGATATCGTCGACTGCGAGTCCATTAACGAAGTAGAAGCATGTGATGATTCTTGCGACCACTTTTTATAAGCCTGATAAGCAACAGTACCAATCACGGCAGTGCCACCAATTAAAGCAGCTTTACCACCATATTTCTTAGCTAATTTTCGACTCTTTTTATTACCTAATAATGCGCCAACTACCCCACCAGCCGTTGCTCCTTTTAATAAATCAGAGGTGCTAGAACTCGATACGGTTTTTCCCTTCTCCATATAATTACTGGCTTGATTTATTAACTGATCGAATAAACCTTTCATCGTCATTCTCCATAACAAGGGGATATATTAATACTATGGAAAAAAAGATTAATTAAACAGCTTTAAAGCGTAAATCAATGTAAATTGACTACCTTATTCACATGAATAATTCACAAATAGCAACCAATAGATATAATTAATAAGATTGTTATGTATCTACAAAGCATAAAAAACGCTCTAGAATAAGAGCGTTAATATAAAATCCAGCTGGTTCGATAATCCATTAAACGGTATAAAGAACTTTAATAATATGCCAACCAAATTTAGTTTTTACAGGTTCTGGAATTAATCCACGTAAGTTATTATTTTTCTTTTTTAACGCTTCACTGGTACTGATTGCTTTACCAGAAAAGACAGCTTTATCAAACTGCGGTACCATTGCACCTTTACGGAACTCACCAAGATCTCCTCCTTTTTTACCCGATGGGCACGTTGAGTGTTTCTTAGCAAGATCTTGAAATTTTGCACCCTTTTTAAGCTGTTCTAGAATATCATCAGCCAATTCTTTGTGTTTCACTAAAATATGAAGTGCGTGTGCGCTAGAAGCCATGGTGGGTTACCTATTTCATTACTTTTTATTGCGCAATTTTGCGATAAATACCTTAAACTAGCAAGCTATTCACTAAATTTGAATAAAATATAAACATGCTATTAATGCAATATTATTTCAACCATAACTGGATCATACTTTTAGAATAAAACCTTAAAAATTTAACGACTTATGGCTATTTTAAAAGCTATTATTATCTCCTCATTCACTTTCCATTCATGGTTGTTACGTTACAATTATAAATATGAAAATACGTCATAGATATTTATATATAGTCGGGCTTCTTGGTTCGTTGACTTTCGGTGCGCTAGCAATGCCGACGACCCACGATGAAGAGCATCACGATGATGTAATGACAGCTGTCGAAAAAGGATTAATAAAGCCTTATTCAGCCCTTCAACATAAAGTTTCTCAACAGTTATCAGCACGTATAATTAAAGTGGAGCTCAACGAAGATAATGGTGAGTGGATCTATGAATTAAAGCTTATTGATACTGAAAACAATATAATAAAAGTTGAATATCAAGCTCAATCTTTACAAATGTTAAAAATAAAAGGACGACATTTAGAAAATGTCATCAGGGCTCCAAAATGAAAATTCTTGTTGTAGAAGATGAAGTAATATTAGGCGAACAAATTATCGCCGGTTTAGAACAAAGTGGTTGGGTCGCAGAGCTTTCTTGTGATGGCATTGATGCTCTCTACCGTGCAACATCAGAACCTTGGGATGCTATTGTTTTAGATTTGGGTCTTCCAAAACTCGATGGTATTACTGTTTTAAAAGGTATTCGTGAAGAGAATGTAAATTCTCCTGTCGTTATTTTAAGTGCGCGTAATGAACTTACACAGCGTGTCGATGGTTTAAATGCAGGCGCTGATGATTATCTAACCAAACCTTTTCAGATGGTGGAATTAGTCGCTCGTGTTAGAGCTCAACTTCGCCGTTCAACAGGTAATGCCTCTCCTGTTATTCAAGCAGGTAATTTAAGCCTTGATACACGTACATCCAAGGTAACTTGGGAAGGTCAACTTATTGATCTTACTGCACTTGAATTCAAAGTATTATCTTACCTTATGCATAATACTGACAAGGTAATTTCGCGTACAGAATTAGTTGAACACATCTATAAACAAGATTTTGATCGCGATTCAAACACAATTGAAGTATTCATTGGTCGTATCCGCCGGAAAATTGGTAATGATGTTATAAAAACAGTTCGCGGCCTTGGGTATCGGATCAATGCGAATTAATAAGCGTAAAAAAGGCCAGCCAAGTATTCGTAATCGCCTATTAAGCGCAGCTGCAATATGGCTATTAGCGATCACACTAACGGCTGGTTATCTTGTGCCAAGCTTTATTAAAAGCTACCTCATAGACCAAGAAAAAACTCAGCTTTATTTATACCTTGATCAAATTACAGCGCTCGTCGATATTGATGCGCATGGTCGTGTATTTCTTGATGGTCGATTATCTAACCCAAGATTTAACTCCCCTTATAGCGGTTTGTATTGGTCACTCAAACTCAATAACCAGCATCTACGTTCACGCTCGTTATGGGATACTACCATTTCAGGGAATAACGAAGATGGATTTGAAGGTCCTAACAAACAGTCTTTAATCGTAGTTAAGCGTAAATTCTTACTGCCTGATAGTGATTATCCAGTAGAACTCTCAGTTGCTATTAATCAAGATCGATTACTCAAAACCTTACAACAGCTAACACGTGGTTTATGGCTAATTTTGACCATTATGGCTATTGGTATTCTAACGCTGACTACATTACAAGTTAGCTGGTCACTGTGGCCGCTACGTAAATTACGCCGTAATTTAAAGCTAGTTCGAGAAGGCCGTTCTACTGAGCTTACAGGGCTTTATCCGGTTGAAATCCAACCTGTTATTGATGATCTTAATGCCCTACTTTTTCACTATCAAGAGTTATTGTTACGCGCACGTAATCACTCAGGAAATTTATCTCACGCATTAAAAACCCCAATAGCTATTTTAAATAATGAAGTTGCTTTACTTGATGAGCCAACAAAAGCCAAGCTAGAACCAGCTCTACAACAACTACAGCAGCATATTGATTACCATTTAGGCCGTGCTCGTATGGCTGGAGCCATAAATATTCTCGCCGCAAAAACAGCTGTTTCTAGCCGCGTTGATGCCATTTCATTAGCTATGGATAAAGTCTATGCTACTCGCGATATCATTCTTGTTAATGAACTAGAAAGTGATGTGATGGTAGCGGTGGAAAGTCGAGATCTTGATGAAATGATCGGTAACTTAATTGAAAATAGCTATAAATGGGCTAACTCTTTGATTCGCGTCTATCAAGAGTCCGGCAAGTCAGGTCAAATTACACTTGTTATTGAAGATGACGGTATTGGTATTGCTGAAGAAAAATGCAAACAAGTACTTAACCGTGGAGTACGACTAGATGAAAGTACTCCAGGAACAGGGCTTGGATTAAACATAGTCAATGAGCTAGCACATAGTTATCGTGGTGATTTAATTTTAAGTAAAAGCCAGCGCGGCGGTTTGAAAGCGAGCCTTATTTTACCTACCCCTAGAAACTGAAAAAACCCTGCTAGTTACTGGCAGGGTTAAACACACTCATATCGCAAAATCACAAATTGACCCACCAAACCATTCACCAGGGTTGATGATAGTTATAAATCTCGCATTAAGATTTCATAATCTTCTTGCGCTGATTCAATAAGGTGTTCGAGTTCTTTCGCGTCTTGATTTCTAAGATCTAGTTGCCAATTGATTTTCGATTCATCTCGGCAGACTAGCAATGTTTTTGTTCCGGTCTTACTAAACCATAATTGTGAGAATTCAGCCTCTTGCTCTGCATTATCCTCAAGAATATTAACGCGTAACTTACCCGTTGGGATTACGCTAATATGAGCATGCCGCTGATTTTTACCTAGTAAGGTAAAATCTCGTTGTTCCACTAACATCACATCATCCTCCTAGTGTGGCCGTACTCAGAGTCTCTTCAATAATTGCACAATAAATAACCGACCTCTTAAGTGTAGATGCTTTAGCCAATATATTTTATAAGAATGCAACATTAATATAATTGTCACATTATCCGTTTTAAACATAGTGTCATCATATGCTTAATAACAAGAATCTACGACTATAGAAAGCAAAGAGGACGCAGTGATATAGTAAATAAAACAGAATAGGAAGCTGATAATAAATGATAGATTTTCGTTCAGATACAGTAACTCGCCCTTCCCCCTTAATGCGTCAAGCTATGTCCCAAGCACTAGTTGGTGACGATGTTTATAGTGATGATCCAACCGTTAATGATTTAGAACATTTTGCAGCGGAACGCCATGGATTTGAAGCTGCACTTTTTTGTAGTTCAGGTACTCAAGCTAATTTACTGGCATTAATGGCACACTGTGAACGTGGAGATGAATATTTATGTGGTCAACAAGCACATAATTATAAATTTGAAGGCGGTGGTGCAGCTGTGTTAGGTTCTATCCAACCTCAACCGATAGACAATGCCCCTGACGGTACACTTCCCTTTGCAAAATTGGCAGCTGCAATTAAACCTGATGATCCCCATTTTGCCCGTACAACACTTCTTAGTCTCGAAAACACCATCAATGGTAAAGTATTACCGCTAAGCTACCTTCAACAAGCACGTGAATTTGTTGATCAACATAACTTAAAGCTTCACCTTGATGGTGCGCGTGTTTATAACGCAGCCGCCGCACTCAATGTCGATATCACTGAAATTGTTAAATACTTTGATTCTTTCACCATTTGTTTATCAAAAGGTTTAGGTGCGCCAATTGGGTCACTATTACTTGGTGATAAAGCACTAATCGCGCGTGCTCGTCGATGGCGTAAGGTTCTCGGTGGCGGCATGCGCCAAGCAGGAATCATTGCTGCTGCCGGTAAAATTGCACTGACTGAAAATACAAGCCGTTTAGTTGATGATCATTCCAATGCTAAATACTTAGCTGAACAATTAAATACAGTAAATGGTTTTGATGTAAACATGAGTCACGTACAAACCAATATCTTATTTGCAAAAGTCGATAACAAGATAGATCAAACTCAATTAGCGACAACATTAAAAGCGCAAAACATTTTGATCTCAACAGGAAACCCATTGCGATTTGTCACTCATTTAGACATTACAAAAGACGATATTGATATTTTTATCGCAGCTTTAAAAGCAGTTCTCTAATCATTTATGCCTCTTCCCACACAATGTTGCAATATAATCTTGTGTGGGCTTTTCTTCTTTTTTCTTTTATTACTCCCTCTAAAACCTTTTTGTACATAACGATTATCTCTATAGGTAGATATCTTTAAAATACTCAACTTTTGCATGATTTTTTGATACCTACCTCACTTTCTTTAACTTGAACCTTTGCAACTCGATTCCCACTCATTTAGCTTATTTGAATATTAATGATAATCACTTTCATTATCATATAGTTTTATCTTTGCAGGGAGAGCATCATGGAACAAGCGTTTCATTCAGACCCAATACTGAAAGTACGTGATCTCGAAGTCACCTACATTACAGACAATGGCGACTTTAAAGCCGTAAAATCAGTCAGTTTTGATATCGGTAAAAGTGAAATATTCGGCCTAGCGGGTGAGTCGGGATGTGGTAAAAGTACTATCGCTTTTGCTATTAATCGCTTACATAAGCCGCCAGCACTTATCACAAAAGGAAGTATTGAATATGACGGTACAAACCTTATCGCATTAACTGAACAACAAATGGGTGTTGTTCGCTGGAAAGACATTGCGATGGTATTCCAAAGTGCAATGAACTCCCTCAATCCCGTACTCCCTATTCAAGAGCAATTTGCTGACGTAATGCGCCATCACCTTGGCTACAGCAATGAGCAAGCGAAAGAGCGTGCGGAAAAACTGCTAGATCTGGTTAATATTCCTCGCGAGCGTTTATCTGAATACCCTCACCAATTTAGTGGTGGTATGCGTCAAAGGCTCGTTATTGCGATAGCGCTATGTCTAAACCCAAAACTTATCGTTATGGACGAACCAACCACAGCGCTTGATGTTGTTGTTCAACGTGAGATTCTGCAACAGATTTATCAACTACGTAAAGAATTCGATTTCTCTGTATTATTTATTACTCACGATCTTGCTCTTATGAGTCAACTTTGTGATCGCATTGCCGTTATGCGATACGGTGAAATTGTTGAAGTCAATCAAGCCCGTGAAATCCGTAACAACCCACAACACCCATACACTCAAAAGTTATGGGCATCATTCCCTAATATTCATGAAGACGCCCCACACGTTTCTATCTCAGCAGAGGAAATATCGTAATGGAACAACCAATTATTGAATTAAATAATGTGGTGAAAGAGTTCACTGCTGGCGGTGGTTTTGGTTCAACTGAAATCTTTCGTGCTCTTGATAATATTAGTTTTAAGCTCTATAAGGGGCGCACTCTAGCACTCGTTGGTGAATCTGGCTGCGGTAAAAGTACCTGTGCAAAGCTCATTACTAAAGTTCACGGCGTAACAAAAGGCGAAATTTTATTTAAAGGCGATAATGTTGATACCATTTGTAAACGTAAAGATGTATTAAATTATCGCGGTAAAGTCCAAATGGTATTTCAAGACCCATTTGGATCGTTAAATCCCACTCATACTATTCGCCATCACCTCACTCGCCCGCTATTAATTCATAAGCAAGTAAAGGGAAAAGAAGCAGTAGAGCAGCGTTTAAATGAACTAATGGAATTAGTTGAGTTACCCATTGCAGATCTCGACAAATATCCCCACCAACTCAGTGGTGGTCAACGTCAACGTGTGAATCTAGCACGTGCAATTGGTGTTGGTGCTGAAATCATCCTAGCAGATGAACCCACTTCAATGCTTGATGTTTCTATTCGATTAGGTGTGTTAAACCTAATGAAAGAAATGAAAGATAAAATAGGTATTGGCTTTTTATATATTACTCATGACTTAGCCACTGCGCATTATATCGCCGAAGAAACCGCCGTAATGTACCGTGGTCGTATTGTGGAATGGGGAGATACGCGCTCTATTTTGCGTAACCCACAACACCCTTATACCAAATTATTAATCTCTGCAGTGCCGGATCCTGATCTACCCTTTAATAAACTAGTGAATTCAGAACCAGATTACTCACAGAGCGCAGATAAGATCCGTGCAATAAGTCTAAAATCTGTTTCAGGACATCGCCAAGTTGCAGACAATCACTTTGTTGCAAACTGGGATGAAGCGCAAGTCGCCGCACTTAAAGAGGATAAAATCGCATGATAAAACTTCACTGCTGGTTAGAATCAGTTAAAGCGTGGTACCAACCCAATCATAACCATGATTTTTCAGAGTTGGTTTCTCTCATTCAACAAACGCCTAGTAGCATGATGGATGAATTAGACAATGAGACTGGCAGTGAAGCTTTAGCCTATTGGTTAGATGCGTGTTTTCGCTTAACTAAATATTATCAACATCAAGGCTATAACGAGCAGGCATTTGGTTACATTCAACTTTCTTATGCCAAGCTTCAAGCCGTCGTATGTGATGCAAGTTATAGCGCAGAGCTAAAGCGTTGGTGCTTAAAAAAGCTAGATCGAATCATTGTTGCTATGGTTGAGTTTTGCCAACATCAAACTGATCCTCAATGGCAGCAAGAAAGTGTCCAGCTCATTAACTTGCATGTCGCTTTTATGGAATCACAACAGCATTTGAATCTAAAATATTCGGCAAAAAATTAAATCCCATTCTGCACATCAAAACGAGCATATATTCACTTTCCACATAGAAAAGTGAATATTGCTCGTTTTTTCTTTATCTATCATAACATTACAGTAAAAAATACTTTTTCACCACAAATAATTAAACAAATAAATTATCGTAAAACGATAATTTTTTATTGCTTATCTCAAGTTTAGTCTCTATCCTTGCCTCATCAACTTAAGAGGTAGCACATGTCTAATATCCAAAAGCAAAGTAAAAGAGCTCGTATACTATTTCAACTATTTTTCGTTTTAACGCCTATATTAGTTTGCTATTTTTGGCTAACCATAGATACGCCATATGCCTACTTAACGAACGCTGGAATAGTACAAACATCATATGATGATTTACATAATATTACTCAAGTGCCATTAACACTCACAACAAGACTCATAGCAACGTTAGTTAGCCTAATTTATTGCTCAATTATCATGTATGCTCTAACAAAGTTAATTAAACTCTTCCGTAATTATGAAAATAACAATATCTTTACCTTAGAAAATGCAACTATTTACCAGAAGCTTGGCTACAGCATATTTTATTGGGTCGGCGGCTCAATGATTTACCAAGCAATCATGACTCTCGTACTCAGTTTCAATAATCCACCAGGACAAAGAATGATTGCTTTTAGTTTTGTAGGTGTAGACTTTTTAACCCTTATTATGGGACTCGTTGTACTGATAATCTCATGGGTGATGAAAGAAGCTTATATTCTTGCGGATGAACAAAATTTAACTATTTAAGAGCCGACGATGACAATACGTATTAACTTAGATGTCATGATGGCTAAACGCAAAATGCGATTAAAAGCATTGGCTCAAGCTATGGAGATGACAGAGGCAAACTTATCTATTCTCAAAAATGGTAAAGCGAAGGCAGTACGCTTTTCAACCTTAGATAAGTTGTGTGAATTACTTGAATGCCAACCTGGTGATATTCTCGAATTTGAAGAAAATCACAACGATAATTAAATAAAATAAGTAGGTGTTATTTAACGCCTACTTATTATTTTTACTTCAAAACTTAATGACATGACTTAGTGTCTTGGTTTTACCCACACCGATTTAAAATCAAACCAACCTAATTGATTAGACGCCATCCCTTCCAATTCACCGTTACCATCAACACCTAACCACGCATGGAATAATGGTAATACTTGACCGGTATTGACCAATAAGTTCTGAATCTCTTCTAATGGAAATTCAGGTGTAATATTCATCCGCCAATTATCAATAAGAGTATCAAGTTGTTTAAATGCTTGAGACGGCATCGCTCGTTCAATTTGCTCAAAGTTATATAGCCACGGTAATATCGCATCGGCTCTATCACTCCCAAGGCTCATACCGTTTAACCAGAGATCTATTTTATCGGCTTGTTTACCTTGCATGATATCTTCAAAAGCAATTTCAATTACTTTTAGCGTAATACCATCTTTAGCTAATATTTCAGCTATCAATTCAGCCATATAAGGATAAATAGGATGTTCTTGTTGATAGGCCAGTGTCACAGAGCGTTTAGTCGTTGGTACAACAATATCGTGTGGATATTCCGTTGCGCAAATCCATCCTGGTAATAGACCATAAGCATTAATCATCTTAAAATTAGAGACTTTATTAAGATCTAAATGGCGCATAATACTCAAACTGTTTAAACGAGATTGAAAATAATCTAGCCAAACTTTTTGTTGAGCTAAACCTTTATTTCTATTTAATAATAAATAATTACAGCCTTGATCTAAACTTAACTTATTAGATACCGTTGCACTTTGTGTCTGCGCTAACTCTAGTGATGGCTTTAAATAACAAGCAGAAAAACCCGTTAATATCCAAATTTCCACCACGTCTGTTAATGCACGAAAACCAAAATACATATCAAATGCTTCAAGTTTTAAACGCTGCTTATCATTAATCGTGACTTTATAAGGCCCCGTACCAACCGGAAATGTGGTTGCATCAGAACGACGATGATTATCTGCAGGTTGAATCACCGCACTGATATTTGCTAATAGCGCAGGAAGGTGAAGATCATCGCGTTTTAAATACACATCTATCGTATTAGCAAAGGGCGAAATAACATCATCAATATGCTTAAACAACGCTTGTTGTTTCACTTTATTAAAGGTTTGAATAATATCATCGCTTTCAAGTAACCGCCCATCATGAAAACGAATCGCAGGGCGTATATGGAACCGCCAATGCCTTGTTGAGATCATTTCCCAAGCATGAGCAATATCCGGTTCGACTTCCCCTTTTTCCTCATTAAATTGAGTTAATCCGCTAAATATTTGTTTAACTAGATGTTGCTCTGAACGTCGAAGCGGCTTGAGAGGATTAAGATTACCGAAGCTACGGTAATAAGGTAGTCGCACAATTTGCCGACCATGAACATGCGAAATACCAAGCTGCTCATGGATCAATTGCACGAGCTTTTCAGCATTATTTTCTAAAACCGACAAGGCCATTTCTAACTTGCCGTCAGTCACTAATTTACGCGCTTGCATAAACTGTAACTCACTGTCAGTGCTATTAAATATTAAGCGTGATTGCTTTCCACGCCCAACGGCAGGCTGCCAATCGATCCAGCCTTTATCGACCATTTTGTTTATGACCATACGCACATTACGACGTGTACAAAATAAAACCTCAGAAATATCATGGAGGTTTGTCTCAGTATTCCTGCCTGAGAAATGGTTGTACAAACGTTGGAATTGTAATTTTAATCGTTGACCACTCATAAAGAGGAAACCTTATTCCCTGTATTGTTCTCTTTTAACTTCCTCATTTTAGCGTAAAAATACAACAGTCGATATGAAAACAAGTATTGCCTTACTTACAGTGTGATATCTACGTAAATATTGATAAGTCTACAAACCTATTTGTAGCTTAATGAACATTAACCTAAGCTCTTTCCCCCCAAAGAGTTTATTTATCCTGAGTGCTCATTAATTAAGTCCAACCTAATTCATGATGTTTAGGTTGGGCTTCCCCTATTCTTTCTTCCATTGTCATTAGATTGATAAATATTGTGTTTATGCTGGTGAATAAGTTAACTCAAATCAGAATACGATGAAGAAACTAAAACGCTATCAATATGAACAATATGCGATTTTATGTCACCTTGCTTATCCTGATGATTTTGATCATACCCAATATGGTTTTTTGCCTGAGGGTAGAGAAGAAATTATCGACCGCTGGGGACGCCCTATTATTCGTATTTTATGGGGCGAGAGTAAAGACGTCGTTTTGGTCTTTAAAGGTTCACAAAACATATGGGATTGGCTACTAAACCTTGCGTGTTTTCCCAAAAAGGTTGAATCACAACCTAAGCCATATCATGTTCATTGGGGGTATCATTATCTGATACATCAAAAAAGCATAAGACGTAACTATGCTTTTCATCAATGTCATCCAGATTTAAGTGACAGTCAAAAGCTAGATGTCTTTCAAGCATCACATTTAACCTCGTACAGTACTCAATCCCATTACAACGAAATCATCAAGCAAATCCAAGCGGTTATAAAACCTCTAATTGCATCAGGTAAGCATATTACCCTAACAGGGCACTCATCTGGCGGTGCAATGGCAGTACTCAGTGCTGACTACTTATACCAATACTACCCAAAAGCAATAAAGCGTGTGGTCACTTTCGGACAGCCAGCTACAGGTTTTTGGAGTTTTAAAAAGCATTATCCACTTCACCAACAAACCTATCGCATCTGTTGTGATCTTGATATTGTCACCTTTCTACCCGCCATTCCTTTTATGCATTGGCACGTTGGGCAAATGCTTTGGTTACACAACGGTAAAATTTACCGAAATATTCCCACCATAATACGATTATCACGATCAATAATTAGTTGGATCATGCGCCCTTTTAGCTATCACTTCATGCAAAAATATATTCGTAATAAAGACTTTTTTGATAAGCACTAGCAAACAAGTTTCCCCCCCCTCTAAATAATTCCTAAAAGGCAAATAGGACGCATAACAAGAAACCTTAGTCGCATATATTGTTGAGGTTTCATTAGCCTGAGAACTATATCGCAATTATGCATAACTGAACAAACAGAAATTAACACTTCAGTAACAAACCTAGTAGAACGATATTGCTTCAATTATTCATATAATTAATAAGGAAAGGTAATGAAACTCTCTACATCTACAATAACAACACTGTTGGCTCTAGTATCTATCCCTTCTGTCGCCGCTACTTGCCCACAATATGATCCACAACAGCAATATATTAATGGCGATGAAATACAAAAAGACGGAGCGTTCTATCGAGCACAAAATACGCCACAGAAAGGAACGAATGTTAACAGTTCATGGTTTTGGGAAAATATTTCTGAATGTCAATATGGATTAAATACCAAACGTACAGAACGCCCTCACGATTTTGAAAGCAGCGTAACTGCCAATCGCTTTTTATCTGGCAATGGCTTAACCAACTATACTGAAATCACTCAAGATTCTATTTATGTCACTAATAAGATGGAAGGCGGACAAAGTGAAACAATGGTGAACTCAACTGAGTTAACTATCAAACACGATCCAGTTTCTTTCGCCAACTACGAAACTAAACTCAAAGCGAGCGGCTTACAATTTCAAGAACGTGTTTATGGTCAAGAGAGCCTAACCACACTTAATGCTGGCGGTTTAACAACCCCTCTGATTGAAGCAGACAAACTTATAATTAATGGCGCAAGCGTATTGGATTATATCCAATCACTTGAGCTTCGTATTTCAACTTTAGAAGAGCAGTTAGCACAATAAAACATACATAATCATTAGCGGAAATGATAATCCGCTAATGATTGAAAATAAGCGCGTCTATTAACTTACAGTGTAACTTGAAACCAACTTACTGAATAAACTGATAAATACGACGCGCTAAATATTTTGCAGTAGCAATATCATTAGCATAGGGCTTTCCCCCCTCTGATGTTGCAACAACGCCCGTCTGACACCCTAACCGATTAACGCCCAATGAACTGTAATTTGAAGTCTTATCTATCCCAACCCAAATCATGCCATGTTGTGATGCTAGTATTTGAAAATATCGAAGCGTTTCAGTTTGATCGCCATTAGGTGATCCGCCAGAGGTGATCCCTGCCGCTATCTTTCCAGCTAATTTCTGATCGCACCATATATCACTTGTCGCATCTGCAAAAGCTTTGAACTGCGCCGATACCGATCCCATATAAGTTGGCGAGGCAAAAATAATCGCTTGGCAACACTGTAGCTTTGCCATTAAATCGTGATTAACAAATCGTCCTTCAACAATCTCAGATCCTGTAATTTTATGTGTAATCATCTCCACGGGTTCTAGTTCAAGCTCATGACAACACGCATCAACTAACGCACCCGTAACATCTGTTTGTGAAAAATAAACAATAGCAATCGCTTTCATGAAATTTCCTTATTAACTCAGTAAACCTCAACGCAGGATAAAACCTCACGTTAACCTGAGGTCAATCATTAATGACATTTCCTTAAAGCAATACATATGAATAATCATATATGTCATAATCGCAGTGTATAACTGTTTGGAAATGGAAAATACAATAAGGAAATACCGTATGACACATCCAACATGGGAATTACCAATAAGTAAGAACTCGGCAGGATTGGTACTTACCCCTTGTCCGGGAACAAAAGGTACATCGCTAGATAAAAGTATTGAGCAATTAAAAACGCAAGGCGTCACTGTTGTTGTCACCGCGTTAAGTATGAAGGAAATGAAAGCAAAGAATGTAGATGCTTTACCACTGGTTGTTCAGCAAGTCGGACTTCAATGGTTCAATATCCCAATAGAAGATGATTGCGCTCCAGATGCAAGCTTTCAGCCGCATTGGGATGCTATTTCCCCAGCACTACACCAAGCATTAGATAACGGTGAAAAAGTCGCACTGCATTGTATGGGAGGTTCTGGACGAACAGGCTTACTTGCCGCTCACCTATTATTAGAAAAAAACTGGCAATTAGAAGACATCATTAACCAAGTTCAAGCATTAAGACCCAACGCATTTACTAAAAAAGTGCAAGCAGAATATATTCACCATATTGTTAAAAAGTAAATGTATAACATGTATCCACACAATAGATTTGTGGATACATGTTCATAACAAATTTAATCACCGTTAGCCTACCTATTTTCAAAACAGGTCAATTTTACCTTATATTGTAAGCTCCTTTGATAAGATCCCACCACTGTCTATCACAGAATACATTTACAGCCTTGAGCTGCAATTATTTTAAATGTCTGACATATAAAATATTACCAATAAGATTATTACAAGAAGGAATAACTTCTGATCCAGATCATAGGCAATGCACAACCTTTTAAATACCATAAGAGCATAATTTGATAACTGTTGAGCTTTTATGGAACACGCGAAACAATCATCGTCTATAGCCAGTCCTACAGAGCCGCTATTAGCGATTAAACTTATCCCTTCTGTTGTTATCATTCTCTTAAGTATTATCGCTTGGCAATTCACTCCTCCCTCGGGTTTATCCTTACCCGCTTACCACACCGCAATTATCTTTATTGCAACGATTGCTGCGATTGTCGCTAATGTTTTACCAACAGGTGCTGTCGCTATTATTTCAGTATCCGTTTATGCCGTATTGCACGCAGGAGGGGAAACCAGCGCCAAAGCGGCAATTATGGCAGCCACCAGCAATTTTAATAACGTCTTGATCTGGCTTATTGTGATCGCCTTTATGATTGCAAGAGCCTTCGCCAAAACAGGGTTAGGTCGCCGAATTGCTTTAGTCTTATTACGTTATTTTGGTCAATCCTCACTGCGTATTGCTTATTGTTTAGGTGTAGCTGATTTCCTTATTGCGCCTGCAACGCCTAGTAATACCGCGCGTTCCGCCATTGTTTCTCCTATTGCCGATTCTCTCGCGAAAACCATTAATAAAGACGACAGCAAGCTTGGCAAGTATTTGATCTCATCGGTCAGTGCAATGAACGATGCATCAGCTGTGGGTTTTCAAACAGGGTTTGCAGGTAACTTAGCATTAGTCGGTATTGCAGCGTCTGTTGCAAATATCAATATGACTTTTACCCATTGGGCAATGTACTTATTAATTCCTGCATTAGTGTTATTAATCACCATCCCTTTTATTCTTTATAAGTTTATTAATCCAGAAACCAAGCAAACCCCAGAAGCACCTGAGTTTGCCCGTGCTGAATTAAAGAAAATGGGGAAAGTGACACAAGCAGAATGGAAACTGATCGCCGTCTTTATCGCCTTAATCATAATGTGGGTTGGCGGTAAAGCATTAAGCCTTCACTCAACTACTGCAGCATTTATTGGTTTATCTGCACTATTAGTGCTTGGCGTTTTAAATTGGAATGACGTTAAAGCAGAAAGAGGCGCATGGGATACCTTGATCTGGTTCGCGGTATTAATGGGCATGGCAAGCCAATTAAAAACCTTAGGCTTTACTGGTTGGGTGGGACATGGCGTCTCAGACATGATCAGTAGCAGCATGGGCAATGCAGGTCCAACCCTTATTTTGCTTGTAATGATGGGCTTTTACTTATTAACGGCTTACTTTTTTGCATCGGGTACAGCGAAAGTCGTGGCACTCGGGCCTGTTATTATCGGCTCATTAATGGTCTTAGGTGTTAACCCATTAATCGCCATTTTAGCGGTTGCTGGTATTACTAACATTGGCTGTAACTTAACGACTTATAGTCACGCCCGTAATCCACTTTTGATGGGCTACCAATACCACAACGATAAAGAATGGATGAAGATCGGACTGGTCATTTCCATTGGTGGTGCCATTATCTTTATGACCACAGGCTTAATTTGGTGGTCGGTACTGGGTTTGATGTAATTGAACTATTACCGATAACCGACTACTAATAAGTAACAATACAAAGATGGCTACCCACATGGTAGCCATTTTTTTCATTATAATTTGGTCTATAGCCAGATTTTTAATAAGCCATATAGCTTATATAACGTTACAGCTTTCAAACTAGCGAAAAGGAATACATTGTGAGATCGATATTATTAGCAACATTACTCTTGTTTTCTCTCCCGTCATGGAGTGCTAGTTACTGTCTAAAAACAACCTTAGGTGACTATGTATGCCCGCCACCTTTTGGTCATATTTACGCAGATAAACTCGGCAACCCATTATGTGGTAAAGGGCAATGCATCAAAGACCGACAAGATAACTACCAGTGCTCCAAACAAGATGGTGGCTTTGCGATAAAAAACGACCTTGGTGATATATTATGTACCGGAGGCTGCGAACCCGCATCAGAAAAGAATTGCCAAATACCTAAACCTTAACGCTATTCTCTCCAAAGAGAATTGCCAAATACCTAAACCTTAACGCTATTCTCTCCAAAGAGAATTGATAACGGAATAGATACAAAAGTGGCTACCGCTTTTTCAAGTCGGTAGCCATTTTATTAGCGATCTTTGTTGCTAGAACAATTTAAGCAGATGCAAGTTTATTCGCACGTGCTTTACGCTTTAACAAACGGAATTCATGTTTTGCTAAATGGCTATCCATTGAAGAACGTAGCAACTTGTAAAGTAAGATAGAACCGTCAATTTCTTCTTTACGGTTAGTTAAGCTTTCAATGTTTAAACCTAGTGGTAAGTCATACTCTACTACCGCATCTAAGATCTGATTTAAGCTGTTACAACACATCTTAATCGACTCATGCAGTGGGTTTTCCGCATTTAGAATACGTAGGCTTGTTGCTTCTGGAACGCTCACCCCTAACCACTCAATAAACTCTAGTGTTTTCGCACTGCCACAAGGTGAGAAAGTTAAGATAATACGCTGCGGTTTCAAACCTTGCTCTTTACACTCAATCGCGTAACGCGTCAGAATATCAATCGTCGCTTGAGTATCGTAAATCGCTTGAGAAATAAAGAAGTTACAACCTTGCTTATACTTTTCAATCAAACGTTCATGCTCATTACCTTTCTTTGCATGACGCTCTGCAATCATTATACCGCCAGTAAAGAAGTCATTACGGTTTTCAGCCAGCGTTTGATATGCCGTTGATAATGGCAGTGAAACATCATTTTTCGCCGATGGACTACCCACTAATACCATGTCACGTACACGGTATTCATCCCACGCTTCATTTAGCCACTCATCAAACGCTTCAGTTTCCGACTGCACCACACTCTTATAAGTGATCACAGGACGGTCGGTTTTCTTATTCAATAGTGATGAGTAATGACGAGGATCATGAGTCGATTTAAAAGGGAACGGACGCGGCTTATTGGTACGTGATGCTTCATCTTGAATATCGTAAACAATCAAACCATCAATCGCGAGATCACGAATACGATCAACTAACCGATCAGCGATACCTTCAACATCTTCAATCGGCGTACTGGTTTTTGGTGGTGTTGTACCAATAAAATAAACACCGCGTGTAATGTCGTTATAACGGACACGCAGTTCAGATTCAGGGGTGGGTTGAAATTGATCCGACATAAATGCTCACTTCCATGTTGTCACAGTGCGTTACCTCATCGATAGCACCTGCTTAATTTTTATAAAACCGTAGCAATGTCTTTTGCCACGGTTTATCTCATCCTTGTGTGTTGCCTTACCTTTACGTTCACTTTTAAGGTGAAAATTTATGTTATTTATCAAATTAGCAACACAATATATGCTTTAGTTTTACCTAAACCCAATAGATAAATCAAAGAAAAGTCACTGTTTTTAACTTACTGGGTTAAATTAGCGACATTCTTTGTCAATCCATGAAAGGTAATCACCAAAACCATTTGTGATCGGTAATTGAATGATCTCAGGGGTTTCATAATCATGAAGCGCAACAATCGTGGCTTTAACCTCTTCAAACAGTGATGTTTTGGTTTTAATAAGCACCTGCTGCTCTTGATCGCAATTCACTTCACCTTGCCAGTGATAATAAGACTGAATAGGCATCACCTGTACACACGCCGCTAAACGCTGGCTAATCAGTTCATTGATAATAGTTTTCCCTACCTTGGGATCTGAAAACGTTGTTAAAACAACACAATATTGACCAGTCATGCTTATTTCACCCTTATTAATATTTTCATCTTAATGGCTCAAATTATTCAGAATAAGAATTTACAAGCAAAGTCCCATTCTTTACATCAATGACAGAAGCATCATATAGCACTGACACAACGCTTACATTCGCCCCCTATTATCGCGCCGTTTCTACCCTACAGAGAAACTATCTTTATATTCGTTAAGGAACTCGAATAGTGAGCAAATTTAAAATTCTGTCATTAAGCCTAGCTGTCTCTATCGCCCTTGTTGGCTGTAATGATGATCACCACCACCATGATGACAACAATAAAGTTATTGATGGACAAACACTAACCCACACCCCAGAAGTCGTGAGTAAAGGTGATCAGCAAGTAAACAAACAAACTATCACATTAGCCGCAACCTCTGACTTACACGGTCGCCTTCGCGGCTATGACTACGCCATTGATGCTGAAGACAAACACGCAGGTTTAACCCGTATTGCTACTATCTTAGAGCAACAACGCCTTTTAGATCCTAACCTTATTCTGTTAGATATTGGTGATACGGTACAAGGCAACTCAGCACAGCTATTTAATGATATGGAAACGCATCCAATGATTGACGCGTTACAATATCTTAATTACGACTTATGGGTGCCAGGTAACCACGAATTTAACTTTGATCGTTCATTCCTTGACCGTAACTTAGAAAACTTTGATGGCGCAGTAATTTCTAGCAACATCAAATGGGAATCAAATAACGCAAACTATCTGCGTGGCTTCCAAATTTTTAACGTTAACGGCTGTAAAGTAGCGGTTATTGGCTTAACCCCTTCTTATGTACCTAACTGGGAAGCGTCAGCACCAGAGCATTTCAAGGGCTTGAAGTTTGAAGACGAGCTAAATGCAACACGTGCTGTGGTTGACGATGTTATTGCTCGCCACCAACCGGATATTATTGTCGGTGCGCTGCACTTAGGTCGAACCGATCAAGGTGTTGGTGTATACAATATTGCCGCAGAGCTAGCTGATAAGTTTGATGTGATCATGGCAGGACACGAACACGCAACATACATTGAAACCGTGAAAAAAGGCGATCCTAACGGTAACGACATTAGTGTGAAGAGTGGTCTAGTTGAAGACAAAGCAAAATCAGGTAAATACGACGACAGTAATCGCCAAGGATCAGTAAAAATCATTGAACCGGGTAAATGGGGTTCAGACTTAGCGATGGCGAAAATTGACGTTAAAAAAGATGCGTCAGGTAAATGGAAAATCGTTGATACCACCCTTTCTAATCTTGATACCAAAGAAATCGCAGAAAATCAGAACATGGTTGATGAATACCAAGATATTCATACCCGTTCTGTAAATGATGCTATAGAAACTTTGGGGAAAGTAGACGGTGACTTTGTTAGCGATGGCGGTGCTGATGAAGCAACAAACGAAGACTACTTTGTTGATGACTTAGGTACGCGTCTATACAGCACTATTCACAAAGCAAAAGTACAAGACAGCGCACTGATTGACTTAATTCAGTTCATCGAGCGTGAAAAGTCAGGGGCGACAATTTCTGCTGCAGCGTTATTTAGCGACACGTCTAACCTTCGTGATGGCCAAAACTACCAGCGTAAAGACTCCGCAAACCTGTACAAATACGATAACGCACTCATTGGCGTAAACATCACAGGTGCCCACCTGAAAGAGTACATGGAGTGGTCATACAACTACTTCAATACTTACAAAGAAGGTGATTTAACCGTTTCATTTAACCCAGAGGTTCAAGCGTATAACTACGACTTATTCGATGGTGCTATTGAATACACCGTCGATCTTACAAAACCTGCTGGTGAACGTGTTGACATCACCCTTGTTGACGGTAAAGCGTTTGATCCAAATGCGACATACAAACTAGCACTGAACTCATACCGCTTTGGTACTCAAGGGGTAACTAACGGTTGGTTCACGAAAGATGATGTGTTCTACGATTCAAGTGATGCAAACGTGCCTGCAATTCGAGATATGATCACCGCTTACGTAACAGAGCATAACGGTATTAGCATCAACGATGAGCACCTAAATACCACAAATAACTGGCATATTTTGCAGTTAACACCGAACGGTGAAATCACAAAGAACCGTGCTAATAGCGATATCTGGAAGCAGTTTACTAATAAACAACTGTGTATTCACATCAACCCAGATAACGTGAAATACCCTAGCATTAGTAAAGCGTTAAACATGTACGATAAAAACACTTATTTCCCAAACATAGCTGCTGAGAAAGCTGATGCGACGCCAGAAGAACTTAATCTTGGCTGTAGCTGGACTATTGATCCAAATAACAATGGCTAATCGTTTTAGCTTTTAACACCCAAGCGGTAGACATTCTCTACCGCTTTTTTCTCTGACTATCTCTGTAGGCCACATGTTTCAAAAATACGTTTTCCCTATCATTATTTTCGCACTCTCAACAGCCATTTTTCTTTACTCCCCTTTGTTAAGCCAATCTTTCCATCCAAATAAAACACAATCTCAGCATTTCGTTTCTGCAAAAGTAGAAAACATCATAGATGAAAATGTATTTGAAGATGATTTAGCGCCTGGGATTTATCGCGGTACACAGCACCTAAAAATAAAAGTACTTGAAGGTGAACATACCAATGAAACCGTTGAACTTAATAACCCCTTGAGCCGCCAACATAACGTGTTATTAGATAAAGGATCAGAATTCATATTGATGATCCGCGAAACCATTCACGGTAGCCATTTTTGGGCATTTAACCACCAGCGTACCACTCCCATCTATACCATGGCAGTTGTCTTTATTGGGCTGATTTTATTCTTTGGTGGACGCGCAGGCTTAAACGCTGTGATTTCACTGTATTTCACCGCAGCACTGATCATCGGCGTATTAATTCCAGCCATATTTGACGGAATAAACCCAGCCTTAGTCACTATCGAATTAATGGCAATAAAAATAGTCGTTAATTTCATACTAGTTTCTGGTTATAACAAGAAAAGTCTGTGTGCGATATTAGGCACCTTAGTTGGGGTTATCATGGCAGGTATTTTTGCTCAAACCTTTGGCGAATGGGCACACCTATCAGGTATTTACTTAGATAAAGGTGAGGATGTCATTTACCTTGCCACAGAAAATCCTATTCAAGTGCGTTGGCTGATGTTTGTCACCATTATGATTGCCGCGCTGGGCGCCGTGATGGACGTTGCCATTTCTATTGCTTCATCGTATCAAGAGCTACAACAAGCCAACCCCAAACTCTCTCCCAAACAATTGATGCTTGCCAGCATGAACATAGGTAAAGACATCATGGGTACCATGACAAACACATTAATATTAGCGTTTGCTGGTAGCTCACTCACCACCATTATGATGGTCTGGGGGCTTTCAATGCCTGTTGAACAGTTTATGAATACCCCAGTGATCGCGTTAAGCATTATTCACGGTTTAGCAGGCAGTATCGGTATTGTACTTACCATTCCATTTACTGCCTTTATTGCCAGTAAGATCTTTGATCATCAAAGTAATGAAGAGCCAGCAATCAATGCTAACCGTTAGCAATGCTTTAGATAAGTAAAAAATTCAGAGTCTTTTTCATAATGATTTTTTTCATATAAGTTCTGCGCTTTTAAGTTATCGGCAGCAGTACTTAGCATAATGAAAGAGGCCTGAGTTTCTTTCGCTAACTGATCAGCGCGATCAAGCAGCAACAAATCGTCTGGCGTAAAACGTGATTTAAATGAAAAGGCATAAGGCGTTTCACCATGTTCGCGTAAATGATCAAGTCGCGACACCGCGTGTTGTGGCGTGGGGATCTCACCATCTTCAATCCACCATAAAACATAATTAGCTTCAGTTAAGCGATAGAACCATTCACTTTTACGGCGCATAAAGTCTTTATGATGCGTGCGGAACATAAAGTTTTTAAGATCATCCACCGAGTCCCAAATCGACATATTAACGATGATAGAAGGATCATCAAATAACTGAATATTCGTCGCATCACCGGATTCATCTTTTAAACGCCACACAAAGCCATCACTGTTTTCAGCAATTGCATTCACCTTATCTAAGTTATCAACAAACTCTTTAATTTCAGGTGCATCTAATGGGTATTTTGCCTTTGCGATATTGAGTTGTGCCAGCTTCATGTTTTATTCCCCACGTTGTTACCATCAGCGTAAGATATCGTCACTAAACCGCTTCTTCCATATCAACACTGGTATGTAACTGCCCCACCGCTTTCAACCAACGCTTAATGTGTGGGTAGCCACGTAAATCATAACCGCCGTCATCAGCAACATGGGTATAAGCATATAACGCAAAATCCGCTATCGTGACATTGTCACCTACCAAGAAGTTTGATTTCGACAATTGCTGCTCCATCACATCGAGGGCTTTATACCCTTTTGCATGTAACGCTTCATACTGTTCAACTCTGTCTGCTGGCATACCCAAATAGACTTGAATGTAACGTGCTACCGCAATATAAGGTTCATGCGAATACTGCTCAAAGAACAACCATTGATAGACTTTAGCTTTTAGAAAATGGTCTTGGGGTAAATACTCAGAGCCTTCTGCGAAATAGCTCAAAATCGCATTCGACTCAAACAGCACCCGACCATCATCAAACACCACAACAGGGATTTTTCCATTAGGGTTCAGCGCTAAAAATTCAGGCGTATGAGTTTCGTTCTCCAAAATATTAATGTGCTGCCACTGATGCTCAATCCCTAGCAGTGACAAAATCAATTTCACTTTCAAACAATTTCCCGACTGTAAATCGCCATACACAACCATAACCACTCCTTGTATTGTCTGGATTCATATTAAAAGCACTTTCCTGCCCTCACTGATAAAGTTAACTGTAATCAGCAAAACACCATTCGACTATCGTAAAATACGAATACCAACTATCAATAATATTGAAGTATTTATCGCTTGTTATAAAAGTAATTTAACGCTATGTTTTTATTGCTAAATAGAGGGAGATCATATGGATATTGATGCATTAAGAAGCTTTTTAGCTTTCGTAGAAACAGGCAGTTTCACCCGCGTAGCAAAGCAAAGTTTTCGGTCTCAATCTGCGATTAGCATGCAGATGAAAAAGCTCGAAGATGAGCTCAATACCCAGCTATTTACTAAAGATGGTCGAATGCTGGTATTAACAGAAGATGGGCAACGCTTAGCAACTCATGCCACCCAAATCATCGCAACCCACGATGAAGCCTTGTTAGAGCTTAAAAACAAGTTACCGCAACAAACCATCCACCTTGGTTGTCCTGATGATTATGCTGAATCTATCTTGCCCTATATTGTGGCTTTACTCCGTGAAGAACACCCACACATTAGCTTGCAAATTACCTGTGCGCCAAGCGTACATTTAAAAGGTTTACTCGACAGTAATCGACTTGATATCGCTATTGTTACGCGTTCGCCAACCTCGCAAGAAGGCTATTTTCTCCAAACCGACAAAGGCATATGGGTTGGCTCGCCACAGCACGACATTGTTAATCAGCAACCACTACCGATTGTATTATTCCAACGCGACTGTAAATTCCACGGTGCAGCCATTGAAGGCTTAATAAAACGTAACCGACATTATCAACTTGTCAGTTGTTGTAGCAGCGCAACGGCCAACAAAGGCATAGTAAGGCAAGGCTTGGCAATTTCTGCGATGGCGAAATGCAGCATGCCGAAGGATTTAATTGAGCTTACCGCCCCTCACCTGCCTAGCTTACCCGTAGTTGATATTGTGTTATCACTACCGAGTAAGCCACACCTCTTACTTTCACCTGAAAGTATCAACCGCATGATTGATCGTTACCAGTGTGAACAATTTATGACAGAAAAGTGCTAAACACTGAGTGCCTATTAAATGAGAAACGATTATCTTTAATTGAATAACAGTATTACTTTCAAGACAATCAAATCAAAAAGCTTTAGCTAATCTCAAAAGTACGATTACTTAGATACTGACTTTTTTGTTGGGATCTTTCATACATAAACAATAGGAATATGCTATGAAAAAATGGAGTCTTTTAGCTTTGACATCGGCTTTATTGCTGGGGTGTGGTTCAAATGATGCTGAAGATGCGATTGTAGAAACCGTTGGGCTAAATATCGATAGCTTATCGAGCCAACAAAAACAAAATTATGCCCAGATCTCAACCGATATTAATACACTCGTACTTTATATTGCTGGGCAGTGCTTTACCGCCGAGCAAGCAAAAAATCCAGACATGGATATCACAGGTTTTACCTGTAACATCGCCGATCATAAAAATGCAGCAAGCCAAGTGCCGTTTTCTAGTATTTCATTGACCAGTGGTGAATTAGATATTAACCGCACCAGTGTAGATACCTTCAAAATTCAAACTAAAGAAAATGTTAAATTTCATGCTGCCAGCATCAGCGACGGCACATTAAATTATCGCCTTGTTGATGATAACTCAATTACCTTTACTGAAGATGAAACCACCGAAGTACAAACCGTTACCTTCAGAGGCTTCTTCCGTGACGATAAAACCATAGATGTTACCTATTGGACGGCAGAATCATTAAATACCACGCCATTTAACTATAATGAAGATACCAATAATCTACACAGCTGGTTGGCAAACGGTACAGCGAAAATTACAGGGAAAGATGATAAAACTTTCAACTGGAAAACAACTGCCAATGGTGAGGTCGAGTTACCGCTAACAGAATAATATTGAGCGGCTAAGCCGAAGACTCAAACGCCCTCTTTGAAACAAAAACTAGTCTATAAATGAAAGCGTTGTCATCACTGATATGGCAGCGCTTTTTCTTTGGCGCAATCCTCTAAGGCGGACTAATAACAAACAGATAATCAACCAAACTAATGACTCCGTCATTATAATAATGCAAACTATTATCATTACCGTTATTTGAGATGGATTTTTACCTAATGAATATTGCAATTTGGGGTGCTTCAAGTGGTTTAGGCGCTGCAATGGTAGACTACTTTTATGCTCAAGGTATAAATGTTATCGCCATTGCACGTAACCCTAATAAAAATACCAAGCTTACCGAGCACAACATCACGTCTATTTGTTGTGACGCAACAGATAAACAACAAGTTGAAGCGGCTGTTTCTGCCCTACCCGACAACACATTTAATATCTCGACAATGGGCAGTTTTCGCTCTGATACACCCGTCGATTATATTGGTCACCGCTACTTAACAAATGCATTAGAACAAAGCACTTCACAACACTTATTGTTAATTACTTCACTGGGTTGTGGTGATAGTTGGCAATACCTTTCAGACCGTGCAAAAGCAGGCTTTGGCAGCGCAGTACGTGAAAAATCACTCGCTGAAGCTTGGCTACAAAGCAGCAATTTGAATTACACGATTCTTCGACCTGGCGGACTAAAAGATGGTGAGCCAACCCAGCAAGGCGAGCTATCACAACATAAAGAAGTGCACGGCGCGATTACTCGGGGAGAAGTTGCACGATTAAGCCATGAATTACTGTTAAAAAGTAACGCTAATGGTCAGATTTTCCAGTGTGTTGATCCGAATGTCGCCCCTTACTAATCATCAAATTATTGGCAATTAATAACCAGAACGGATAGATAAAAAAGCCCGATTTAAATTATTCATCGAGCTTTTTTATAACTTGATGGAAAGACGTTTCAACCCTTTTCATGCTTCCACTACCAACCCTCATTTAACTCTTTCGTACGCAGAGTAGTCTCTTGAATCATACAATCACTTGAATCCTCTAACCCACCAGAGCCGCTTTCGCTATGATAAAGCATGCCACATTTAGCATCTGTGTATTTAATCCATAATCGTTGGGTATTTCTTAGATCTTCTTTACGAAAATCTTGAATTCTAGCCATATACTGCTTATAAGCCTTATTTAGTAATTCATCCCTTGTCTGCAATTCCTCATTCATACATCTAACTACGGATTGTGTTGAAGATCCCCAAGTATCAATGCATTGATCAAACTCTTTACTGTAATCGGCAAACGCAGTGTTAAAGAAGGCTGGCGACAGGAAAACCACAACCATTGGGTAATAAAACCGTTTTTTCATCGTACTTCCTTGTTCATTTCCATCACTAACCACAATCTTAACTAACTGAATATTAGATAGTAAATGGATTTATTCTTAAAACATTACAGGCTACATGTCAGGCGTGAATAATATTTAGCCAACAAACCAAAAGACTAAAGCCCTGGAATGCAGGTTTTCATTATTCACAGTTAAAATAAGCATGCATAGTAATAATCAATCACTAAAGCTCAATTACAAGAGATTAATCACAATAACAAATATCGTTAAAGCAAAAGATTACAAATCGGGATACTTTTCACGGTTTATATACCCAGCAAAAATAGAATAAAAATTTCTTCTATGACAATAAACAGCAATAAACTCTGGATATATAAATGAAAAGTCACCTACTTGCCCTAGCCCTTAGTGGCGCATTAGCACTTACTGCTGCGCCATATTCTTTTGCTGCTAACGACGCAACGGTTCAATCTTCTACCGATTACTCGCAATTCGTTACTAAGCGTCAAGTTGTCGATCAACTATTAAATGATGCAGTAACAGCGTTTAAATCTCCGGCTCGTGTTTCTCATGCTGGCTTTACCGCCAAAATGCCAAGCAATATGGAAATCGTAACCAACCGATTACTTGAAGCCTACCAATTAGAGCCATACCGTACCGACTTACTGATTTCTGCTGCTAATGCACAGATCTACAACAAGAATGCAGACCGAGCCATTTCACTTTTCCAACAAGCTCTTTCGGTTGCACCTGATGATATCGATTTACATGCCTACCTTGCTGTTTGGCAGCGTTTCAAAGGCAACCAAGCTGAATCTGACAAACACATGGCAACACTAGCCAAATTAAACCCTGGTAAAGCGGCTGATATTGAGCGTATTTTCACAACTGTTGATCGCATTGTAGCAACACCACTGAAAGAGAAAGCAGCGAAAGGCAAGTTAGACGACAAAGGCGCAATCATCACCTTAGGTTATGCACTAAACCCTGATGGTTCGATGCATCCCATCTTAGTAGAACGTCTTGAAACGACCCTTGCTATGGCAAAAGCCAACCCTGATGCGTTAATCGTATTAACAGGTGGTGTGCCAATGAACCATAAAACCGAAGGTAAGCTAATGGCAGATTGGCTTATTGAAAAAGGCATTAGTAAAGATCGTATTATTGAAGAGAACTACGCCACCAGCACCGTGGATAATGCCCTATTCAGTAGCTATGCGTTAGCACGTCATCATATAAAACATGCCACGATTATTAGCTCGGCAAGCCATGTTCGCCGTGGTCAAACCCTGTTTGAGATCGCAAGTTGGCAGACTGGCCCACAAAGCATCACTTTTGATACGGTAAGTTACCCAGACAAACCACTAAAAGAGTTAGTAACACCGAACGATGGTGAATTGTTAGGTATTTACCGTGATGCATTACGTACTTACGGCATGTGGAGTTACCGTTCATATCCGTTGGAGTCACGTTAAGGTTTAAAACCCACTTCATTTGAATAGAAAAGATAATAAAAAAGCGATGCCGTAGAGATACAGCATCGCTTTTATTTAAACCTTATACCTTACCTCGCTTTCTGCGTTTCAAGGCGGTATAAATCAGACTCACCAATGCCAATAATTGAAATAGCCAAAACAGAGGAATAAAACCAAACGATTCAATTAACACGCCATTGTCATCAACATAAGAACCTTTATAAGCGTATATAGCGAGACAACCCCATCCGATAAGGCTCAAAAGGATAGTGACTCTGTATCTACTTATTAACGTCATCTGAAGCTACCTTTAATATTCACTCAAGCGAAACCCACTGTGGATTGTGCATACCTTATCTAATCTACTTTAAAAAGTACGCTAACTCAGCCTCGAAAGAATCGTTGTGTGAGACACAGTCCATGGAGATAGCTAACTCGTTTTTAGACAAAAGAGTTAGAGATGGATGACTTATTTATATCAAAAAATGTGATATTAGCATTAGATGAAGGGAAGTAACTTAACCATATGATTAAAAAGGTTTTTAATGACATGCAAAGCTAAATAATTTATTATTAACTTCCACTATTAGTTAAAAGCCTATTAAATATGGATGATGTAAACTTAGCTTTCTTAAAATTAAAAAATCATATCTATTATGATAGTTCAAATCTTAAACTCAGAGAGGAAATTGCTTCTTTTGAACAGTCAGCTGAGTTTAAAGATAAACTTTCACTCCTAACTAAAAATATAAATAAATTTGATATTAATTCTGATTATTGGAATGAACTATTTAATGGAATATCAAGCTTTAGTTTTTTAAAAAAAATAAGCTTAGATAAAATTAACAACTATGGTGTTATTTCAAATACAACAGAATCAAAAAATATTAAAACAGAAACTAATGAATTCATTAGAATGCCTATTGAGCTTCATATTTGCTCAATGATATGGTCTATAAAGGTCGGTTATACTTTAGAAAAAAAATGCATATAAAACCATATGCGAATAGAATAAATTTAAAATGTAAATTTAATGATGACACTAAGCCTGATGAAGATGGATCTTTTTATATTCCTTACTTCAATCAATACCAGAAATGGAGGGATAACTCTATTTCTGAAGCAAAGAAATTACTTTCAAACAATAAAGATGTATTGATTTTCTCTCTTGACATTAAAAATTATTATAATTCAGCAAGAATTAATTTATCCAATCTTAACTCGGATATAGGTTTTAGTGATCTTAAGTATGAACCAATCAGAAAAATTTTCATTGAAATACATAAAAAATATACATCTCACTTAAATAAAAAGTTAGATTTAAATATTGAAGATGGTATTTCAATTATTCCTATTGGTCTTGTATCTTCTGGTATATTATCAAACTTTTATCTAAACGAGTTAGATAAAGACATTGATCTTAAACTAAATCCAGATTTTTATGCTAGGTATGTTGATGATATAATGATTGTTAAATCATGCCATAAAAAATAACAATTAGATGAAGTGATAAATAAATATTTAATTAATAATAGTATTTTTAAAAAAGAAGAAGATGAGTTAATTTCTTGCAATTCTAAATATAGTGAAATAAGGATTAAAAATGAAAAGATGAAGATATTACATTTTTCATCTAATAAATCAACAGCTCTTTTAGATAAATTTGTTTCAGATCTGAAAAAAAACAGTAGCGAATATAGACTACTACCTGATTCTGATAATATGGACAATAATTTTTACTCATCAGCATTTTATTTCGATTATCTTGGTGATAAAAGTAAAATAAGAAACATTAGTGATATTAGAGAAGATAAGTTTGGAATATCTAAATTTTTAGCAAAACAAATATTTTTATCATTACAAACTGATATTCATAATAACTCTAATAATATAAATGAACTTGTATCATTTTTCACTTCAGAAAGTTCAATAGAACTTTTTTCCTTATGGGAAAAATTATATACATTTATTGTTGTAGATGGTAATAGTATTTCAAAAATTCCTTATTTAACTAAAGGTATTATATTTAACATAAATAAAATGATTAAATGTGATAATATTATTGATAGTATTAATTTAATTGCTGAATGTAAAAATTATTTGCTTATTTCAATTGCAATGGCTATTTCTTTAAAGCCATCAATATTACTAGATAAAATTATTGTCAATAACTTATGTTCTTGCTTTAATAATTCTAATACTGAGTTTGAATTAAGAAGAATAGTAAATTCTATTAGATTTTCAAATCTATGTAGACATAATTACATATTACAACCATTGTTAAATTATAAAAGATTACCAGATTATCATGATCTGGAGGGCTATCATGATTTAGTTTCTTCTCCTCATAAGAATCAAAAACTTGAAGATTTAGATAGTCACTTATGTTTGTTTACACCAAGGTATATTAAATTCCACGAAGTACTATTAAAAAATATAATTAATAATGTTTATTCTAATGAAAAAAGCAGAAAGAATGACATATTAAAACATTCATTTAATGAATATGAGAGCATCAATAAATTATCAGGCTTGCCATTGCCATTTAATGTTATTGATAATAATGAGTCTAATATTCTTAGAACAGTTGATTTATCGAAATCAACAACAAATAAGACGAAAATAAATATTGGAATTGTTAATATATCAACACCAGAAAAAACATTTAAACACTCTTATTTAAGAAATCCAGTTTTAGATAAATATAGAGTGAAAAAGATAAATAACATTTTAAATCAAGCAGAAATTGAAAAGGTTGATTTGTTAATTCTTCCTGAGGTTAGCATTCCAATATCATTATTAAAAACAATATCTAACTTCTCATTAAAGAATAAAATAGGTATTATTTTTGGATTGGAACATATCATTTCAGATGATTATGCTTACAACTATATTGTTACATTACTTCCAGTAGAGAATGATGGCGTTGATTCATTAATTGTTGATTTAAGGCTTAAAAATTATTACTCTCCATCAGAGATTAGCATGTTAAATGGATATGGATATAAAATACCAGTTGAAAGACAACCATTTTATAATATTTTTAAATGGAGAGGCTGTAGATTTTCTATCTTTAATTGTTTTGAATTAAGTAATATAGAGCATAGAGCAAAATTAAAATCGAAAATAGATCTATTAATTGCATCTGAATACAATAAAGATATTGGTTATTTTTCAAATATAATTGAATCATCCTCTAGAGATCTCCACTGTTATGTAGCTCAAGTTAATGATTCAAAATATGGCGATAGTAGAATATGCCAACCAACATCATCAAACAATAAAGATATAGTAAAAGTAAAAGGTGGAGATAACTCTGTTATTATTTCATCTGAAATAGATCTTAGCTCATTAAGAGAGTTTCAAATAAAAGAATATTCATATCAAATCCTTAATAAGGAATATAAGCCAACACCACCAGACTTCAATAAAAGTAGTATAATGGATCTATTATGAATCAATATTTAGATAATATTTTAATTTCCTCTGGGATTTTTACAGTGGCTTTTTCAACTATTGCATTTATTGGGAGTGTTGTATTTAAGTCAGTTATTAGCTATCTTAATAAGATAGCCACATCTAATCATAAAAAAGATATTGATTTAGAGATTGAAAAATATAAAAGTGAACTTTCAATTTCAGTTGAAAAATATAAGTCAGTTCTAAGTTTAGAAGTTGATAATATTAAGTCAAAAGAGTTAGAAATTGGTCGGTGGTGTAATATAATGCTTTCCTCCTCTAATGGTCTCTATGGAAGAATTTGTGATATAAAAAAAAAGAAAGAATTTGAAGTTGGATTGGAGTTTGATGAATATTATAATTTATCAACAAAATATTATATTTCTAGATTTCTAGCTTTTAATGAGATTTTTAGAAGAACAAGAGATTCAATTATTTTCTCACCTGTTAAAGATGAAATGGAAATATATGAACTACTTAAAAATATATCTATTTCATTTAGAAATGATAATTTTAATGGGAATATAATAAGATCTCTTGAGCAGATGTATATTGCTGAATCTATGTTTAGCAAACCAGATGACAACTATTTTTGTATTGGATATAAGGAGTTTATATCTAATAATGATATAGTAAATTACGAACCATTATCTGATTTTGTTGAATATCTTCTTAATGAAGATAGCGTTGATCGAATTGATGATATAGTTAAAAACATAAATGCTCTTAGAACAGCTTTCTTAGAAATTTTAAATCGCCAATCCAACCTATAAATCAATATATAAAAACACTCTTAAATATCTAGGAGTGTTTTTATTGATTATAAATAACATGAACACCAGTAAAAAATTAGTAAATTATAGATTTTTAATTGAATAGCCCACATAATGATTAATATATAGATTAACCATTACATTAAAATATCTTTAAATAGTATTTTTAGACTAATGTATGGCAATCACATTTGTTCTTAACACACTTAGGACAAATGTTGGTTAGTCGAATAATTAACCCATCGTGATCACCGACTTGCTTAAAAAACCAATAACAGGTAGAAATACGCACAGCGATTTTCATCTTACATAGGTTGTTTACAGCATGATCGATACACCTGAAAAAGAACGCACTGCGTCTAGTTCACCATCCTCTTCACCATTAACAACATCTTCTAAAGCCGAGCAATATGCCGAGTTGGTGCATAGCCGTCGTTCGGTACGTAAATATGATGCAGACAGTGCTTTTGATCATGAAGCAGTAACCCGTGCACTTAACCTCGCAACCTTGTCCCCTAACAGTTCGAACATGCAATTGTGGCAATTTCATCGTGTCGTCAGTGATGATAAACGCGAGCAACTGGAAAAACTGTGTATGGGGCAAAATGCGGCAAAAACGGCACGCGAGTTAATTGTTATCACCACTACGCCTTATAAGTGGAAACAACGTGCAAAAATGAATGCCGCACAAATTCGTGATGCCTTTAATGGCCGTGAAGATGCTACGTCTAAACGCGCTGTTAAATACTATGAAAAGTTAATCCCGTTTTTATACCGTAACGATCGCTTTGGCATCATGGGCGCTATTCGTAAGGTGATTGTGGCGTATTTAGGGCGTAAAAAGCCGATGGTACGTGAAGTAAGTAAGGCGGATTTACGTGTGTGTTTACATAAAAGCACATCCCTTGCGGCAATGACTTTTATGACGGCAATGCGCGCGGAAGGTTACGATACCTGCCCAATGGAAGGTTTTGATTCTAAGCGCGTTAAACAACTGCTTGGTTTAAATCCTAAAGATGAAATCACTATGATTATTGGTTGTGGCCCTCGCGCTGAAGATGGCATTTATGGCGACCGCCATCGTGTAGACAACAGCGAAGTGATTATTAAGCACTGATCCCTTGCCTAGCAATATGGCGGAACGAATGAGTCTTCCGCCATTTATCCCCACCTTTTGCTCTTCCTCATCGCAATAATTACTTGCTATACACCACAAAGAATCACGCCTACCGGTAAGGGCATACATTTAGGCGATGTCTTATCTGGGGTTAAGCTACAAGCTGACAGAAATAAGCAAGGTATGAGTAGTAATGATTTCACTATTAATGACCGCTTTTTGTTATTCAATCCGCAAGTAGCCAAGGTACAGAAAACACAGGCATCAACAGCATTTTTATTTAAACGGCGTGAGATCGATACCTTCTATTTCACACACGGCTTTAATGCTTGGGTTATCACAAAGGTTCGTTAGGTACTTTGCAAGATATGGAAATGTCAGTGGTGATTGTTTTATTGGTAACGACCACTCTGCCAACATAAACAAGAAATAATCACAGGCGGTTAGGCTGTCACCAAGCAAATATGTATTGTGTTTAAGTTGGTTATTAATAATCGAGAGTGCATCGGCAATTCTGTCATCTTGCGCGGCAACAACATTCGCAATCGTCGCGGCATCATTGGTATGACGATGTGGGTAATAACGTACCATTAACTCAGCTTGTAAGGTGTTATTTAGAAAGGCTAACCACTGATAAAACATCGGGCGTAAAGGATTGCCGATTGCTGGCATTAACCCTGACTGTGGATGGAGTTCGCAAAGATGAATACAAATAGCAGAGCTTTCAAAAATAGCTTGATCCCCTATCACCAATGTCGGTATGCGCCCTGCTGGATTGAGTTTCAGGTAATCGGCTGACTTCTGAACGTTAGACTTTTTATCCACCAGCAATAATTGGTAATCCGCCTTTACATGGTGAAGTAGAAAATGTGGCGCTAAACTCGCGTTATTGGGGTAATAGTAAAGCTTGAACAATCTTGGCTCCTTGCCTGTAAAACAGATGAATTATTCGTTTTAAAAATCACACATCTATCTTACTAAATAATGCATGAATTTAATGAAACGATCGTTTTATAACCCGTTGTAACCCGTGAGATAAGTCGCATTTCTACATATCTGTCATAAACATAAAAGATTGATTGCATAGCATTAAAGGGCACTTATCGATTAAAAGGAGATTGGATAATGTCTTGTTTACACACTCATTCACACGAAGATCATACCCATGGCCCTGATTGTGGTCATACTGCTATCCGTCATGATGGTCATGTCGATTATTTAGTTAATGGTAAATTACACCATCCACATGGCGATCACTGTGATGAACATGTCATCGAATTTGATGATGCTCATCCTAATGAATGTAATCATAGCCATGCATGTGGCGATCATGTTCACGGCCCTGATTGTGGTCATGAGGCTATCCAACATGGTGATCATATTGATTACATTGTAAATAGTAGGCTACATCATCAACATGGCGATCACTGTGATGATCACGGCCCTGTTGAGTTAGTATAAGGTATGATATTTTAGATTATTGAATTGCCAACAATAGCTATATTGCGTTTACTATTCTCTTCATTTACGACGCATCGTGCTGAAAAAACTCAGGCATAAAAAACGTGCTGTCACTATCACGGCACGTTTATCATTCCTACTTCAAACGTTGACTAAATATATTTATTTCCAATTAGGATTTTGTAGTAACGCTTGCTGTAATAAACCTTTCATGTTTTTGTCTGGATTACCAACAAATTGGTAAGTCGCATATTCACTTGGTTTTGTGATTGCACCATCGGTATCTTTTACATGCACAATCATAGAATAATCTTTGTTATCTTTACCGGTTAAAGTGATCATAAAATCACCAGCACAATTATGCGGCTTACAATAAGAAACGGCTTTGTAAGTTTCATCACCATCTACAATATTATCGAGTGGCGCCGTTACTTTATTTTCTGATACCCATTTAGGCAGCTTTTGCGCTTCTGGCGCAACTACTTGTGTTTGCTCTACAACGGTTTCAGTTACCGCGACAGTTTGCGCTTGATCATTCGGCGCTTGCTCTTTAGGTGCTTGGTCATTACAACCAGCAAGTAACAAAACAATAGATGTTGCTAATAATAGCTTTTTCATTTTATTCATTCCTAAATTTAAGTACCGCTCAAGTCACTTATGCCTGCGGCACTAATACTTTTACAAGATAACGCTTATCTGGCTTACACCCTATCCAATATAAGAGCAAAAAGTATCTATAATTTGGCAAACATTATAAAGAAAGCGTAATACTGACATTACACTTACATATGTGAGTGTTTTTCATTCAATTAATTGAATTAACATACCTTCTTTACCGTAATTAAGTTAAGGTGTAACCAATTAAATAAAAGAAGCGAAAATATGCACGTTATTACAGAAAAACTGATTACTTTAAAAAACGCTTGGATGGCAAGCCATATTACCGATGCTGAGTTTCCAACACCGCTAAGTGAAAAGGGATTAGAACTGTATCAGCTGTCTCAAACAGCCCTAACGACGCACAGTATTGATACTTCTTTATCTACACCTGAATCCTCTTTATCTTTCTACCCTGTTGATTGCCACCCTCTTACTATTCGTTATTCTTTAGTTCGTGCATCTCAGTGGGAAAATGAACAAGAAAAAGAAGCGGTTATTGAGTATTTAACTCAGACTATGTTTGAACCAAATGCAGAAGCGACGCTTTATGTTGGCTTTTTCAAAGGTAAACCCGCAGCATGTGGCATGATTTACACACATGCAGAAGACGGTAAGCAACATAGCCTTGTTTCTGATGTATATGCACTACCGTTACCAAATCAGCAACAATTAATAACGGAGATGGAAAATCACCTTATCCATTCAGCGCAGCAATCCTCACAAACTGTCCTTATTCAAAAATAAATACTGTCACGAAGCTGACGATAGGCTTCGTGATTTACCTCTTTCTTCAACAACTAACCTGTTGTTTTTGACGAACCTTCAATCTCTGCCATACTAAGTTACAGACTATAATTCTTTCATTGAAGCGCTTAAAGTCAGTATCTAGATTACATCGGAGAAGAGTATGAAAGGGATCATTTTTACTGAATTTCTCGATATTGTTGAACGTACTTTCGATCTTGAAGTATGCCAGTCAATGCTAGATTTGGCTGATGATCCTGGGGTTTATACCGCAGTAGGCAGTTATGAGCACCAACGCTTAGTTAAATTGATCATCTGCCTACATAAAATTACTGGCGTTTCAGCTGAAAACCTTCAACAAACATTTGGTCGTGCTGTTTTCCCCCGCTTACTCACTTTATTACCGAACTATCATTTTTCCGATTCCAACACCTTTGATTTTATTCGCAGCGTTGAATCATACATACATCAAGAAGTAAAAAAGCTTTATCCCGATACGACTCCCCCTCGCTTTGAATTCTCAAATGAAACCGAAACAACCCTGACCATGGAATATCATTCAGCACGTTGTATGGGTTATGTTTGTTTAGGGTTGCTAGAGGGGTGTGCCGATTATTTTGAGCAACGTCTTGATATCGCACTTGAACCAACAACAAGCAAACACTGTGTCCGCTTTCATTTGTCATTGAGTAATAATTAATGATCGATCCTGAAAAGCATATTGCTCTATTAAAGCAAAAATTCGAGCGTGAACATGCATCAAGATTAGCCGCTGAAAAATTATTAGAGGCAAAAAGTCATGAGCTTTACAATGCAAATCAAATGCTTACTGAGTCTTATGAAAAATTACAACTGCAGGCGAAATTTGATTCTGAACTTTTAACTTATCAGAACAAAATGGAGAATCTATTACTGCGTTATGCGCGGTTATTTTTAAAACACAGTGCGACAAAAGAAAGTATTCAGCAATTATTAGACAGCCTAGTTGATGGTAATTATATCTCAGGTTGCCATATCAACATTTATCCTGCTGATAATATTAATATATCAGGTTGTTACTACAGTGGCCGTTTACAGCAATGGACGCCTCCAGCAGAGATAGAATCGACCAGTTCACTATGGGATCAAGATAACTATACCCTTTGGATCTCTATTATTAATAACAGAGGGAAAATGGGTATATTAGCTGTCAGAGTCGCCTGTAAGGAAGATCGTTTACCAGCGATTCAAAAACATATGGCACTATTTTGTGAATTGTTTCGATCGGTAATTGGCAGGCAAATGACATTTAACCAAGCCATTGATGCCAAAAAGCGAGCAGAAGATTCAGAGCAATCAACCCGCGATTTTCTCGCGATGATCAACCATGAATTACGCACACCACTTAATGGCTTACTGGGTTCTGCGGAATTATTGCAAGATACGCCACTTAATAACGATCAACAAAAACTCTTAACCACACTTAATCACTCCGGCGAATTACTACGAGCAATCATAAATGACTTACTCGATTACAGTAAGATAAATTCCGGTATGTTAGAACTTATTGAAAAGCCATTTGATTGCCACTTATTGGCGGTAAAACTTGAAGATATTTTCACCCATCGTTCCCACGAAAAAAGATTAGATTTTAATATTTACTATTCCTCTGACTTACCAAAAGTTTTAATTGGTGATGAGGATAGAATTAAACAAATTTTTGTTAATTTGATCTCTAACGCAATTAAATTCACCCCTGAAGGATTTGTTCACGCGAAGCTTTGGTGGCAAAACAAACAGCTGCAATTTACGGTAAAAGACAGTGGTTGTGGTATTGATCACTCCGACCAACACAAGTTGTTCAAACCTTTTAGCCAGGTCGATATTACCAGCAAACGAAGCCATGAAGGTACTGGGTTAGGGCTAGTGATCTGTAAGCAACTTTGTGAGCAAATGGGCGGAGCAATTCGGGTTGAAAGCTCACTCGGTCGTGGTGCATCTTTTCATGTTTCACTCCCACTAGCGATTAGTGAGCATACCCACTTTGATGCCAAAGTTAGGCAACCAGATAAGACGCCAATTAAACATTTAAAAGTATTAGTAGTTGAAGATTTAAAGACCAATCAAATGATCATAAAACTAATGCTAAATAAAGTTCATATCGAGCCGACGATTGTTGATAATGGGCAAAAGGCACTAGATATATTAAATATTGAGTCGTTTGATGTGGTGTTTATGGATTGCAGAATGCCTGTTATGGATGGCTACACCGCAACCAAAGAATTGAGAAAACAACACTATTCCAAACCTATTATAGCGTTAACGGCTGGCACAACGAGTGCTGAACGTGAATCCTGCATTCAAGCAGGTATGAATGACATTTTATGTAAACCCTATTTAGCTTCTGAGCTTCATGATATTTTGACGATTTGGGGCTGCAAGCTTGAATAAACCTTTCACTTAAGCAGTCACAAGTATAAATACTAAAAAAGGCCACCGAAGTGACCTTTTATATATTTTAAATCAATGAGCGTTTACCACAACTAACTCACCTTCACATTTGCTGTTTTTGATACGTCTACCGCTGTATCTGCTTTCGTTTCATCACTTTTAGCTTGCTTTTGTGTTTTAGGATCTAGGGTTGGTTTTACTAACACATAATCCATGATCTTACGGGCAAGTGGTGCTGCGTTACGTCCCCATCCACCGTGTTCTAAAATAACAGACACTAGGACTTTCGGATCATGTAACGGCGCAAAACCAGTAAACAATGCGTGGTCACGTAAATGCTCAGCAATTTCATTTGCATCGTAGTTTTCAGTATCAGACATAGTATAAACCTGACTGGTACCTGTTTTACCTGCGGCTTCATACCCTAAGTTTTGAAACTCTTTACGTGCTGTACCCTTAGTGGTAACTAAATGCATGCCTTCTTGAGCAATTTGCCAATCTTTTAATGGCACAGGTTCGACTTTTGGAAAGTTTTTAAACTTAACAATATCTTCTTTGTTGCCATCAATAATGGCATATAACAAGTGCGGACGATGAACAACACCTGAATTAGCCACTACAGAGGTCGCTTTAGCTATCTGCATTGGGGTTGCCGTCCAATACCCCTGACCAATACCTATCGGGATGGTGTCGCCTTGATACCACGGCTGTTTAGTATGTGCGAGTTTCCACTGTCGTGTTGGCATATTACCGGATGTTTCCTCTCGAATATCAATGCCAGTAAGTTCGCCGTAACCAAACTTATTCATCCACGTCGATAATCGATCAATACCCATGTCATAAGCAACTTGGTAGAAGAAGGTATCTACTGATTGTTCAATCGCCTTATACACATCAACATTACCGTGTCCCCAACGCACATCATCACGGAATTTACGGCTTTTAGAGTTAGGAATACGCCACCAGCCAGGGTTATTACGTACTGTATTCGGTGTGATCACTCCTGTTGCTAATGCCGCTACCGCAATTTGTGGTTTCACAGTTGAACCCGGTGGGTATACCCCTAATGTGGTTCGGTTTACCAGCGGGTGCGCAGGACTATTCAGTAACTTACTGTATTCTTTGGAAGATATACCATGCACAAACAAGTTAGGATCATAACTAGGGCTTGATACCATCGCTAATATGCCATTATCCTGCGGATTTAAAACCACAATAGCACCACGACGAGTTTTAGTGACTATTTTGCCTGTTGTTGGATCTTTTACATCTTCGGTTAATAGCTTATTGGCATACAACTGCAAGTTTAGATCAATGGTGAGCTTGATATCTTTACCTGAAATAGGTGGCACATATTCTAAGGTGCGAATAATGCGACCACGGTTATTTACTTCGACTTTTTCATAACCCGATTGACCATGAAGTAAATCTTCATAGTAACGCTCAACACCTAACTTACCAATCGTGCGCGTGGCTTTATAGTTGCTATAAATACCCTGTTCTTTTAATGATTTAATATCACGATCATTAATTTTAGCCACATAGCCTAAGGTATGTGTTAATGCTGAGCCATAAGGGTAATAGCGCTCTAAATGGGCATCAACATCAACACCTGGATAATGAAATTCATTAACTGAAAACTCAGCGACTTGCTTTTCCGTCATCTGATCAATCAATGTCACTGGCATAAAATTACGGGTGTGCTTCTTATCCTTCATAAAAGAAGCTATTTCATCATCCGTCACACCGAGTAAAGTTTTTAAACTATCGAGTGTTTCAGTGAGGTGTGCAACTTTTTCTGGAATAATTTCTAAAGAATAAACAGGTATATTCTCCGCAAGAATAACGCCATTTCGATCGTAAATACGGCCTCGATTAGGTGCAACAGGAATAATTTTAATGCGGTTATCATTCGAGCGGGCTTTATATTCGCTGTAATCTTGCACTTCTAAGTGATACAAATTACCGATTAATACAAATGATAAAATGATAATCCCAATAAACCCAGCAATCGCTCGACGCTGAAATAGCGACATTTCGGCTTGGTGATCACGAAATTGACTTCTTTCTTTCTTCATAGAATGCTTATGAGATCTCAATGGCTATATGTGCCGTCGTTAACAGAGAATTTTATTTATGCCTCATTCGTATAATGCGTGATCTCTCGGTAGAATGTAATAACTGGTTGCTCGTTTGACGATAATTTAACCTTTGTTGTAGCGATATAATGCGTATGAAGAGTTTACAAGCCTTCTACGACCATTAAAATGACTGTCTTCTCTCTCTATAGGCTTTACCATGACCCTTTCTCGCTCCGCTGACAGCGTGGTTGTTCTCGATTTCGAAACAACTGGTTTATCCCCCAATCAAGGCGATCGTGCCATCGAAATTGGTGCTGTTAAATTAGTTAATGGTGAAATTGTTGATCAATTCCAACAACTAATGAATCCTGGTTTTCGTGTGAGTAGCTTTATTGAAGGTTATACGGGGATCAGCAATAACATGTTACGTAGTGCGCCACCTTGCCATGAGGTTATGGACGCATTTACTGATTTCATTGGTGATGCCAATCTTGTTGCACATAATGCTTCTTTTGACCAACGCTTTTTAGACGCAGAACTTGCAGGTATTGGCAGGCACTATACAGGTACGTTTACCTGTTCAATGCTAATTGCGCGTCGTTTATATCAACACGCACCGAACCATAAATTAGGCACGTTAGTGGATTATAAACACATTGAGCACAATGGCGTATTTCACCGCGCGTTAGCCGATTCCGAAATGACTGCACGTTTATGGTTAATAATGCTGGAAGATATTAAGCAGCAGTTTGGTATCCAAAATATTCCATTTGAATTGATGCGTAAACTAACAAAAACCCCGAAAGCAAAAATGGAAACCTTGTTTCACCGCTACGCTTAATATTAAGTCGTATATTCATCGTCGTAAGTATGCTAAAACAACGATATAGTTTTTAATAACTTCACTGAGAATTCGATTTTGCAACAGCTAGATACTGAACATTTCCCCCTAGTGCCTATCGCTCAGTCGGAGATAAAAATCGCAAGTTTTAATCTATTGAATTATCTTGCTCCCCCTAATGCCTATTATGATTTTGAAAATATTTATAGCTACGAACAATGGCATAAAAAACAGCATTGGCTAACATCGATTTTAGAAGCGCAACAACCGGATATTATTGGTTTTCAAGAAGTGTTTAGTGCTGAGAATCTGCAAGCATTATTACTAGATATTGGCTACCCCTATTTTGCGGTCGTTGATGAACCTAAAGTTGAAAGCGATTTTATTTATCGCAGTCCTGTCGTCGCTATCGCTTCCAAATTTCCTATTACAGAAGTGATCGCAGTAGAGGCTGATAATGAAGCGGCGCAATTAATGGGCTGGGCTGAATTCTCATTTAGTCGTAAGCCACTGCGAGCGACGGTTGATATTCCTCATATTGGCGCAACAGATTGCTATGTCACTCATTTAAAATCCAAACGTTCATTATTTGACGACCCTCTTCCTGAGACAATCGCGAAGTCAGGCAGTGCGCTGGCTTCTTTTCTTAGTCAACGTTTAGGAAATTGGGGATCATCCATGCTACGGGGAACGGAAGCGGCGTTACTGCAACTTGCGATGGTAAAACGACGCGAGCAAACCAGTAATCCGATGGTACTGTGTGGCGATTATAACGATGTAATTTCGAGTAGTTGTTTAGAAGAATTAACGGCAAACCGTGTTTACGGAATGTCGGAAAGTGAAACGGAGCGCTTAATTAACTTCTATTGCCTTTACGATGGGTGGCAGCTTTATACTCAAGTCAATCCACAAGATGAGAAAATTCGCCCTGCTACCCATTACTACAATGGCAAAGGATCGGTATTGGACTATATTCTGCTATCACAGGAGTTCAATGCGAATTATTTGGGCTCATTATTTGAAGTTAGCCATTATCACACTGAAGATAAACATTTGGTCAATTCAAGCTTTGATATTGACGGCTACAGTACTGATCACGCAATTCCTATTGTGACCTTGTCACTGAGATCCTAGTACCAACCTAGCTTTCAGTTAACTGATAACCGCTGATAACCACGGTTTGATAAAATAAGCACATAAAAAAACGACTGATATATCCTTTTCGCAAAAGATATTTATCAGTCGTTTTTCTTTACGTATTAAACGTTATTACGCTGTTGCTTTTGGTGCACGACTACGCTGTGGAGAGCGACGACGACCATCTGATTTCGGCTTTTCATCGTTGAAACGACGACGAGGCTGATCACCATTTGATTGTGGTTTCGCATCTGTATTGCGTGGCTTACGTGCAGGTCTTGCACCTTGCTCTGAACGCTTCTCGTTGTTTGCAGTATCAGTAGACTGACCCTGTGGACGGCGAGAGGCAGGTTTACGCTTTGCGCCACCGTTATTATTGTTTGCGCTACGCTTTTCACCTGTCGCTGCACCTTCACGTGCAACAAACGTTTTCGGCTTCTTAGGCTTCTTAGGCTTCTTCGGCTTAATCGGGCGTGTATCTAGCTTAGATTGTGGCAATGCGTTAGTGGGTTTAAAACCTTCAATAATTTCACGTTCAAACACTTGCTGTGTCAAACGCTCGATTGCAGCAAGATCTTTCGCTTCTTCTGCCGACACTAATGAAATTGCTTCACCCACACAACCAGCACGACCTGTACGGCCAATACGGTGTACATAATCTTCAGCTACGTGTGGTAAATCAAAGTTAACAACTTGTGGTAGTTGTTCAATATCTAAGCCACGAGCAGCAATATCTGTCGCAACAAGTACACGAATATCACCAGACTTAAAGTTAGCAAGTGCCTTAGTACGCGCACCTTGGCTCTTATTACCGTGGATAGCTGCCGCAGAAATTCCGCGACTTTCTAAATGGGTAGCAAGCTTATTAGCGCCGTGCTTCGTTTTGGTGAAAACAAGGACTTGTTTCCAGTTACGCTCATTAAGCAGCTTAGTTAATAAGTTAGGTTTCTTTTTTTGATCAACAGGGCAAATCCACTGCTTCACAGTACGCGCTGTTTGGTTACGTGGGTTAACATCAATCTCTACTGGATTATTCACTAATCCTTTTGCAAGCTCACGAATTTCATCAGAAAACGTTGCAGAAAATAGTAAGTTTTGACGCTCTTTTGGTAGTAACGCTAAAATTTTACGGATATCGCGGATGAAACCCATATCTAACATACGGTCAGCTTCATCAAGAACCAAAATTTCAACATCACGGAATTTCACAGCGTTCTGGCTATGAAGATCCATTAAACGCCCCGGTGTTGCCACCAATACGTCAGCACCTTTACGCATACGCAGCATTTGTGGATTTACTTTAACACCACCAAAAACAACTGCAGAGCTTAAACGTAAATTTTTACCATAAGTCGCAACACTCTCACCCACCTGAGCGGCTAGCTCACGCGTTGGGGTTAATACAAGTGCACGTACGTGATTTGAACGAGCAGGTCGACCATTCGCTAAACGTTCTAGCAAAGGTAAGGTAAAGCCTGCTGTTTTGCCTGTACCAGTTTGGGCCGCCGCCATTACATCTTTACCCGCAAGAATAGCTGGGATCGCTTGCTCTTGGATTGGTGATGGTTTTTCGTAGCCTTGCTTTGCAACAGCTTCAAGAATTGGGGCAGATAGGCCTAAAGAGGCAAAACTCATAGCATCTCTCTTTTATATAAAACGCCAATTTGGCGATAGTAGTGGCTAATTTAAGCCAGCTATTGAACAAACGTGCTGTTCAATGAGAATAAAACAGGGAAGGTAATGCTTACCTTCCCTGTTGAAAATTTACTGATAAGTACGTAACTATGAAACCGTTGTTTCTGTACTCATAGTTTCAGATTCTGATGGTGAAATGGTTTCTTCCGCAGACACTTGTTGTGTCGCTTCAGCGTCTAACTTGGCACGTTCCGCTTTAGAGATATAACGAGGCTTATTACTTTTATGTAACTTAGCATTTGCCTTTTTCATTCTCTTTTTAAGCGTTTCGTTAATTTTCTTTTTTCTATTCATAATCGCGCCAGCTGATATTTTCATCATTTTTAAACAAGGCGCTGATTGTAATGGTTCAGCGCTGAATAACAAGCTTTATCCATCAACAGGTCTCGAAAAGCATCTCAATATCGGACAAATGGTTCCGAAATCTTAGCTATGCTAATCGTTAATAGGTATACAATAGGCGATAACAATGAAAACACCACAAATTGTCACACTATTGTTGTTTGATAATTTTCAACTGCTTGACGCTTTTGGACCATTACAGATGTTTGGCTTATTACCCGACATTTATCATACTCAAACAGTGTCCGTGGATGGAAAAACAGTCATCAGCCAGCAGCATATATCCATTACACCACAGTTAAGTTTTAACGATACGTTTAGCTCTGATATTTTACTCATTCCTGGTGGGAGTGGAATTAAGTCCGTAATTAACGATCCCAAAGTATTATTTTGGTTAAAGCGCATCGCGTCCACGCAAAGATTAATCTGCTCTGTTTGTACAGGCTCAGCCTTATTAGCGAATGCTGGATTACTCAACTATTGCCAAGCAACAACAAATAAAAAACAATTTCATTGGGTTAAAGAACTAGGAAACCATGTTGACTGGCAATCATCTGCTCGGTGGGTACGAGACAGCAACATTTTTACGGCCTCTGGCTGCTCGTCAGGTTTAGATATGGCATTAGCGATTATTGCCTACCAATTTGGTGACAATGTTGCACGAAAAGTCGCTATTGAGGCGGAGTATTTATGGCAAAACGATCCTGACGACGATCCTTTTGCCCCACTACATATTGTTCAATAGTTCCCTATTCCCACATTACATAACTTTTTTCATTTAGTGCTGATTCTAATAGTGTGATTAATGGCATTGCACGCACTGATAAGCAAATTTCAGGCTCAAATTCATCATCATCTAAATCAGCATCAAGTGGATTTGATTCTAATGAACTATCCGCAGTCATATCATCCTGCTTAGTCTCTTGTTTAGCCTTAGTAATATCATCTTTTAGATTGGTCAGCGCTTGTGCAATATCTTCTTCACGAATAGCACCAGGCACTGTTTCACAAAAACCCATCATATGAATAAGCTGCTGAGCGATATCACCAAACATTGTGATATCGCTACTTCCTTTGCTATGAAATGTAATTAGCATAAATCATCTCCTTCTTTAATTGTGATAATAATTAGACCATTATTTTTTACTAGGGTTTCCGATCGAAACGGCAATTTAATTTTTCACCATCTTTTTTTCCTAAAAAGTAACCGATAGAACCGCCAGCTATAGCACCAAATAAATGACTTTCAAAGCTCACTAAGTAATTAAACGGAAAGACTCCCCAAATCATCGAGCTAAAATAAACCATGACTAAAAATGTAATGATTAATGACGTGATACTTCTTAAAACTAATCCATAGATAAGTAAGTATCCCCAAATACCATAAATGATCCCACTTAACCCTACATGATAGCTGATTCGTCCAAACAGCCATACGCTGATACTGCCAAATAACCAGCACAATAAAATAACATTAATTAACCGAGCAACACCATTAACCCCGACGCCAAGAGCCAATATTGTGAAAGAAGTGAGATTAAAAATTAAATGAGACCAACTCCCGTGAATAAAAGGATAGATCACAATGTTGCTGAGATGACTAACGTGTCGAGGTAATAAACCATAGCTATTTAATGCCCCATTTAGAATGTGATTAATGACAAAAGCTGTAAACGAAAGACCCCAGAACAATAGAATTACCAAGAAAACATCTCGCCATTCTTTTTTTAAGTCAAACATAACAAACTCACCACACACTAAAAACATTATAATAACGCAATATCACCTTTACTATTATAGCTAACTATATTATTTATGATTTATAGCTAAAATAACCCGAACTTTATATACCTCTCTTTAAGTATAAAATATTACAAGGTAGAATAGCGCACACTTGAAAATTAACACTGAAGCATCATGAATAAATTTCGTTATTTTTTTATAATATCGATCATTGCTATCACCTCAGCTTGTGATGTTGAAAGAAAAATTGACTTTGAATCATTTTCAATCTTACATAATGAGAATCTATCTCATGATATTCATGGCTTTATTATTACTGAAAGCAGTAATCCGTTAAAAGTCCCTTCATCATTTAATAATATTAACCAGCTTTCGAATACTTTAATTCATAGCAATTGGTTATCTTCTAAAGATTATCTTTCTAATATCAACGAACTTGTATACGCATTTGAAGAAACTCAATTACAAGAATCTCAAGTCTTCATTAATGCTCTCAAACAAGCCCAAAAAAATTATACACAGAATATCTTACGTATTAATGCTTATGCACAAACACTACAATATTCTTACGATAAGACTTTAGCGCGTTATACTATAGAAGCTAATGATTATAGAAAGAAAATCACATTGCTTGAACAACCTAATGACTACTATTTGGAGAATATTACACGAGTAGAAAACGAACTTGAACTCCAACGAGAGAAATACTTTAAGTCGAAAAAGTTATTTATTGACAGATTAAATGTAGTGCTTAACGATCCTACGACAGCTTTTAATATCAATGATAACTTGAACTTTAAAATCCGACAGAAAACTAAACCACAATGCGAAAAATTTTGGGGTGATTACGAAAGTATCAAGACTAAAAACAGCAATAATTGTGTCTATATCAATATTGACTATTTAATTAGTAATGTATCAATCAATAATAAAAATGCTGTTCACCAAATAATTAAAAATAACGCTGTAAATCTGTGGAATGAATTAACGCTTTTAAATGGATTTTATGATACAAAGACAAATAAAACACATTTTAAAAATAACTTACGAAGCCAATTAGCAAATCTTAAAAATGATTATTTACAACGCAAACAATTATGTGCTCATACCTGTCCTTCTGTGCCTATGTTAAAGCAACAGTTAGTATCATTGAAAGAAGAAAAGAATAAGATAATAGAGCCTTCTATTTTAGATAAAAATAATAAAATAGATATTCATTCCCGCGCTTTTAACAGAATGCTAACTCACAGTTTGCTATCCCATGATTTAGAGATAACAAATCCACTCAATGCTTTCATTGCGTTATATGATAACCCAAAAGTTGTCGATACTTTTACATCTGAATACGCTCATAAAATAATTATTAATTACCCTAAAGAATTTACTATTTCAATTGATCGTAGAGGCAACTTTATTAAGCCTAAAATTCCAACAAAGCACTATAGCTTGTATGTTGATGTAGGTTCAACATGCAGTATTATTTATCAACCTAATCATCAAGGTTTACTACCTAAGGTTATTTCGGCTGACTCTTTGAATGTAAAAACGAAGAATTGTGGTTTAGCGGAGCTAATAAAACATAATTTGGAACAACAATGGTTCCACTATGCGTAAAATTACATACCATTTCAAGTCACTTAGTCATACATAAGCTTCTTCACATTTTTTTAAATGAACGATAAAGGTATTATCACTAGTGATATCCGAAAGCTGTTGCGACTTGTAACCAATTCTGTTGTGTTTGTTTAGCGTGTTGTAATGAGGGTAAAAACTCTACAACATGGATTATTGAGGCATTGTATCCTTTACTACATTGAGAACTATAGTGATTCAATTCAGCACTAAAAATCGGCATAGTGTTTTGTTTGTTTACACACCAATTACCTACAATTTTTCCGCCTTGTTCCACACAGTAACTTAATACTAGATGTATAAATTGACGCTGATAATTGCTTTTTGCATCGCAGAAAATATTTTCATAAGCGGCATAACCGTATGTTGGATGGTAGACAGTCACCCCATGTTGCTGTGCTTGTTGCATTCCATAACTATCAACTGTTTCAATCAAACTTGTTGTTCGCAATATTGGTTTTGAAACAATTTCAGCTTGCACAGTTAATGAAATAAATACAAATAATCCGCATACCATGCTTAATATTAAATTCTTCATACACACCATCCTATTTCTTTTTGGTATACATGTTTTAATGAATATCTACCATATCACTGTATATTGTTATAGCAGATATTTTTATAAGCATTTAAATTTAATAATATTTTTCATATTTAGATAGATACAAGAGTGTAAATAAATCTATACATCATAAAAGTAGCTATAATTACAATATTCACTTTAGCTATATTTCTTACTATTAAGACAATAAATCCACACTAAATAAGATACAGTATTCATATACGGAGATCACATATATTTGTTTGGAGTCGATATATGGAAGATAAAACCCTCATTGCGGATACTCATGGAATTCTTGAAGCCTTTATTGAAAATGGGTTACATCGTACATACCCTATTTATTGCCAGTTCCCTCACTGCGAAAGCCTGATAGAAAAACACCAATACGATGAAAGCTATGATATTGAATTTAATGATGGTTATCGTCATCAGAATGAGAAATAATTTTAATCCTAAATTTTATGAATATACCTTAGGTATAAAAAGACATAAAAAAACCGACGCTTATAAACGTCGGTTTTCATTAACTCACTTGTAATTACCCTTGGCGACGTTTTTGTACATCTGCAGCTAATTGACGAAGTACTTTTTCAGTGTCTCCCCAACCAATACATGCATCTGTAATACTTTGACCATAAGTCGGTTCAACACCATCAACAATATCTTGACGACCTTCAACAAGATGACTTTCAATCATTACACCAAAGATAGACTTGTTACCACTCGCTATTTGCTCACCAACATCTTGTGATACTAGAGGCTGACGCTCAAATTTTTTCAAGCTATTTGCATGACTAAAATCAATCATCACTTTAGAACGGTGTCCGGCAGCTTCAAGTTGATCGGTTACTGCTTTAACATGCTCAGCACTATAATTTGGCTCTTTGCCGCCACGAAGAATAATATGACAATCTTCATTACCTGCCGTTGATACGATCGCAGAATGACCATATTTAGTCACTGATAGGAAATGGTGAGGTGCACTTGCCGAACCAACAGCATCGGTCGCAATTTTGATATTGCCATCAGTGCCGTTTTTAAAACCAACTGGACATGACAAACCTGATGCAAGCTCACGGTGAACCTGAGATTCTGTTGTACGCGCACCAATTGCGCCCCAACTGATCAAGTCTCCCATGTACTGAGGGGTGATCATATCAAGAAATTCGCCAGCCGTTGGTAGGCCAGATTCAGTTAAATCAAGAAGTAATTTACGACCAATGCGTAAACCATCATTTAATTGGAAGCTGTTATCCATGTAAGGGTCATTAACTAACCCTTTCCAGCCTACTGTTGTGCGTGGTTTTTCAAAATAAACACGCATAACAATTTCTAAATCAGCGCTAAGCTCATCACGTAGCGTTTTTAGCTTTTTTCCGTACTCAATTGCCGCATCAGTATCATGTATAGAACAAGGGCCTACAATCACAAGAAGACGGTCATCTTCATCATTTAAGATATTATGAATGGCATTTCGAGCTTGATATACTGTTTCAGAGGCTGCTTCAGAAGCTGAAAATTTTTCTAATATTGCAACTGGTGGTAATAGTTCTTTGATCTCGCTAATGCGGACATCATCTGTTTTATGCATGCTTATACTTCCCGTATCGCTACACTACTTCCATGTCGGTCAATCGATGTAGTGTACTTATCTCCAAATAGTTATTTCTTAACTTATCGCCTTAACCCTTTTTGTGCAATGGGTTATTGACAGTAAAGTCGACATTTTTTAACCATTTCACTTCATTAATAACAATAATGTGTATCGCATGTCATAACAAAATAGTTACACTCCGTCTAATTTACCTCATAAAACAACTGCTTTTATGATATATATCGCTATGAACCTTCTAAATAAACGGGTAATAATCACGCATACAGACCCACATTATTGATCTAAATGATGACATCTAAAGATTAAAAGTTCATTGTTATATAATGTTGAAATAATTAATTATTTTTAATAGGTAAAAGCTATTGTATCAATACAGAGGTGTTTATTCTGTATTGTGAAAAGCTACTAATTTATGAGTCGAGGTACGTCTTGTTGGCTAAAGACGAAATAATAGCATTCCACCATGTAAATAAATGGTATGGCGATTTCCATGCATTAAAAGACATTAACTTAACCATTCATAAAGGTGAACGGTTAGTGATTTGTGGCCCTTCCGGCTCAGGTAAATCGACACTTATTCGTTGTATTAATGGCCTTGAGCAGTATGATTCAGGTGAGATTATAGTAAGAGATCACTTATTAGATCCTAAAAGCCTACATGTTGTTCGCGGCAAAGTAGGTATGGTTTTTCAACACTTTAATCTTTTCCCGCATATGACAGTATTGGATAATTTAACCTTAGCTCCCCGACGCACATTGGGCATGTCAAAAGCTGATGCTGAAACGTTAGCGAAGCAATATCTAGCCCGTGTTCATATCGAGCATCAAGCCGATAAATTTCCAGGTCAATTATCAGGAGGACAACAACAGCGTGTAGCGATTGCGCGTTCGCTTTGTATGAAACCTGATATTCTTTTATTTGATGAACCCACTTCTGCTTTAGATCCTGAAATGATCCATGAAGTTCTTGATGTCATGAAAGAACTAGCAGATGAAGGTATCACAATGGTATGCGTGACCCATGAAATGGGTTTTGCACGTAAAGTAGCAGATCGGGTTGTATTTATGGATGAAGGTGAAATTGTTGAAATTGCACCACCTGCACATCTATTTGATCAGCCACAAAACCTTCGTACACAATCATTCCTTAAAAAAATTCTAAGTTACTGAGGTAAATATGATAGCTAAACCTCAGTCGCCATCGATTATCATCAAAATACTAAAACCTGTGATCAGTGGGTTATTACAAATATCCGTCATTAGTTTCGCTATTATATGGTTACTAAATAGCGGTGCGGATGCAATGAACTATAACTGGCAATGGTATCGTATTCCCCAATATTTATTTTTTAAAGAAGACGGTGAGTGGTTTTCTGCAGAGCTTATTGATGGCTTACTTATCACACTTAAAATATCAGCCATTAGCCTGATATTTACTATCATGTTTGGCTTAATTGCCGCGCTATTACGCTTATCTCATTCTATTGTCGGTCGAGGCCTAGCGCGTGGATACATTGAACTCATTCGTAATACACCGTTACTGGTACAAATTTATCTACTGTACTTTGTTTTTGGTCCTGTATTAGGGCTAGAGCGTTTTACAACAGCAGTGCTGGCATTATCTTTATTTCAAGGGGCATATACTGCAGAAATCTTCCGTTCTGGCTTAATCAATATACCTAAAGGTCAATTTGAAGCAGCTGAAAGCCTTGGATTAAGTAAAATAGATAGTTATCGCTATATTATTTTACCGCAAATGTTACGTCGTATCTTACCGCCTTTAACTAATGAGGCCGTCTCTTTGGTTAAAAACTCCTCTATAGTCAGTATCATGGCTATATTTGATCTTACAACACAAGGACGAGATATTGTTGCGGATACAGCCATGCCATTTGAAATTTGGTTTACTATCGCGGCAATGTATTTATGTATAACTTTAGTTTTATCTGCTTTTGCAACACTACTAGAGCACAAACTAGCTACACCTACTCATTGATGATTTTTAACGATATGGAGAATATGTAATGAAGCGTTTTTTTGCGGTATTTGTTACCGCACTCAGTCTTTTTTTAACAACAAGTCATGCATTTGCTGCCGATAAAAGCACCCTTGAACAAATTAAAGAACGTGGCACATTACGTGTAGGTTTATCAACATTTGTGCCTTGGGCTATGCGTGATAAACAAGGTGAACTAATCGGCTTTGAAGTTGATGTCGCTAAACGTGTCGCTAAAGATGCAGGTGTAAAAGTAGAGTTTATTCCTACAGCATGGGACGGTATTATCCCAGCCCTTCTTGCAGGTAAATTTGATGTTATCATTGGCGGAATGTCGATAACACCGCAACGAAATCTGAGTGTTCTTTTTACAACACCCTACTCTCATTCAGGTATTCAACTTGCAGCCAATAAAGAGTTAGCTGGCGATAAGCTCACAATTGCTGATTACAATAAACGTAGCGTGACGCTCGCTGTTCGTCGTGGCGCTGTAACAGTACAAGCTGCGAAGAAGTATTTCCCGAAAGCGAAATTACGTCAATTTGATGATGAAGCACAAGCATTCCAAGAAGTCTTAAATGGCAATGCGCAAGCCGTATTAGCATCAACACCAAAGCCAGAGCAAATGACGCTGCAATACAAAGACAAACTATTCTTGCCATTTAAAGAACGTTTAAGCCAAGGCTCTGAAGGCTTTGCGATCCGTCAAGGTGATTTCAACTTGTTAAACTTCTTTAATAACTGGATTTTACTTCGAACTCAAGATGGTTGGTTACAAGAACGTTATAACTATTGGTTCACAACTGTTGATTGGCAGAACCAGGTAAAAGAAGGTCAATAAGTAAATGTCTTCTTGCTCAACTGCAAAGAAAACACTCACGCAGCCAGAAAAGACACTGGCTGCTAAGTTTTCTTTAAAAAACCTTCAACCGCTTGATTATATTCTCTTAGTGATAATGGGCTGTTTTATTGGCTGGTTATATTACCGCTCATCTGTTGGCATTAATTACCATTGGCAATGGCATAAAGCCTTTGATTTGGTTTTTACACCTGGTCAAAACGGAGAACTTCCTTATTTCTTTCAAGGTATTATCAGTACTATTCGATTAAGTCTGTGGGGAATGCTATTTGCTGCGTTATTAGGGCTACTTTTAGCTTTAGGACGTCGTTCTTCTTTTATCTTTTTCCGGCTGCCAGCGAATGCTTATATTCAATTAGTCAGAAATATCCCGCCACTGGTTTTTGTTTTCATTTTCTATTTCTTTATATCTAGCCAATTAGTTCCATTACTAGGACTCGATAATCTTTTTCGTAATTACCATGGTAGCGAGAGTCTTTTGCAAGATATCCTCTTTGGTAATAGTCAGTTATGGGAAAACCTTTTTTCTGGAGTTCTGTGCGTTGGTTTAATTGCAGCGGCTTATATAGCTGAGGTCATTCGTTCAGGTCTTGATGCTATAGATAAAGGGCAATGGGAGGCTGCCAGTTCTCTTGGACTTTCTCGTCTTGACGGCTTTCGTTTTGTTATCTTTCCTCAAGCCATCGCAAGCATCGTCCCTGCACTTGCTGGTCAATTTATCTCTATCGTGAAAGATTCATCCATTATTTCATTAATTTCTATACAGGAGATAACCTTCGTCGGCAGTGAAATGGCAAACTCATCGGGGTTAATCTTTGAAATTTGGTTACTTGTCGGCGCTGTATACTTTATTTTGTGCTTATCTTTATCTTTATTATTCAATAAATTAGAGAAACGTAGTTTACGCCATCTTTCTCGATAAATATGAAGCGGCTTAAGTATTCTATATTTACTTAAGCCACTTCATTAACGATGGATTAAAGATACTTATTTTTTATCTCATTCCAACGCTGCTTACCTATCTTATTTGTAATAATTGCCACAAATGTTGGCGATAGCTTATAACCATTAATGACATCAATAGACTTAATAATCTGATCTAAATTACTGCCTTTATTCTGTAATGCTGTATCTACTTCGTACCAAAACGCAGGTCCCTTAAAATAGAATAGTGGGTAATATTGATATTCTTTCTTTTCATCGACATTTTTATTTGCTTCAACAAGACCTGTTGACGAAAAAGGGTATTTTTCAGCAAAATCATTCCAACGCTGGATTGGGGTTTTAAATGCAAAGGAAGTATTTTCCATTGATTTTAATGCGTAGTATTCTGCTAAACTCTCTCCTGTCCACCCATTAGCTGGTAATTTATTTTGCAGCAAATGTAAAGATTCATGTGCTGATATCTTTAATAGCCATTGTAATGACTCATTAGTTACAACTCCCTTATCCGTCCAAACATTCACAAAAATATTCGGTACACCGGAAGAGCCACTAATACGCCTCTCAGCTTTATCTTTTGCAAAAAAAGTAATACCCCAGTTATGTAACTCTTTATCAGGAAATACTTTTAATAAATCATTAAGTTGATTTGCTAATGTGGGTAACCATAATTCCTTTTCCTCTATAAGTTGAGGTAAATCAGAATGAATAACTACTTGCTTACCAGCTAGATCTACGACAGTTTTAGGCATTCCCCAAACCATAAAAAATGGAGGTTGAGATGTTGTTGGCATCAATGCACAGTCTTTTTCAGGTGAACAGACTTGGATCTGATCCTGCTCTTTGATACGAGGTAACGTATTCCATTCCGTCAGTACATACCATCCCTGCTTTGAGTTATGAGCATTATATTGATCTGATGGAGAATAACTGGATGGCTCTACATTTTTAGTTGTTACTTCCCATGTAACTTTACTACAAGCAATAGGTTGACCATAAACGATTATTGAAGAGGTTCCATCACGCTTTAAACATGTTAATTGAGGGGCAAACTCATTATCTCGATATTGACGTGGTTTAACCCATGTTAACGCCTGATTACCATTGGTCTTTGTATCAACTTTAATTATATCAGGCTGATTACTATCAGCTTTTACATTATATGTAACAGGTGTTTCTGCTAGTGCAGAGCCACTTCCAAACGAGAGAAATAACAAAGTTCCATAGCTTGTTATTATATTTTTAAACATTTAACCATCCATTATTTTACATTTTATCCATTTATAGACTTATATATTAGCAACTCGTTCAAAAAACATAGAAAATATTTTAAATTGCTACAATAATTGTTACTCGCTAGTAAGAATGATTTGTATAAATACCACTAGGAAAAACGTGCTCTTTGACACTAAAATGCGCGTCTCTTATTTAATGGTAGATAATCGTAATGTTTAAACTATTAACATCTATGCCCCCTTTTTTAGCTTTATCTATTGCCATTGTGTTTGAAGTGATCGCAACGTCTTTCATTCCAAAAGCTGAGCAATTTACTAAACTAGTTCCAAGTGCGGTTGTACTTGTCGGTTACGCTGTCGCTTTTTTCCTATTATCTGTCACCGTTAAAACTATGCCTGTTGGTATTGTTTATGCGATTTGGAGTGGTGCAGGTATTGTCCTAGTTGCAACGATTAGCTTTTTTATTTATGGACAACGCTTAGATTTACCTGCAATTGTAGGTATTGGTTTTATTATTGTGGGTGTTTTAATTGTTAATCTATTGTCGAAAACTGTTGGCCATTAACAAATCACTTCAATAAAAAAGGCAGTAATCATCTCGTAGATTACTGCCATTTTACATTTCCGCATTTATCTAAATTATGCAGTGTATGTGCGTAGCCTCGCCATATGGTATACATCGACGTACTCGCCATTACGAAACGCAAAGTTTTTCGCCTCGCCTTCAATTTCAAAACCATGTTTTTGATAAAGTTTCATTGCAGCAATGTTATCTGTATACACTTCTAACTCAATACGTTGTACATTGAGCCATTTATCTGCCAACATCAATGCCGACTGTAACAATTGCCCACCAACACCTTTACCTTGAAATGTATCTTTCACACCCATACCAAAGCTCGCAACATGCCTGCGTCTTGGGTTATCACAAACCGAAAGTCCGAGCTGCCCGACAATTTCTCCCTCATATTCCGCTACCAAGCTATAGCACCCTTGAGGTAAATTCGACAATCGAGACGTCCAACGATCGAGTGAAGGAAATGGGAGTTGAAGTGTACCACCATAGGCAATTTCAGATTCATAAATAGCTTTAACACCCGAAATATCTTTATCTTCACTATGTCGAATAATGATATTTTCCATAAGTACACTCCTTTTTTTCAATCACATTACCACGCGATACGTTTTCCGTCGTAGTTAATAAACTCCCCTGAATGGTTTACGGAACTGTGTTCAATAACTTCAAATAACCCTTTGGCTGATGTTGTTGTATCGATAAGCGCATTAGGCCCGCCCATCTCTGTTTGTACCCAGCCAGGATGTAAAGCAATTACCGTAAACCCCTCGTCACGAAGATCATTACTTAAACTTTTTACTACAGAATTAAGTGCTGCTTTTGATGATCGATAAATATAACCACCACCTGAAGTATTTTCTGCCATGCTGCCAACTTTTGAAGACATGCAGGCTATTTTTTTTGTAGTCCCATTTTTGAGTAATGGGTACAAGCTTTCTATTAACTTTAAGGGTGCAATCGTATTTATTTCAAATACACGACGCCATTCTTCAACATCTGTCTGACCAAAGCCGTAGCCTTTTGGGCCATAATAACCAGCATTATTTATCACAAGATCGAGGCTTGGTAATTGAGTGGCTAGCTGATTAAGCTGCTCATAGTTGGTTACGTCTAATGAGTGAATAATGAGATCTGCATTACCACTAGCAAGATCTTTCAGATCTAATGCTGTATCAAGTGATCTCGAGGTAGCATGAACTAACCAACCTTGCGATAAGTACTGTTTCACTAACCCTAGCCCAATGCCCCGATTAGCTCCTGTTATCAATACACTTTTTTTCATCGCCTCCCCCTAACTCGTCAACAATAAATACTATTAGTTATCAATCCAATATACCGATTGAACATGTATAAACAACCTTGAGAGAGGATAAAAGCAAAAAAACACCTTATTGATAATAATTATCAATTGCATTTGGTTTTTGTGTTTGTTATAACGTTGAGGAATATATGTTACTTTCTTTATAGGGATAAAAAGGATGAACTTTCATCAAAAGCGACGATTACGATACGTAACAAATACTGTACTGCTATCTATTGGCCTGTTGATGAGTACAGTCAGCCATGCTAATGACAAATTTAAAGTAATAACAACATTTACAATCATTGCTGACATGGCAAAAAATGTCGCTGGTGACGCTGCTATTGTTGAATCCATTACTAAACCCAATGCGGAAATTCATAATTATCAAGTAACACCTGGTGATCTTAAACGGGCACAAGGTGCTGATTTAATTCTTTATAACGGTTTAAACTTAGAGCTTTGGTTTAATAAGTTTTTCAAAAACCTCCACGATGTTCCTTCTGTAACGGTAACTGAAAATATCACGCCGTTAAGTATTACTCAGGGTCCTTATAACGGTAAACCCAATCCTCATGCTTGGATGTCACCTGAAAACGGTATTATTTATGTAGAAAATATTCGCCAAGCACTGGTTAAGCATGATCCTAAAAATGCAGATATTTATAATAAAAACGCTCAACAATATACCCAAGAAATTAAGCAAACAATTGCACCTATTCGTAATCAGATTAATACCATACCGGTAGATAAGCGTTGGCTTGTTACGAGTGAAGGGGCTTTTAGTTATCTTGCTCGTGATTTTGGACTAAAAGAACTGTATTTATGGCCTATTAATGCTGATGCCCAAGGAACGCCTCAACAAGTTCGTCAACTTATCGATGCTGTTCGTCAACATCAAATTCATGCGGTTTTCAGTGAAAGTACTGTTTCAGCAAAACCGGCTCAACAAGTCGCACGAGAAACAGGCGCTAACTATGCAGGCGTGCTTTATGTTGACTCGTTGAGTGCTAATAACGGTCCTGTTCCTACCTATCTAGCGCTAATTAAAGTGACCTCTCAAACCATCGCTAAAGGGCTGAGTTTATAATGATAGGATTAGATATAAACAATATTACGGTGACATACCGTAACGGACATACCGCTCTGCACAATGCGACATTTAGCGTTCCTCAAGGTTCTATCGCAGCCCTAGTCGGGATGAATGGCAGCGGGAAGTCCACGCTTTTTAAAGCCATTATGGGATTTGTATCCACCAGCCAAGGTAGTGTGAAAATCCTTAATAATACAGTCAAAAACGCGCTAAAAAGTAATGTGGTCGCCTATGTTCCGCAAAGTGAAGATATAGACTGGAACTTCCCTGTTCTGGTTGAAGATGTCGTCATGATGGGTCGTTATGGTTACATGAATATGTTGCGTATCCCAAAAAAAATAGATCATGAAAAAGTGAATATCGCTCTCGAACGGGTCAATATGACTAACTTTCGTAAACGTCAAATCGGAGAACTTTCTGGTGGGCAACGTAAACGGGTATTTCTTGCTCGTGCACTCGCGCAAGAAAGTCAGGTGATATTACTCGATGAGCCCTTTACAGGCGTTGATGTTCAAACAGAAGATCAAATCATGGCATTGTTACGTGAGCTTCGTGATGAAGGCAAAGTCATGCTTGTCTCCACCCATAATCTTGGCAGTATTCCTGACTTTTGTGACCGCACAATTTTAATTAATAAAACCATTTTGGCATCAGGAGAAACAACCGAGATTTTCACACCGGAAAATTTAAAGCTCGCATTCGGTGGTGTATTACGACACTTCATTTTATCAGGGAAAGATCTTCACGAAGACGACGATAGCCGTAAATTATCGGTTATTTCCGATCATGAGCGTCCTGTTGTTATGTATGGTGAGAACGGTGAACAGCAATCTCGCTCCCTTTCCCGTCAGCAATAAAAGGAGTGATAATCGTGGACCAATTACTTGAGCCGTTTTTATATAGCTATATGCTCAACGCCATGTGGGTTAGTGCATTAATCGGTGGCGTTTGTGCTTTTCTTTCGTGTTATTTAATGCTGAAAGGCTGGTCACTGATTGGTGACGCGCTATCACATTCTATCGTACCCGGTGTTGCTGGCGCTTATATGGTAGGCCTCCCCTTTTCTTTTGGTGCCTTTTTTTCTGGCGGTTTAGCTGCTGCTGGCATGTTATTTTTAAGCCAACGCAGTAAATTAAAAGAAGACGCTGTGATTGGCTTAATTTTTACTGCTTTCTTCGGGCTCGGTTTATTTCTTGTCTCGCTCTATCCAAGCGCCGTTAATATTCAGACTATTGTAATGGGAAATATTCTCGCAATAACCCCAGTAGATACATTACAAATCGTCATCATTGGCTGCCTTTCTCTTTTAATTTTATGCGTAAAATGGCGTGATTTCATGGTTGTTTTCTTTGATGAAAACCATGCTAAAACCATTGGGTTATCGCCAACATTTTTAAAAATTGTATTTTTTAGTATTTTAAGTGCCTCTACCGTTGCCGCATTGCAAACTGTAGGCGCCTTTTTAGTTATTGCTATGGTTGTGATCCCTGGTGCAACTGCTTATTTTCTGTCTGATCGTTTCTCGATAGTCATTATCTACAGTGTAATTATTGGTGTGATCAGCGCTTTTCTTGGTGCTTACTTTAGTTATTTTATCAATGGTGCAACAGGCGGGATCATCGTGTTATTACAAACTGTTTTCTTTGCTTTAGCTTTTGTATTTGCGCCTAAATATGGTCGATTGGCAACTCATAGAAAAACAAAACAAGCGTTAAAACAAGCCCAAAACTTAAAGCAAACGAAAGGAATTCAACATGGCTAATCTATTAACGACAGTGTTATCGCCTTTTGAATTTATTTTTATGCAGCAAGCTTTTCTGATTGTTTTTTTTATCGCGATACCAACCGCATTACTATCTTGTTTTTTAATTCTCAAAGGTTGGTCTTTAATGGGTGATGCCATTTCCCATGCTGTTTTACCGGGGATTGTTATTGCTTATGTCTTATCGATTCCATTTACGATTGGTGCTTTTATCGCAGGTATGTTTTGTGCGTTAACCTCTGGGTATTTAAAAGAAAATAGCAGAATTAAAGAAGATACAATTATGGGTGTTGTATTTTCAGCTATGTTCGCGCTCGGCATTGTGATGATGACGAAAATTCACACAGATATTCACTTAGACCACATTCTATTTGGTGATCCTCTTGGTGCGAGTTGGCGTGATATTATAGAAGCAGGCGCAATTGCACTCATTGTTGGATCACTGTGTATTATTAAAGGTAAAGATTTACTCTTACTTATTTTCGATCATCAACATGCACAAGCTATTGGACTTCCGACCAAACTATTACATTACGGATTGCTTGCGCTACTCTCGTTCGCGATTGTTACTGCACTCAAAGCTGTTGGCATGATATTAGTGATTTCAATGCTGATTGCGCCGGGTGCGACAGCCTTTATGCTCACCCGCCGTTTTCAAACCATGATGGTAATAGCGGTATTCATTTCTATTATAAATTGCTTCTTAGGCGTTTATCTTAGTTTCTTTATCGATAGTGCTCCCGCACCAACGATTATCTTATTACTGACAATAAACTTTATTGCGGTGTTTACTTACCATGCAATAAAACAACGAGCCGTCGTAAAACAAACGCCCGTAAGTTTATTATAATTTCTACTACACTGTTATATTAAATAATGGCTATCAAATCTGGTAGCCATTATACCCAAGAGATCTCAGAATCATTTCACCGTTTAGCGTAGCCTTTTTCTAATTGAATGTATTAACAGTACTACATTTGTTTCGCGCGAATAATTTTTTGTTGGTGTAAAGCTGAAATAGGTAAGCGTTTAAAAGGGCTTACATTACTTCCCCCTGTATTTCCTTCAGGCACAAGACCCACAGCAGTTTTAGTTAATGCGCCAAAGACTCTTAATAACTGCCCTCTTAGCTCTTGGCTATCACCATTGCGTCGTGCCCAATACAGCATATGGCAATGGATTTTAGTATGCCAGTAAGTAGAATGTTGTCCCAAAACGTGAGCGTTTTCTAAATGACTGAACTCTAATACCACATCTTTATTACGTCTCGCTTTCCTTGCTAAAGACAATTCTTTTATTACGGCATAAGAGATATTTTGTGAAAATCGATTGAGCATAACTCTCTCCATGATGATGCTTGATATCTATCTCTGACATTAGAACACTCTAATAAATACACCAGTGTTTATCGCTTCCCTCTAGGTAATGATCACTTTTTACTTTATGGCATTTACATATTTCACCCATAAAGGCTGATTGTTTTGCTTATTGTCTCTTCGATTTAAAACTTCGAAGAGGGAATTCATATTTTTCCATTGCACTTATATAGCCGCTTCCCTCTTCCACCTGCTAAAATCACCGCACTATAAAAACAAACGAATGAGCAATGTATGCAAGGAACATTAAGTAAAATGAAGTCAACCTTAAATGATGTTGTTGACTATCATCTCCCTATCGGTGATCAACAACTGCATTTAAATCCTTTGATCGGTAAGTCACTTAAATTGACCTATACAGGTAATATCTTTTGCCAATCGTGTGGAAAAAAAACCAAGAAAAGTTACTCTCAAGGTCATTGCTTCCCTTGTATGAAAAAGTTAGCGTCATGCGATATGTGCATTATGAAACCTGAAACTTGTCACTACGACAAAGGCACATGCCGTGAGCCACAATGGGGTGAAGAAAACTGCATGGTGCCGCACTATGTTTATCTATCAAATACCTCGGGGTTAAAAGTCGGTATTACTCGACACACCCAACTACCTACACGCTGGATTGATCAAGGTGCAACACAAGCACTTGCTGTGCTTAAAGTAAAAACACGTCAAATTTCAGGTTTAGTGGAAGTGGCTATTGCTGAGCTTGTCGCAGATAAAACCAACTGGCGTGCAATGCTCAAAGGTGACAATGCTGAGATCGATTTAACAGAAAAAGCCTCAGTTTTATTACCAGAAGTAAAAGCTCGTCTTGCAGAAATCACTGCCGAATATGGTGAGGATGCGATTGAATATCTTGATAACGATATTGTTGATATTCATTTTCCTGTTGATGCCTTCCCAACCAAGATTAGCTCACACAACTTTGATAAAGAGCCTGTGGTTGAAGGCATTTTGCAAGGCATTAAAGGTCAATATCTGATCTTTGATACTGGTGTGATTAACATTCGTAAGTTCACCAGTTACGAAGTGATTGCTGAAGCATAATTAATCATAAAAGCGAAGTCGCTCGAATAAGAATAGAGTTTAAGCTTCGCTTTTATTTCTTTACTCGCCCCTGAATATAATCATATTTTCTATTTTGTATCGCGAGATCACGTAAAAAGTTCTCACCTAATACAATACCGTTACCGCCATTGATCAGCACATATTCAATTTCTTCATTAATGTCACCAAGCTTGGTTCTTAACTTTACAACTGGTAAAGATTTATCGCTTTTTTCTGGTACTTTAACTTTTTCAAGAATGGCAAATTTATATTCTTTATCAAGCAGTTTAAACTTAACCCAGTCTTTTCCATCACGCTCAAATTCAACTAAATCCTTCACACCGATGCGTGAATTTTCTGATACAGGATCAATATAAGCGGAAAAATACTGTGTTGATGATGCAAGTAGGATCCACTCATGCAGACCTAAAATAAACAACCCATCTTGTGTTTCTTTCTTTACTGATGAATTCGCTGATTTTGTACTTTTATGCGCAAGGATTAAATCGCTTGAAGTATTAAACTGAGTATCACTGGTATCAGGGAGAAAAAGATCAGAAGGCTGACTCAAAGGATCTGGGATAGAAGAAACAGGAAACTTAGATGATGTAACATGATTATCAGCCATAGATTGATAACTGGCTAACAGTAAAACAAACGCAGAGACTCGACTTACTTTATTCATCATAAGTTAACCTTTTCGTTCTTCTTTTATACCCATACCTTACAAAACATAATACTGACAAAGGGAAATAGGCAACTATTTCCCTCAAACTCATTGCATACTCATGGCTGCTTCAAACTTATTAAACTTATTTGCTAACCAATTTTCATCATACCAGCCCATGTTACGACTATGTTTAGCATCATCCCACAAACTAAAGAAATGACGTCGTGCTTCAAAGCCATCATCTAACTGGCGTTTTTCAATATAACGTTCAGCGATATGCGTATCACCACGCACATCAAATAGGTGAATGACATCGAGTTCACGGTGCTTAAAGCCGCTATCACAAGGATCAAGCAATCCTGCAACTTTAAAAGTTTCAGGATCAAATAATACATTCGCTAAATGGCAATCATCATGAACAAAAGAAGATGCTTCATGAGCAATAGGTGCTAATATTTCTCTACGACGTTCCCATAGCTCAGTATATTGATCTTTGATCTTTGAACTAAATGGCGATGCTGAACAGGAAAGGTATTTGTATACATCTTTCATCCAGTCATCGAACGCATTATTAAAATCACCATCAAACCCACCATTATTTAATTCAAAGCCCTGTGGATGATGATGTTCATGTAATGCGAGTAAAATATCAGTGTAATCTTCTCGGAATGTCTCTATAGCGAATTTATTATTGGGTAATTCATTCGCAGGCCGACCTTCGAGCCAATCTAGCACGATATAGTCATACCCCTCTTCTCGACCAAATAAATAGATCTGCGGTACAGGACAACTCACAATAGAGCGTAACTTCTGTAAACACGCAACTTCTTTACTTATTCGACCCACTTCTCGTGAAAACTTAACAACAATCTTTGCCTTCCCTGTGGCAAGAAATACAACCCAACCATAAAAGGTTTCCTGAATATCACATACATCAGCTTTTTGTCGGAACATTGCGAAAAACGATTTTTCAGCAATATTTTTTAGCTGGGCTCTATTCATATTTTGTACCTTGGATGTTATCTAGCAACTGTAACCAATAAATACCATTTAGGCATAACCAACTGGTTTTATTGGCTTTTTAATCTTTATTATGAGTTAAGAATGCAACATAACAGCCAATATGACCAGTAGATACAGTAAATAAAACTTAAAATGTTTTACTTTTGGTTACATTTAATTTTTTTCAGAGCTTTACCTCAGTACACTAGCTAAAAATTAGCGGATAAAACTCTTTTTTAGCAATAAATAAAAAGTGTGCTCTAATTCACCAAATACAAGCAAAATAAAAAATCATACAGAGAGGAATGTGATCTATAGCTTATTATTCCAAATAAGACTAATGCGAAATAGTATCAATTAATAATAACGTTATCCGGCTACCTTAAAATGTCATGATACATAATTTCTTGTGGCCCAAATAGACCTCCAAGATAACACTCACCTGTAAAAGCGAAACCAGCCGTTTCATAACAACGCTTTGCCACTGTATTTTTGCAATTGACTGTTAAATAAAGCCTTTGATAATTTGAGTAGTTTTTCGCTAAATAAGTAAATAACGCCATTAATGCTTGTTTACCAATACCCTTGCCTTGTAATTTTTGGTCTATGACAAAGGTTCGCAAACCAATACAATTTTCAGAGCAAAAATCCACATCACGAAAGTAAGCAATATCTATTTTAAAGAAACCTACAATATGGCCATCCTGCTTAATCACATGAAGATGCATTGTTGCAGATTCACTTTCTAAAAAGTCATCTGCTGTCGCGGCAAATAGGATTTGCTCATCAAATAAAGACACCGCTTTCACATCCTCTTTATCCTTCTCTGCATACCTCGAAATTACAAGCATATTAGGTCCTATCAGATGAATTTTAAGTAAGCATTATTTCGATAATAACTATACTCTAAACCGCATAAAAGTTAATCAATGTAAAATAATGCTGTTGTGATCCCAGAGCAATCTCGTCGTTTTGTTGAAGCGGCAAAGAAAGCAGGAAAAGATGTGCAGTATTGGGAGATGAATAACGTTGGTCATCATTATGGCACTCCTACACAAACAAGGAAACTTGCGAGAAAAGTTGATAATTTCTTAAGCCAATGTATTGGTGGTCGCTCAGCAGGCTAACTATTAATAATTAACGGTGTCATCTCCTTTCGGATGGCACCACGTTTTTCCTTTTTTACATTATTGTTCAAACTGATTTTCAAATAGCGACAACATAACCAAAATAAAACAAAAAACACCCAACTATTTGACATATGTTCTGTATTACTAAATTACAGATTCTTACAACTCATTATTTAACCATTTCGAATTTATCTCATTATAATCAGTGCAGTTTTTACTTGTGAGATTTCTTTATGAAACTAAAAGCGACAATGGCTGCTGCAATCATGCTTTCTACGATGGCATTTTCAACAACAGCGTCAGCTGATACATTTACATTAGGTCGTACTATTCTTCTTGAAGCTAAAAATAGTCACGCTAAGATCCCTGTACCACTTTGTCGTAATACTAAATCGATTCAGATTAAAGCTGAACGTGATGTGTTTTTAACAAAAGTCGTCTTTAAATTTCAAAATGGTTCTTCGCGCGTATTCCAGTTTCAACGCAAATTAGATAAAAACGAAAAAACAGACTGGCGTCGATTCTCTTATGAGCGCTGCGTAACAGATATTCAAGTGCATGGCCGTGCTGAAGATGGCAGCGCTGGTATTAAAGTTCTCGGTCGTCGATAAGCAAATTTATTTCAAGATAAGAGCGCTATTAATAGCGCTCTTGTTTTTTATATTTCTATAATATTGCCTGAACAACTTACATTTCACTTGGACTTAAACGATACACAAATGCGGATTGTTCAGAGCCATCGTCAAGAATAACGGTGATAACTACACGGTCATCCCCCTCGCCTTCGAAGTCATCAATACGCTTCCAATACGCTGTCAATTCATCAGATGTAAAGAGTAAGCCTTGAACACGTTCCCCTTCTGATTGCGGTACAAACGCAGGATAACCTAATGCCGCTCCTTTACCGTTTGGGTAAATAAATCCAGTTGCGCTCGCTTTTTGCCAAAAAACTTTCAAATCAGAAAGTACGTAGGCATTAGATTGTTCTGGCGCTAAAGTGCCATAAACGAATAGTGTATTAAGCACGAATGATGAATCCTCACTACAAGTCACATCTTATTAACTAAACTATAAACCTAAGGACACGACACATTTAAAGCAATAATGAAAAAGCACTAATTATTGTGATCTCGTTTAAAGTTTACATGCTAACTATCAGACTTTAGTGTAATATCCAGCCCCCGAACACACTAGATTCTCGGTGCTGTGCACCATAACGAACGATATCGAGGCGATATGCAATTACTCGAAGCCAAACTCCATAAAATTGACCGTCATAATTACCGCAGCTATACGAGTATGCGCGGTGAATACCACTTCGTTGATTTCGACTTTTATATTGATACCGTTCAATCGGATCCGTTTGCTCCGGCTTCTCGTGTACGTGCTCGTCGTGCATGGTCACTCACAGACTTAGAATGGCTACGTGAAAAATCTTCAGTCTATCAATGTGCAGCACGAGATTTTATTGCTCGCTTTTTTGCTGATTTATCACAACAAGATAATGCAGTACTTATTGATATGCCTGGACAGGTGATCCTTGACCGTACAGCAGTGGTATTTGATGACGAAGGTATCGAATTACGTTTTCGTGTAAACCTTCCGGCTGACGGTCGTACCATCATTGCTAAGCGTACAATGAATCTATTAACTTTCCACCTACCAAAAATGATCCGCCGTGCAACGATTGCACGCGAATTACCAATGGAAGAGTTAAAAGCTCATTGTGAAGCAGCAGAAGATCAAGTAGCACTACGTGCACAATTAAAAGCACATAAATTATTAGCCTTTGTTGCTGATGGAAGTATTCTTCCTCGCCTTGCTGGTAATAGTGATTTACCCCTTCCGAATGCAGTACCTTTTACAAGCCCTGATAACCTTGCAGTAGAGCTTGAAGCACCACATAAAGGTAAAATCCGTGGTATGGGTATTCCTGAAGGCATTACCTTAATTGTTGGTGGTGGTTTTCATGGTAAATCAACGCTATTAAGTGCCATTGAGCGTTCTGTTTACGATCATATCCCTGGTGATGGTCGTGAGTACGTTGTAACCAATTACAATGCCGCTAAGATACGCGCTGAAGATGGTCGTTGTGTTCATAATGTTGATCTATCGCCGTACATCAGCAACTTACCTATGGGTAAAGACACCACAGCTTTTACTAGCCAAAATGCATCAGGATCAACCTCACAAGCTTCTTGGTTACAAGAATCGATTGAAGCTGGCGCTGAAGCATTATTGATTGATGAAGATACTTCTGCATCAAACTTTATGATCCGTGATGAGCGCATGCAGGCACTGATTTGTAAAGATGATGAGCCAATTACGCCACTTGTTGACCGTATAGCTTTACTTCGCGATCAGCATGATATCTCAGTAATGCTTGTTATGGGGGGCTCAGGTGACTATTTAGATGTTGCCGATACTGTTATTCAGATGCATAACTATGAAGCAGTAGATGTAACAGATAAAGCACGTGAAGTTGTTGCTTCTCACCCTACCCGACGTAAAGCGGAAGGAACAGAAGTGATTGTTCGTCCTCGTACACGTCAAATCAACCGTAGCGCGCTACAAGCATTACTTGAAGAAGGAAAATTCCGTATTCAAGTAAAAGATAAAACATCGTTACGCTTTGGTCGTGAATACGTTGATTTGCAAGCGTTAGAACAAGTGGCTCATCCTAGTCAGTTACTTGCTATTGGCTACTTATGGTTCCAACTGGCACAACTTAAAGGTTGGGAAAAAGTCCCTGCGCGTGCATTTGCTAACATGCTACATGATAATTGGGCTGATATGATGCCTAAATATGGCGAAATGTCGAAGCCTCGCGTAATTGAGGTAATGGCTGTACTTAACCGTATGCGCAAAGCTGAATTTAAATAATAGCTATTATCTAATTATGGACAAAAAGCCTGCGGATAATGTGAGATAGACATTATCCGCAGGCTTTCTTTTTACGATTTTGCGTGGTGCGTAAAATCCGTAACAGACATCGGCCGACTAAAGTAATAACCCTGCACTAGATCAATAGAAAGGTGCTTAACTTTACTTAGCTCTTCTTCTGTTTCAACACCTTCCATAATAATAGGAAGCTTCCATGTATCTAATAGTTCGATAATTTTAGTCAGAATGTCACATGAAATAATGTCATTTTTAGATGAGATAAACATCCGATCTACTTTGATAATGTCGATAGGTAATTCATGCATTGTCAAGAAATTAGAATATCCCGTACCAAAATCATCCAACGCCCACTTAACACTGTGTGAATGTAGTAAACACATCGCTTCTTTAACATCCGCTATATAATCAAAACGTTTATCACGCTCTGTTAATTCAAACGTTAAGCGATTCTGTAAGCATGGGTTTTGCTCAATGAAATAAATTACACTGTTAACAAAGTCATTATCTAACAGCATATTAATCGTGACATTCACAGAGAAATACATATTAGGATTAATACTATCCAACAATATTTTATCTTTTGCTAATTGGCCTAATAAACCTAAAGTAACATCATTAATTTGACCAGAATCTTCTAAGATATTAATAAAACTTCCAGGAGAGAGAATCTTTTGTTTTTTATAATCCCATCTACACAGTAATTCTGCACCAACAAAACGTTCTTCTTCAATAGAATATATCCCCTGATAGAAAGGAATAAATTCTTTATTTTTAATACCTGAACGAATATCAATAGAAAAGTTATTTTGCTTTATTTGAATTTTTTTAATCGTTGAAAAAATAAACCAAATTGAAATTAAAACAGGAATAAAGGCAATAATATAAATATACAAAAAACTCGTTAATGATATTCCTGTAATAACGCTAATACTCAAACCATGCAGCGTATTCTCTGCAATAGTAAACATGGTTTTTTGATCTCCGGATAAAACAGTATGATCAATATTACTCACAACATAAGAGCTAAATAAGTTATTTGGTGTTGGTGCAATCGCTTCTTTATAGAATATCATTTGATAGAAGCCACTACCGAACTTAAACATATAGATAAAAGCAGGTGAGCCATAGATGTCTTTTTTATCTATATAAAAATATACTGCATTATTCTTAAATTCATTGACCTTATTTGAAAGATCAGTAACCACATTTTTATCAATAGTTACATCTCGATCAGAATAAATATACTTACCGTCTTTGATATAAAATATCCCTTTCAAATCCTTATTATCCACAACAATTTGTTCTAGCATCGCTTTTCGCTGAGCTTTAGGAATTTGATAATAATGACTGCGTATTACTTTTTCTTCAGGTTCATGAACTGCATTATACGTTTTATACGCAACTGATTCATTCACAGTATGACCCACAAAGAAGCAATACAGAAACGAAACGATTAAGGTTACGATCAAACTAAGCACAAGTATGATGTACCTTTTTTTTCTGGTTTTTTTTAAGGCTGACATGTAATTTTAAAATATTGTATTTATTATACAATAATACCTTAAAGGTATATTTTGCTCATAAAAAGATCCTTATCGACATGATAAGTAATACTAATGAATACATATTATGAAGCAAAATTAATCGTCTATTACGTTAAGATAGCGAATTAATCTACAATCGACTATAATACGCGACCATTTTAGCGGCAAGATGATTGCATTCATAAGCAACTGAGTTTATGAATGTAATCGGCTTTAGCCGACAGTTTAGGAACAAAGCATGTCATTCTTATCACAAGGTTTTTCTCAAGATTTAGTTAAAGCATTAACTGAGATCGGTTATGAAAAACTAACGCCAGTGCAACAAAAAGCAATCCCTCAAGCACGTCGAGGTGCTGACATTCTTGCTCTAGCACAAACAGGCACAGGCAAAACTGCCGCTTTTTCACTGCCAATTATCCAAAAATTAATTGACAAACCAAAATCAAAAAGTCGCTTTAATGTTCGTGCATTAATTCTGGCACCGACTCGTGAGTTAGCAGAGCAAATCGCTAACAACATCAATGAGTATGCAAAATATACTGACATCAACTGTACTGCTATTTTTGGTGGTAAGAAAATGTCAACACAAGAAAAACGTTTAGAGCAAGGCGTTGATATTCTTGTAGCTACACCTGGTCGTTTGATCGAGCATATGGAACTGAACAATGTTTCGCTAGCAAATCTAGAATTCTTAGTATTTGATGAAGCAGACCGTATGCTTGATATGGGCTTTATTGGCGCCATTCGCGTTATTCTTGATGATATTCGCACCAAGCCACAAACCATGTTGTTCTCAGCAACATCATCAGCACAAATGAATTCATTAGCGTCTGATATTCTTCATAAACCACAACGTATTACAGTAACACCTGAAAACAGTACTGCTGATACTATTGCTCACGTGGTTTACCCTGTTGATGAAGATCGCAAGCGTGAAATGCTGTCTGAATTAATTGGTAAAAAGAACTGGAAACAAGTGCTAGTTTTCGTTAATTACAAAGAAACAGCAAATCAACTAGTTAAAGAATTAAAACTCGACGGTATTAAAGCAGTACTTTGCCACGGTGATAAAGCACAAAGTGCTCGTCGTCGTGCATTAGAAGAGTTTAAAGAAGGTAAAGCTCGTGTAATGGTTGCAACAGAAGTTGCTGCTCGTGGTCTTGATATTCAGAACTTACCTTATGTAGTTAACTACGACATGCCTTTCCTTGCAGAAGACTATGTTCACCGCATTGGTCGTACAGGCCGTGCAGGACAAAAAGGTAATGCAATTTCTTTTGTTAGCCGTGAAGAAGAATTAACATTAGTGCAAATTGAACGCTTGATCGGTCAACGTATTCACCGTGTTCAATTAATTGGCTATGAACCCAAAAGCCGCGATGCTCTACTTGAGCGTATGCACTCAAAGCCAGCTTTCTCGCAGCGTGAAGGCCGTAAGAATAACCCTACGCAGGATCAATCTGCAGCAGAGCGTCGCGCACGTTTACGTCGTGCTATCAATATTAAAGCGACGAAGATCACAACACTTAAAAAGTAAGTTTTTACTTAGTGTTTGATTATAAATAGGGTGTTCAAAAAAGCCGAGCATATCATTATGCTCGGCTTTTCTTATTTTAGGGCAATACACGCTGCTGTGATTGAGTTGGATAGATCTGACACCAATCATTCTTCATGTCGACGACTTGCCATTTATTCTGTTTCGCCGCTTCCATCAGCGCTGGTGTAAACTTACCCTCAAACGAGTCTGCGCCATACTTCCACTCACGCTTTTCATCAGTGTGATGAATTAGCATCCCAAGACTTGTGCCTTGTTGTGACGTTGTCCATTTCAACATCGCTTTATCACCTGTCGAATTACCAATTGCTAAAATTGGACGTTTTCCGATAATCGTTTCAATATTAATCGCTTTTTGCGGTCCGTCATTGATATAAACAAGTTTATTATTTTTTTCTAATTCACCATTGCTATAGCTATAACCAAAGGTAGTACCAATGACGTTTTGCGCTGGAATATGGTATATCGCTTCACTCCAAGGCTTTACAAACGCGCTACCGGCTCCTGTAACAATGAACACATCAAATTGGTGAGCATGTAAATAATCAATCAATTCAATCATTGGCTGAAAAACAAGCGCAGTATAAGGACGTTTAAAACGTGGCGATTGATTATGTTTAAGCCAGTTAATGACATCTTCGCTATATTGCGCTGGCGTCATCCCTGATTGCGAAGTTTCCAAAATAGGCAATAACGCAGCCCAACCTTTTTTAAAAATCTCATCAGTATTGTTATTTAAAACCCAACTATATGGTGGTGTTGTTTTCCACTCAGGATGCTTCATACTTTTCTTTTTTATTTGATCAAAGGCAAATAAAAACTGAGTATAGGTTGGTTTTTCCGACCACAATGTGCCGTCATTATCAATCACAGCAATACGATCAATGGGTTTTACATAATCCTTACTACCCTCTGTAGTTACTTTTTCAACAAAACGCAATAATGCACTTCTTGGTTGGCTCTTTGCCCATAACGGCAACGAGGACGTACTCTGCTGACATTCGACACTGAAAGCTGGTAAGGTAAACAGTGATAACACTACACCCACAAGCCCTATTAATATTGCTTTATTCTTATTCACACTGATATTCCAGTTATTAAAAAGGGTAAGTCAAATAATAACTTACCCTTGTATAATTGCGAGAAATATACCTTTTAACTATAATCTGAATATGGATTGATCTTGCTTAACTCAATTGCTTGCTCAAATTCAGATAAACATAGGCTATCTTGTGTCATGGTGATTGAGTTCTCATCCATGACTGTTTCACCAAAGTGATAACGGATAGTTTCTTTGCCGTAACAAGCATCTTTATCATTAGCACATGATGTATCGGAAATAGCTTGGTTAGTCTGATAATAACGTTCCATTACATTATCACCGTATTTGGACGTTAACATCGCCAGTGTTTGCTTAGGCGATAGAACAAGACCTGAAGCATTATTTCCACCAAACCCTTTTGCATTTAAAATTACCGCTTTATAGTCTTGTCCCATTTCACCGGCAAATTGATGATCCATTAATATATTCAGATTTGAGTGATGAACATCATCTGCAATATGGTCAATGGTTTTAATTCCCGGGATCCAACCGTGCTGCCATACGCCAAGTGATGCAACTAGCTGATCACCGGCAGCCGCGCTCATTGAATGTCCAACGTAGGATTTGATTGCAGTTACAGGCCAATTATCAATGTTAAACGTTTTAGCCACTTCATTAAGAATATGGCTCTCTGTTATACGGTTTTGTGGCGTCCCTGTACCATGTGCTTGAACAAAGGTTTGCTTCACGCCTTCTTCACCCAAAATAGCTTTAGCTAGTGCTGCAGCTTTTGCAACGGTGACATAGTTACCTACACCGGGTGCTGAAATAGACTTTTTATTAGCGTCTGCATTTACGAAGACATCTGCCACTGAACCGTAAATATTAGCCCCTAGCTTAAGCGCTAGTTCATCATCCATTAGCACAACAAACTGTGCTGATTCAGCCATCGTAAACCCCGCATTGGCAGAAAATGGACGACATGCACGGCGATTATCAACCTCATCACTGTTATCAAGTGTTTTTAATTGAACATCTTCTGCCAGTGCGCCCATAACACGGAAGCCTTCCATAATTTCAGGCACCACTGGTGCTTCAGCATTACCAACAATCACTACTTTCGATTTACCATGCTGAATATCATACATACCTTGGCGGAGGTTATACAAAAATGTCGCACAAGCCCCCATGTTAGTGCCCGTAGTTCCAATGCTATTAATCACGTAACCATTGATAAAATCAGCAGGCATTTCAGCAAGTGACAATGCCATCATTTTAGAACTAACACGCCCACCAGTAAGCGGGGCTGCAAGCATACCACCAAGCGAATTATCATCAATTTGTGCCAAACCGCTACCCGCATAAACCGACACTTCATCGGGTTTGATATACTTTAGGATTTCGTCCCACTCAATACCCAATGAATTTAATGCATCTGACGCGCCATAAATAGTTAAACTAAGACCACGAGGATGAAAACGTGAGTTGTATAAAGAAGCAGGATTGAAACCAGTAGGAATATTTCCACCACTGGTAACAGGGAAAGCTACACGATCTTCAATCAATGCATCAAGATTACCATTAACCGTGATATGTACTTTGCTCCCATCCTCTACGACTTCCCAGTTATCAGGAATTTTAGTCGGCAACTTAGACTTACGTAAGGTAAAACAGATCTTATCGTTGTCCGTATTTAAATTAGCTTTGTATTGATACAGTAAATTATCAGGGTCAAAAGAGTCGATACGACGAACAAAGGTACCTGCCTTAATCGCATCAATAACTTCTGCTGTAACGTTATTATCCGTTTCTAATCCCATACGATATGCGAGATCTTGCCATGTTAATTGCATCACATCGGCTGAGAGAACATCAGCAACCATCAATTTATAGCTATGAAAGCCTGAGCTACGACCAGCAGCATTAATACCACCTAAACCTACAATTAACGGTAACTTTGCCATTTAAAATCCCTGACTGTTATTTAAACACTGTTTTAAAACAGAATAACAGTATTAGATTGTTTATCACCTTATATATATGCCAAAATAACTGACATATGCGCCAAACATAAAAATAATAGGCAACATAATTAATACGTTAATCTCGTAGGAAAAGTATGAAGATCGGATTTGTGCTCTATCATCGCGCCTTGATCACAGGAATATCACTGAGTGCTGAAATGCTTACCAGTGCTGCAAGTCTTCGTGATCGAAAAAGCCAAAAAGCTCACCCTTTTGAAATAAAGGTGATTGCTCCCAGTCTAATATCACCCAAATTAACTGCAGGAATCCGTATTCAACCTGATATTACATTTGATAATGATGACACGTTTGATGTCATTATATTACCGCCTATGTGGGGGAACCCATTAGCTTCACTCACCAAACACCCTGAAATTCCTCATTGGCTCATTAAACAATACCAAAACGGTGCTAAGATTATTGCAACCGGAACTGGAGTTGTTTGGCTTGCTGAGACTGGATTATTAAATGATCAAACTGCAACAACTCACTGGTATTTTTACCAGAAATTCTCTCAATTGTATCCAAAAGTAAAACTCAATAAGCAGGCATCAATAACCTCTGCTAATGGCCTTTATTGTACTGAAAGTATTAACTCTCAAACCGAAATGGTGTTGTATTTCATTACTAATAATTTTGGTCAAAAGATAGCTAAAACAATAGAGACACATTACGGACATGAGATCAGTAAATCCGATCATCAACCATTTTATGAAATTGGGGGGCAAGTACAATTTGATGAATCAATTGCTTTAGCGCAAGACTGGATCAGACTCAATATGAGTAAGTCGATCACTGCAAAAAGTATCGCAGAGCATTGTCAATTACCCTTACGCACTTTCAATCGTAAATTCAAAGATCAGGTAGGACTGGCTCCTCATCAATACCTTCAAAAGATGCGAATGACTACCGCAAAAGAACTCCTGCGCGATTTTGGAATGACAATCAATGATGTTTCAGAACAAGTGGGTTATAAAGATACCTATCATTTCTCGACCATCTTTAAAAAAGAATTCGATGTTACTCCAAATCAATACCGTAAAATGGTAAGAGCAAAAGCTTATAATGCCTAAACACATTTTAGGACGGGATAATAGACACAAAAATGTATGGTCCGCCTCGTTATTGCAAATGCAAATTTCGATAACGAGGTTGGTTTGCGCTAATGTATTCGGAGTTTAATTGAAGTTAACTTACTTAAACTTCATCTCCACGATAAGCTCCGCGCCAGATAATCCTTAAAAAGCCGAAAGTGTATAATCACTGTTTTTTGTGTCAGGTCCTTTATCTGGTGGTTTAACCGTTCTGTTATCTCTCTACACATGCAAATCTGATTAATTCATTTTTCTAAATGGCAATCCAGTTACCATTACTGACCAAGCGATCCTTGCTAACTTATTTGCTAAGGCTACAACTACAACGTTAAATGGTTTTCGTTTTAATAATTCTGTTATCCAATCCCAAAAAATAGCTTCAGCTATTTTTGGCCTTGAAATCAGGGCCCTCGCCCCGTGAATAAATAATGTCCTTAATGACTTATTCCCTCGTTTACTGATACCCAATAGTGTGGATTTTCCTCCTGTTGAATATTAACGAGGAACTAAACCCATCCATGCCGCTAGATGTCGTCCATTTTTAAAATCTTTTGGTGATGGTACTTCTGATAAACATGCACTCGCAATCATCGGTCCAATACCTGGGATAGTTTGTAATAATTCACCCATTTCTGATTCTTTCAAAACTGCTTTTATCTTTTTATCTTGCTCAGCAATCTTTTGATGTAAATATTGATAATGTTCATAAATAACAGCTAATTCTTGGAGCAAAAGCGGTGGTAAGGTGTAATTTTTATCGGCAAGCCACTGAAATAATTTCCCCATAGCCGCATGCCCACGAGGAAAAGTGATACCAAACTCAAGTAGTAGTGCACCAATGCGACACATCGTTGCTGTTTGTTCTTTAATAAACCCAGAACGGATACGTTGTACTGCAGATAAAATTTGGGATTCTTCAGTTTTGACACTAACAAAACGCATTGAAAGTCGAGTTGAAGCTTCAGCGATAGCATCTGCATCAATGTAGTCATTCTTATTAGTTTTTACATAGGGTTTAACGTATTGAGGAGGGATTAGTTTGGTGTTATGTCCGAACTGTTGGCATTTTCTTGCTAGCCAGTGAGATCCGGCACAAGATTCCATTGCCACAGTAGTTTTATCAAGTTGGAGCAATATTTTTAATAGTTGAGTACGGTTACATTTTTGCGATATACCTCACGGCCCGCATGATCGTGTCCAATTAAATGAAATGAAGTTTTGCCTAAATCAATACCAAGTACTTTAATTAACATGATGGTTCGCCTCCTAATACTCACAACTAAAGCCTAGCGGCTTTAGAGTGAGGCGGACCATCTAATTAAGCCGAGTTAATTAACTCGGCTTTTATTTAGCAATCTAATTTAATAAATAAATTATGCTTCTGTGCGAGGCTTACGATCTGTGCGAGGTGCACCATCGCGGTTGCCACGGTAACCACCACGTGTATCATTACCACGGTTACGGTCAAAACGACGTTCACCACCACGCTCACCACCACGATTACCTTCACGATTACCACGGTAGCCACCACGGTTGCCGTCACGATTACCATCACGGTTGCCGCTACGAGGACGATGTTCACGAAGAACTTCGCCTTCAACAACTACTGCTTTAACATCATTTTGGCGAATGCGTAGTTTCTTAAGCTGAGAAGCCACTTCTGCTGTCATCTTCTTAGGAAGTTGAACAAAAGTATGTGTTGGAGCAAGTTTGATTGCACCAATGAACTCTTTGCTTAGACCTAGTTCGTTCGCGATTGCACCAACGATATCTTTAACCTGAACACCTTGCTCACGACCAACTTGTAACTGGTAAGTATCCCAGTCAGCATTGTTGTATGAACGACGTTCACCGCGCTCACCACCGCGCTCACGACGGTCGCCACGCTCACCGCGGTCACGATCGTTACCACGACGCTCACGGCGTTGTGATTCACGTTCGATAGCAGCGATCATTGGGTCTGGACCTTTATAGAATAAAGGACGGTTACCTTGCTGACGCTGAAGAAGCATTGCTGCAAGTGTTGCTGCATCAACATCGATTGACTCTTGTAGTTTTTCTACAAGTTCAACAAACGCTTCTACACTTGTTTGTTCTTTTTGTGCTGCTAGCTCTTCACCTAAACGGTTTAAACGAGATGCAGCAACTAAATCACGTAGAGGAAGTTGAATTTCTTCCATGCGAGACTTAGTAACACGCTCGATAGTACGAAGCATACGGATTTGGTTTGTGCGAACTAATAGAATCGCTTTACCAGCACGTCCTGCACGACCTGTACGACCGATACGGTGAATATAAGATTCAACATCGAACGGAATATCGTAGTTAAATACGTGTGTAATACGTGGAACATCAAGACCACGTGCTACAACGTCAGTTGCAACTAGAATATCAATAACACCACGTTTGATGTGATCAACAGTACGCTCACGTAGCGACTGTGGGATATCACCGTGAAGTGCCGCAGCTTTAAAGCCACGAGATGATAACCAATCAGCTAGACGCTCAGTATCTTGACGAGTACGAACGAATACGATTGATGCATCTGTATCTTCAGTTTCAAGTAGACGACTCATTGCTTCGTCTTTCTCTACGCCTTTAACAACCCAGAACTGCTGCTCTACTTTAGAAACAGTACGGTTTTCACCAGCAACGTCAATGCGTGCAGGGTTACGTAGGAAACGATCAACGATTTCTTTAACGATTGGAGGCATAGTTGCAGAGAAAAGCACACGCTGTGCTGTTTCTGGTGCTTGTTCCATGATCCAAGTTACATCGTCAACGAAGCCCATCTTCAACATTTCATCAGCTTCATCAAGAACAAAAGTATGTACTTCGTCTAGTTGAAGTTGCTTACGTGAGATAAGGTCTTTAACACGACCAGGTGTACCAACAACGATGTGAGCACCGTTTTTAAGTGCACGCATTTGATCAACGATTGAAGCACCGCCGTAAATTTCAAGAACCTTTAGGCCTTTGATATTTTGACCAAGTACTTTAATTTCCGCAGCAACCTGAATTGCAAGCTCACGCGTTGGAGCCATAACAATTGCTTGTGGTTTGTGCTGAGATAAGTCAACTTTGTTTAGTACAGGCAGTGAGAATGCTGCTGTTTTACCAGTACCTGTCTGCGCTTTACCAAGGGCATCAGTACCAGTTAGTAGTAGAGGTATAGACGCTGCCTGAATCGGCGTTGGCGCTACAAAGCCCATGTTGTCTAGTGCAGATAGAAGTGTGTCGGCCAAGTCTAGTTGGCGAAATTCTGTTACAGTTTCTTGCATTGGGATCCCAATATATGAACGACTTAAAAACGGGGCCCCTTTGCTACATACGGGTTCTGCAACAGCAACCTCAAGCACGGGCCTCGACTAATAGGGGGCGTATTGTGAGGTAATACTTGATAAAAAGCCAGAAAAAATTGAGGAATGTCACAAAATAAGTCTCAAATTACTATTTCTTGAACAATTAGAACATCAGATAAACATAAATATTCATAAGGCAGTTATTATTTAACCTATCTTACTGTTAATACTTTAAATATACGGAGTAAAGTAACCAGAATAGTGAATCACCCTGCATTACTTGCCAATACTTTCTTATCTTATAAATAGATTTTCAAATACCTTCTCTTTACCTTTCTTTTTTAAAAAATGATTGATTTACAGCCTGCAACACAGATTAACTAAACAGTGAAAGAATAACGCATAAATAATTGATAATTAAATATTTAAATAGCCATCACAATTTAAGGATAAGAACATCTAATACTAATGAAAATAAAAAACATTATAAAGTTTGTGTTAACACCTATTTCTTCCCCCTGTGCTTTATTTTTATTAACTTAGCATTTCACCAAATACTCTTTTCCCTAAAATGTTTCAGTTGCAACATAAGATATGTTCCGTTTTATATGAAATCCTACTAATGAAATGCACATTTAACGAAAATATCTTGCTCAAATATTGGTTTTATCAACCCAAAAAAGTATAGTGTCAACGTCAATAATCTGAGACCAGGTATAATGTTTCAAGATAATCCGCTGTTAGCACAGCTTAAAAAGCAAATTCAAGAAACACTTCCTAAAAAGGAAGGTTATATCAAAGCAACTGATCGTGGCTTTGGCTTTCTAGAAACTGATAACAAAGAAAGCTTTTTTGTTCCGCCACTGTATATGAAAAATGTTATGCACGGTGATCGTGTTATGGCAGTTATTCGCACAGAAAAGGAACGTGAAGTAGCTGAACCACAAGAGCTAATTGAACAATCAATGACGCGCTTTATTGGTCGAGTAAAGCTAATTCGTGATCGTTTGCACGTTGTGCCTGATCATCCTCAGCTTAAAGATGCAATTAAAGCAAAAGCAGTTAAAGGATTGAATCCTGAAACGCTTAAAGAAGGTGATTGGGTTGTTGCAACACTAACTCGCCACCCTCTTGTAGATAATAACAAAACATTCTTCTGTGATATTACAGAGAAAATCACTGATAGTAATGACAAAATTGCACCGTGGTGGGTTACGTTAGCACGCCACGAACTACCCAATGCAGAGCCAGCACCACAAGAAAGCTGGACGATGCTAGATGAAACACTTGAACGCCAAGATCTCACTGATTTACCTTTTATTACCATTGATGGTGAATCAACTAAAGATATGGATGATGCCATCTACACAATTGCAAATGCTGATGGTAGTTTTGATATTACTATTGCGATAGCAGATCCAACCTCTTACATTGCTGTTGGCGATAAGATGGATGATGAAGCACGTGAGCGTGGTTTTACTATTTATTTACCGGGTCGCAATATCCCAATGCTTCCTCGTGAATTAAGTGATGAGCTTTGTTCATTAATTGAAAACGAGCAGCGCCCTACTCTCTGTTGCCGAGTAACTGTCGATAAAGATGGTGTTATCCAAGATAATATTACTTTCTTCGCAGCATGGATAAAATCGCAAGGCAGACTATCTTACGATAACGTTTCTGATTTCCTAGAAAATGGCAGTTGTGAAAATTGGATGCCAAACACTGAGATCGAACAACAAGTTCGTGCATTACAAGCGTTTGCTGACGCACGTACTAAATGGCGTAAAGAGAACGCTGTTGTATTTCCAGATCGTCCAGATTACCGTTTTGAATTAAGTGAAGATAACGATGTTGTAGCTATTCATACCGATGCGCGTCGTACAGCAAATCGTATGATTGAAGAAGCAATGATCACAGCTAATATTTGTGCTGGTCGTGCGCTTCAAGAAAAGTTCGGCACTGGTGTATTTAACGTTCATAGCGGCTTTAACCCTGAAAAGTTAGATACTGCAATGGAGTTTTTAACCAATGCTGAAGCACCTTTTGAAAAAGAGCAATTGCTTGAATTAAATGGGTTTAGTGCTTTACGTCGTTGGTTAAATACACTTAATAGCACTTATTTAGATAATCGCTTACGTAAATTCCAAGCGTACAGTGAAGTGGCAAATACACCTGCTCCTCACTACGCAATGGGCTTAGATGTTTACGCAACTTGGACATCGCCTATCCGTAAGTACGGCGATATGATTAACCACCGCTTATTAAAAGCGCTAATCACAGGTAATGAGCCAAGCCAAACCCCTGATGATAATGTTGGTGATGAAATAGCCTTACATCGTCGTCGCCACCGCATGGCAGAGCGTGATGTTTCAGATTGGCTATATGTTCGATTACTAAAAGACGCCGTTAAAAATGCGACCGTCTTTAATGCTGAAGTATTCGATATTAATCGTGCAGGTATGCGTGTGCGCCTATTAGAAAATGGCGCTGCCGCGTTTATTCCTAGCTCATTAATTCTAGATAATAAAGAACGTATTAGCTGTAGCGGTGAACTCGGTATTATTACCATTGATGGCGTGAAAGAATATCAATTGGGCGATACCTTTGAAGTAACACTTGCTGAGATACGAAGCGCAACTCGTCAACTTATTGCTAAACCAGTAAAACAATTCCCTGCGCCCGAAAAGCCAGAGAATACTGAATCTGCAATAGCTGAAGAAAATAAAGAAGAAGTTAAAGCGTAAATCTTCTGTTATCACTTCAAAAAGGTCAGCCTTTGCTGGCCTTTTTTATAACTAAAATTATTGGAAAGTCAGTCTATGAAGTCAACAATCGCCAAAAATGATCAAACGCTTAATGATATTGAGCAAAGTGTTCAGCAATGGCTCAATGATGTTGTGATTGGTTTAAACCTTTGCCCTTTTGCTGCTAAGCCTCAACGTAACAAACAAATTAAAATTCATGTAAGCAGTGACAAGACTGAAAACGACCTGCTTGAGTCTATTTATTTGCAGCTTAAAGAACTCGATGAAACACCACCCCAAGAGTTAGAAACGACACTTGTTGTCGCACCTTATTTACTTGAGGATTTCGACGATTACAATCAATTCCTTGATTTAGTCGAAGGGCTTGTCGTCCAACTGGGTAAAAGTGGTATATATCAAATCGCTAGTTTTCACCCAGATTATTGCTTTTATGGCACAGAGCCTGAGGATGCTGAAAATCTAACGAACCGCTCACCCTATCCTATTTTTCATTTGATCCGTGAAGAAAGTATGGAGAAGGTACTCAAGCATTACCCTGATCCTGAAGCTATCCCTGAACGAAATATTGACTGTGTTGAGAATTTAACACCAGTGCAAATTCAACAACTGTTCCCATACCTAGAAAAGAAATAGATAATTTAAGTTATTGATGTGTTAGCCGATATAGCTAAAATAGTCGCCACGGCTAACATATTCATGGAAGAGAATAAATACGATTAATTATTAGGCTCGTATTAGCTCATAAACAGACGTATTTATTTAAGGTTAATATTAATGCACCCTTTTTCACACTTTCGTTCAGCAGGTATGCGGTTAATGATCCCGCTAACGATAGCAATCTTAATGTTAATAGCATTACCTTTTTCCGCAGTATCATTGGCAAACTATCAAGATCTTCTTGTTAATATTCCCTATATTCTATTTGCAGTTGTTATTTTTCTAAGCCAACCGTTTAATCAAGGTAGAACCGGTTTTGTTGCACTAATAATGTTAGTTTCATATCTGATCATCATTCATTACCTTCAAACGCCTTTGACAAATGACAACGTCAAACTCATTTTTAGCTTACTTGCAAGCTTACTCCCCTTTAATCTTCTCCAAGTACATATCATGCCTGATAAGCGCTTATTTTCTCGTTTTGGTGCATTATTTGCTGTTTTTCTGCTATTACAAGTGGGATGGGCTGCTTTAGTGTATAAACACTTTTACGCTACGGATCTTACTTCATGGTGGGATACTTATCTTTTTTCTTATCGAAATGTATCACTCTTACCTCTTGTTTTACTGTTGTTAAATCTCGCATTAGTTTGTAGTAGCGCATCAACACTCTTAAAGCGTAACCATAGTTCAGATCAAACAGTCTTTATCTGTTTACTGTTTACTTTTGTAACCTTTATCTTTTTTCATTACCCATTCATTTCCAGTGTTGCATTTAGTATTGTCGCACTATTACTACTCATTAACATAATCAGCTGTAGTCATGAATTAGCTTTTATCGATCAACTTACAGAGATTCCGGGACGCCGTGCTTTAGACAACGAACTTAAACATTTGGGAAGAACCTATACCTTGGCAATGATTGATGTTGATCATTTTAAGAAATTTAATGATAAGTATGGTCATGATACTGGTGATGATGTGCTTAAATTAGTTGCTACTCTTATCAAAGATATTGATGGCGGTGGTAATGCCTACCGTTATGGTGGGGAAGAGTTCACAATTTTATTCAAAGGGAAAAGTATCCACGAATGTTTACCTTTTCTTGAAGAATTAAGAGAAAAAATTGAAAAATATAAAATGATTATTCGTGATCATGATAAGCGTCCCACCAGTAATCGAGCAGGATCTAAAGCCCGTGGACAAGATCAAACATCAAAATCAGTGAAAGTAACAGTCAGTATTGGCGTTGCAGAAAACTATTTAGAACAAGAACCAGAAGATGTTTTAAAACAAGCTGATAACGCATTATATCAAGCAAAAGAAGCGGGGAGAAATCGTGTGCAATACGCACAGTAACCAAAATTTTTATCTTCACGCTAGTAATATAAAAAATAAGCCCGATGTACACATCGGGCTTAATACGTCATGTACTTATATAACTAAAGAACAACCAATCCAGTATTGATAATCAGCGGCCAAACTTTATTCAATACTATTTTTGAAGAACATCCACAAACTCTTGATTCATTTATAGCCTCAGATTATTCACAATCTGCTTGTTTTTATCTTTATAAAACTATCAACAAATCAAACATATCACACAATATTTACAATTGACCACTTTATTTAACCAGGTAGCAGAATAGGTCGTTTACCGATGCAAAATGACTATTTTTATGAACATAATGCTTCTTTGATTCATTTTATTACTGAAAAAGTACAGGTTGTTAATCCATTGTTATATATTTTTAGTATAAAATTATAAGGTCAATCTCAATTGGCAATTATTCATCGTGGCATATGATAATGATATAGATGGAGGACTGAACATGAATAACCAAGATAGAATTGAAGATATCGAACAAAAAATATCTATTGCCTATCAAGAAGGTCATTTTGATCAGGCCAGGACCCTAGAGAAGCAATTAAAGAAAATGAGGGGGCACCATAATTTATATGACCAAAATGACCCTTACTCGCTAGAGGGACGTTTTTATTATGATGATCACGACTAAATAAGTAATCATTTAATATCAGGCGATGATTATTCATCGCCGTTTTTGTATTGCTTAATACAACTGCTCTTGCATGATATCACCAGTATAGAGATCCATTTCAATTTCAACACGATGACCATCTTTATTTAAGGCGTCGACTTCTATCTCATTATATTCTCGAACTACCTTAATTTTTCGAAAATCATAATAACCACCTTTTTCAAGAATTTTCATTGCCTTAGGGATGCTAATTACGTCTGAAGACTTTTCTATCGGATCGGCGTAACCTATTGACATAAAAAACAAACCCATAGTGCTGAGTGATAGCACAAATAGCTTAAATTTCATCTTTTTCATCCATCTGAGCTGCCGTATTTATCAATAGCCTGAAACAATTCAAGCTATTATTAACCAAAAAAATTAGATGTCGCTATCATCAACGACCCCATGTTATTTATATATAACTATTATCTCTTCCCTGCTTTTATTTCATTTAAGTGTAACGAATTAATCAATATTGAGACTCTCGATTTAGAGAATATGTAATAGAGTAAGGCAATGTTAATTTCCTTTATCTTAATCAACTATAACCAGTCTTACTTCCATTTGTACATATGTTACATTCTTACATCACTTCTATCTTATTCTTTATTAAAAAGATTTTTATGTATATCACAATGTAAAAAAACACCCATCAATTTCGTATACAATTGTTAGCATTAGGAAAGATTTGCTAGTACAAGCTTGCTCCTTATTCATTCAAGGGGTATAAATTAAAGCATATTTCATCGTTTAAAGAGCGTTATCAATGAAAAAGTTTGTTTTAGCGGCAGCCATTGCATCATCATTATTACTTGCTGGATGCAGTGATAAAGTTGACGAATCAACAATCAGTAATGTTGTACAATCAAGCCAATACGAGCAACCAAATCTTGGTATTACGGCTGACACAACTCCGTTTGAAGTTAAGAATCTAAAGATTGATAAAGTATTACTTGATACAAAAACTGATTACAAAGCAAAAGTAACTTACGATCTTGTTGCAACAAAGAGTCTTGATCAATTCAAAGAGTCAATGCGTAAAGTTGCAGAGCAACCAGCTAAAGAAAATAATGCCGCAGATCAAACCAAAAACGATTTAGGTTCAGCATTAACTAGCCTTAAGAACAACCTATCTTCAGAAGTTATGGTTGTAGCTTACGGAGCAAAATACGGCGATTTCAAAGCAGGTCAAGTTGTCGATACAATTTCAGAAGAAGTTGCACTGAAGAAAGTTAATGATCAATGGGTTAAAGATTAATTAGACCTATAATTTAAAACGCCTATTTTCAGCTTAAATGCTATGAATAGGCGTTTTTATTGCTTTTACAGTCTGTTACTTATCAATTGGAAATAACTTACCTTCAAATACGGTACCGTAAATTGGCAGATCTTTAAGTGTCTTAATATCCACTTTATATGGGTCTTGCTCTAGGATGGTAAAATTAGCTATTTTACCTGTTTTAATACTACCCAGAGTTTCTTCTTCACCCCACGAATAAGCCGCCTCAATCGTGATACCGCGCAGAGCTGCATCTCGCGATAATGCTAAATCAGGACGAATAACATTACCTTCATTCGTCATACGTGTTGCTGCACTCCATGCTAGTAATAATGGATCTGATGGCGCCATTGGTGCATCAGAGTGAAGTGATACTGGAATACCCTCTTTCTCAATCGTTGCCAAGCGAACCATTGAATGCGCACGCTCTTTACCTAAACCAACTTCACCAAACTTTTCACTAAAGCCAGTCACGTAATAAGGATTTACACTAATGATTGCGCCTAGTGATTTTAGCTTCTCGACTTGCTCATCTGTAGAGTTTGCAAAGTGGATAATGGTAAAACGATGATCTTCACGTGGATATTCAGCTTGTCGCTTTTCTAAAATCTTAATTAGCTTCTCAACGCCAAGATCACCATTTACATGTACCAAGATTTGATAATCATTTTCCCAGAAAATCTTGGTGATCGCTTCAACATCCTCAGGCGTTTGGATCCATTCACCATGGTGCCCATCAATATACCCATCTTTCATCTTCATCAACTGAGAGATGATCGCACCATCAAACAACAACTTAACTTGTTTATCAAAGAAACGAACCTTGCCTTCTTCTGGTAAAGTCGTTGTGATGCGTTCAACTTCCTTCAATACGCCTTCCTTACCTTTTGTGAAATATGGCGTTTTACTTTCTGGCGTAAAGAATGAATACATCGGCGTAGATTCACCACCAAGGATCTCAAGATATGTATCGATCATATAATCAGGGATAAATGCTCCAGGCTCATTGTAAGCTGTTACCCCTTTTTGATGTAGCATGGTCACCATCTGCTTTAATCCCGCAGAAAAGCGCTCTTTGTTACCTAATTCAGATGCAATTCGTGGTAATAAGTAAATTAATGCCCCGCCTTCTAAGAAGTGACCTTCATCTAGATTTGCCTGATCAGCAACCTCTTTACCTAACTTATCAATATCATCTTGATTAAGACCAAATTTTTTAATAAATGCAGAGTTCACATAAAACTCATGTGCTGAGCGATGCCACACACCAATTGGACGTGTGTTTGAAATTTTATCTAACTCTTGTCGTGAAAGTTCGCCATGAAAGAAATTGTTAAATCCCCATGTCCATAGCACTTCATTCGGATCTGTTAACGCTTTTTCTTGCGCCATCAAAGCTGCAATATAATCATCATGGTTCGTTACAGCAGGCCACGTTTTTGAAGGTAACTTCCACTCTTCTGGTGCAATAACCGGCATATTTAGTGTTAACGATGCTAAAAAAGGATGTAAGTGTTGCTCAATAAAACCAGGCATCAATACTTTATCGTCTAAATCCACTTTTTTTGAATTTGGATATTGTTTCAAAGCATCTTTTTCTAAGCCGACATAAACAATTTTACCATATTTACTTGTTACAACCGCTTCTGCTCTTGGTTGTGCTTTTTCCATAGTGATCACAGAGCCACCGTAGAAAATCGTTGTTTGAGGATCTTTATTTTCATTTGCATGAGCGCTAAATGATGTAGATGCTAGCAGTAGCATTAATAAGGAAGAAAGCGTTGAATATTTCATAAATCCCTTTATTTACAGTAATTATCTAGATATAACTTAAACAATCTAACCGTAATTACTATTTTTTCATTAAAAATAGATATATTAGTCACAAAAAAACACCACTCCCATCATCACTATATATATCAATACGTTAAGGAAATATTTGATAGATTTAATTTTTATAGTGAAATACCGTCTTTTTCTGTAGAGTATAATTATCATCAATACGCAATGGAGATGACATGATGAGCATGACAAGCGTAACAATCACAGTGCCAGCGCATTTAGTGCCTGGAGGTTTACCCATTCCTAATGTCAAAGCATTTGGCTTTAATGGCTTTGAGCGCAGCTTTGTTAATTCAGACAAAGACGACTTAACAACCTTTGCTTTTTTTGCACCTGTCGCTAGTTGTACCGAGAGTCAATTTAATAAAGAGCTCGAAAAGTACTTTTGGTATTTTTCAAAGGGAACGCCTTTTAACATGACAAAAGAGTTTGATGATCAGACTGCCAAACATCACCGCTGTAAGTACCTTCATGAACGACTCATTCAAGAAAGTATCGCTTAATCTTTTCTGCTCTCTCTCAATACTTTCCGTTTACATTTATCTGTCGTAATCATGAATTAGTAAAAATTACATGGTTACGACACAAAAATGTCATGCTAGCTCCCTACCCTCATCAGCAATTTATCGTGATAACAACTAGTAAGGAATGAGATTTGTCACTTAATCTTGAGCACAACATTCGCCCTTGTTTGGCCATTTTTGATCTTGATGAAACACTTATCGCAGCAGATTCAGCGAGCCTTTGGACAACATTTCTCGTTAATAACCAACTAGCTTCTTCATCGTTAAAGCAACAAGAAGCTGAAATGATGCAAGCTTACAAAAAAGGTAAGCTTGATATGGAGAGCTATATGCATAAAACATTAGCTCCTTTAGTAGGAAAAACGGAACAAGAAATATCTGCACTTGTGACACGTTTTATTGAAGAAGACATTTTACCTGCCGTTTATTCTGATGGAATTAAAAGAATTGAATGGCATAGAAAACGTGGTGATGAAATCATAATTATCTCGGCATCATCTGAACATCTCGTCAAACCAATTGCAAAGAAACTCGGCGTATCTCATTCTATTGCTATTAATTTAGAAACAATTAACGGTGTCTATACAGGGCAAACATCTGGTGTACTCAGCTATCGCGAAGGTAAAATTACGCGTCTTGAATCTTGGCTTGCAGAACAATCACAATATTTTCGTCACTATTACGGCTATAGTGACTCTATCAACGACTTACCTTTGCTTCAATTCGTTCAGAAACCTTTTGCAGTTAACCCTGATCCTACTCTATCGCTTCATGCTCAAATGAATGAGTGGACAATTATGGACTGGCGACACGATAACAATATCTTACGCTAACATACGGAAACGTATATTATTGTTGCACCAACAGCATACTTTTGATTTTATGCTGTTTTCACTTGTCCCTGTATTGATATTTTACATTGCAGCCCTCATTTACAGATAGTAACAATAATCGCCGATATATTTTGTGGCGAAGAGTAGATGTGTTACAACTTTCGTAATACATTATCTGTGCATTTTATTTAGATTTAAGCCTTGTATTAGTATATTCAGCTACGGTTCAAGTGAATAATGTGAATAATGCAGTTAACGAACTAACCTATAAAGCAAGGTTGATTCTTTTTGATTTCAGAGTCAGCTACGCAATTAAGCTATCCCTGCACATAGGGTATTGAGAAGGTAAAAACCATGACTCCACAAGAAAAAGATCTTATTCAAAGCGTTGCTACTAAGCTCAAACAAAGCCCAGAAAGCAAAAAAGATGCAGATGCTGAAAAATTCATTGCCGATGAAATAGCCTCTCAACCTGATGCTATTTACAAACTTACTCAAGCAGTTCTTGTACAAGAAATGGCACTAAAACAGCTTAAAGAAAAGAACGACTACTTAGAAAAAAATGCTGAGTACTATAAAGAAGAATCAAACCGTGGTTCATTAAGCCGTATGTTTGGTGGTTCTCGCCCTGCTCCTCAACCACCACAACCACCTGTTCGCCAACCAAGTGCATTTGGTGGATTTATGCAAACAGCGGCAGGTGTTGCTGCAGGTATGGTTGCAGGTAGCGTAATTAGTAACATGCTATTTGATCACGATCAGCCAGCAGATACAGCAGCGGCAGATCCAGCGCCAGCAGCAGATGCAACTGATACAACCCAAGATGCGGCACCTGATACAGCATCTGCAGATCAGGCTGTACCAGAAGCGGATGTTGCAAACCCAGCGTTTGATGACCAAGGTGGTAGCAGCTTCTTAGACGACACAGCTAATAACTTTAGCTCTGATTACACCGGTGGATTTGGTAACTCAGGCTTTGATGATAACCAAGGATTTGGCGATTCTGGTTTTGGCGGTGATGACAGCGGCTTTGGTGACGACGATACATTCGCTAACAATGGTTTTGGTGGTGGCGACGACAGTGGCTTTGGTGACTTCGACGACGACCTATAATCGATTACTAAAACAAAAAAAGAGCGCATCAGCGCTCTTTTTTTATCTCTCTAAGATCAGCTATTCTACACTAGAAATTTCGGTTGCTTCTGAATTATCCATTAAAGCACGATAAGCCGTAGCTTCAACTGCTGCAATAATAAATGGAATTGCAATAACAATAACACCCCAAATAAACACATAAATAAATTTAAGGCTCATCGCAAAGTTAGGGTTAGCAAATAATAAGAAAATAGGTAAACCGATAAACAACATATACAACGCTACTGGCAAAAGTCCTGCTATCACAAAGGCATACAATCTTTTATGCTTAGTCAGCTCGAGAGCATCTTTAAATGACGCTTTTTTACCTGCAGCAATAGCAGGTAAAACAAATGATAGAAGAGAAAAAATCACCCATCCAGCGCAACCTAAAAGCAGCAATAAAGTATATAAAATCCCGCTATTTACCCATTCATAATCTATTTGAAAAACAGCCCATATAGCATTTAGCAATCCAAATAATAAGAATAAATAAGCCGTATAGTGACGTTGATGTGCATCAAAACTGATACCTTTCCAATTAGAAAAACGAGTATCATCTGTACCATGACTGTCTAATATTTGCTGTGTTCGTAGACAGATAATGGAAGATACTAAGAAAATAGCTATATTGAGTACAAAAACTATAACTTCCTCATATAACTCACTACCGGCCATTGAAACTTTTAACGAACGTAATAAATACGTCACTATGAATGGAATAAGTAACGCCTTTACTAACCGTATTTTATTTGAAAATACAGTTTGTGCTGACTGGTGAAGTGTTTCTAAAATCATGTAATATCCTTTCAATCATCGTCATGGCGATAAACTAATACAGGCTAATTTAAGGTCTCAACTTTTACTTTAAGCACACCAGATGCTGTATTTCCGATCGCGCTAAAAGCTGAGCGAGATAAATCAATCACTCGCCCTTTGGTAAATGGGCCTCGATCATTAACAGTCACAACAACACTTTTACTATTAGCTAAATTAGTTACTTTAACTTGCGTACCAAAAGGTAGTGTTCGATGCGCTGCTGTGGGTTTATTTTGATCAAAACGCTGTCCACTGGCTGTTTTACGTCCTTGATATTTATTGGCGTAATATGACGCTTTACCGTATTCACCGTGATGCTGATGGCTAAAAACAGGTCGTGTTTTTGTTAATTCCTCATTACCTGAATTTACACACCCTCCTGCCGTTAATAAACAAGCCAGTAATAAAATATATTGTCGAGTAGCCATTTTCGGTAAAAACATCGTAATCCTTATAGATAACCATCAGAGCAATTAAACGCTATCATATAACTATTTGATCTTCAGTATGTAAAGGTTATGTAAAAGTTATAACCTACAGATATACAAGCGCCAAATTTAATCTTCTGTTCATTATGTATTATTCATCCTATCTTTTTACTTCTGAGTACACGTCATTTCACAGTACTCACAATGAAAAGCTAGTGTTAAACTAATTACCTATTTTATTTAGTCGTTAAAGGCCATGTGATGAACCCTATTATTGCCCTGCTAAAAGAGAACAATATCAGCGATACTCAAATCAATGAGATTTTTCAGACATTGACGCAGAACCCTCTTGCAGCAATGACAACAATTAGTCAGCTCGGCTTACCACAAGATAAGCTGCAACAATTGATGGCGCAGGTAATGCAGAATCCAGCGTTAATCAAAGAAGCAGTAGAAGAACTTGGTTTAGACTTTTCAAAAGTCGAAGAAGCAAAAGCACAATTGAATAAATAACTGTGCGTTAACTTCTAGATCAAAAATGCCGTTAGTAGTTTTCCTACTAACGGCATTTTTATATTTAGACAAAAACGTACTGCAATAACGATAGGCTCACTAACCTATATAAAGCCATAATTCGTTATTGTCCCAACGGGTTTTCCATGTACAAAGGGTATGCTCAGGCACTTCTAAGCACTTTCCTGTAGCCAGATCGTAATGTTGTTTCAATAATGGTGAGGCGACACATAACACACCATCTTGATCGCCAACAATACCGCGACTCATAACATAAGCTTTTGCAATAGGATCCCAATTATCAACGGCATAGACCACGTTATTTTGTTTAGGCAAGTAATACAGTGCAATTTGTTGTTGATTCACTAAGGCGGCAATACCAGAGTTAGGAACTAAATCATCTTTATGGCAGATCTTAACCCAACGAAGATCTGATTTTATTGATTGAGGTATTTCCATCACATCACTCATAATTCCTCCTTAATAGGGATACGCTGACCTCTAATACGTTGATATGGTAAAGAGATCTCTTCATCTTTGAGATTGACAAACTGACGAAAGCGGTTCAGTTTTTGCTCTGATGATAAGGTTGTTTTCCATTCACATTGATAACTATTAATAACATGTTCCATTTGCTGTTCTAATGAGGTGTTGATGGCAAGTTTATCTTCAATAACCACTTGTTTGAGATAATCGAGCCCACCTTCTAAACTTTCTAGCCACACTGATGTTCGTTGTAGACGATCAGCTGTTTTTACATAAAACATTAAAATTCTATCGATATAAGCAATCAAGGTGGGTTTATCTAAATCAACAGCAAATAGATCACCATGACGTGGACGCATACCACCATTACCGCCAACATAGAGGTTCCAGCCCTGCTCTGTTGCAATAATGCCAATATCTTTACTTTGTGCTTCTGCGCATTCTCGGGTACAACCTGAGACAGCAAATTTCAATTTGTGCGGTGAGCGTAACCCTTTATAACGATTTTCTAATTCAATCGAGAGTGCCATTGAATCATCAACCCCATAGCGGCACCACGTCGAACCCACGCAAGATTTAACGGTTCGTAATGATTTACCATAAGCATGACCCGTTTCAAATCCCGCCTCAATCAACTCAGCCCAAATATCTGGCAGTTGTGATAACTGGGCACCAAACAAATCAACCCGTTGTCCACCTGTGATTTTGGTATATAAATCGTATTTTTTAGCAACTGCACCAAGGGTGATTAATTTATCGGGCGTAATTTCACCACCGGGGACACGAGGCACAACTGAATAGCTGCCATCCTTTTGAATATTTGCGAGAAAAGCATCATTAGAATCTTGCAGTGGTTGATAAGGTGATTCGAGAACATGCTCATTCCATAATGAAGCAAAAATTGATGCTGCTGTTGGCTTACAAATATCACAACCTAACCCTTTTCCATGAGTAGAGAGTAAGGTTTCAAAATCTTGAATTTTTTCCACTTGGCATAAATGAAAAAGCTCTTGGCGAGTATAAGAAAAGTGCTGGCAAACATGGTTGTTTACTTCCATTCCCATGCTCGCTAATTGTTCATCAACAATTTGTTTAACCATGGAGCTACAGCCGCCACAACCTGTACCCGCTTTCGTCACTTGTTTAATTTCACCGAGTTCATGACACCCCTGCTGTACTTGGCTGATTAATGCGCCTCGAGTAACGTTATGACATGAACAAACCACACTATTTTCATCAGTGGATGGCGCTAACATTGAGGTATCAAATAACAGTTGTGCAGGGTGCTCGGTTAATATTGTCTGATTTAAATAACATTGTAATAAGGCGTCATAATCGCTGCTATCACCCACTAAAATAGCGCCTAGAATTTTCGTGCTGTCAGCATTCACAACTAACTTCTTATAACGTCCACCAGCACTGTCTTGCAATACAACTTCCTTCGCTCCTTCAGTGCGCATCTGTGCATCACCGATAGAAGCCACTTCAACGCCTAATAGTTTCAATTTGGTGCTCATATCCGCACCAACAAACTTAGCTTCTGTATCGCTAACTAATTGCGAAGCAACAGTACGCGCCATGCTATAACCAGGTGCAACGAGGCCAAAAATTCGAGCTTGCCATAACGCACATTCACCAATCGCGTAAATATTTGCATCACTGGTTAAGCAGGTATCGTCAATCACAATACCGCCACGTTCGCCAATCTCTAATTCACATTGGCGAGCAAGGGTGTCTTGAGGTCTAATCCCTGCAGAAAAAACAATCACATCGACATCTAATGGCGTGTCATTTTCAAACCATAAACGATGAGTCGCGGTTTCCCCATCAGTGATTTTTTCTGTACGCATATCTGTGTGGATATGAACGCCTAATTCAGTGATTTTCTTTGCCAGTAAATCACCCGCTAAATCATCTAACTGAACAGGCATTAATCGAGGAGCAAACTCAACGACATGGGTTTCTAAACCTAATAAACGTAAGGCATTTGCCGCTTCAAGCCCAAGTAACCCACCGCCAATAACAGCGCCAGTTTTGGCTTGTGAACAGGCATTCTTTATCGCCGCAAGATCATCAACAGTGCGATAAACAAAGCAATTCTGACGATCGTTGCCTTTAATCGGCGGAACAAATGGTGTTGATCCCGTCGCTAACACTAATTTGTCATAATCTAAGCAAATCAGCTCAGAGGTAACCACATCACGAATATTAACCGTTTGCTGCGCGCGATTGATCTCAACAACTTGTTGCCCTAACCGTAAGTCTATACCTTGGTTTTGATACCACGACACATCACCCAACATAAGATCTTGTTGAGATTTATCAGCAAACATCGCTGATAATTGCACCCGATCGTAAGCCGCTACCGACTCTTCACCAATAACCGTAATGCAATAGTGCGCTAAACCGCCTTTATCGACTAATTGATCAATAAAGTGGTGCCCCACCATGCCATTACCAATCACAATAAGATGTTGTTTATCCATTCCGTTGTTCATATTGCCTCCTTACGCGACTTCTTGCGTTCTTGGCTGAGTCATTGGCTTAACTTTGCAGTGCTTCTCATATAAAAATTGTAAAACTTGCTGACGTAGATATTGATACCGTTCATTATTTGCGAGAGAAACACGATTTCTAGGACGAGGTAGATCAACCTCTAATACTTGACCGATTGTGGCTGCAGGACCATTTGACATCATCACAATACGATCAGATAACAGCACAGCTTCATCCACATCGTGGGTGATCATAATAATGGTATTATTAAGCTCAGCTTGAATTGCCATTAAGGCATCTTGCAGGTGTGCTCTTGTCAGTGCATCTAAAGCACCAAATGGCTCATCCATCAGTAAAACATTGGGCTGCATTGCTAAAGCACGAGCAATCCCTACCCGCTGCTTCATACCACCAGAAATTTCATCAGGCTTTTTGTCACTAGCATGGGTCATTTGCACCAACTCTAAATAGTGCATCACCTGCTGATTAAGTAAGGTCTTACTCACTTTTTGTTTTTGATGTATCGCGACTTGTTTAAGCGCTAACTCAACATTTTGATAGACCGTTAACCACGGTAATAAAGCATGATGCTGAAAGACTACAGCCCTATCAGGCCCAGGCCCTGCAACTTCTTTATTACTGACAATAACCCCACCATCGGTTGGCATCTGAAGTCCTGCGATTAAATCAAGTACTGTCGATTTACCACAGCCAGAATGTCCAATTAAGGAAATAAACTCTCCTTTATTGACGGTTAGATTAACGTCTTTCAAAGCAACAAATTCGCCCATTGCGACAGGGTAACGCATCCCTAATTGAGTTAACTCAAGTAATGGTTTTTGCATCTTACTTCTCCTTTTTCGCCTTATCGCAACACTTGCTGCTTATCCCATGACACACGCTTTTGGATCATGAGCATTAATCGATCGAGCATTAAGCCAATAAAACCAATCATCACCACTGCAACCATAATTCGGCTTAATGATGCTGAACTGCCATTTTGAAATTCGTCCCATACAAACTTTCCTAACCCCGGATTTTGCGCAAGCATTTCTGCGGCAATAAGCACCATCCATGCAATACCAATTGATAATCTTAAGCCGGTAAAAATCATAGGAATTGCAGAGGGTAAAACAATTGTTCGGATATGCTGCCAATAAGATAAACGCAATACTCGACTCACATTGACTAAGTCTTTATCAACATTCGTTACGCCAACGGCCGTATTGATTAAGGTTGGCCATAAACTGCATAAGGTGACGGTAAGCATTGAATTAAGAAAGGATTTTGCGACTAACGGATCTTTCGTTACATAACTTGCGCTTACCACCATGGTCACTAACGGCAACCATGCCAATGGTGATACGGGTTTTAACAATTGAATAATGGGGTTAAACGCCATGTATAACTTGTGATTGAGTCCAAGAACTAACCCCAATGGGATCGCTATAACGGATGCTAAAATAAAGCCACAAGCAACGGTCACTAGACTGGTGACTATTTGATCGAAAAATGTCGCTTTACCCGTGTAAGCACGCACTTTAATATTGGCATCAGGATCAGCGGCTAATTTTTTAGCATTACGTACTTCCTGACGCTCATAGAAAGCCTGTTCTTTTTCTCCCTCTTGCAGGTGATCTTCAACCAGTAACACAAATTGTTCAGCGGTTTGAACCGGTCCCGGTAATGAACCTAATGACGTTTTCACTTGTAATGCTGAAAAGTGCCAAACCACAACAAAAAACAAGACGCCTAATACTGGTAGTAACCATTCGGATGAGCGTTTTAACATGACTTTTTGCTCGGGTAATTGTTTAAGAAAACTAATCGTTGCTGACATGATCTCTCCTTAGATCTGCTGATCGCCTTTTAAGCCAATCGAAAATTGCTCGAGATACGCATTCGGGCTACGTCCGTCATAGGTAATATTGTCAATGAAATGATTATGTGGAGGGCGGAAACCCGTTTCATTATCGGCGTCTGAAAAATCTGATTGCTTCATCAGGCCATCTGAAATCAGCGCATTCACTGCTAATCGATAAATATCAGGACGATAAACTTGTTTGGCGATATCGATATACCAGCTATCCGGTTTTGCTTGTGGTATTTGTCCCCAGCGACGCATTTGGGTTAATGACCAAACAGCATCACTGTAATAAGGGTAAGTCGCGTTATAACGAAAGAACACATTGAAATCAGGTGCTGGTCTAATATCACCAGCTTCATATTCAAAGCTCCCTGTCATGCTATTTGCTATCACCTTTTCATCTGCCCCTACATACTCACTACGAGCAAGTATCTTTGAAGCCTCAGCGCGATTCTCATTACCATTATGATCAAGCCACGCCGCCGCACGAATTAAGGCTTTAACTAATCGAATATGCGTATTAGGGTTTTCTTTCGCCCATGATTCCGTCACACCAAAGACTTTCTCTGGGTTATTCTTCCAAATATCATTATCTGCAATGATCGGTACCCCAATTTTTTTCGCTACCGCTTGTTGGTTCCAAGGTTCACCAACGCTATATCCTTGAATTGTTCCTGCTTCCATAGTGGCTGGCATTTGCGGTGGTGGCGTGACATTAAGTAAGATTTCAGCTTCACGTTGCCCACTGTTATCGCCTTTTTCAGGGGCATAAAACCCAGGATTGATCCCAGCGGCTGCTAACCAATAACGTAATTCGTAGTTATGGGTTGATACAGGGAAAACCATACCCATTTGAAATGGCTTCCCGGTATCTTTGTAATGTTCCAGTACAGGCTTTAACGCTTCAGCTTTAATCGGATGGATAACTTTTCCATTCTCATCAACCGGTAATTGTGGCTTAATTTGTTGCCATACTTCATTGGAAACAGTGATCGCGTTACCATTTAGATCCATGCTAAATGCGGTAATAATGGGGGCTTTGGTACCAATACCGATTGTTGCACCAAGTGGTTGACCGGCCAGCATATGCGCGCCATCTAACTCTCCATCAATCACGCGATCCAGTAGCACCTTCCAATTCGCTTGGGCTTCTAAAGAGACATACAAGCCTTCGTCTTCGAAATAGCCCTTCTCATAAGCAATAGCCAGCGGTGCCATATCCGTAAGTTTAATAAAACCTAGTTTTAGTTCTTCTTTCTCAGGCTCTCCTAACACCAACGGCGATGCATTGACCGTTAACGCCCCAAACAGCAAAGCAGATAAACTGACGCCGTACGATTTTTTGATGAGCTGCATGAGTCCTTTTATAGCCATAATATTTCCTACCCAACTAAAAAAATAAAAGCCACTGTTTCGGTTAAGAAACAGTGGCTTCGGTGCCATCCCAAGTACCTTCATGGTAGCTATGGATTTAATCGCTCTCGTCGGTTATTTAAGTGCGACCAAAAATTTTTTTGTGTAAGTGATACAGTTGCACAACTTACACATTAGTTAATCCATCATTTATGCCAATTTTTTTTAAATCGTAAAAAACATTAAAAACAGTTAGTTACGATATTTCGATTATTTGTTTTATTTATATTTGCCTTAATATGGTGCAGGTCGCACCAGATAAGTAACAGATAACAAAGTAAATAAAGCTAATATTGCTCCGTTTTCTGTAATGTTGAAATTAAGTTTCTCGCTATTTTCACCATCGGCAAACCATTATCCATCGCCGCTTTTCGTAGTGCGTCATGAGCTTGATTCTCATTAAGACCATGGTGTTTTTGGAGTAAACCTTTCGCTTTATCTATCCATTTTTTATCCATGATTTTTTGCTCTAAATCTGCAATTTCCTGCGTCAGTTTTATTTGGTTATCACGCACTTGCTTTGCTCGCCCAATCCAAGTTTCAAACTCGCAGTCAACCGTTGATGGCAGTAACAAATACCCTTCTGGGTCTGGTAATATATTGAAAGTATTAATATTAAATTTACGAATAAAAATAATAAGAGGGGTACTATTTAAAGATGTGAGTTTGATGATCTCTTTTAATTCAGCACAAGGCTGTAGCCATGAAGTCACAATAGTCGCGTCAGGATATTGCGTTAATATCCCAGCTAATTGATTAAACTTAACCTCGATAACAACGCTAAAATCAATGGCAACACGCTGCGCTATTTTGCTTTGTTCTTCTTGGCTGTCGCAGCAAATAATAATAGGGATAACTGACATAATCTTTCCTTGATAACAACGTCTTTCTATACAAGTGGTTATTTTCCTATTACATACATTGCAATTAGACTGCCAACTCTAAAAACAAAACTATAAATAAGTCTATTTATTTAAAATCAGTCCCTTAAAGCAAACACACTTGCTCAGTTAATTGCCTTGCTGTGCGCTGTAATTGCTCACGTAGCGCTACCACATCACCGATAATGATCAAGGCGGGTGATTCACCTTTAAGATCTTCGGCTAATGCCGCGAGTCCTTTAAGTTGTTCAATATAGACCGCTTGATTAACGGAGCAGCCATGACAGATAACCGCAACAGGTGTCTCTTCACTTAACTTGGCCTCAATTAATTGGTTTTGTATCTGTTGCGCTTTCTCTAACCCCATATAAAACACTAAGGTTTGCCCATTCGCGACAAGTTGTGACCAGGCATTAAAAGCCCCCGTAGCTACATGGCCTGTGACTAAAGTAACGGAACGCGAAACTTCACGGTGAGTAAGAGGAATACCAGCAGAAGCCGCGCAGCCAATCGCGGCAGTAATACCTGGAATAAATTCATAATTAATATCTGCATCCACCAAAGCTAAGGCTTCCTCTCCTCCTCGCCCAAAGATCAAAGGATCGCCCCCTTTAATTCTCACCACGTACTGCCCTTTAAGCGCTTCTGATATTAAGATCTGATTAATCTCTTCTTGAGATAGACTTGGTTTACCACAACGCTTACCCACATAAATATGGATAGCATCGGGGTTAGCCAACGCAATAATATCTTGACTGACTAAACGGTCATAAACGACAACCTCGGCTTGCTCAAGTGCGCGTAATGCTTTTATCGTTAATAAATCAGGATCGCTCGGGCCTGCTCCCACTAAACTTACAAATCCGCGATCAGGCTTACGACTTGCAGGTGAAAGCGGCCTCAGTACCTTTTTATACCCCTGATCATCATGAGGCTGGAATCGGCTTTTTAATACTTGTTTAGCGGTACGTTTGATTGTTGAAAAATCATCCATGATTTCATCCTTCATTTATAATTGAACAGTTGGAATAAGTTGCTGACTTTCAAAAAAATGTCGTTCAACTTGTGGTAGGCAGGTACCACAATTAGTACCGCATTTTAATTGCTTAGTAAGATCGGATAATGATGTGATGTTATTGGTGACAATCGCTTGTTCAATCATCAGATCCGTAATTTGAAAACAACTACAGACAAGCGTTTGTTTACTCTGCTGACAACCTAGAGCTTCAAGCACATCAGTCATCACAAAAGGTTGATTAACACTGTTTACAAGGGTTGTCATATCAACATTTATTGGCTGATCACTAAAAAGATGGATCGCCGTAGTATTCAATTTAGCATCAGGGTTAATAGCCTTGGCTAACTGTACTAAGGCAAATCCCCACTTTTGTTCTACTAATAAATACTGCTGTTTAGATCCAGATAAAGATCGCAATAGCGCCGTTTTGTCTAAGCAAACATTACCTGCATATCGCCAGATCCCTTTGTGCTGATAATGTTCATTCTGATACGTTTGGAAACTGGCATATTCATAGTCCAATTTTGCTGGAATATCCCCTAATGACACACCATGAAATTCCATCGAGATCGGTGTTAGCTTTACTTGTGCAGACTTAAAACTAGGCTGACCAGATATTGGATCACAAGCCACTATCACACTTTGATTGATAGCAGATTTCGCACCGTATTTCCCAGCCCAATGCATAGACATAAACACTTGCTGCTGACTAAGTGTCGAATCAAAAACAACCCGAGCAAGGTGTTTATTCACATCTTGATAGCTCTCAAGCGATTCAATACAAACAAAGCCGCCATCAACCAACCCAACATGTTTAGCACTGGTTGGATGAATATAAAGACTAGGCTCGACTTCAGACTGTGCCAATACGGGAACATGCCCAGTGCGTGTCATGGTATGCCATTGATCACGTTGTCGGCCAGTGTTAAGCCAGAAGATCGATTGAGAAGCATCTTGCGCTAACATCACATTTGAAGACGTATTTTCAGTTGGTGAAGGCGTGACGACTAATTGGGCTTTTCTGGTTGGGGTAGAAAATAAAGGAAGATTATTATGTTGTTCAAATACGCGATTACTGGTCGAATTAAGAGGCCATTGCTGCGGCTGCCACGTTTGATAATCATCATCACTAAGCAGTGCTAAACATGAAATATCAAATAACAAATCAGTACTATTATTAATCCCACTCAAGGCTGCATGTTCACGGAAAATATCTGCTTCTGATTGATAATCAAACGCTTTGCTAAAACCTAACTTCTTCGCCACATCACAAATCATTTGCCAATCGGCTTTAACTTCACCAGGCATTGCGGTAAATGCCCGCTGTCGACTCATCATACGCTCTGAGTTTGTTACCATACCTGATTTTTCGCCCCATGCCGCTGCTGGTAATAAGCAATCTGCATACGCTGCTGTATCTGATTCAGGCGTAATATCAGAGACAATCACATATTCACACTTTTCTAATGCTCGGCGTACTTGCTCGTTATCTGGCATTGAAATCACTGGGTTAGTTGCCATGATCCACAACACACGGATATCACCGTTTTCTACGCTTTTAAATAAATCGACCGCTTTATGCCCTGCCTTTGTTGCGATATTAGGCGCTTGCCAAAATGCTTTAACTTGCGAAATTGAATCATCATCAAAGCCACGATGAGCGGCGAGTTGATTAGCAAGACCACCCACTTCTCTTCCTCCCATCGCATTAGGCTGACCTGTTATAGAAAAAGGGCCACAACCTTGTTTTGCAATTTTTCCACTAACTAAATGGCTGTTAATAATGCTATTGGCTTTATCTGTACCACAACTTGCTTGATTCACCCCTTGGCAAAATACCGTCACAGCACGCGGCGCTTCCTTCATCCATTGGTAAAATGTTGCTAGTTGCTCAATCGCAATGCCACTACTTTTACTTACTTCAAGCAATGAATATTTATCTTTCATTACCTCTTGCTGTAATGCATCAAAACCTTCAGTTACCTGAGCAATAAAATCACGATCAACAGCATTGTTCTCTATAAGGTAACGAATTAACCCATTGTAAATATCAATATCTGTATCATTGGCCAATGCTAAATGTAAATCCGCTTGCTCTGCTGTTACCGTTTTACGCGGATCTATCACCACAATTTTTAATAGTGGATTTTGTTTTTTTGCTTGTTGGATACGTTTAAAAACAATGGGGTGAGTCCACGCTAAATTAGAACCCACCAGCACAATTAAGTCCGTGTTGTCTAAATCGCTATAATTGGTAGCAACAATATCTTCACCGAATGCTCGATTATGTGCTGCAACAGCAGAAGCCATACATAACCGAGAGTTTGTATCGACATGGCTACTACCAATAAAGCCTTTCATTAATTTATTGGCAACATAATAGTCTTCCGTCAATAACTGACCTGATAAGTACATACCAATGGCTTCAGGACCAGATTCTGCTATCACACGACTAATGGTTTCAGCAATTTGACTGGTTGCCTGATCCCACTCGACAACTTCTCCTTTAATTTGAGGATATAACAAGCGATTAGGTTGGCTCATACTGGCTGCGAGTGACGAACCCTTTACACAAAGTGCACCACGATTTGTTGGGTGAGATACATCACCAATAATCTCAGACTGCTTTGTTACAACGCCACAGCCAACGCCACAATATGGGCATGCTGATTTAATTCCTTGGCTAATCATCCCTTCCCCTTAACAATATCGCACTGCCACTGAAATAAAAAAAACGCTTATCCCGGGAAGAGATAAGCGCCAATGCTTAACGTAATAGTGATGTGCAATAAAGTTAATGCAGTGAGTATGCCAACATGAAAAAATAAAAAATTACTATTAAATAACAGTAGGTTAGTTTTTATCCTTTTACTTTTTAAATTCTACCGTAATCTCCCATAGCACCAATATAATGCTTCATTGCACAACGATGAGTCATCAAGATGCAGACTCTGGCCACGTCATATCATCAACACGTTCATCCGCAATATAAAATAGACGAGTAGCAGGCGTAATAGATTGGTTTAATGGTGGATTGACTTGAATCCCCTTACCGTCTTCATAGGCAATAAGGATAGCATCGTGCTGATATTTAAAATGCTCAAACAATAATGCAAAGGTCGTTGGTTGTTGTGCCGTTGGGTAATCAATCGCATATTGAGTCATCCCCTTATCCGTACTCAATAGCTCTTGATGAAGCAAACTCGAACCCGGATCGACGGCTGATTTAGCAAGCATTTCAATCGCAACCGAAGGAATACATTCCGCATTAGGACAATGAAGCTTTAATAAATCGCTCAGCCCCTCATCATCAAAATAAGCCAGTAAATGTGCATTTGGATTACGACCTGCCGCAAATAATGCAGCAGTTAAGGTTACATCGTCATGTAGCGCATCAACAATAATACAACTGGCTTTATCTATACTGGCACGCGACATTTCTTCTGCATTGGTATAGCTAGTGACACGGACAAATTCAATCTTATCAGGCATAGGGTTTTCGATTTCAGAACGCGTGCACAACACAATCGTCCGACGCCCTGCCTCTTCATGTAGTAACATTCGTAACATGCTAAGCGTTCGATTTTCATTCCAACCCAACAGTAAAATATGCTGTTCCATTTGAAGACTCCTTTTTCCTAACATGCCACGTCGCCAAACACTCACGAACAAGGTTGCTACCCGACCAACAACAATCGCAAATAACCCTAAACCCCCCGGAATAATAAATAGAGCAGCCATCCATTTACCTAGTGCGGTTTCAGGAGAATGATCGCCGTAGCCCACAGTAGAAGCTGTTACGACTAAATAATAAAAGAAAGTGGAGAAAGAACTACTTAATTGTTTTTCACCCACAAGAAACAGAAGTAACCAACTTATTACGATGTATAGACCCGTGATAACTGCAATATTTCGCCCAGTTAATTGAGAGAAATATTTTACCGTGATCCGTTGTAGGTATAACCACAGCCCCATATTCACCCCACACTTAAATAAATATAACCCTCACATTTAAGCGTAGCTTGTTAAAAGTAATTATTTAAAAGCCGTACTCAACTTGTAAAACATTCATATACCTTTCAAAAGAAATAACTAAAAACAACCACCAATAATGAAACATTAAATACTACAAATTATTCACAACAACGTCTTTAATTAGCATTTAATTCTATTATCGATTGCTGTATATTGCTTTTTTTTATCAGTATGAGGATATTAATCTCCGTGTTAATTACGCCGCCTTAGTTTCTCCCCCCTCTAGCTATCACAGCTAACTTAAGCACAATACTATCTTCGGTATTTGGCTTTTCCTTTGCGCTATAAATTTATGTCCTCAGGGCTGATTTCTCGCGCCTAAAATTTATCAAACAAACATAAGACTCATACCTGATCTCTTTCAGGTGCGTGTTGACGTGTAAATATTGAGAATTCAATGTTCAAAAATTTAAAACTCGACTGGACGTCTAATATTCGTGGTGACTTACTTGCAGGGATCGTTGTTGCTTTAGCATTAATTCCTGAAGCGATTGCCTTTTCTATAATTGCAGGTGTTGATCCCAAAGTAGGGTTATACGCCTCATTTAGTATCTCTGTTGTCATTGCCATTACAGGTAGTCGTTCTGGAATGATCTCTGCTGCAACGGGTGCTATGGCACTGTTAATGGTAACTTTAGTCAAAGATCATGGCCTAGAATACTTACTTGCTACAACAGTGCTAACCGGTATTTTGCAACTTTTAGCCGGCTATTTAAAATTGGGGGAATTAATGCGTTTTGTTTCCCGAGCCGTTATTACAGGCTTCGTTAATGCATTAGCCATTTTAATTTTTATGGCACAATTACCCGAATTAACCAATGTGACATGGCATGTCTACGCATTAACGGCGGCAGGTCTTGGTATTATTTATCTATTCCCTTATATCCCAGTTATTGGAAAATTAATCCCATCACCACTTGTCTGTATTATAACCTTAACCACTATCGCCATTATGTTCGGAATAGATGTACGAACTGTGGGTGATATGGGCAACTTACCCGATACTCTTCCCATTTTTCTATGGCCAAATGTGCCTCTAAATTTTGAAACCCTGAGTATTATTTTCCCTTATGCGATAGGACTTGCCGCGGTTGGTTTATTAGAATCAATGATGACCGCAACTATCATTGATGATCTCACCGATACAGCAAGTAATAAAAACCAAGAATGTAAAGGTCAAGGCATTGCCAATATTTTTACAGGCCTGCTCGGTGGAATGGCGGGATGTGCCATGATTGGGCAATCCATTATTAATATAAAATCAGGTGGACGAGGAAGACTGTCTTCTTTAGCTGCTGGTGTGTTTTTATTATTTATGGTTGTTTTTCTTGGCCCTTGGATAAAACAGATCCCAATGGCTGCATTAGTTGCTGTGATGATCATGGTCGCAATCGGTACTTTTTCATGGCGATCGATATTGGATCTTAAAAAGCACCCACTATCGACTAACCTTGTCATGCTAGCGACAGTCGGCATCGTTGTCGCAACCCATAATTTGGCTATAGGCGTATTAGTCGGTGTAATACTTGCGTCATTGTTTTTCGCGCACCAAATTAGCCATATGACCGTTCAGAAAAGTGATCTGACGAAAAATAAATCCCGAGAGTATGTCATTATTGGACAAGTCTTTTTTGCCTCATCCAATAAGTTTATCGAGTCATTTGATTTTAAAGAAATGATAGAGACAGTCACGATAGACTTATCATCCGCGCACTTCTGGGACGTTTGTTCGGTAACAGCATTAGATAAAGTCATTCTCAAGTTTCGTCGTTCAGGAATTCATGTCGACCTCATTGGAATGAACTCGGCATCCCGTACTATTGTCGATAAGTTCTGTATACACGATAAACCAGACGCTCTTGATGCACTGCTAACTGGACATTAATAACAATCAATAGTTAACATATGACTATATAATCAGTGAGTTAGCAACAAACTAGCTCACTGACTTTTTAATATAAACACACTAAATTTTGGCAATTATCTGCTTACCCCCTAGCCATGAACTTAACAATGACTATCTTCGTCTTCATATTCGATTCACGTTTGTCATTTCTTTGTGATACTCGCTTTGCCCTTGCTCAAGTCTATTTACAGCCCTAAACACCTCGTTTATTGTCTGCAATAAAACAACAGTCAATTACATAGTTATGAAGAAATATGGACTTATAGGCGCAGTAGCACTGATTATGATTTGCTGCTTTTATTACAATAAAACCGAACAACCAACGGCTAATATTGCGCATTTTTCTAAGCAAGAAAAAACACTGCAATCAAAGTTAGAGCTTGATATAAACCAAACCATTCTAGAGCAGGCAAAAAAGTGTATTAATAAAACATCAACAAGAAAAAACTTTCACTGCCCGATTGATATCAATACTGCTGAAATCGTAATAAATGGAAAACTCAACATTATACGAACAGGTAACCATTACGATATTCATACCACAGATTTTGTTTATAACGATAAAGCAAGAAAAATACAGACCTCAGTAACCACCGAAGATCAGGGCTTTTATCAAATTAACGATGCATTACAAATTGTGAACTTTCGCCTTACTTTTCATCAAGGTGATAAACACTGGTATAGCGAATCAACCCAGCCATTTACGTTTTCTGAGTCTTCAGATAATGCGATCAAAATTGTAAAAGGCTCAACAAGAAACTATGGTTGTAACAACTCCTATTTTGATTGGCACTCAAGCAATCAGAAGGTGTTAAACGCCTAATATCAAGCAACCCAATTATTCCCCCGATTGGGTTGCTTGATGCCTTAACTATTAATCATAACAATGGGTTTTATCGCTACGTTTTTGTTAGGTAGTTAAGATGCTACAGAGTCGCTTTGTGATCACAATTGAGTTAGCTAAATAGCTAACTCATTTGTGGACAAAAGTAAGTTATGAACAAAAGCGTACTCTGATTTTTCGGATTACGTGAGGTATTGCAACCGTGCACTCAAGAATAACTAATTTCTAACTTTACGGGCTTATCTAGGAAAACAGTGCGTTCGCATTAAATTTTAATCCAGCTTTATGAAATTCTTTAAGTAGCTGATTTTGCCAGTTTGTGTCTGTTGGTATATAGACGACTCCTTGAATGTCGTTTTGAATCTCAACTTCAGGCTTAACCATTGCTGAGACTTTCTTACGCCCTAGTCGCGCAATGAAATACCCATGCTCAAAGACAACGTTCTGTCTAGCTCGGTCCTTTAAGTTTTGAGTTCCTTTTTTTCTACCCTCATCACACGATGTATAGAGGACAATCGCATAATCCACATCCCCATACTCTTCAATCTTCTCGATGATAGTATTACCACCACTAGCTTGGTTCATGAGTACTATAGGATCTAAGCCTACAGTTCTAACAAAGAGTTCAACCTGCATTCTCAGGTTGTCATCATGACCATGTACGATAAACACTTTCTGTTTACCGGCTTGGGTTGCTGGATTCATTGGTTGCTCAGTTGGTACAGGTTGTTGAAATATCGCTTGTACAGCCTTTTGAAAATCTTGCCGCACTGGTGCTTGAGTCGTTTGTTGTGTTGAGGGGAACCATGACGGTTGAATCGTATTCCCTATCGGTTGCTTGATAGGGGCTATATCGCTTTGTTGACTATTAAGTTGAGTTGAGTATGTGCCACGACTTAACTGATTGGCGATATTTAAACACTTATCCCTTAGTTCATCACTGTAGCCAGACGCGTCATTATAAAAACCAGACGCACGCTTATCATCGTAGTAGTCAATCAAACCTTTAAGTACACGTCCGACGACCATATCGCTACTTACTTGCCAAAAACCTCTCATGCGGTTAGCTTTCGACCCAGAACCTACTTGATATTGAGCCTCATCAATATCAATGCTGTAGTCTTCAAAAAACTCAGCCAAAGTCCTGTGTGAGAAATCGAGTAAATGACCGCTGCTCATTTGCAAGTACGTCTCTAGTAGCCTGATATCTCTTTTTGCCAGTGTTGCCATAAACTCTCCTTATATTAGAGATATTTTACCACCGCAACAGAACTACACCAGTTATAAATTCCATCTAATCAATAATTTAGAAAGATTGGGTGCAGTTCAAAGCTTAATTGAGCTTAACTAACATTATTTGATACATGTTGATATGGTGGTTGTGACTGGAACAATGAAATTCCTTGTTTAAGTGCCAGTCTTCTTTTTTGGTCATATCAAGGAGAAACAAGCCGGACTCATAGTTCGGATTTTAATTTTTGAAGCCTATGCTTCTACTTCATATAGACAAGTACAACACCTATCTCAAAAACTTATAGGTCTATGAAATTTAGTGACTATTGATATTTCGAGGAGAGTATTATTCAGTTAAACTTGGCTCATAACATAAAAAGGATTAAACCATGAATACTTCAGTTGCTACGGTAGACGAACAGATAGCAGAGTCAATAGAAACCTCACATGCAGCGATAATGAGCGAGTTCTCTAAATTCAATTTTGCTGAGTCTATGATTGAGTCAATTTGGAACTCTTTGGATGCAAACTCAACAGAAGTCAATCTAGAGATCGAATTGCTAAATGAATTCGGTAACATAATGAGAATCGTTGTTACAGATAATGGCGATGGCATTCCGTATGACAGTATCCCTTTTACATTCAAAAAGTATAAAGATTCTCAGAAACGTTCTTATAGATCCCCTATGACTAAAGGCGAAAAAGGTCTAGGTCGATTTGCATTCCATAAATTTGCACATGAAGCAAAATGGATAAGTAAATCAAAATTTGGTACCTGCTCTATTACTATGAATGCGGATAATCTAAGTGTATTTAGTAGGAAAGAACTTACAAAATTAGATGCTGATGCATTCAGAAAAGGTACACGAGTCCAGTATGAGCGCATCAATTCAGACTTGAACAAGCAGGTTTTCGACCAACAAATAGTGCCTTACCTTCAAACACACCTTTCTTGCTATTTACTGGTGTCAGATCAGACTTCTATAAAGATTGATGGAAAAAAACTAAAACCAATCGACCACAAAATTACGCCTGACGAATACGTTGTAGGTGGTTTTGACTTTTCTGCTCGTTATGTAACTTGGGCTAAAAACCCGAAATGTAACTCATATGTTTACTTTATAAATAAAAAAACACAAAAGGTTATTTACAAAGCCTCATCTAAGCTTAAAAAAGCTGGATTTTATACCAGCGCATATGTGGAATCAGACTTTTTTGATAATTTTGAGCCAACTCAAGGTCAACTAAACTTAGATGACAATTTCAACCTTGATAGTCCGGAGTTCATCGAAGTTCTTACAAAATCTAGAAATGCTCTTTCTGATTCGTACCGTTCCTATAAGCTCAAAGAGGTTGAGCGATTAATCGAAGAATATGATGAAAATGAAATCTTCCCCAACTATCGAAAAATGGGCGAAGTTGACATTATCGCGGAGTATAAAGAAGAAACTTTAAAAAATACGATAAAAATACTCTATCAAGCTGAGCCATCTTTGTTCGGGAAAATCAAAGATAATAAGAAGCATATGAGAGTGTTTATCGGTTTACTTGATAGAATCTCATTTAGTCCTTCAGAAAATTTGTTTAGCATACTTGATGGGGTCATTAACTTATCGAGTAAAGAAGAAAGTGACCTAGCTGGTATTCTAAAAGACAACAAACTGTCGAACATCACAAAAGCAATTAGTAAAATCACCAAGAGACAAGAGGTTCTAGATATCCTGAAGAGCCTCATTGATGATCATACCTCAGATTCAAAAGAGAAGCATATTCAAAAAATTATTGAAAATAATCTATGGATATTTGGTGAGCAATACAACTTACTAACTGCTGAAGAACCAGACTTTGAAGACGCACTAAAAGCATTACTCGAAATTAACGGTAACGAGGATTATTACCAGAAGGGCTCTGTTACTCATAAAGATAAAAATGCCGAAATGGATATATTTTGTACTCGCCGATTCAAAGAAGTCGATGTAAATGGAAAAGAGTACTATAAATGTTTAGTCATTGAGCTAAAACGCGCTTCTGAGAATATAAAAGATATTCACTATAACCAGTTGATGAAGTATTTTTCGGTTATCGAGTCCAACCGCCAATTTACGGATGGGAATCACCATTGGGAGTTCCTGCTAATAGCTAAAGATATGGGACAAGATAAGAGTACATCCATAGTTCGAGGGAACCTAAAGCAATTTAAAGGTACGCCAGGTCTGTTGTTTGAAAGTGAGTCGAATGAGCATCGTATATTCTGTAAAACATGGGATAACATATTTAGTGGATACAAAATAAAATATAAACATCTATTAGATAATTTGGAAATTCAAGCTCAGAACATAATGAACAAAACACCAGACCAACTAAGTGAAAGAGCTGTAGAACTGGGTTCTGAAATATCCTAAACTAGCCGGAGCCATGCTGCTAACTCTACTGACTTGACTATTATTTGATTAGACCGTTTTAGTGTTGTAATGGTTGATAGTTACGTCGAATTTACCCCGTGATACAACACGGGGATTCACAACGAACAGCATTAGAAGAATGGATAACTTCTAGTAGGGCAAAACCCTATGAACAGTATGCGAATGAGTAAAAGAACTATCAAACAATGGGGCATTGCTGAGCTAGCCATGGAAGCTAGCTCGAATGTGGACAGAAATGAGCTGGAGTATTCGCTCGCAAGCGCCTTCTTCGGATAACTTAAATTTGGGGAAACTATCAATTAGCTTAGTAAGCTCATCAACCACATCTTTAGAGCTATATGGTTAATGAGATAGAGGAGGTAACCAACTTAGACTTTTTCAGCATAGTACCCCTACAACTGGGAGTGTAGCCAAAAAGCAGCAGGAGGCATCGGAAGGTTATCTAATAAGCTGCTCTGAAATACCTTTTAATGAGGCAAAACAGGTATCAAAGTAATGTGGTTCTGTGTTGTACACCATTGGGGCCACAAACGCGTCAAAACGTTTACGAAACTCCTCGTTGGCTCCTAGCTCTTCTAATCCCAGCTTTAACTCATTACGTGGATCGTCAACAAACTCCTGATGTTGGTTTCCATATCGCTCCTTGTCTTCTTCCAACACGGTATCAAACATCGGCTTTAACACGTCTATATCAATCGTATGCTCTGCGCTAATGCAGTGAACATCGTAGATGTGACGAATCAATGTTTCGTCATCCTTACGCTTTGGATCCCGCTTGACTGACATGGTGCGGCGTAACATGAAAAGCACTTTTTCAACCAACGTCGAATCAATGGAAATACACGACATAGCGCTTACTTCGGCAGGTTGCGTGTAGCTCTGTGCTACCAGCGATGAAATAGAGCGAGATTCAACGCCTTGAAGTTCAATGGTTTCGATGAGCTCAAGTTTGATATAAGGTCGTAGACACGGTGCTTGATGGTATTTTGAGGGTACTCTATTTCGATTTCGACATAGCGATACTCATCGCGTACCGTTTTATCACTGTAATTCAGATAAGGGTGCTCAACTAACCTCGCAATGAGGTGTTCGACTAACGCCTTACGAGCTCTTTTCTTCGCACCTGTGCCCTTGTCGAGAAATTCCTGAGTTGGAATCAATTTTATGTCGACGTCTTCAGACATACGCAGGATCTTAATGTTGGACTTGGCCAAAGCTGTTCCACCTGAAAAAACGAGCCGGTGGTGCTCACTTTCCACGTTTTCCAACATGCAAGCAGTGACACCACCCAATAGTCCTTTTCTGTGATCGATGGGTTACCTAAGTCGAGGGCATAAGAGACTTCAAGAAACTGCTTTTTTAGTTTTGGTATGCTCATTGTCGATTATTCAATACTCTATTACCAACCTTAAGGCTACGGTTGAAATGCTTAGAATCCCACGTGTATCTGATAGACGCTGGTATTTGAGTGGACTGTCCATTGATGCTCTTCAATGACATGGCATCCATCTCAAAATCTACACCGCGCAATTTTAGGACCTCACGCATGATTGCGTCAGTACCACCGGGGTTCATTGGCATCGGTTTATTAGTTAGGCTGTTGATCGTTGACTTGGTGTATAAGCCATATCCGATTTTCATCAGTACACCTTTATCCACGAGTTTTTTCAAGACACGACCAATTTGGCTATAGCTCGCATAGTTGTCGAAATCTTTACGTTCGAACACATAGCGGCGAGAGCGTTTTATCTTTTTATAAATACGGTCAGTTGCTGTCATAATTCACCCTCCTACATAGTGCTTGATCTTAGTATACTTGAGCCCATCGTAATTTGATTACGGCATCCATTTAATAGAAAATACGACGTGAATATTTTTATTACCAACTTATGATTATGTTTTTATTTGATTTTTTACACTTACAAATTAACGACCTGCTTTAGCATTTATAATCGACCTAATTCTAAATCTAACCTTTATATTGGAGTAAATGGCTATATAGCGCGTGACTACCGAATGAAGCTCATGTGTACTCACTGACAGGGAGAGGAATTATTAGTCTTGGGCTGTTTTGACCTGTAACCTCGTTCGTAGGGCTTTAAAACGATCAGTGAGCAACACTTTTGTATTGGTTGTACGCTCATGGATCGAGCTTCTACTGCTGCCTTTACTTAAAACGCCACTAATTATTGTGCACTTAACTTTACATTAAAGGCATGAAATAAATTGAGCCAAAAAGTAGCTTCTGAAAATGTTGCAAACATCAGCCATAACACGAAATGGGGCAAATTTGAGCTAGCTCGATGTTGGACAATTCTGAGTTAGATGTATTGCCAATGCATAATGTAAAAAGGCATCGTTAAGCATGACGAATGTTACAGCATCTCTCCTCTTTAACTTCAATTCGCAAAGAAATCGCGACTATCAAAGAAACACACTTTCTTTACTTACAGTCACCAAAAAGTCAGCTAGTAACAAGTAAGATAGTTATTACACATTAAAATGTGCTAACCACCTAACACACCCTTTATTTTTGCCATAATAATTGCGTCTTATTGTTTTTTTATACTAAAAATAACAATGACATATTTATGATAATTATTTAATTTTATTTATACTTAACATGTATAAACTACGTTATTTTGCATTGTTCAATTATCAATAACAGCGTAAATATAATCATGACCATACATAACATAAGGGATACGAATGTTTAATTTTCAAAAAGTACTGAAATGGGTATTTAGCTTCGCTTTACTGCTCCAACTGACCGGTTGCGGTATTAATACAATTCCAACGCTCGATGAACAAGTAAATGCAGACTGGGCACAAGTTGAAAATAATTACCAACGCCGTGCTGATTTGATCCCGAACCTTGTAGCAACGGTGAAAGGCTATGCTAGCCATGAAAAAGATACCTTAACGGCTGTTACAGAAGCACGTGCAAAAGTCTCTTCAATGCAGGTTACCCCTGAAACTTTAAACAACCCAGAAGCGTTTAAAAAGTTTGAAGCAGCCCAAGGACAACTAAGCAGTGCGCTATCTCGTTTAATGGTCGTGTCTGAGCGTTATCCTGATTTAAAAGCCAATGAGCAATTTATCGCACTACAAGCACAACTTGAAGGCACAGAAAACCGTATTGCCGTTGCTCGTCGTGATTACATTAATAGCGTTAAAGCCTTTAATACAGAAATTCGTACTTTCCCAGGTCGTATTTGGCATTGGATCATGTATAGCGATTTAACCGTTAAACCAAACTTCTCAGCAACGACACCCAATGCTGATGTTGCACCTAAGGTAGCATTCTAATGATAAAAAAAGTCCTGTATTTTACCGGACTCTTGTTGCTAGTTAGCCAAGTTTGTTTTGCACAACCCACCTTCCCAAAACTGACGGGACGTGTGGTGGATGATGCGCATATCCTTAATGCTTCGCAAACAAAACAGCTAGAGCAACTGCTTGCGGCTGAAGAGAAACAATCTTCAAACCAAGTCGTTGTTGTTACCATTCCATCAACAAATGGGATCCCTATTGCCGATTATGGGTATCAACTCGGTCGTAAATGGAGGATTGGCAATAAAGAGCATGATAACGGTGTGCTATTAATTGTTGCCTATAACGACAAGAAAATCCGGATTGAAGTTGGTTATGGCTTAGAAGGTGCACTGCCAGATGCGACAGCCATTAGTATCATCAACCACGAAATAAAACCTGAGTTTAAATCAGGACAATTTGCCAAAGGGATTGAAAATGGCGTATTAGCGATCCTTGGTGCAATTAAAGGTGAATATAAGCCTGTGGTTCAAGAAGAAAAACCGTCTTATGATCTTTACCTATTCATACTCTTTGTCATCGTGATTCAAATTATCGCCTTTAGCCGACGCAGAAGTAATCGTTCACAATATTATCGTCGCAATGGTGATGTATTCACCAGTGGTGGTTTTGGTTCGGGGAATTTCCCTCGCTCTGGCGGTAATGGTGGTGGCTTTGGCGGAGGCAGCAGTGGCGGTGGTTTTAGCGGTGGCGGCGGTGGCTTTGGTGGCGGCGGCGCATCAGGAGGATGGTAAATTTGAAGTTATTTACTAATGAACAACTAGAAACAATCAGCCAAGTAATTGGGGAAATTGAAAAAACAACCGATGCTGAATTAATGACTGTTGTTGCAACTAAAGCCGACGACTATTATTTTGTACCGACATTATGGGCAGCAATTATTGCGTTATTTATTCCCGCCCTACTCAATTTTTTACCTTTTTGGTTAGAGTTAAACGATGTTCTATTATGTCAGTTAGTCGGCTTTATCGCGTTTACCTTGTTATTTAGGATCCCTGCGATTAAATATCGTCTGGTACCAAAAGCAGTGAAACATCGTCGTGCTAGCCTTGTGGCAAGAGAGCAATTTCTCGCCAATGGTATTCATCGAACCAAGCAGCATTTAGGCGTGATGATTTTTGTTTGTGAAGCCGAACATTACGTTGAAATATTAACGGACTTCGGTATTAGTGAACAAATCAGTGATGAAGCATGGAGCTCTATTGTTGCTGATTTCACAACCAATGTTCGCGCAGGAAAAACCTATGAAGGCTTTCTGCAGTGCTTAGAGCAATCAAGCAAGTTACTGGCTAATGCTTATCCATTAACTGAAAACAAAAATGAGTTACCTAATTGCTTAGTCGTGATTAGTTAATCTCAAATACCACACCCAAAAGGCGCTCACTGAGCGCCTTTTTCTTTATTACCATTTTTATGTGTATATAAGCATTTAGGTGCTTCTCGGCAGCAACGTATTAGACTACTGAATCAGTGTTACGTCCTAACATCACGTCCCGTTATTTGTTAACTAAACAACCTTGTATATATCATTTGGTTGCAATGATTTACATTTGCTCAGTCGCTGTTAACAAAATATCACTATATTTTCTTTGAATATTTTTTGTCTAACGTACACAGCCACATTGTATGCCGTAATTAACCGATTAAAAGGACGTCCAATGAGAAAAAGCTCACTTTTCGTAACAGTGTTACTAGCTGTTGGTACCCTCTCTTTTTCAAAAGCTATGGCTGAAACCGTAACAATGCATAAAGATATTCAAGGGGTTTCCAAGATCGCTTTAAATTCAGCGGGTGATCTTTTCATCAAACAAGGGAATAAGGACTCTCTTAGAATAGAGATCGATAAGGCACTCGTACCCGAACTTGATGTATCCAAAACTTGGAACACACTCAATTTAAGCCTAAAACATAGTAATAACTATCGACCTAACTCAGTGAAATACTACGTTGTTATGAAAGACATCACTGGAATTAGTACGAAGAACTCAGGAAAAGTTATTATTTCCTCTAACATCAAGGCAAAAGATCTTGATTTAAATGTCGAAAATAGCGGTAGCATTTCGACTAAACAAATTAATGTCAGTGATTCAACCAATATTGCACTCGCTAATAGTGGCAGTATTTCAGTTGGAAATTTAAATACAAATAACTTCCAGCTTAACCTGAAAAATAGTGGGTCAATTGATATCAGCAACCTTAATGCAAATAACCTTGATTCATCACTTGCCAATAGTGGTTCCATTAATATTTCAGAAGGTAAGGTAAATTTGCAAACTATTAAACTTGAGAACTCAGGAACATATAAATCAGGCGTCCAGGCTAGTCATGCCGATATTCATATTTCAGGCTCTGGAAATGTTTATGCCGATGTCAAAGATCAGGCTGCGGTCAATATTTCAGGTAGTGGTGATCTTTATGTTACAGGCTCACCAGTATTTAAATCGGTATCAATAACTGGATCAGGGCAAATACACTCAATGTAAGCCTACCCATTACTCTTATCTACGATAATCGTCACGAGCTTGTGATTCGATAGAAACAATAAATAACTGGTTTAAATTAGCAAAACACTCGCATAAACCAGCTGTTTTTATTCTTATCATGCTGTCTTTTTTGGGGCTTAAAAAGGTTAAACAAAACAGGAAACTAATGAATAATTCAATAAAAGCTAAGCGCTACGACTACCTGGATAATATCAAGTGGGTGTTAACGATAATTGTGATTTTGCACCATAGTGCAATGACTGCAAACTTGGAACCAATCGGATTTAATTTGCCCCAAGTCAAAGAGTCAATGCAATATCAATATACGATTTTAGGCACATTTTTGAATATCAATGCGTCATTTTTTATGTCGCTGTTTTTCTTTATCTCTGCCTACTTCGTGCTCCCCTCCTTTGAGCGTAAAGGGGCTGGAAAGTTTATGTTGGATAAACTGAAACGCCTCGGGATCCCTACTTTAATGACCTTGCTTGTGATTCTTCCAATGATGTCACTTGACTATGCCGTATCAAACATTAAAGGCTTTTTCCTTACCGGAAATATTGATTTGGGAGTTACCTGGTTCTGTTGGACCCTGATAGTGTTTAGCGGAGTATTTGCACTCTGTTCTCAAATCACCGCTGGGAGTCAAAAAGTTTTCGTTGATAAACCGATCCCTTCATTTTGGAAGATTCTACTGTTTACCATAATAATGATTCCCGTCAATTTCTTTGGCTTGTATCTTATGGATACGCTAGGCAGCACTTTCTTAGGGTTTCGCCTTCTTAAAAATTTTCCAATGTATATCAGCATGTTTTACTTTGGCGTCCTAGCTTATAGGTATCAGTGGCTGGATAAGCTGGAATTGAAACACGCGTTTTCTGGGATCCTAATGTGGATTATAGCTATAGCATTCATCAGACCAATAGCTTCCAGCTATGGTTTTGATGCAGATATGGTTATTCGTGGGTTCACCGTGATAGGAATGTCGATGTTTCTACTATATTGCTTCAAAGAGCTCTTCAATACCAAGGGACAATGGAGTTCAATGTTGACCCGTACCGCTTTTGCTGCATACGTTGTGCAGAATGTCCCAATGAAATTGACCGCAGATTTTTACCAGTCTTTTATGACCCAGACTCCCTTAATAAACTTTGTAGTTATTGCTATTCCTTCGGTGATAGGCTCTTTTGCGATTGGCTATCTTATTTGTAAGACACCCGTCCTAAAACGTATCTTCTGAACAAGCTAAACATGTGACTCTGTCATCTGATGATGGAGTCGCAGCCTATCAGATTAATTCTTCGTATGAGCCACAGTAGCAACCACAAACTAATCCATCTACACTATATCCTCTACAAAAAGTATGCTTCTTTCTGTCCGCCCACACAGCTAGATATTAACCATTAGGATTAATGTTACATTTGAGAGATACACAGCATTACTCTTCTTCCCACTAGCTGTACACTCTATCCAGATCGCCTTACAAGACCTAGATTTTATGAATAAAGGAATCGTTCTGATGGTAAATCGTATCCATTTTACTTGCGTAAGTATTTAACATATCGACAGCTTCAGCAAAGTGATACTGCTCGCTAGCATGATGAGGCAACTCGGTTTCATCAATCGTTAACTGCATATCTTTCTGATACTGAGAGTGGTATTCCACTTCTGTTGTTAGCTCAATATTCACATTTGTATCAAAATAGGCCGTTTCTAAACGCATCTTTTCATGTGCTGGTAGCGTTTCATTCGCTTCTTTTACCATTTGACTCAACTCTTGCTTCACATCCATTGCGATCTGATCTGTATCTGCCGTGATCATCAAGATAGGTCTCTCATTATCCTCGCTAGTAATCGTAACCGTGGTGGTTAATTGCTCATCATAAACTTCACCCAGCCTAACCTCACCACTTGCGACATTAAGAATATTCTGTGAGGTCAATAAATGGTAAAAAGACTGCCCACCAATAACGATAGCGCCAAGAACAATTCCTAAGGCTATAACCCACGCGTTTTTCATAAACATATCTACTATCAATTAGTTATATTTATTATCTTAGCCCTGAATAAACGAAAAATTGTGACCATAATCACATTGCATTCTTTTTTACTGCCTGTTCACTCTTACTGATAAAAAACAAACAGTGTATTTTATAAATTTCTCATTAAAACCAACACCTTGACTATTTTTTTATAAAATTGAAATCTTCAATTACATATCTCACTGTTTATTATAAAAAAACCAGAAATAGGTCACTATTACTTTTGATCCTGATTCTACGATTTTAGTTCTAAGGATTGAAAAATAGAGAAATACCCCAAGATATAAGAAATAAGCAGAGCACAATAAAACCGTAACTAAACTCTTATCGCTTTTATTTACACTTAAATCTGACTTAAAAAAATAACAACAAATACAACGCCTTATCGCAATCGTTGTACCCTATTTTAAATTTTCTTTTATGCTCAATAAAAAGAAAATACTTGGAAGGACATTATTGTGAATACAAAAACAACAAACGTGGTTCATGCTGCTTCACTTAAAGCGCCAGTCGCAAAAAAAGTTCCACATGAAATGACCATCCATGGTGATACACGTACTGATAATTACTATTGGATGCGTGATGATAAACGCAGTGATCCTGAGATCATTGCACACTTAAATGCAGAAAATGCCTATACCGAAGCGGTTATGCTGCATACAGAAACATTACAACAACAGCTGTTTGACGAAATTAAAGGTCGAATTGTAAAAGATGATAATTCAGTGCCCGTAAAACAAGGCAGTTACTTCTATTCAAGCGAAGTAACGGGTGATAATGAATATCCTGTTTCAGTTCGAGCTGACGATTTTGCAGGAACGAATAAAACCGTATTACTTGATATTAACGAACTGGCAAAAAACCACGAGTACTATAACGTTTCAAGCCTGAGCATTAGCCAAGATGAAAATTTACTGGCTTATGGTGAAGATACCGTTAGCCGTCGTATTTACACTATCAAAGTAAAAAACCTAACAACAGATGAATACCTATCTGATGAAATCACAGGTACCAGTGGCTCTATTGCGTGGCAAAACGATAACAAGGCGTTTTACTACATCAAAAAAGATCCGCAAACCTTACTGGGTTATCAGGTTTATCGTCATCAATTAGGTACAAACCAAACAGAAGACGTGTTGATTTTTGAAGAAAAAGATCAAACGTTTTATACCTCAATAGGTAAAAGTAAAGATAACGAATTGGTGTATATTTGGCATTCAAGCACTGAAACCAGTGCGGTTTCTATTATCGATGCTAACGATCCAAACGCCACTGCAAAACCATTCTTAGCGCGTGAAGAAGGCTTAGAGTACAGTATTTCGAAACTTGGACAGCAGTTCTACGTACTGACTAATTATAATGCTGTTAATTTCCGCTTAATGAAGGTTTCAACCGATCAGCTTGGTGATAAGTCAAAGTGGCAAGATGTAATAGCGCCAGCTGAAGGGGTGATGCTGGAAGATTACGAGCTATTTGATAACTACCTTGTATATCAGCAACGTTCAAATGGTTTAACCCATGTGACAGTTCGCCAATTAGATAGCAATGAAGAGCGTGAATTACACTTTAATGATGAAGCATTCACCGCTTTCTTCTATGGTAATAAAGAGCTTAATACCAATAAGCTTCGCCTTTACTATTCAAGTATGACAACGCCAGCTTCTCACTTTGATATCAACCTTGATAACAGTGAATTTACGTTATTAAAACAGGCTGAAGTACTAGGTGATTTTAACGCTGATAATTACCAATCTGAGCGCTTGATGATCAACGCTCGTGACGGTAAACAAGTACCTGTTTCTTTGGTTTACCGTAAAGACTTATTTAAAAAAGATGGCACCAATCCGCTTTATCAATATGGCTACGGTTCTTATGGTTCAACCATTGATCCTAGTTTCTCATCATCACGTTTAAGCTTACTTGATCGTGGTTTTGTTTATGCGATTGCCCATATTCGTGGTTCTGAAATGCTAGGTCGCCCTTGGTATGAAGATGGAAAGAAACTCACCAAGCAAAACACCTTTAATGATTTCATTGATGTGACCAAAGCCCTTGTTGAGCAAGGCTATGGCGCTAAAGATAAGATCTTTGCCGTTGGTGGTTCTGCGGGTGGTTTATTAATGGGTGCCATTGCCAACCAAGCGCCTGAATTGTATTGCGGAATTGCAGCACAAGTACCGTTTGTTGACGTTGTAACGACTATGCTTGATGAGTCGATCCCACTAACAACGAACGAATACGATGAATGGGGTAACCCAAATCAAAAAGAGTATTACGAGTACATGTTAAGTTATTCGCCATACGATAATGTCGGTAACCACGACTACCCAAATATGTTAATCACAACAGGGCTGCATGACTCACAAGTACAATACTTTGAGCCAATGAAATGGGTTGCTAAGCTGCGTGAAATGAAGACAGACAATAATCGTTTATTGTTTAAAACCGATATGGAAGCAGGTCACGGTGGTGCGTCAGGTCGTTTTAAAGCACTCCATGAAGATGCTCTAGAATATGCTTTCTTTATCGATTTACTAAACGAAAAATCGACTAAGTGATTAGTCACCAAGCTAAATAGATCGGTTTAATCCCATTAATTTTATGGCGTGCTCAAGAATAACATAATCATCGAGCACGCCATGCTTACTGTATCTCAATTAACTCAACACTGGACTGAACTTCGTCCATCCCACCAGCAGTAAACAAGCAAAGAACGCCCACACTAATGCTGACAATGATAGTGTCCAAACTAGCTCATATTTATAACTAAAATAATAAACAGCGATGAGATAGGCCGCATACGGAATTAACGAATAAAGCCCAAATAATGCCGTCATACGCAAATCTGCCATGGTGCGTTCTGTGCCGACAATGTAGTGAGCGATTAAAGCAAAGGTGGGAAATAACGGCACTAAGCCTGAGATATAAAAGCTCTTACTTTTAGAAAGTAACGCAATGAGCAAAACAGCAAAAGCGCCTAACAAACACTTGAAAAATAACGCTACCATCAATGATCTTCCTTTATCAGATCGCAGTGATCACTTCTTAGATAGCAGCAATTTACCTTAAAATTCTAAACAAGAGTTAATAGTAATGTGTTACACCTTATTAACTGTTTAAATACGCTTTGCACCCAATGCTTGAGCAATACAGAACTTAGCTACCAGCTTATGAAAAGGCTTAATCAACACCATGTATAAACGTCCAGATCGTGTTTTTAAATTCACCAATGTTGAAACCGCGTATTCTCTTTCAGAAAGCTTTAATACGGATAACCACATATCCATATTTTTCTCATAAGCAGCTGCAACTACCTCCGTTTCCGATACCGATTCAAATACAAGAAAACCAGCTTGTTTACCTGTGGCTATTTGCTCTTTTGGTAACGACATTTCCGTTGCGCCCGCTGAAAAACCCAGCCACCCCATAATCTTATTTCTTATTTTCATTGCAATAATTACAGGCTTAGGTAAATGGGCAAAAATAGCATAATACACATCAATGGCATTTAAGTTTTGTTGACTAATATTGAAGGAAAAAGAATCACGATAATAGCGGCCTTTTTCGTTGCCTGAGATCCCTGCTGAACTTGGAAAGGTGATTTCTTTGATCATTGTAAGCTCTCCCTGATAAACGTATCTCTACATTAACAAATATTCCATTTCCAGATACTTGGGATAAGTGGTGCGAACGCACATTCCTAAATGATATTTACAATTAATCTACATCATCGTTTCTACACTTTTTTCACCTTGATACTTTTATCCTGTCCAGACTCTTCAATTCACTGTCTTTATCTATGGATAACAATGTCAAAACTGACTTTATCAAGGCTATTACCAAATGCACATTACTATAATCTCCATAGCAAAAAGCTCAGAGATTGATTCTCTGAGCCCTTCATAGCAGTACAACCAAGTTAGTAATAAGTATTAATGGCTGGTATTCACATTACCAAGCTTTAACCAAGTATCGATCACAGTATCAGGGTTTAGTGAAACAGAACTAATACCTTGCTCCATTAACCATTTTGCTAAATCATCATGGTCTGATGGTCCTTGACCACAAATACCGACGTACTTACCCGCTTTCGTTGCTGCATCAATCGCCATTTTCAGCATTGCTTTAACCGCAGGGTTACGCTCATCAAAGAGATGCGCAACATCACCAGAGTCACGATCCAAACCAAGCGTTAGTTGCGTCATATCGTTCGAACCAATCGAGAAACCATCAAAGTACTTTAAGAAATCATCCGCAAGCACTGCGTTTGATGGAAGTTCACACATCATGATCACTTTCAAACCTTGATCGCCACGGCGTAAGTCGTTTTTCGCCAGTAACTCAATCACAGATGCAGCTTCACTCGGTGTACGAACAAACGGGATCATAATCTCTACGTTCTTTAAGCCCATTTCATTACGAACACGTTTTATCGCTTGTGTTTCCAGTTCAAAGCAATCTTCAAATACCGGTGATATATAACGAGAAGCACCACGGAAACCTAGCATTGGGTTTTCTTCATGGGGTTCAAATTCTTTACCACCAATCAAGTTACTGTATTCATTCGATTTGAAATCAGACATACGTACAATCACACGCTTAGGCCAAAATGCCGCAGCTATGGTTGAGATGCCTTCAGTCAGTTTACTTACATAGAAATCAATAGGATCGTTATAGCCTTTGATTTTCTCGCTGATCTGCGCTTTTAGCTCGTCGCTTTGTGCATCAAAGTTAAGTAACGCTTTCGGGTGAATACCAATCATTTTATTGATGATAAATTCTAAACGCGCTAAACCTACTCCTTCATTCGGTAATTGTGCAAAATCAAACGCACGCTCTGGATTACCTACGTTCATCATCACTTTGGTTGGTAGTATTGGTAATTCATCTACCGCAGAGCGTCGAACTTCATAATTCAATTCACCTTGGTAAACATAACCTGTTTCGCCTTCCGCGCAAGAAGCAGTAATCGTTGTGCCATCTGTTAAGACTTCAGTTGCATTACCACAACCAACAATCGCAGGGATACCCAATTCACGGGCAATAATAGCAGCATGGCAAGTACGACCACCACGATTGGTAATAATCGCAGAAGCACGCTTCATCACAGGTTCCCAATCAGGATCTGTCATATCAGTGACAAGGACATCCCCTTCTTGAACCAGTGACATTTGATCAAGCGAATCAACCAAGCGTACTTTACCGCTACCAATACGCTGCCCAATCGCGCGACCTTCTAATAACACATCGGCTTTATTATTCAACTCATAGCGTTCAATTACGTTTTGAGATTCTTGCGAGCACACTGTTTCTGGACGTGCTTGAACAATGTAAAGCTTGCCATCAATACCATCTTTCGCCCATTCAATATCCATCGGACGTTGATAGTGCTTTTCAATGATCATCGCTTGTTTAGCAAGCTCTTTAATTTCTTCATCATTAATTGAGAACTGGTACTGTTCTTCAGCTGAAGTATCAACAATGTCTACTTGTTTACCAATTTCTTGATTATCTGAATAGATCATCTTGATGAGTTTTGAACCAAAATTCTTTCTAACAATCGGTTCATGCCCAGCTTCTAGCATTGGTTTATGGACATAAAACTCATCAGGGTTAACTGCCCCCTGAACCACCATTTCACCTAAACCCCAAGATGAGGTAATAAACACCACTTGATCAAAGCCTGATTCAGTATCAAGCGTAAACATTACACCTGACGCTGCTTTATCGGAGCGCACCATGCGCTGAATACCTGCCGATAGTGCTATGCCTTTATGATCAAAACCTTGGTGAACGCGATAAGAAATCGCACGATCATTAAATAGCGAGGCATAAACATGTTTCGTTGCCTCTAATACCGCATCAACACCTTTTACATTAAGAAATGTTTCTTGTTGCCCCGCAAAGGAAGCATCGGGTAAGTCTTCTGCGGTTGCAGATGAACGAACCGCAACGGAAAGTGCTTGATTACCGTCAATCAATTCAAGGTAATCACGACGGATGCTCTGTTCTAATTCAAGTGGAAACGGCGCATCTAAAATCCAATTACGGATGGTAGCACCTGTTTCACGTAATGCATCTACGTCATTAACATCAAGAGCGCCAAGCAAATCGTAAATACGATTATTTAGCCCTTCATACTCTAAAAACTCATGGAATGCGTAAGAGGTAGTCGCGAATCCGTTAGGAACAGACACTCCCGCATTTGAAAGGTTTGATACCATTTCACCAAGCGAGGCATTTTTTCCGCCAACTTGGTTCACATCATTCATTGATAAAGTGTTGAACCAAAGGGTGTACTTTTGCATGTGTATCTCCGAAATAATTCAGCTACCAATTAAAAGCAATCGTTTGCGTTACTGCGTAAAAAAACCACTTTTTCGTCAGGTTGTGGCATTAGTTACAGAACATACGACGACTTTTCTATACTTTATTCACATCTTATCTCAAAAAAAAATCCTTATTTGAACTTATTATGCATCACAAAATTAAAACTCGTGACGTGTTCTACATTTCTGATGGAACAGCCATAACATGTCAAACCGTTGGGCATGCTGTCCTTGCGCAATTTCCATTAAAAGTCAATGAACAGACCTTTCCTTTCACAGAAAATGGACACAAGGTCGCTGAAGTGATTAAAGAGCTTGAACGATCTTTTTTAGCGACGGGAGAAAAGCCTTTAGTTTTCTTCTCTATGGTCGTACCTGAAATTAAACAACAGTTACTGTCAGCCAACGCCCTGTTCTACGATGTTTTACAAACCATGGTTAATTTTGTTGCCGACGATCTACAACTAGAACCAAAGCCACAACTGCAACGCTCACACAGTGTCGGTAAAGATCAAGACGGCTATTTTGATCGAATAGCAGCTATCGAATACACCCTTTCCCACGATGACGGTATTTCTCTTCGTGGTTTAGAAGACGCTGATTTGATATTGCTTGGCGTATCACGCAGTGGGAAAACGCCCACCAGCCTTTATATGGCAATGCAATTTGGTTTAAGAGTAGTTAACTACCCGTTTATTGCTGAAGATTTAGCAAAAATGCGTTTACTACCTGAATTTGAAATTCATCGTCATAAGCTGTTTGGCTTAACCATAGATCCAGAGCGTTTAACGGAAATTCGCAGCAGCCGACTCGCTAACAGTGATTATGCCAGTGAAAAACAATGTGAAGAGGAACTACTGAGTGTCGAGAGTTTATTTCGCAGAGAAGCGATCCCTTATATCAATACATCAAGTATGTCGGTAGAAGAGATCTCAACCCGTATATTAGAAAGAACTGGATTACAACGCCGTTTATTCTAATGCTCGTTTGTAATGACTACTTATGACTTCAACTAAAAAAGCTCTGCACAACCGGTTTGTACAGAGCTTTTATATTAGTTCTTTGGTGGTTCTGGTAGTACTGGAGGGGTACTGTCCATATAAGTTAAGAAATGCATCCAGATATCATGAGTTCTTTCTTTGGTAAGCTGGGTTTTACAATCTAACGCCATCACATTACGGATCGTACCGTCACGCCATTGGGTATAAACAGCATTACATTGCGCTTTCATATACACCTCCCAATCTTTTTGCGCTTGCTCTATCGCCTTCACTAACTCGGGATCTGTTTTATTGTGCTCAACGCTGGCAGCTAAATATTTAGATAATTCTTCTTGTGCAGAGGTTAGCGTTAACGATGCACAATCATTAATTTCTAATGTGTTACGAGGGTTATCGCAATCTAATACTTTTTTGGCTGCAAACGACGGGAATGACAAACAAACCAATGTAATGAGCAGGTACTTTTTCATTGAGAAACCTCATTAAAATATAAGCGACATGTAATAACAAAGATATTAGCTCAACTGAACCTACTCTACCCAAAAGCATGTCTAGCTACGAGCACCTTCGGGAACAATCATAGGCAAATCTGTACAACCAAAATCAACACCAAATTGACTCAAAAGACAGGTCATTTGACCGCGATGATGCGTTTGGTGATTAAAAATATGCTGACAAAACTCACCAACATAACGCTCAATGACCTGACCATCTGTTGTTGTATATTTCACGATTTCATTACAGGTCGATGCGGTAAATCCCTTTGTTATATCAATATACACAGTATCAACTAACGTACGTAATTGTGATAGTTCATCCATTGTTGTTACAAATGTATCATTAATCCTTTTCGCTACCGGTAATTGCTCTAAGATCTCCGAATTAACCTCAACAATATTATTAGCAATTAAACGTCGCAGCATAATTAAGTCGCCAAACAGAATATGATTCCAATGCGCCATTACGCTTGGAAAAAATGCATTGGTATTTTGATACAGTTGTTCATCTGTAAGCTGTTTACATGCACTTAATAGCTGATTATTCATTCGCTGGTTATACCGCGCCAGCATCCTAAAATTTGAGGATAAATCCATTTTTGCCTCTTAATCATTTAATGTTTATTCAAATACAGCATTAAAAACCTGCGATATTTCGATTAATTACAACACCTTCACTAAGAAGTACGTTTTATGCCCTTTCGGTGAATCATTAATTTCACCGTAGACTTTAAATCCCTGCTTTTCATAAAACGGTTTAGCTTGAAAATCTAACGTCTCAGTACGTATTTGTGTTAATTGTTTTTCTTTCGCGAACGCCACTAATTGTTCGATAAGTTGAGAGCCTACACCTTGCCCACGAGTTTCTTCCGACAACCAAAGTAACTCCAACACGCAATAACTCCATACCACACTCGCTTGCAGCCCACCGATATATTCATCTTTATCATTCTGCGCCATAATCGCAAAACGTAAGCCTGATTCAAACTCACCATCATTGGGTAAATACGGTGCGTTAAATGCACTAATACCATCACTTATCACTTGTAATTGATGCTCAGATGGCTGAACAGATACTTCAATTTTCAATATTTGCTCCAATGGCGATAAACGAAAACAGTGCGTGAAAACTAACATGAAAGCTCTCTTAACGCCTTTATTTATCCATTATTCTGCGATATCAAAGCGGGATTTTTATTCACCAGCGACGACCATTACTTTGATCTTGGCTGCTTTTTCAAAATGATCGAGTTGATGAGTTTTGATCCACCACTCAGCCGCTTCCATTAATAGCTCTGGATCATCATTTTTGTTTTTGAAAAACGCATAAAAAGACACGCCAACATTTTCACCTTTGATAGCTATCTTCTTATCACATACTTCAATGATTTTATTTCTTAATACCGTTCTCATTATTTCCCATTAACCTGTCACTTCACTACTCAATGCAAATCAAATACGTATTCAAAATATGGCTCGCATAGTAATTCTATAGAAATAACCGCTTCGCGACATATCAACTTACTAGCCATAGTTTTTATTCAGCAAAGTTCTAATTGCTTTAATAACTGTATTGCGGCTTCTTTTGGTTGTATATCACTTGTATCGACTGTTACGTCATAATTCATAAATTGATGAACTAGTGGATACTCCGATTCAGCTAAGCCAATGGCACGATCCCCTCGTGCTAATTCTCGTGCTATACAGATATCCAATTGGCACATTACTTTGACACGTACTACGTGATATCCATTCAACGTCTTTTCTAGCGCATTAATTTCATCTTCATTTATCCAAGCATTATCGACAATAAGTTTACAACCGGCTTCTAATAACCCTTTAACACTATTATGGTAGCCTTCGGTTAATTGACCATAATCATATCCAGAACGATTTATATGATTGCCTTCTATCATTTTTCTTAAATCTGTTGGTGGCAAGGCATATAAAACACTATCAATACTAAAATTTAAATATTGTATGGATAATAATTCTTGTAATTCTTTAGCTAAGCTCGTTTTACCAGCACTTCCAGTTCCGTTAAGTAAAATCACATCTGGGTACATAATCTAATTCCTTTTTCTAGTTTAATTACTTATTAAATAGAGTTGCTATCTGAAGATTAAAAAACATAGATTACGTTGGTAAATGCAGAGCAACAACATCATTTATATTATCGTTATAAACAAAACCTTACTCATCTCACCTTATACGGTAAATGACTGATAACCATTGATAACAAGAGTAGTGCACTGCATCGCATTACTCACCAATTAGATACATCGCTAGACATATCAACCATTAAATATATCAAGAAAATTCGTGTCATTATTCAATAAGATATTTATTATTAACAATTCACTTCGGATTGATGTCGACTACATGTACATACCCTTAGATGTTACCTACTACTTTTTCGGAACCTTTTGATTCTAAATGCGAAAAAACCTAGTACCGATAAAAAAACACCTAAAAGTAACGGGGAGTGAAAATTAATTATTTTAAGTTCTAAAACTGAATCGCTAACACGAGTAGGATCATAATACACATCAACGACTGAGCCATAAGGATAATTCGCTATTTCTTTATAAGCATAATCTTTGCTTTTTGAACAATAAACAACATTTCCTTTCCGAATTTGATTTGACGTTATTCTCTGGTTATTAACGTAATATTCATACAAAAATTCAAAACACCACTTCATCCTTGTTCGACCTCTTGAGTCGACATTTTTATAAACTAATTCAGATTGAATTATTCTCGCTTTAGAACTTTTCCAACTGCTTACTTTTGAATAATTATATGTATTTATAATATCTATGAAAATCAACATTAATCCCAAAACAAATACAATTATAAACACCAACTTAAATATAAATTTAAAAACCATATTATTCCTGAACAACTTTAGCTTTATAGATATTTGTAATATTAATTAATATAAGATCGTTTAGTTTATTCAACCAATTAGACTTTGTTTGAAAATAAACCTCAGTCCGGTGATTAGACTGAGGTTTTTATATTCTGGTGACTATGGGCAACTCACCACATCCCAAAACCATGAATTCTCACTAGGCGTTTCCCAGCTCCCCGGACTGTTCTTTGCTTGATAACAAATATTGTTATAAGTAACTGTATCTCCATTTTTAACCTTTGTTGAGCCCGGTATAAACTCAACAGCGGTTGTTGGTGGTAGCGGATCTGTTGGCGGCACAGGCTCTGTCGGTGGTTCAGGATCAGTTGGTGGCGTAGGGTTATCTATACATTCAATCGCAACCCAAAACCATGACGCATTACTTGGAACCTCCCAACTGCCAGGGTTATTTTGGGCTTGATAACACTGTCCATCATACGAATAGATATCACCATTGATGACGTTCGTTTTACCGGGGATAAACTCAACGACCTGTGCTGGTATTTCGGGATCAGTGGGTATTTCAGGATCGGTTGGCGGATCGACAACAATTGAATCACTAGGAAGTAATTGCCAATCATCAAGATAAGCAGAAAGATTATCGGTGCGGATACCTATCGTACCCTCTGTTAATAAATCGTTGTTAACAGACAATAGTTCAACACCATCAAGAGCGAGTGTTAATTTATTACCCACAACAGAAAAGTGAATGTCATACCATTGACCAGCAGCAAGTTTACCTGCTGTATTAAGGTAGTTTTTAACGCCATTGGTTAATTTGGTTTGAGCAAGAGTGGTATAAGCCCCTTGGTATTTAACTTTAATCGTGACATTACCGTCATAACGAATAGAGCCGACATATAAGTCATCAGATGTTTGATAACGAGCAAACGCATGTAAACCAGACCATGCAGGTATAGAGCCAGAGTTTTTCCATGTTTTAATGTACGCACGATATTGATTCGTTTGATCGGTATACTTTATTTCGCTGTCATTGCTGTCTTTACCAATCGCAACGACACGAAATACTTTATCGTCCGTCCAACCTAGTTTCCAACTATCCACATATTTAGCCTGTAAACATCCTGAGGTAACATCAAAATGATCTCTGGCACCTTTATTATTCGAACATTCTAGCTGCTGACCATCACTGTAACTTGAGAAGTCTTCACCTAACCACTGTAAATTTTCAGATGCTGGACCGCTACTATAAGGCCCTTCGCTTTCAGGGTATGCATCATAAAATGCAGCAGCCGAACTACTCGCTGTAATTAACAAGAGGCTACCAATGTAGTTAAATATATTAACTCTAAAGTGATTTTTGACCATTTTTGTATCCTTACGTTATGGTTATCTATCCGTTCAGATAATTTTTATCAATATCACCTTAGTCACCCCACCTAACAAAATAAATGAACACCAAGCATCAATTACGATAGTAGTGCACTTCATCCCATTACTCGTTAGTTAGATACATCACTAAACTTCGAATATGTGCCGACTGCTCGACACATATCCTTATTTTTAGCTGTGGCTTATGATTGGAAGAACCTCAGCGATTTCATTATCGAGCATATTTAATACGCTCTCATAACCATATTTTGGCTGCCAACCGAGTTCTTGTTGTGCCAACGTTGAATCATAAACACGATCAAGTGATTGAGGTAAACGCCAACCTCGATTCGCGAAGCTTTCAGCAAGGTCTGGAACAAACTCTCGTATAATCTCATCCGCGTTTTGATACAGCTTTTCACAACATGTTTTGCTAAATGGTGTTTGTCCAGAAATGATATAACGTCTAAATCCCGATAAACGTTTTTCTACAGCACAAGCATGAGCACTGGCAACATCTCGAGCATCAATGCCACGAGTTAAACGATAAACAGCCATTACGTTTACCGGCTCTGGGAAACAGCGAGACATTTGAAGAACAGTGACAGGTAAATTGAATAAATTGGAGATATTTTCAAGTATCTGTTCTGCCTGAATCTTTGATTTGTGGTAAATCGTTTTAGGACTTGGCATTACTGTTTCATTAACCCAACCCGCTACACCCTCTGGCGTTGATGCAAAACCATAAAGGGCTGTCGTGCTCGTAAACACAAAATGTTTAATGCCCTTTTTTACACCCATCAAGGCTAATTGCTCGGTTGCTTTTATATTAATGTCTTCAAATTCACTGTCAGATACCAACCCTACATGAGGGGCATGCAGAGCCGCGGTATGAATAATAACCTCAACACCTTCTAAAGCTTTATTCAATAAAGCTGTATCACGGATATCCCCAACGTAATCAGCGGTTGAACATGGCGTCCTATCTATTCCAACAACTTCATGGTTTTTCATTAAGTTGATGTAGATTGCACGACCTACTCTACCTGCCGTGCCTGTAATTAAAATTTTCAACTTTACTGCCTATTTAAATACACGAAACCATTTTAACAGCTGATGCCGCCATAAACGGCGAAAAATAAAAAACTGAACTAAAAGTAAGCCGAGAATACCACATGTTTTAAAGCCGATTTTATAGCTTTGTTATCACTTCGCTTTCCTAATTGGTTGGCATATAAATAACAAAAAACAGCATACCAACATTAGTCCTGCTGCACTTAATTCGTTAAGTCCGCATTGATTGACTACAAAGCGACTTCCTGCAGCTGCAAAAAACAAGATAGCGAAATAATAAACCTTAGATGGCTTTAACTCATGCTATAGCGATGTTTTAGACTGCAATAAGTGCTTTGAAACTAGCAAATATGACGCTGAAATTAACTTTGCTTGACTCGTTTCATAGAAACTCTTTTTCTGGGTAGTTGCTTCTTCTTTAAACTGTTCCAGCAGACGAATGAGTTCTAGTTTATTGGATGAGTCACCAACGGGCTGTTTGTACCCACATAACGCTAACTCAAATATAGCAACAGCACTTTTCATTAAGTCCAAATTATCTCTATTCCTCATCGCACTGCGCCACAGCACTCCATAATTTTCAGGTAATCGACCAGGGACAGTTATTTTTTCTGACAACTCGATGATTTTAGCGATATCAGATTTTGTCCGCGTAGTTAGACTTTGATATACGTAAAGTTTAACTAACAACAAGCGGACAATTCGATACGCAAGGTAGGCTGCTAAAAAGATCCCTCCAAACATAATAAATGCCTTAGCTGATGCAACTAAAAACTCATAATCACAATACATTCTGAACCTCGTCGAAGTTGCTATTCAATCAATGTGCAGGTAAAGACCCTGACTCAGAATAAAATCATCGGTATCGACTTAGCAAAAAGTATTTCTTTCTTTTTGAAATCAATCATAAAAGGAAAGAATTTTTGCCTCTACTGCCAACATGCCATGCAATTAGAGGGAATATTTCGCCCCAGATAACCAACGTTAAATAATAAGGATAATGACTTTAACGCTTCAGAATTAAAGAGGATTTTATTATAAATTAGAATGTTAAAGTTATTGGTTCACACCAAGGATAGCGCTCGACTGCTTTTTGGTATTCCCCTTCACGATATTTCCAACATTTGCTTATATAAGGTGGCTTTGGCTTGTCCAACACTTCGGATAGGTGTCGGCTTCGCGACACATATCCTTATTTGTTATGAATTATTCTTTGTGACTATCTTTCTACATTCATCAAATAAAACTTTTACTGGTTCAGCTAGTTCATCGAACCAAGGGCTAGCTCTATCCATCATTCTAATGGGGTTATAAATTCCGACTAAATTATCCATTTCCATTGCTAATAAGTAGACAGCTTTAAGTGAATTATTAAAATCCGAATTAAATTTTATATTTGCCGCTTCCATTTGCTCCATTAATTTAGGATTAGTTGGATCTAATTCACGAGATTTACTATGTACTAATTGGTTTCTAGAGCGAATTAATTGTTTTAAAGCACCAAATGCTGCCGAAGATTTTTTGATTTCTTTTCCACAAACAAGCTTTGGTATTACCACCCACTTTGATACTACATCCAAATTACATAAATGGTTTTCAAAGTACTTATCCCCTAAATGTGTTCCTGCATAATCATTAATTGCAGCTTCAACACACATGGCTGAAAATACTATTGTCTTAAGCGCATGTGCTGTAGCTTTATTACTTTGTTCTGCTAATTCAAAATCATCAAAATTTGAAGTATCTGCATTTTCGACCAATATACAATTGCTATATTCTGATTCAGCGATACACATATAAGAACGAGTCATTACCTGAGTTCTAGCAAAAAACTTACGAGGATGCTCAACAAAAATCTGTTTATTTTCCATTAACTACCTACTTAAAACTCATAACGCCTGCATAACACGTTTACTACTATGCAGATTAAGCTGAATTTTACTACCTTAATCACTGAAACCAAAGACAAACCTACAACGCCGAATGTAGTAAATCGTGTTGATGCATTTGTTAGGCGAATATTTACGAATCACTATAAAAGAATGCTTCTCTTTCTTTTTCTATGTGCAGATTATGTTTAGCACAATGATAATGTGAAACACCTACTTTCTCAGATCTTAGTTTGAAAGGTAGTTCATCAATAAAGATTTCAGCAAAAACAGCTGAAAAGTCCTTTTTATAGCAATCTTGTAATACTTTTAAATTAGTCGAAGGGAAACTATCTTTAAATTCTTTATTAAATTGAGGGTAAAAATAGCGTATTAATGCAGCTTCGAATAAGGATATTCTTTCCTGTTCAGTGGTATTAAATAATTTATCTAACCCTGCTTTTATTCTGAGGCCATCGTTATCTTTATTTTTTGCAAATGGATTCATCGCAGTAATTAATTTATTGTTAGGTTCGATTTCAAGAAGTAGTAACGATAGTGTTGTATTATCTGGTTTAGGAGATAAAGCTATTTTTTGTAATGTTTCATGCTTTAGAAGTCTATCTAATGCATTCCTACTTCCACCTTTCCCATATGCTTGACTGTAGTGGTCAATAAATACTGGCCACAGTTTTAGAGGTTAACCAATATAATCGTT
>NZ_JADQAQ010000066.1 GCF_022129445.1 Photobacterium sp. Ph5
ACTAACTCTGTTATTACTAATATTGTAGTTGCAATAACGGGGCGGACCATACATTCCCATATGTTTACCATGTTCATAATCGTGATTTAATGACGTAAGATCACTACCAATCAGTTTTGATTTCAGTGATTTATGAGGGAATATTTCATAGATATTCACATCATCCGGTGGATTAGCAATAAAATGTTCACTCTCACTATAGCTTTTCTCGTGTAATAACAGCATATCAATCAATGTTGCGGCTTTGGTTTTTGATAATCCCAGCTTTACTTTATGCAACCATTCATGATTTGCGTTGAGGCCAATAGGATTGGTACGAATTACGACAATATTTTTAAAACCACGGTTATATGCTTCTTTAGCAGGAATCGGTGCATTTAACCCACCATCAACCCAATAATGATTATCGGAATAAATAGGTTGGCGGTTTAGAACAGGAATAGCACAAGAGGCTTTTAGACGTTGATCCCAGCAGTCGGAATTTAAGTCAAAAAAACCTGCTTGGTGGTGATCAATACCTGAGGCGCTAGCAAGAACGGTTTTATTTTGCATGTTGCGACGACCGGTCTCCCAGTCTAATTTTAATGTGGTTTGAGTTTGTTCTAATAACCAATCTAGATCCATACCACCACGGTTTGAAAACAATTTGGCATAACTAAAAAACTTCTTTTTTGTGGTAATTTCAGTGATGACACGATAAGCATGTTTCTTTTGCTCACAAATATATGAAGCAAGGTTTAAAGATCCAGCAGAAGTGCCAATTAATAACGAAAATGGATTAAAATCGTGATCAAGAAACGCATCTAATACACCTGCCGTAAAAATACCACGTTGTCCGCCACCTTCAGTAACGAGTGCGATATCTGAAATATTTGTTTTGGTGGCACATAGAGCTTCGAAATTATTACGGCAATATGAGATATGTTTTCCAGTCATGGTTAAATCCATCTAAGTTAAAAAATACCGATAATTTAACCCAATAAATTATCGGTAATTGTTTACGCAGCACGAACATGTAAAGGTAATTCACAACCATTTTTTGTTAGTGAAAATTGTAATAGGTTTAAATCACGGCTTCTAAATGCACCAGCACAACTTAATAGATAATAACGCCACATACGATAGAAACGGTCGTTATATTGATCAGATATTTTATGCCAGTTACGTTCAAAGTTTTCACACCATGCCATTAATGTCAGATCATAATCTGGACCAAAGTTATGAACATCTTCAATATTCATCTTTCCTTCAAGCGCGCTGCTTAATTGTGCGATAGATGGAACAACACCATTAGGGAAGATATATTTATTAATCCATGGGTCAGTGTGAGTCACTGATACTGGACTACCAATAGTATGTAAAAGGAAAATACCATCATCTTTTAAGAATCGATTAGCACAATTAAAAAACTCGGTATAATTTTCAGGACCTACGTGCTCTATCATGCCAATAGAAACAATGCGATCATATTGTTGAACAGGTTGATATTCACGGTAATCTTCTAAAATAATTCTTACGGGTAGACCTTTGTTATCTGCAATTTTTTGACCTAGTTTCATTTGCTCTTGCGATAATGTTAAGCCGTCACAAATAACACCATACTTTTCAGCAGCATAGTTCATAAAGCTAGACCAACCACAACCAATGTCTAATAAGCGCATACCTGGTTTTAAATCCAGTTTACGACAAATTAATTCCATTTTATTTTCTTGGGCTTCATTTAAATTCTTTGCACCTTTCCAATATGCACAAGTATAAGCCATGCGATCATCTAGCATATTAGTATATAAATCGTTACCAATATCATAATGGAAAGGTACATCTTCTTTTACACGAGATACAGATTGATGGTTAATCAAATTTTTTATTTTAGATACGCCAATTTTAGCGGCTATTTTAAACTTATCCGTACCTGAAAGTTTTTCTTCAATATTTGCACGTAATAACTTACTTATTAAAATATCAATTCTCTGACAATCCCATAGGTGATCCATATATCCTTCACCAAAAGCAATGGTTCCTTGAGATAAAATATTATCGAAAAGTTTATCGTCATTAACGATAATATCCCACGGACGGTCACCATTAATTTTAATGTCAGCTTGATTTAAAAGATTAGAGAAAAGTTCTTTATTCGGCATAACAGACCCTGATTATTATTGATAATATCTAATGATTTTTCTTAATGTATATCACTAATGTTTGAATTCGGAGGCATAGTAACAAACATCTATTTTTATAAAATTTAAAATACATGAAAGAGCTATTCAGTTTTACTAAACATCATTTTGAATTAAACCGATATACGCTAAAATACGAATCGTTCTTAAGTTAGAAGTATTATATCGCAGAAAATTTTTTCTGTATTTAGAGTTAAAGACACAAAAAAACTAAATACAGTCATGAAAAGTAAACTATTAACTATGATGATGTGATATTAAAAGGAATAAAATTAAATAAGGAAGTAAATCAGAATCTATTATTGCATAAAGCATAAGTAGATCGTGATTAATAACGATCAAAAAAACGGCGATCAAACATGTTGATCGCCGTGGCAGTAATTAATTCCAACATAACTTAGCCATGAGCAGCTAAGTCATTTATTTACAAACTTAGGTGCGGGAAGCTTGATAAATAGGTTCGATTGTTTCTGCCAAAGCAGCATCAAACTCATTTTGAGGCTGATCTGCATATAAATCATCGGTAAGTACACGAGAGAAACTTGCAATAATACCGTCGTTTTCAGATAACTTTTCACAGGCTTTCATAAGTGGGAAACCACCTGATAAAGCAACCACTCTAATCACGTTAGGGTGTGAGATTGTATCTGCATATAAATTAGCCTGCTCTGGAAGTGTCAGTTTCAGCATAACGTAATGATTAGATTGTAAATCGTCTAATTGAGACAATAGCTCACGATTTAATATAATTTCAGCTTGTGCTTTTTCTGGGCTATCAATGCTCACTTCAGGTTCAATAATAGGCACTAAACCAGCATTGATAATTTGTTGAGCAAATAGAATTTGCTGTGCAACAACATCTCTAATACCTTGTTCATTGGCTTCCCAAATCACAGAGCGCATTTTAGTGCCGAAAACATCTTTAGCTTTTGCTTTAGCTAAGAGTTGATCTAGCTCAGGCATTGGTTTCATTAATTGCACGCCATTAGCTTTATCTTCTAAGCCTTTATCGACTTTTAAAAAAGGAATAACACCTTTTTCTTCCCATAAATATTGTGAAGTTGGTTTGCCCTCAATTTCACGGTCTAACGTATTTTCAAATAAAATAGCACCGATAATACGATCACTAGTAAAGACAGGGCTTGTAATAATACGAGAGCGCATGGCATGAACAAGATCATACATTTGTTCGTCATTATTGTAGTCTGATTCATTAATACCATAAGCTTTTAATGCTTTAGGTGTGCTGCCGCCACTTTGGTCAAGTGCTGCAATGAAACCATCTTGAGTACGCATTTTTTCTAGTTGTTTTGAAAATGTCATCATAATTCCCCCTGGGGCTGCTTGTGATTCAATGCCACATGCTTCAGCGTTTCTACACGTTTATTATCTTTCTAACTTGTTACACACTATAACGAATCATTTTATTGCTGTATGTTTAATCTTTGACAAAAAAAAGCTAAAAACAGTCACGGTGTATTCAAGCAATATGAGCCGTAGGGGGATCATTTAACATCAATATGTTTTTACGCTTTTTCAATATCACTTTTATATAGAATAACTTGAATATTACACCGGTTTTCATAGCAATATTTCGCGCAAATATACAATTTAGCTGAATTTGTTAATGTTAAAATGATGCATTAATAGGGCAGTGATGTATTAATTCTTAATTGCAATCAATATGATTTATCTTTTAAAAATACAAAAGGCATGTAGAAAATTGAAAGTAAAAAGTTAGAGATCAGAAAAGCGTCAACGATGAAGTGATAGGTATACCAAATGGATGCCAAGATAATACGCTAGAAGTCCCGCTATGTAATAGCAAGTGATATTAATTGTGCTAATTGAATACTAATTGATGATTTTTTTCTATGATTTTAAAAATCAATAAAAAACATAAAAATAAAACAGTAATCAATATGTTTTATTGAAAACACCAATCATTCACATGGTGAATCTTAGTGTGATAAATAGCAGCATATCGTTCTAAATAAACGCAGATCCATGCTTAAACGTAACAGTTTTTATTCATAATGATGACTAGTAGCATATGTTTCAAAAATAAAAAGTTAGTAATATCATATCTCTGTTTTTAGAAAGGTCTATTCTCTATAGAATTAAAGTCACAATATTTACTATCGACCAAAATCAATATGTTACTTATTATATTGCAATAATAAGTGAACATATTAGTAGACGATAAAAAACATAGCGGCAGCACTCATGTCTTCGTATCGCCTGAAAAACACATTAAAAGCTAAAATAAAAAAGACCTTACTATTATCCTTAATCGCTTTACCGATAACAGCTTCAGCACATACGCATTCTGAAGATCACGTTCAACTTCATGAAAAACATCATTCAACAACACAACACCATCATTCAAGCTCTCATCATCATGTTGTGACTCACCATCATAGCCATGGCATTGAATATAAACATACAAAAACGCCAATACACAGTGCGAAACATGAAACGCACCATGTACATTTAGCACATCATAATAAAGAGCATCATGTGTATCATAAGTCACGTTATGCACATCATCTGAGTCATTCAAGGCATCACGAAAGTATAAAGAAGCACAAAATACCTGTTGATTATTACACCTTGAAAGGGCATTACGTACACCACAAATCATTTTGGTCTGAATTAGCGCATTTCAAACTCTCAGAAAAATGGCGTTCCAAGATCTGGCATTCATACTCACATTGGGCACATACACCGTATCGATATGGTGGTAACACACGTCACGGTATAGATTGTTCGGCATTTGTACGTCGAGTGTTTTCTGAGGTGTTTCATATCTATTTACCAAGAACAACATTACAGCAAGTAAAGCTTGGCTATAAAGTGAGAAAAGAAAATCTCCATTATGGCGATCTTGTATTTTTTAAAACCGGAGGCTGGCATCACCATGTTGGTATTTATTTAGATCATGGGCGCTTTGTGAATGCGACTAGTTCTCGTGGTGTTGCTATATCCAATATTAATCATCCATATTGGCGTAAACGGTTATGGCAAATACGTCGATTAGTTGATTGAAAATGAAATCGCATAACGAAAAATAATTTAATTTATCGCTAATATTAAAACAGCCTCAAATTCTTATGGAGTTTGAGGCTGTTTTGTTTTTCGGTAATTCCAAATAATCCTTGTTCAAGAATGCATAGCGTTCGCAGAACAAGAATTATTAATGGTAATTACCTATTTTATGCACCCCTATATTAAATTTATCTTTATATGTTTAGAACACCCTTAATCTAAATAAATGGTAAAAGTGTAGAATCAATGCTAACCTATAATGAATGTTAAATATGGGTTATCAGTATGTATAAATTGGTAAAAACTGATAGATTTAGGATTGGTGATGTTGAAGTCAGTCCGACATCATATCGCATGGCTAAAAGTTTATATCGTCCATCAACATTACTGTTATTTGACCAAGATAACTTTGAGCCTGTATTTGAGGTAAATGCATATCTTCTTAGTCATGCAGCAAAAGAGCGTTGTACAGATCAACGTTCTAAAGCTCTATTAAAATACTTTAATTTCTTAGCTGTAAACCCTCAATTATCTTGGAATGATTATGCTCATTGTAGTTCAGATAATTATCCCCCTATATTATTTAGAAATAAATTAAAACAGCATAAAGACCTTGGGAATATTTCTGATACTACTGCAAACGCATACATGGGTTATATTAAAGAGTTCTATTTGTTTTGCTATCGACACGGCTATATAGATCGTGAGTTTGGACTGCCATTTACATTAGAAACGTCTATGTATGGAAAACACACATCTAACCTAAGAATTAAAACATATAATCGAAATAAAAATCTAAAGCCTATAAGTCACCATCATTTAAGTATGATAATTATGTTCTGGTCTGCTATCTGTATAGAGATACGCCTAGCAATACTTATTACTTTATTTACTGGAATGAGAAATAAAGAAGTCATATCCATTCCAAAAGATATCCTTAGCATCCCTGATGGATTTAAAGGCGTGAATATAACGGGAATTACAATATCACCTAAACTTTCAGTAAACACAAAATTAGGCATAGAAAGACAGATATCTTGTCCAGTGTGGTTGGCAGAATTATTAGAACAATACCATAACTCAGAACGTTATCGAATTAGATGTAAAAAATACTATGAAGAAATAGGAGAGTTGGATTTCCCTGCTTTAATTAACCGAACAGGGAAACCCTATACTACTCAAGACCTCACACAACAATGGTGTAATTTAAGTAGAGAGATAAGGAAGAAAGGTGATATTAACTTTAGACATAAGTATTATGATTTAAGGGCGACATTTGGAGTGGCTAAAGTTGAATCATTATCAAAGGTAAATAAACTTTCATTTCATCAAATAAGAGCCATTTTACAGCAAGAAATGGGGCATACTAAATCTACAACAACAGATTTATATTTGGAGCATTGGGAACTGAACCCCGCAATTGTCCAGCACACTGCAATGATGGAAGATCTCGTAAGTGAAGCCCTTAAACAAGGAGTGTTAGATTAATGATAGTAAAATATAAGTCAGGGTCAGCTATAAAAGAGCGTAATATTAATACTGAATTTTCAGGATTCATTTCAGAAAATCATATAAATATTATTGGGAATTATTGTCTGAGTAATATTAATGGAACAAACGCTATAATCAGGCAAATACAAAAGTTAATTGCTTTAAAACCTGACGATGGACAAGTTTTTGATGTGGCTAATATAAAAAAGCTTATGAAGGAATTTGATGACATGGAAAGTCAGATATCTGCAAAAGTTTATCGGTCAGAATTAAGAAAATTATTAAATATTCTTAAACTATATAGTGTTGATGAAATTAATACATTAACAGTAAATAAACGAGTTGGTATCTTGAATTGCAATCTTCAGCGTAATGGTAAGATTAAGCCTGACTCCATTTACATTAACGTTAATAATGTTGTGAATGATAAAAAGAAAAACAATAAATCAAGACTTGATAGAACAAAAATATCTAATGAAGAATTAAAAATAACGGATAATGTTACTTATATAAGAAATGGAAATAGAGCAGTTCAGTGGAGGAATTCTAATAACGCTGTAAAGTTATATGACTTTGACGAGTTGAACTATGAATTTACAGATAAGGAAACGTTGGCTCAATATCTTTATGAGTCTTTTGAAAATTCCGATTGGAGTGATTCAACGAAATATACAATGTTTGGTGTTATACGAAGACTTCTTGAGTTTAACGCTCATTACGAGAAAAATAGCAACCCCATAAATAATAAAACAATGATACATTTTTTAGAGCACATTCATAAAGAAGTATTAAAAGGTGGCGGTCTAAAAAGAGCATCATTAAGTCAATTAAAAAGAAACTGTAATTCTATTCTTAATAAATTTGGATTAAATAAAATCCCTAAAGGTCATGGTTTTGATTATAAAGCAGGAGGAAATGAGCTAGTTACAGATGAATATAGCAAAAAAGAGTGGTTTGCATTAATTAGAGCATTACATAATAGGAGAAAGTTATTAAGGTCAAGATTGGACAGTAATTTTGATATTAATGATCACAATGAATATGTTCTCAATTGTTTGTGTATGTTATGTATTTATACAGGAGCAACATCATCTGAACTTTTTAGCACTTACTTTGCCGAAGAAAAAGTATCATATATTTCATCAGGAAAAAATTGGTATGTCGTAAATGGTATAAAAAATAGAGCATCAAGAGTAAATAATTATAGTCTTCATTTTAAAACTAGTGGGAAGCTTTTCATGGAGGAATACTTACCATATATACAGAATATAAATAATAGGTATAAAAAAAATGAACCATTATTGTTTCCTTTATTAACAGAAGATGAAGAAATAAGTCAAGCCGAAGGTAGAATGTTAACTTTATATCAAGACAAGCTTATTAGAATAGATGAAAAATTAGCAGCATTAAAGAAAAAAGATCCAAGTTTTACATTTAGACTTCAACGTATTCGTGCTTCATCATTAAGTCGCTCAAATAGAGAATTAGGTGAAAAAACCTCAATTAGTGTTGGTAATCATACGCTTAAAGTTCATCAGGCGAACAAGTATTCAAGAGGAAATAAAAAGGTTAATCAGATTGAAGCAGCAAAAAGTGCAGTGACGCTAGAATCAACGGTACGTAATGGAGGTAATATTGAATTAGGAATTAATACGACAAGCCAAATAATGAATATTCCTATTGTTGATGTCACTGAATATGAAAATAAATTCACAAATAGCAATGATACCTGTAAAACAACTCAAGGTGGAGTATGTAAGGGCGAGGAAAATAAGCAGACAAAAGCATTTAAGAAATCACTTAATAAACATAACTTACTTACTGAAAGTGATTTAGAAAATATTTCTTGTGGCTATATCATTGAGTGTTTTGATTGCAGCAATTTTGGAGTGATTGATGATGTTGAAGATATATGGTGTTTACTCTCATTTAGAGAGCAACTTAATAATTCTATCCAACACCATTGTTCTTTGAAGCATTTTATTAAAAACTACGGTGATATCATGATTAGTATTGATCGGTTATTAGATAGGTTAACTTCACGTAATGTTGAACTTGCAATGAAAAAGATAATTAAAGGTAAGTTGCATCCACAATGGGATGATGAATATTCAATTGCGGATATTATGGGAGTATCATTATGAAATTAATGGTTGATGAATCACAATATAACTTAGTCCCAAGTGCAGAATATCCACCAAGAGAATCAACGATTATATGTAAAAGAAAATTAAAAGATGGCACACTTGAAGATGTTTTGTTTTCGGACGATGTATGGGATTTTTCCATATATGACTTATCCAATATTCATAAAACCAGAATGAAAATGGTATTTAATAAAATACCTGATAAATTCAAAGATGATATCAAGAAAAGAGTTTATCTTATCTTGTTTCCTAATATAGATTCATACCTTGGAGATAGAAAGAATGTTACTATCTCGGTAACATGCTCAAATGTACGTAATATATCTTCTTGCGCTAATTTATTAAAAGACATTGCTGTGTCATTAACGCAATTACAACATGAGATGATATTTGATACTTTCTGCCAAAATTTAAAAGAGAAAGGATATTCTCAATTAACTTTAGAGAGTAAATTAACTTCGCTTAGATGGTTGACCGAAGCGAATAAATATTTAGATAAAAAAGATAGAATTTATTTTCCAAATTTTGAAAGAAGTAAATTAGCAAAAGAGTTATCTGATAAAAGTAAAGGGGGCAGTCATCCAGTCATTATTCCAGAAGTAATGAATGGTCTTTATGATTATTTTATAAAAGAAATTGAAACATGGCATGATCGAAGATTTGAGCTTAGGGATATGGTTAAATTTTCAACCGAGAACAACGTTACTCATTACGAAGCAAATGCTTTGAAACGAAAATTAACAGCTATTGGTTACGCAACATTAATGGCGTTTAGTGGAATGCGTGTTTCAGAAGTTGCTAATATCCAGCCTGATTCTTTTTCAGATATTGAATTTGATGGCATCCATTTTTATACATTAACAACCAAAACAATTAAATTAGAAAATGGGATTCCACGAACTGATATTTGGTGTTGTTCCTCAATATGCGAAAAAGCTATTAATATAATCTTTGATATCTGGGATAGGAAGCATGAGTATGGAAAACCCAATAGCATAGAGCGTTATAATTATGGGAATGGTAATGGAAATATTGAAAATATTAAAGATAAAGTATCTTATACCACGCTGAATACGAGTAATCTTCGTAGTCTAATACAACTACTAAGTAAGGAATTAAAGTGGAAAGTAGAACCAGAATGGTTGGACTCTTATCATAAATTTAATAAATCAACATCAGAATCAGTTTATCCAATAAAAGAAAATGCTGACGGTACATTATGGTGGCATTTTAGCAACCATACATTTAGACGGACTTTTGCTTTTTTTGCCGTAGGCTCAGGAACATCCTCAATTAGTTCGATTAAACAGCAGTTCAAACATATTTATATTGGTATGACAGGTATTTACTGTAAAGATAACGAGGTTTTAACGTTATTAAATATGGAGAAAGACAAATCTTTAATGAAAGAAATTGACAATGCAAAGATGGATTATGATTCAGAATATTTAAAGGAAACATTATCTATTGAATCAACAAATACAGGTGGATTTAAAGACAAGGTGTTGGGAAAAGAAGAACCCCAAATTTATACAGAAGAACAATTTAATTCACTTCAATCTGATTCGTTAACCGCATCTAGAAGCACTGGTTATGGTCGTTGTTTTTCAAAAGAAGAATGTAAAATGCGCCATTTATTTGAGCCTAGTGGTTGTGTTGCTAATAATTGCGATGGTTTATCGATAAATAAAAATGAAGCGTTGCGCTGGAAAGAAAGACATAAAAAACATAGTAATTATTTAAAAAAACTCATTCAGTCAGGCATATACAGTAGTAATCAATATTCACGCTATATTCTTGATATTCGAGCAGCCGAAAAGGTAATGGCTGATCATAATATTGAATTTTCTAAATTTGATATAAAACTTTTATAATCATATTTCGTTTTTGATTCATCATATTTTGTTTTTGATTTAAGGTTTTCTTATGGAAATAAAAGAAGCAAAACTTCATTTTGATGCTGGACAATTAAGAGAGGCAAAAGTCATCAATGCCGCTATGGAACAGGGTTACAACCTCTACTTAATAGGAAAAAGAGTTACAGATAATGTATTCGTAACAGCACAACGAAGTGGTGATAATCCAAGAGTATTTAAAACTATCGATGCAGCATGTAGAAACGCTAAGGAAATTGGTTTCAGGACTATTGAGGTCACATATGAGTAAGAAAGAACATGGTACAGATACCGAAACGGAACTACGTAACGCATTGATATACCTTGTGGAACAAGGTAAGAGTATTTCTGTTCGTGCTGTCGAAAAACATGCAGGAAAAGGTAATGGACTCATTTCCAAAAAATATCCTGATTTACTAACAGAAATACAGCAAGCTAAAGTTACACGCGCCAATAATGACGCTGAACAATCTGAATTACAACTAAATAAGATTAAACAATTACGTAAACAATTACGCGATGAACGTAAACAGCATGGAAAGACTAAAGAACAACGTAATAACTTTAAGCATTCAATGGAAATGTTAGCCACACAAGTTGCTGAGTTAACCCTAGAGCTTCATCGACTTAAAAGTGATGAATCGAAAGTCGGTTCACAGGCTGTTAGTCAGCTTTTTTCTAATGATATGTAGAATATTCTATAACTTATTAAATCTAAATGACGCACTGAAAGGATTGAAGTTAAGTCATTGTAATTTAATTAGTTATAGGTTTTTACTTAAAATTATAAAGGAATATTAGGTATTTTATGTGAAATAGCAATTATGGTAAATGTGTAGAAAAGGTGTTGAAGCCAGTCTACATAAGGGGTTTCTACAGTTTGTTCTAAACAGCTATGCAGAGGTGTTTATGGTAAATACGCAATACTGTTAAATGACCCTGTAACAAATAAAAACTATCAATAAATCAGAAGAGTAGAGCAATACATGTGACACCATGGTTGGGATTAGGTGGCAGATAATAATCTATATATCCTATTTAACATAAGGTACATAATGCGCATCGAAGGTGTAGATCCCAAAGTAAGCGTATTTGCCTTAAAAACGACTATGTTTAGTCTGAACCTATTTTAAACGGCGTGTTTAACGATCATCATATCTTCGCTTTAAAGATTCAAATCACAGATGTTTTTAGACGAACTTAAATCATGCTGTTACTGATGTTTAAATTTCAACTATTTGAATCTCAACCATCTCAATCGCCAAAGTTTATCACGTTGCTGTATTCGAAATCATTATCACGCTTCTCGTCTTAACCATAACGATCATCACAACTTGTATTGGTATTTGAATCTGTTTCAGTGTTATTCGTTTGCTTAATACACAGATCGACCATTTGATACTGCAATCACAGCGTTATTGTTTTGTATATTATTTTCCTTGTATACACGGCATGGATTGCCGTTGTTGGTTTAACCGTTAACAAAACAAAGGATTGTATGAAGAAATTAATTGTACTCGCGATCATTGGCTTTGCTGCTTGGTATTACCATGAGCATCATGGTTTTGAGTTTTTAGAAGACTTAGACCTTAATGACTTCAAAATCACTAACAAATACAACAGTGAAAACAAGTTTTAATCGATACATGGCGATTCATCATTATGTGAGATGGTCTCCAGCATTAACCTTGCTTTGTGTAAATGTTTATAAATAGATGAGCTAACTTGGTAAAGTTTAAGTTGGATTACACGACAAACACAACACTTAGGAATCTTTATGGCTAAGCATCAATGCCCTAACTGTCACTCTCCTATTTCACTTAGCTATTTCACTTAGCTATTTGTTATTTAGCAAATACACTACTCAATATCGCTGCGTGAAATGTGCAGCACTTATGGTATCAAACCGCCGTAGAAAAATTACTGGATTAACACTGGCATTCTTTTCTGCAACGTTATACTCAGTGATTAATAGCCATATCCAAAATCCGTTGTTAACAACATCTGTGACGTTTATTGTTTTTATCTCAATCCTTTGGCTGATACCAAATCAAGTTGAATTGGTTGATGAGAATATAGATGGTTAGTTCTACTATTCTGAAAGCTTATAGCTAACTAATCGACAATTGAGTTTTCGGCTTGTCCATCCTTGCCGATACCCGTAAAGCGTAGGCCCTCTTAATTAAATATCAAAATAACCACCTTTATAAAAAGCTACTCTTCGTTCTTTTGGGGTGCAGTTGCTTTTCATAGTTAGAATGTATTGATAGTCGTAGATATATTGATCAAAGGTTCGTTTTTTTGGTCTGGGGGCGATATCGGCTTATGCATCACCGTCTAGTAATACGGTGAAAAGTTTAAGATCTACTTATGCATTTGCAATGGCAGATCTTAATTATTGAGTTTGATGGTTAGCTAGCGTATTACCATTTTTCTATGTATTTTTTATCTTTATCTATGTTCTCACTCTCATAGCTAATGAAGTAAGTTATTGATTTTTCAACCTCTTTAAAAAAGTTATCTAGACTATCATCATCAGCTTCATTCAAAAAAGGATATTTATAATGTATGAAACTGTTACGTTTTTCAGCTAGTTTACCCATGATATTTAGATGATCTTTATCAAAAGGTGGTAAATCAATTAGTTTTAATAACCATGATGTTTTTGCATTATTGTTGATTGACGAAATTAATTGTTTATACTCTTTTTTTGTAAGGTTTTTTTCACGTGTTTTTATTTCTATTAATCCGTTTATCCAGTGCTCCCACCAAGTGGCATACATAACAATTGATAATTCTTCATTATTTTTAGATGCATAATTTCTAGCTTCATTTAACAATGTATCTTTGTGATAAATTGTCATTACAATTTCGAAATCGGTTTCAAGGCATTCTTCTAGGTACTTTCTTGCAGCAGTTCTTACTTCTTCTTCAGTAAGTCCTTCAGTGATAATAATTCCTTCTCTAATTGCACTATTGATAAACATTGTTACGATACTATTTTCCATATCATCCAATGCAGTCGATTCAGCTTCTTTTTCCATCTTTCTCTCTTTATTTTTAGTTTTTCTTAACAAGAGTTTTTAAATTTAGATTACTGATTTTATATCATTTTTATTCATTTTACTTCTTGGTATGTTTTTAAGTAATCGAGCAACTTTAATTATCTCTCGTTGCGTTCTTCTGTCGTGGTCTGCTCCAGTCTCCAAAAGTGCGTACCCTGTCAGTATTTGTTTCGGAGACAACCTTATATCTTGTTCATTAACAAGATCACCATTCTTGAATCCCACTTTGCGACATTTCACCAAATCGCTCTAACAAGAACTCTATAAACAATCGAAGCCGTTTGGGTTGATACTGGCGGCTTTGGTAAATCACGTTTAGGTCGGCACTAGCTGAAGATGTCGATGCATTGAAGTTCTTCATGTAACCATCAAGCACTGTTACTAATCGTTGCTCTTGTCTGTCGTGCTTAATATCTAATATCGACTTTAACGCAATGCCTGCTCCATCTAATGCCCACTGGCGGATCACTTCACCATCATCTGAAAAGCGTTTCGGTACTAGGGTTATCACTGTTTGTTGGTTGTCGTCTGTAAAGTGCCATGTTTTTAATTCTTCATTACTGCGGATCATGGCTAAACAATCGTGATCGGCGAGATCTTGCGGTGTTACGGGCGTACCTTTGTTTGCTAAGTATTCAGGCGTTGCACATAACACTCGTCTGCTAGCTGCCAGTTTACGAGAGATAAGGTTACTGTCTGCCAGTTCACCATAACGGATCACAATATCAATCCCCGATTCTGCTAAGTTGGTGAGCTTATCGTCTAAATACAAGTACGGCACTACGTCTGGGTATCGTTCGCAAAATGCCGAGATGATGGGTGAGATGTATTGTTTGCCTATGTCTCGTGGCGCCGAGATCTTTAGCGTCCCTCGTACTTCTTGGCTACCGGTTTGAAGTAAGTTTTCTGTCTCTTTTACGCTATCGGTGATTTCCAAACAGGCTTGATGATACAGCGCACCAGATTCAGTTAAAGAGATATGCCTAGTACTGCGATTAAGTAGCTTAACACCGTAGCGATCTTCTAATGCTTGCAGCCTAGCTGTTACTGTTGCAGGTGATAAACCTAACTCTCTGCCTGCTGCGGCCATGCCTTGATTTTTAACGATACTGATAAATAACGTCATATCAGAAAACTTATCCATGCCCTTTCCTTTTGTTTATTGTTCAGCTCAGCCGAATAATCTTTTTAAATTTACCCCAATTATCAAATTCTATTCAATGAATATACTGACGCCATCAAAACAAAAATAGCTAGATAGGAAATAACGATGAAGCTTTATATTTATGAACATTGCCCTTTTAGTGCTCGCGTCCGTTATGTGGCTGGAATGTTAAATATCCCACTGACGGTAACTTGTATTGCTTATGATGATAAAACAACGAATGCGCTCATCGGTACTAAGCAAGTGCCTCTTTTGATTAAAGATGATGGCGAAGCTTTAGCAGAAAGCTTAGATATTATTCAGTATTTCATTGAGTTAGCGCAATCTAGCGAGACAATTGAGATCTCTACGTCTGTGTTTGATTGGCAAAAAGCAGCGTTTCTTCCATTACAAAAAATCGGTTATCCACGTTGGTCAAACATGGCGTTACCTGAATTTGAAACGGTTTCTGCCCGACAAGCTTGGCGAGCCAAGAAAGAATCAGATGAATTGAATTTTGATGTGTTGCTGGAAGATACACCGAACATCGTAAATGACGTTGAATCACTAATTGAGGAAGCAAAAACGATCTTGCAGTTAGAAACGAGCCAACCTGTTCATTTGATTGATGGCGCGATTATGTTCTCTATTTTACGTGGGTTCTTTAGTGCTCCTGAGATTAATTGGGAGAAAACAGTAAAAGATTGGATGGAATCGGTCAGCGTTAAAACCCACGTACCACTACTTAAATAAGGTGTCGATAATGAGCAAGCTTTTTGAATCAACACAGCTTAACGGTCTGAATTTACAAAACCGTATTGTTATGGCACCGATGACACGTGCTCGTAGTAGCCAACCGGGTAATATTCCAAACACGATGATGGCGAGTTATTACCAACAACGTGCCAGCGCAGGATTAATTATCTCTGAAGCGACGCAGATTTCTGATGATTCGCAAGGCTATTCGTTTACGCCTGGTGTTTATACCGATGAGCAAGTAGCGGGTTGGAATTCAGTAACACAAGCGGTACATAAAAATGGCGCGGCGATGTTTTGTCAGCTATGGCATGTAGGTCGTGTATCTCATCCAGTGTTTCAAAATGGTGAGAAGCCGATTGCGCCATCTGCACTTAAACCTGTTGAAACCAAGGTGTGGATAGCGGATGAACAAGGCAATGGCAACATGGTCGATTGTGTTGAACCAAGAGCTATGACACAAGCAGATATTGATCGGGTTATCGCAGATTTTGCTTATGCTGCAAAACGCGCCATTGATGCGGGATTCGATGGTGTCGAAATTCACGGCGGTAATGGCTATCTTATCGATCAGTTCTTACGGACTAACTCTAACCACCGTACGGATAGTTACGGTGTCACTAGAGTTAACCGTATTCGTTTCTTACTAGAAGTTGTTGATGCTGTGAGTAATATCATTGGTGCCAACAAAGTGGGTGTTCGACTTGCGCCCTTCATCACTTTCAAAGATATGAATTGCCCTGATATTGTGCCGACTATTTTAGAGGCAGCAAAACAACTTCAAGCCCGTGACATTGGTTACCTGCATTTATCAGAAGCGGATTGGGATGATGCGCCTGTGATCCCCGAGCAGTTTAGAATTGATCTGCGTAAGTATTTCACTAATACGATTATTGTTGCAGGTAGTTATACGCAAGCGCGTGCGGATGAAGTGCTTAATAAAGGCTATGCAGATTTGGTAGCGTTTGGTCGTCCGTTTGTGGCTAACCCTGATTTTGTCTCACGCCTACAGCACCAACAACCTTTAGCAGATCTGGATGGTGCGACGCTATTTGGCGGTAATTATCACGGTTATACCGACTATCCTACTCTTGGCTAAGTAAGCCCTAATTCTGAAGGCATAAGTATTAAGGCATGAGTTATTTGCTCATGCCTTGTTTATACTTGGCTTTTATACCAATCGCCCTGCTTGCTTTAATACCCCATTAAATATCGATTCACTAATATCAGTAGGAAAATTGTTGGGTAATTGCTGTCGGACTTTTTCTATCGCACTTGGCGCTTGGTTCTTCATTTCAGTCATTAATTCATTAGCACGTTGAGTCGAAAATCCGACCGCTTTGGCTGTACTTAAAAAATGGCGAGGCTGAATGGTTTGCCATTTGTAATATTTCTTGGTGCCCGTTAATGCCATCGCCATTTTTGCTTTCTGTTTTGGAATACTGTTTGAGTCCATTAAAGGATAAGCAGAAATGATGTCGTATAGTGGTGTCATGCTGTAACGGCTTTCAGGTTCTAGAAATAAGCTGAAGTTTTTACCGTGTCCATCAATGGCAGCTAACAACCAAAACAAGATTTGTGCTTTGAAAAACACTTCTCGATCTTGGGTTGATGTTCGTGAACCTAATAGAAATTGCATGATACTGGCAATGTTAGGCCCACCGTCTGATTCATATTTTAATGCCGGCGCAACAGCTAATGCTTGGCACATGTCTTCTTGGGGTAAACGCATTAGCCAACTGCCGTCTTGCGACCATCGACGATCAAAGCGCGTTAACGCCAATGCTTTTACATCTTCAACATTGATGATGGTGGCATCGTTCACTTCAAAGCCAAATGCTGCCGCGACTTTTAAACATAGCCATTCGTTTTCACAGCTATCGCTTAAGTCTATGTTTTTATGCGGTAAGATCCCGATTGGCAATTTCAGAATATGGCTGGTTGGGGTCGAACCTAACGGTAAATTCCACTGATTTTGATACCATAACAGGCCCGTTTTTTCCTGTGCGCCTGCAATAGAGATACGAAAATCGTCCATATCATCTAGCATGCCGAGTGGCGCATCACTTTGGTAACCTCGTAATACCTGCGCCATTCGAGATTCTGTTAAGGGCTCTGCTTGTATTTGCCTGATATCCTGTAGGCTATGTTGTGGTGAATAAAGCTGAATAGCACCAACACAATCGCCACCTATTTTGTTTAGTGGCTGCTTGAAAACGAGACTGAATACGGCTGCGAATTTCTTCGTTATCAGGCAATAAGTTATCGAAGAAGTTGTAAGGAATATCACCATGATAAGCATCGTGGCGTAACGGCATAGAAAGTGAGATCGCACGGGCACCAGGCCGTGATAACCATGATGGATCATATTGAAACGATATCGCACCAGAGCTTGCTTTGGTTAAGCTGCCGACTAAGATCCCATTCATTGCAACCGTTAACACATCCATGTTTACCACTCCTCATTCCATTTCTGTTGTGTGGTATGTGGCTCGTTGTTTGTGTTACGCGGTTGAACATGAAGTTCTAGATCTAACGCGGCGAGTAATTTAAAAAGCGTTTCTAGCTTGGTACTTTCTGGGTTATTTTCAAACGCAGATACGGTGGTTTGTTTAATCCCCACTAGTTTAGCTGTATCACTTTGGGTTCTGCTTTGGGCTTTACGTTGGTCTCGCACGGCATTGGCGAGCATTTTAGCTGATGTGATTTGCATGGTTCCCACTTTAAATTATCCGCTATAAAGGATATTTAAAGTATATCCCTTGTAGCGGATATTTTCAATTTATCCGCTATAAAGGATATTACAATATTATCCCCTATAGCGGCTAATAATTATAGCTAGGAAAGACGATTAAAAACGGTAGCTTGTGCCGACATAGAAATTGTTCATAGTTAAAATTGAGCTGTCAGCAAACTGGTAACCTACATTGATACCCATTCCGTTGTGGAAGCGTTTTTCCCAACCCACTTGCAGATCGGCACCAACCTTACTTTCATTGTGTTTTACGTTATTCATTTTGTAATCTACATCGTGATAAGCAACACCCACTTTTGCGTACAATGCATTGCCATGACTTAATGGATATTGCCCGTAAAGTGACAAACGTGGTCCACCGTATGACGATACATCAGCAGATGATAGCAAGCTGGTAAAGTCGCTAAAAATACCATCGTAGCTTCGGGTATAACCGGCTTCTACCCCCATGTAATCGCTAAGCATATGACGGTAATAGATATCAAATGCCACGGTATCGCCATCATTGGCGTCGTATTTTAAATTAAAATCTTGGGTACCATAGCCAATAGATCCACCAATGATATTCTCGTTCGCTACTGCAGTTTGAGATAGCAAAGTGAGTGATAATAAAGTGAGTGATAATAAAGTGAAAGCTGTTTTTAATCGCATGTTATCTCCTATCAGTAAATAGGCTTACGCTATAAGCTTATTTATTGATATTTATATGTTTTTTATAATTATATGAATAAGTAAAAGCAGACGGATTATCTACTATTTGAGCGACACTATTTATTTAGGTCGGCAAGTATATGAATAGATTATGAATGGAAACTGAACGGCGTACACTTTGTATTTGCCTGAAGAATATCTAGCTAGGTTTGGATTGGCTATGTGTATGCAATGGTGGGTTAAATATCAACACATAAGCTGAGTTATAAAAAAGGAATAAGCATGGCTACCTATTCCTTTGTGTTTGTACTATTTAAATTGTTTGTATCTTACTTTTTAGCCGCACGTTGCTGCTCTTTATGGGCCAGTTTGGCTTTTTTACGGTTCTCTATCAGTTGAGCTGCATCACCACCGACATGAGTTTCGCCACGCGCATTCGCTAACTGCACTTGTTTTTCACGTTCACGGAAACGGGCTTTTTGCTCATCGCTGTGTTTATCAATACATTTTGGACAACTTACACCCTTTTCAAAATGCTCTGATAATTGCTCTTCTTGTGTGATTGGTAATCGACAGGCATTACACACATCGTAATCACTTTTTTCTAGTTGGTGATTTACTGCAACTCGCCCATCAAACACATAGCAGTCACCTTCCCACATACTTTCTTCTTGTGGGACTTCTTCAAGGTATTTAAGAATGCCGCCTTCAAGGTGATAGACTTCTTCAAACCCTTGCTCTTTCATGTATGCGGTTGATTTTTCACAACGGATACCGCCAGTACAGAACATAGCAACCTTTTTGTGTTTATTAGGATCGAGGTTTTCTTTTACGTATTGCGGGAACTCGCGGAAGGTTTCTGTATTTGGGTTTACGGCATTTTTGAATGTACCAATATCGACTTCGTAATCGTTACGGGTATCAACCAGTACAACATCAGGATCAGAAATCAGGGCATTCCACTCTTTTGGTTTTACATAGGTTCCCACTACGTGGCGAGGATCGATCCCCTCTACACCCATGGTAACGATTTCTTTCTTCAGTTTTACTTTGGTGCGATTAAATGGCTGCTCTGCATTAAATGATTCTTTATAAACAACGTCAGCTAAGCGCGGATCTTGTTTAAACCAGGCAAGTAACGCATCAATAGATTCTCGTTTACCTGCTACGGTGCCATTGATCCCTTCACTTGCAAGAAGCAATGTGCCACGAATGTGATTAGCTTCGAGCAATTCAGTTAATGGTTGGCGAATATCTTGGTAGTTATCTAATGCGACAAATTTATACAGCGCACATACAACGTATTGAGACATGTTTTTTCCTTCTGCGAGCTGGAGCGTAAATCCAGTGCTTTATGTATTCTATTTATAATAGTGAGTTTAAAACTTGCGCAGTATAGCTAAGTCGGTGTGTGACAAAAACCAACTAAAATCAGGGATATATATCAATAATTATTGTGTGGCTTTAAAGGAAGGAGTTAATACCAAAGGACTTATAACGCTAATGGTACTATTGTTTAAAACATAAAAAAGGACATACACGCAGAGGTATATGCCCTATTTGTAGTGGTCAATAAATACTGGCCACAGTTTTAGAGGTTAACCAATATAATCGT
>NZ_JADQAQ010000067.1 GCF_022129445.1 Photobacterium sp. Ph5
GGATAAGGTAGAGTACAATGGCAAAACAACCAACTCGCGCTCGTAAGCGCGTACGCAAGCAAGTAGCAGATGGCGTTGCGCACATCCATGCTTCTTTCAATAACACAATCGTAACCATTACTGACCGTCAAGGTAACGCTCTATCTTGGGCTACTGCAGGTGGTTCAGGTTTCCGTGGTTCTCGTAAATCTACTCCGTTCGCTGCACAGGTTGCTGCTGAGCGTTGTGGTGAAATGGCCAAAGAATATGGCGTTAAGAACCTAGAAGTTATGGTTAAGGGCCCTGGTCCTGGTCGTGAGTCTACAATCCGTGCTTTAAACGCAGCGGGTTTCCGTATCACTAACATTGTTGATGCGACTCCGATCCCTCATAACGGTTGTCGTCCACCTAAGAAACGTCGCGTATAACGTTTCGTTTCTAGGAAATTGGAGAAAGAAAAATGGCAAGATATTTGGGTCCTAAGCTAAAGCTTAGCCGTCGCGAAGGCACTGACTTATTCCTTAAGTCTGGTGTACGTGCGATTGATACCAAGTGTAAGATTGATAACGCGCCGGGCCAACATGGTGCTCGTCGTGGTCGTCTATCTGATTACGGCGTTCAGCTTCGTGAGAAGCAGAAAGTTCGTCGTACATATGGCGTACTAGAAAAACAATTCCGTAACTACTACAAGACAGCTGCCCGCATCAAGGGTAACACAGGTGAAAACCTGCTTCAGCTTCTTGAAGGTCGTCTAGATAACGTAGTTTACCGCATGGGCTTTGGCGCAACTCGCGCAGAAGCACGTCAATTGGTAAGCCACAAAGCGATCCTAGTTAACGGTCAAGTCGTAAACGTTCCTTCTTTCAAGGTAGCGGCAAACGACGTTGTTAGCATTCGTGAGAAAGCTAAGAACCAAGCACGCATTAAAGCAGCTCTAGAAGTTGCTACACAGCGTGAACTACCGACTTGGGTCGAAGTAGACAGCAGCAAGATGGAAGGTACGTTTAAGCGTCTTCCAGAACGTTCTGATTTGTCTGCCGACATCAATGAACACCTGATCGTCGAGCTTTACTCTAAGTAAGGCTACAGTTAAGAGAGGACACAATGCAGGGTTCTGTAACAGAATTTCTTAAGCCGCGTCTTGTTGACATCGAACAAGTTAGCACGACACACGCAAAAGTAACTCTAGAGCCATTAGAGCGTGGTTTTGGCCACACTTTAGGAAACGCTCTTCGTCGTATTTTATTATCTTCTATGCCAGGTTGTGCTGTAACAGAAGTTGAAATCGACGGTGTGTTACATGAGTACAGCACCAAAGAAGGCGTTCAGGAGGATATCCTTGAAATTCTTCTAAACCTTAAAGGTCTAGCCGTTAAGGTTGAGGGTAAAGATGAAGTTATTCTTACTCTGAACAAATCTGGTGCAGGCCCTGTTGTTGCAGGTGACATCACCCATGATGGTGATGTTGAGATTGCGAACCCAGAGCACGTAATCTGCCATATTACTGATGACAATGCTGAATTAAGCATGCGCATCAAGGTAGAGCGTGGTCGCGGCTACGTACCAGCATCAGCTCGTATTCACACTGAAGAAGATGAGCGTCCAATTGGTCGTCTGTTAGTAGATGCTACTTACAGCCCAGTGGACCGTATTGCTTACGCTGTTGAAGCAGCTCGCGTTGAACAACGCACTGACTTAGACAAGCTAGTAATCGATATGGAGACTAATGGTACTCTTGATCCTGAGGAAGCTATCCGTCGTGCAGCAACTATTCTTGCTGAACAATTGGATGCATTCGTAGATCTTCGAGATGTACGAGTTCCAGAAGAAAAAGAAGAGAAGCCGGAGTTCGATCCGATCCTACTGCGTCCTGTAGACGATCTTGAACTAACTGTTCGCTCTGCTAACTGTCTAAAAGCAGAAGCGATCCACTACATCGGTGATCTTGTTCAGCGTACTGAGGTTGAGCTTCTTAAAACGCCAAACCTTGGTAAGAAGTCTTTGACAGAAATCAAAGATGTATTGGCATCTCGTGGTCTATCTCTAGGTATGCGCCTAGAAAATTGGCCGCCTGCTTCAATCGCTGAAGATTAATAGTTTACTGATATCTAGTTAGAAGGATTAGGTCATGCGCCATCGTAAGAGTGGTCGTCAACTCAACCGCAACAGCAGTCATCGTAAAGCGATGTTCAGCAACATGGCTAGCTCTCTGGTACGTCACGAATTAATTAAGACTACCCTGCCAAAAGCAAAAGAGCTACGTCGCGTAATTGAGCCTTTGATTACCCTAGCTAAGACAGACAGTGTTGCTAACCGTCGTCTTGCATTCGCTCGTACTCGTGACAACGAAGTTGTTGCGAAATTATTTAACGAACTAGGTCCTCGCTTTGCTGCGCGTCCTGGTGGTTACACTCGTATCATGAAGTGCGGTTTCCGTACTGGTGATAAAGCTCCTATGGCTTACATCGAGTTATTAGACCGTCCTGCAAAGGAAGAAGCTGCTGCTGAATAAGCAATAGCCGTTAAATAAAAAGAGAAGCCGAGTCATTAGACTCGGCTTTTTTTTTGCATGTAATTTGGAATGACGAATTCATTTTATGGTTACTATGCTTTATGTAATGCTTGATAGTTCAGGTTTCGGAGGGATTGAAAGCCATGTATTACAGCTTTCATTGCTCCTTAAAGATCAGAAAGTCCCGTTCAAAGTTGTTTTTATCTCTAAAGCATCTAATCACCCGCTCTATCGTTTGTTAGAACAAAATAAAATTGAATATTTTACATCTACAGGTTTTTTACAATTCTCATTGTTAGTTAATTCTCAAGATATTCTGCATGCTCATGGGTATAAATCATCATTATGGGCTCGATGTTTAAAAGTGTTACGCAGATGTAAAGTGCTTACCAGCTTTCATGCTGGTGAGTTTCTTATAGGGCGACTTGCTTTTTATGAATGGCTTAATCGTTCAACTAGTTTTTTATCGACGAATTTTGCGGTAAGTGATGAGATAAAATCGAAAGTACCTTTTCAGTGTTATGTTCTAAATAACTTTATTCACTCTATTCCTTCCTTTGTTTTACGCAGTCGGCATACGATCTTGCAAGTTGGTTTTGTTGGTCGGTTGTGTCATGTCAAAGGCATTGACCGCTATTTACAACTTTCTAACCAGTGTCCGACTATTAAGTTTCATGTGTTTGGTGATGGTGAGGAATCGAATTTGTTGGGGAGTTACCCTAATATTAAATGGCATGGTGCCGTAGAAGATATGTCATCGCACTGGAGCAAAATTGATTTACTGCTTATCTCTTCGCGTGCTGAAGGGTTACCAATGGCCGCGTTAGAAGCAATGGCGCACGGGATTCCGGTTATAGGCACAAAAGTTGGTGATTTATCTTTGCTTGTGGATTCTAGATGGCTTGTTGATGAGTTCGATTGGTCAAAGTTAGTCTGGTACGTCTTGTGTTTTGATTCAATGACTAACAAAGAGTGGCAAGCGTGTTCTAAATATAGTTATATCCAAGTTGTGACTAAATTTAGTGGAAAACAACGATGGAATATACTTGCTAACGCTTATGGAATTAAGTCGTAATTTATCTATAGATGCTGATTAGTGTTTTATCATCAATGGTTGAGCGTTGTGGGTTATGCCATATTTTTTTATGCCTTTCTTTGGCTTGATAATGTGTTAATTGATTGATTTGGTTCATTGTAATTGGGTGGTTAGCGAGTCCATCGCTGTAGCAATGAAGGCTGATATCTTTGGTTAATGTGATGAGCTTTGGTTTTATGGCTAATTGCGTATTTATCCCTAATAACCCCATATTTTCTTCTAGATGTATGCTCTTATTATGACCTAATTGGAGTGCAGCAGGCATGCCTGCGTTGTAGATATGGACGATATTATTATTGTCTATTGTCATTATCATTAAACAAATTAAATGACGATTATTGTGTGCCGAAATAAGTTGCTGGTTGAGTATCTCACATATCTTTTTAGGACTCTCGATGCCAGCATCAAGCAAACCAGCAATATAACCAAACCAGCCAATACCATTAGCTTTAGCCAGCGGACCATGTCCCATATTATCTCCGAGGATGAGCATTGCGGGTTTGTTTTTTTGGGGTTTTCGATACAACAAAAAGTCACCTTGGTTTATGGGGTATTGATCAATATCGATGGTGATATCTCGAAGGGTAATTTGAGATGGGAATTCTGATTGATAAGGCGTCATTTGTGCCAGCAGTTGTTTTTCAAAAACAGTGGCCAGTGTGCTATGACGTTTTAATACTCGCTTCAAAATTGTGAGTAATTTTTCTTTATTGAGTGGTTTTGTTAAATAGTCATCAATACCAGCTCTTGCGGCTTCTAAAAGTGTGGCGTCTTTGTTGTCAGCTGAGATAAAAATAAAGGGTAATGATTGGCAGTGATTGAGTTTTGTTACTTTGTCTCTAAAACTGAAACCATCTATATTTGGCATGTGTAAATCAGTTATAACCATGTCACAACGACTATGAGCTAGCCAGTTGAGCGCCTCACAGGGCTTACTGAAGAGAATGAGTTGATAGTGATGGCGTAGAAAAGTGGCAAAGAGTGCGAGTTGGCTTGGGCTATCATCAACAATAAGCAGTTGTGGTTTTGGTTTATGTTGTGGAAGGTTGAATTGAATTATATTTTGATGATTTGTCAGAAAATATTTAAAGTCAGGGAAGTAGGTCTTGATCAGGGCTAACCCTAGTTTATTGCAAGTTGCCTCTTCAGGTAATGTTGCGGAGCTGATTTTTTCTTTCATCGCTTGCCAATGAGAGCCGTTATCAATGATTTCAAATCGCGCTTGATTATTACGTAAGGCATATTTTAATTCAACGTGACTTGCGGTTAAGCGTTGATGTGCAAGTAGATTAACACAGTATTCATTACAAACTAGGATCATATGCTGACTTAGCTCATAACTTAAATTTAGCTTATTGCTTTGTGTTTTTAACCAGTGCCTGATTGTTTTTAAGTTATCGTAATTTAAGCAAAAAGTCTGTTTGAATAATATCTGATTGATCATTGATACTTTCCTTGTAGAAGTTGGCTATTTTTTAGCATTGTGGTGATTTTTTCTTTGATTCTTTTTGGTAACCACCATGCTTTGGTATTAAGACTTTTCAATAAGCGTTGCGCGAGTGTTGGATTAAACTGATCATTTATAATAATACCAATGACATTACAGTTACTTTTTTCTAGCTTGGTAATACTTGTTAGTAACTCACTTTCTGTTGTCTTAGCCGCGGATAGGCATAGCAGAATGCCATCGCTAGCATTAGCGATGTTTACTGCGGGTAAATTACGCCAGTTAGCGGTGTTAATGTTGCCTGTATCACAAATAATATAGTGGTAATGTTGCTGCCAATATTGAAGGAGATAGCGAAGTTTATGAGGTTGTCGCAGTGTAAGTACTGTTGTTTGATCTTTGGGTTGGGGCAAGATATCTAGAAACGGGTGTTTTTTAATGAGGTTTTGTTCTTTATTCTTATTTTCAGGCTCCCAAGGCGTTGGCTCATACCCTTGCCCCGATCCGGAAAGATCAAGATCGATCAATAGCACTTTTGTTTTGTTTTCTGAGCATCGTTCAGCGAGCCAATAACTCATTGTTGAACTACCACATTTTTGGTTACAGCTTGCAATACAAATAATGCGTAGTTGTTGCTGGTGCAATTGTTGAAACAGATGCTCCATCTCTTCACTCAACCAAGGTTTCATAATGCAGCTCCTATTACAAGCAAGGTTGTCACAAAGCTAAATGCATCTTGAAGCCCTTGTCTTAACAGTGTGCTTGTTGAATCATCTTCATTGGGTACATATACCGTATCGCCAGGACGAAGCATGGGGATCGGTGTTTCTGCTGGATATTTTATGTAGTCTCGTAGACTGAATGTTTGGCTTTTATCTCCGCAACATGAACTATTGACGATCATTATTTTGTCTATATAAGCTTTATCTGTGGGGCCGCCGGCTTCTGCTAGTAAATCAAGCAAAGACATCTGACTGTTGAATGAGTAGCGTCCTGGTTTTTTTACTTCTCCCATGAGTCTTACCACGCGATTTGCCGGTTTATCTAACCAATTTCCATCGCGTTGCGGAATATAAATAACATCACCAGGCACTACTTTTGGCAATAAGCTCTCATCGCCAGTTTCAAAATATAGAGTAAGGTTTAGTGTTGTAACATTGGCATGAGTCCCGTTACGATGGCTGATTTTTATTTGTTGTAAATTCGCATATTTGTTTGGGCCATCTGCTGCTGAAAGAATATCTAAAAAACCGAGCTCACTATTAAAAGCATATCGTCCTGGTGCGTTGACTGATCCAAAGACATAAATTGATTCATCAGCATTTTGTCGTATCCATGTTGATTTATTATCACTAGGATCATGGGGGAGTTCATCGACCATGATGGTATCTCCCGCTTTTATAGTGGGGAGGGCTGAAAAACTACCGCCACGGTCGATGAATTTCTCCAAATTAAAGTAAATAATACTATTTGGATCGTTTTTATTTTTCTTGATAATGCGAATGCTGCTTAAGTTAGCACTTTCTAAGGGGCCGCCAGCAAGCGCAAAAATTTCTAAAAAAGTCAGTTTATTATTCCATTTAAATCGCCCCGGTCCTTTTACGGAGCCAATAACCATCACGGTTTTATCATCTTTTGCTTGAGTTGTTTGCGGCACATAAATGACATCACCTGGAAGTACGGTAGGAAGAAGGCTTTCGTTACCTGTTTCAAAATATCTTGCAAGATCAAAATGAGAAACGGTTGTTTTTTTGCCATTACGGTGTGTGATCAGTAATTCTTGAATGTCGGCCTCGCCAATTGGCCCATCAGCGGCAGATAGAATATCGAGAAAGCCTTGCTCTTTATTAAAAGCATAACGACCAGGGGCACCAACAGCACCAAAAATATAGATTGAATCTTTTGCAGCCTGACGCAGCCAACTTGATTTATTGTCGCTAGGATCATGGGGAAGTTCATCAACGATAATGGTATCGCCAAACATGATCGTGGGGAGTTTTTTTTCAGGACTTCCTTGTTTAATGAAATTCTCAAGGTCAAAAAAGATCACTTGGTGTCCTTGTGCTGAAGGCTTATCTTTTTTGGGAAGTCTTACAATGCGAATACTGGATAAATTTGCTTTCTCTTTTGGTCCTCCAGCCATAGATAAGAGATCTAAAAAAGTGAGTTTAGCGTTAAAATTGAAACGTCCAGGAGCATAAACTGCCCCGATAATTTTTACAGCGAGATGATCAGAGGGTTTTGATGTTTTTGGGATATAAATAACATCACCAGGTACTACTTTGGGTAAAACTGATTCATCTCCTGAACGAAAATATTCTGAAAGATCTAATTGAGTGACATGGCTTTGGGTACCATTACGGTGTGTGATAAGTACTTCTTGTAAGTCTGCTTCATTATTAGGACCGTCTGCAGCTGCGAGGATATCAAGAAATCCTTGCTCATTATTAAAGGCATAGCGCCCTGGTGAGCCTATTGATCCAAATATATAAATAGAGTCTTTTGGTGATTGGCGTAACCAACTGCCTTTATTATCACTGGGATCATCGGGTAACTCATCAACAATAATGGTCATTCCTGCAGAAAGTGGGGGAAGTAGTTTTTTGGGATGACCTTCTTTGATAAAGGTTTGGAAATTAAAAAAAGAGACGTCATGACCTTTAGTAAGATCTGTATCTTCAGTGATGAGTCGAATATTGCTTAAATTTGCACGTTTAGTTGGACCTTCTGCATGGGCAAGTAGATCCATAAAGTCCATGGAGTGGCTCCATTCATAACGCCCAGGAGCATTGATTGCCCCTATGATTTTTATTGAGCGATCTTCAGTGATCTTTAGCCATGACTTTTCATTTACAGTGGCTTTTTCTGGAATGAAAATGACATCACCCGTTTTCATCAGGGGAATATCATAATCTTGTGGGGATTGAGTAAATTTGATGAGATTGATAGTGACGGGAGCGTCAGTTTCGCTGAGAATTTTTATTTGAGTGGTATCAGCGAAACGAGTTGGACCACCGGCATTAGCCAGCACATCAATAAACTTTGTATCTTTTCCTATTTCGTAAGCGCCCGCCGCTTTTACTTCTCCCATGACAAAGACGGTTCTTGCTGTTGTGCTAATGTCATCGACTTCGATAGGTGCAAAAATGGTGGTTCCCGCTTTTACTGGAGGAAGGTGTTGAGTATCCCCTGTATCTAAGTAGGTTTTTAAATCAAAAATATATGGTTTATTCTCAGTAACCACACGAATTTTGGTGACATCGGCATAGCGTGTCACACCGTCTGCACGCATAAGTGCATCAACCACATTCATTTCTGGTTTATAGCTGAATGTACCCGGATTTCGGACTTCACCAAATAAAGTTAACCCATTGTTCTTATTTGAATCACCAGTGTTTTGAATGGTTGCTGCATCAAAATCAACTTCAATATTGCCAAGAAGTGGAGAGACGGGGACGAAAATGGTATCGCCATTGGCTAAAGTTGGTAGGTTAGATATATCGCCAGTATCTAAATACTTTTTATAATTAAAGGGTTGAGAGATACCATTATGGGTGATGGAAAATTTATCTAATTGTGCGCCTGGTCTTGCGCCGCCAACAGCTGCTAAAGCTAATTGAACATTACTGTTAGGCTTTAGTGATACAGTACCTGGGGTTTCAACATAGCCAAGTACATGAATACGGATGAGTTGTTCTTTTAAGGTAAGCTTAAAGTCATCAAGGTTTAGATAGATTGATGATAGTTTTTGTTTTATTTTTTGTTCAGCATCTTTGATTGTGAGATCTGCAATAGAGATAGTGCCGACCTCTGGAAGTTGAATTTTTCCGTTATCATCAATCGTGAAATCGTCACGAAATGCCTTTTCACCAGGAACGAACAAGAAAATACGATCGCCTGCTGTTAGCGTGATTGTACTATCTGCCTGCAACGAAGGGGGAAAAATAAAGAGAATGAGTAGGCAAAATATACGGATCATAAGCCATCTCGAATTGCATGCCAGTCCTTAATATCAAATACGCGATGAATGGACTGAGCGTGATGTTCAACCAAGACTCTTGCTTCCACTTTCCTATTATTGAGTTGCTTTGTGAGAGTATTATCGGCAATGGCTCGTGATTCCCCAACACTCAATACACTAATTTGATTGGTATCAACACCATTTTCAACCAAGAAGTCTTTAACCGTATTGGCTCTTTTTAAGCCAAGAACATAATTACTCTGTTCATTACCTTGGCTATCGGTATAGCCAATAAGTTGTAAGTGCCAGTGTTCTTGACGTTTTATTATTTCAGCCGCATAACGGAGTGATTCTTGATAATTAGGCAACAAGGTTATTTTATTTAGTGCAAACTGATTATCGACAGCCATATATAATAAAAAACGTTCTTTGAGCTCAACTTCAGAATAGTGAGGATCAAGACACAGTGTGTGGTATTCCAACCAATCCATTTGTTTTTGGATCACAGCATTTTGGGTCTGATATTTCAAAAGGGTAATTTCAGCATCACGATCAAAGCCGTGCAGGGCTTCTTCTCTTGCTTTTAAGTAAAGGTTTTCTAATCGGATATATTGACCAGGAAGACAATGTTTGGCTCCTCGTGTTGCGAGTAATTGGAGTTCAAACTGGTGATGTTCGAGTTGATGGAGTTGTGTTTGCTTAGGAGGTGGAAGAGGTATTTCCCCTTGTGCAGGCCAAAAATTACTGCAACCTGTCAGTAGTGATAATAGAGTAACAAGCAGTAATAGTGGCGATTTCATTAGGTTAACTCTGCTGATGTGATCAGTGGGATCACTTTATCTATCCTGAGCATTTGCATCAGTTCCCTTGGCTGACCGTTAACATTAAGTAGACGTAAACGGCGACCTCGGCTTTTTAAGCGTTTATAGAGAAAAACAATTGCACCAATACCACATGAATCGATAAATTGGACTTGTGTCATATCAATGACTAATTCCATACGCTCAGTTTGGCTAAGAACATCAAATTCACTTTCAAGCTCCCTCGCTTTTTGCGCATCAAATTCATCTTGTAGAGCAAGTGCGATAACCGAACTGGACGATGCGAACATAGGTATTCCTTATTCTCTATTTTAAATAATATGATTCAAAGGTTGTGCCAACTATTGTCCACGTCTCGTTACCATAATGTATGCTGTTTTGAGCAATATCCAACAATCCATTCTAAGCCATTGTAATGGTGACGCTAACGCGATTGCGTAGGCATGATCCCATGCGATCTTCGCTTTAACGTCCTCAATGCAACTGTCATAGCCTTGATTTACTTGTGCTAACCCTGTGATACCTGGGCGCAATCCTCGAGTTCGCTCTAAGTAGAAAGGCAATGCATTTTGCAAATTCCCACATAGTTCAGGGCGTTCTGGACGGGGGCCTATCAATGACATATCTCCCTTTATCACGTTAATAAATTGAGGTAATTCATCTAGTCGTGTGTCTCTTAAGAAACAGCCTATCCGCGTGATGCGAGGATCATTTTTTTGAGACCATACCGCGCCACTTTGGGCTTCAGCATTTGGTCGCATGGTGCGAAATTTCAACATTGAGAACAACATAATATGTTCATCATTGATTTGTCCGACACGAACCTGTCGATAAAAAATATCGCCTTTGGAATCTAACCGTATCAATAAGGCAATCAGAGGCCATAGGGGGAGTGTGAGTAATAATCCGATACAACTGAGAAGAATGTCGAAGAAGCGTTTAAGAATAATGGTGAAAGAATGTTGGTAGGCATTGAGAGGCGGTTGTCTTTTCCAACCATACCTAAATTGTCCAAAGAGATAGCGTAGCATACCAATTAAAGATGATAGGTAACCTCCTATTAAATAATGTAATTTATCTAATAGTTTATTTTTAACGCCAAGCAGAGGTAGTGCAGCAAGACCATAACCGACGACTTGTAGCCCAGTTAACCATATTGCGAGAAGTGATCCGTGGGCAGCGAGATAACAAGTGATGCTTATATACATGATGAAAATAAAAGGCATTAAGGTTCTTAACCCCTTACCTGAAGCAAACAACCATTTCACCCCGGGCTGGTGGAGATTAAATACAAAGCGGCAACGGATCAGTTGTTGTAAGTTACCAGCGCCAATACGCTGTCTTCGTTGATGAGTTTGTTCATTGCTACTAATATCAAGTTCAATACTGTTAATGCATTCGTTATAAATCACATTATAACCTTGCTTAAGCACTTGCATCGGCAGCATGAAGTCGTCATTGATGGTGTCGTGAGGCAATGGCTGAAATAAACGTGCTCGCATAATATAAAAAGCGCCATTGCCGCCAATGACACTGCCTAAATGTGATTCCGCAAAGCGCATATTATTCTGCCATGACCAATATTGCTTCTCACCCGTATTACCATCATAAATAAGATAATTACCCGTAATAGCGCCAATTTTAGGATCGTTAAAACTGTGGGTAGCTTGTTTGAGAGCATCTATTGAGATAAGTGCAGAGACATCACTTAATGCAACCAACTCTGCATAAGGTTGTGCCATCGTCATTAATTGATTAAGGCGCGCTAATTTTCCTTTGTTATTTGTGCTTATTTGCAGTTGGAAGTGAATGTTAGCTCGTTTAAATTTTCTTTCCCATTGGCGACAAAGTTGCGCGGTTTCATCACTACACCCATCGCAACAAATGAAGATAAAAAGTTTTTCAGCTGGATAATCAAGCATCAATAAATTAGCCAGTTTATCGTTAATATGTGCTTCCTCATTATAAGCAGGGATGAGGATCGCAATTGCAGGAAAACTATCAGGTTCTACAGTAATGGCTTTTCGTTTCAAGTGTTGCCCATACCACACCATAAGTGCGCTATAGATAACATGATGATAAAGAATAATGAGCGTTAGAATTAAAAGGATAAGCCAACTTATCATCATAATTCGCTCCTTATTTAGCGAGGGCTTCATACGCTGCTGTCATAGTTCTTACATCAGCAATATGTTGAATGAAATGAGAGTTTTTTGTTTTACTGATTTTATGTGTCAGCACATGATGTAGAGCGTGAGCTAATTGAGCTGGATCATCAGGGGATACTAAGACGCTATTGTCGGGGTGAGCTACATCAGGGATCGCACCAATATTGGATGCCACAATTGGCTTACCGCAAGCTTGTGCTTCAAGCAAGGCTAAGGGAAGCCCTTCATGACGTGATGGCATGCAGAATACATCAATAGCACGGTAAAAAGATCGCATGTTTTTACAATAACCCAACCAGTGAATACGATGCTCAAGCTGTAAACGACAGGCTAGCTGTTTGAGGTTTAATAACTGCTCGCCATCTCCTGCAATAACGAGATGATAATGCGGAGGAAGTGATGATAGGGCGAGAAGCATGGTATCAATTCCTTTTTCTGAAACTAGCCGCCCAGCACAACCAATAAGTATTTGTTCCTGAGGCAACGCTAAGTTATGACGAGCATCTGCTTGATCACCAATACAGTAAAAATGGCAGTCGATACCGTTATTAATAATATGATCAACTGGACGACCTAATCGTTGCTGAAGATCTTTGGCTATTGTCGGGGCATCGGCAACGAGCTCGATATGTTTATTTTTTAATAGCCAACGGGTGAGGGTTTGCTGTTTTGGCTCTTCTAGGTGCCAGCTGTCATGTTCGGTATGAATATGAGCTGTGCTTAACCCTAATAGCGCAAGTCGACTATAGAGCAAAGGGCCTAAATGGTGACTATGAACAGTCGTGATCTTGAGTGTCTTAATGAGCTTTCTTAATTGATAAGCGGTATGGAGATGTACCCCTAAAGGCTTATTTAAAAATACTAACTGGTTTTTGAATTCAGCTAATTCAGACCAAGCTGTAATGGCGGATGTGGCTGTTTCTTCTAGTGAGACAATATAAACACGATGATTTGATGATGCAAAACGAACCAGATTAAGAACGAGTTTCTCTAGCCCTCCGGGGCGTAAATGTTGGACGACTTGCAACGTTCTAATCATGTTCAAGTTCCTTTGAGAAGTAAGGAATACGTACCAATATTGGGTAAGATACTAACTGTCGGATATGATTGGATTGATATAATCGTGTATCAAAAATAATGGTTACGCCTACGAGAAATAAAGCAATGACTGCGCCAAAAATAATGCCGGATAAAAAGTTTAGCCACCAAGGCCAGTTTTGAGGAGCATTCGGTATTGAGGGTTTGTCGATTATTTTTAGTTTATCAGGTTCTTCAAAACGCCCGAGGTGACCGGTGACTCTAGCCATTTCATAGCGTTCGAGTAGTTGGTTATAAATGGTCGATTTGACTTTGTAATTACGATCTAAACTGGTAAGTTTTTTTTCTAACTCTGCAAACTCAACCCGTTTACCAATGATATTAGCGGCTTGTTCTTTTAGTAAAATGAGCTCTTGATTAATGGCGTCGATTTCAGATTCTGCCTGCTGCAATGCTTCAAATTGGCTGAGTAATATAGGTTGGGATTGGTTTTCAGGATCTTGAGAGCTGTTGGCCAGCCGTTGCCATAAACTATCGATTTGATCAGGAGTGAGAGATTGCTGCAATTCAACTTGTCGTGTTCGCTCTTGTTTTAGCCTATTTAACCGACGGAGTACATTTTTTATCGATGAGTGCTTATCTGTATAACTGGCACGTAAGATAGCAAGTTCGGCTTCGGCTATAACAATTTCTTGTTCAAGTTTGCCGATAACAGGGTTGGTATTAATGAGCGTTTTATACATGCTGTCACGTTTACTTTTCGCGTGGAGTAAAGCCAGTTCTGATTCATTTATTTTTCTTGCTAATTTAATACTAGTATCAACATTGACTCCTTGCAGCAGCGGTAGGTTATCGGCATTTTTTGCTTTAAATGTGGCAAGTTCACTTTCTGCAAGTTCTAAATCTTTTTGGGTTGTCGTTAATTGTTTTTGTAAAAACACTTCAGAATTATCAACGGATGCACGTCCTGGTGCTCGCAGTTTTTCTAAGAAAATACGGGAGAGGGTATTTAATATTTCTGGAATTTGTTCAGGTTGTTGCCACACAAGACTCATTTGAACGAGATCGTTACCTGTCAGATCAAGGCTGATGCCTTTTTCAAGTTGAGCGGCAACGTATTTTACTTGTTGCGGGTTTTTATCTGGTACTAGATCGAGTTCATCAATCACGATAGCTAAGGTTGATTGGCTTTGGATCACGACTTGTAGCGCTTTGATACGTTGCTGTAGGTTCATTGAAATAGAGAGATCTTCTAAAAAAGGATTAAGTAATGCTGCCTCCTGAACCAAAATAGTGGTTTCAGAGTAGTAATACTTGGTTTTAAGAAAACCGCCTATCGTCATTAGAAAAGGCATAATGATAATAGGTAAAATTAATAAATAACGGTGAAGCCATAATCCATACAGCAGTGGATATAGCCGCGTTATAAAGAGGTGCCGCATACAGTTAGTTACTCCGAAGGAGCAACGTATCGACTGTTATTTTTGGCGAGTATTCCAACGTTAAAGGGATCTGATGGTCTTGTGCGATCTTCTCTATATTTTGCATGCGTTTTTGGCTGTGTAATAAAGCTTCAAATTTATTATTGAGCTTAGCTGGCCCGACGGTCGCTGTTATTTGGTTATATGAGAAAGTTGAAAAAAACTGAATGATTTTACGGTGTTGCTCTGCGGTTAACGTTACTTGTTCTGAACTAAAAAAAAGCTCTAATTGTTTATTTGATTGTGAGGTACTGGCACACCCAACCAACCCTAACAAGATGATTAGATAAATTGTTCTTATCATCACGTATTCCTTTTTCTTGTGTGTATAAGGAAGAGTGCAAAAAGAGTGCCTGATGTTAGGTTTTGTTATTCAGTGGACGAACCGCGTATTTTTTGTATGTTATGAATAACCTTTTCAATACGTTGCTGCCAGCTGTCATGCTGAATACATTGGTATGCTTGTTGTTTATATTCTGCGACTTGCTGTGGGCTTAGCTGTGTAATGCGATCAATCGCTGATAGCCATTCTATTTGAGTTTTCGCAATTAATACTAAAGGTGTGTACTCTGTTGCGGCTTTGTAATCACTGCTGATTACGGGGCATCCAGCAGCCAAATATTCTCTTAATTTTAAGGGGTTACACATTTGAATTTGACGATTGTTGATGAAAGGTAAAATAGCAGCATGCCAATGTTGTACATAACTAGCAAGTTGATGATGAGGAATCGCTGGTAATAGATGTATATTCTCATTTTGCAATTGCTGAGCTTTAGGACAGTCCTTATTGCCGAGTAAATAAAATTGTATTTGTGGACGAGCTAATGCGAGTTGTTGCAATAAATCGTAATCAAGCCAATCATTTAAACTACCATAGAAACCAATGTTTTTTTTCTTTTCATCAATGGCTGGTGGGCATTCATTTTTTGATTGAAATAAATGAAGATCAACACCATGGGGTAAATAGTGTGTCTTTTCCCTTGGGAAACGCGCCATTAATTGTTCGTTTGCGACATAGATGATATCGGCTTGCATACTCAATGTTTGTTCTGCCTGTATTGTTTTATCGTGATCGACGCCAGTCAGTGCTGAAAAATCATCTCCGCAATAATAAATAATTAAATCAGCTTGGCAGAGTTCGATATATTCAATCGCACTCGGTAGAGCGACCCATAAAACGCGATAGTGTTTTTTTTGGGGAAGTTGTGTCGCTAATAGTTTCTTATTGATGTACTTAATAGCCTTGTTTCGAGCCAATGGCCAAACGAGTGGTTTGATTATTTTTTTTAAGTTTTGGGGAGGGAGGGAAGTTTCAGTTAATGCTGTACGGCTAATAAAAGCTATGATCTTTTCGATGATACGGTTGATATCTTTAGCTTGAAGTTTGGGTTGCCTTAAACCAATAGAGTTGATCCAGTAGACGGGATATTGTTTCGCAATGATTGATATTAAGTGCTGAGAACTCGATGGATGTCGTCCCCAATCCTCACCAAAAACAATAAATTCTATATCATGCTCCATGATTCAAATCCTTTTGAGGGCGTTGACTGCCATTACGGGTTAATCGATCCGTTGCAATGACTAAACTTAATAAGATATAGAAAGGCCAGGTTGTTCCTTGTGTTAGAAAGGTACCACTAACAGAAAATGAAATCATGCCAAGCCAGAGACCTTCAGAAAGAGGTTGATATGTTGTGTGTTTTAATCGGTTTAGTAAGCGATAACTAAGTTGAAAAGTTTTTATTAACAAAGTTGCAAATAAGAACAGTCCAACAAATCCATTCTCAGCTAAGATCTCAAACCAAGAGCTATGAACTGCGTGGTTCTTACCATCCCAATGGACGGAGTAAAAATAGTAATTATTATAAAAATTACTTAATCCAACGCCTGTTAATGGATGATCTACAGCCATCATTATTGCGGCGCCCCAAGCATAAAGGCGTCCCATTGCTGACTCATCAATGGTGCCTGTACTGGCAGTTGATACAAATCTGTTTTCAATACCTGCAGCGATAAATAAAACAATAATACCAATAGCTGTAATGATAAGTGGCGTGACGATATTTTTACTACGAAGTAGTAGTGACATAAACATCACGCTAATTATCCCTAGTTGCCCTCCTCGGCTTTCAGTCGCAGCAATACCAGCAAGAAGCGTAATAGTAATGAGTGCAGAAATAATACGAGAAATAATGTGACCGTGAAAAATATAGACAGAGGTAAATGATAGCGGAAACAAAAGGACTAAAGAGAGATCATTTGGATCACCGAGCATTGATCCAAATGCTCGTCCGATAGTGACACGCGTTTCTTCGACTAATCCAATCTCATAGTGTTTGTTATACAACGTAATAGATGCAATCAATAGTCCACAAAGAAAGAGCAGGAAAGGGATTTTTTTAAGTTGAGAAATATGGGTGGGTAATAAACTAATAGCAAAAACCATTAATACAATTTTTAGAAAGTTGCCTGACAACATTTCAAATGATTCCGCTCTATTAGAAGCAAAAGCACAGCTAATAGTGACCCAAAATGCAAAGCAAAGTAGCCATGTATGTAATGGGTGCCACTTGAAGTTACGATAGTTCATCCATAACTGCCAACTTAAACCGACCAAGCAAGCAAGTGCTAATAACTTCGGTATTTTAAAGGGCTCAAGAAAGGGCATTGCTTCATGTAAGCGAAAATAGGAGAAGAGGATAAACCAAATACAGAGCAAAAAGGCACGTTTAACAACAAAGGGCAGGGCTAGTACGCCAAGAAAAGCAAAGTAATGTTTAAACGTATAATTACTAACGATAAAGCAGCTTACCGTACTTAACAAAGCAATGATAATTTGCTTATCTTTTGTCATAGATCACCTGTAATACATAACGATAGTTACAATGGTGACGCCAAGGCCAGTATATTTGAAGGCAAAGAAGAGAAGTTAACAGAATGAGAAAATAAGTGAGTTGATATTGCTGACAAAAGCAAATCAATGTAATAAGCGAAAAACTGACAAACAAATCAGAGAGAGGATATAGCAGAGGGAGATGGTATTGACTATAAAAGTAAAAAATAACAAGGCGTAATGCTTGAATTGCAATGCCACAATAGATCAATGCGAGAATATCGAATAAGGGTAGGACATAAATAAAAACGAGTAACGATAGTAGTGTTGACAGGCTATTAATCAATAATATTCCCTGTCCATGTTTGTGGTAATAGCAGCCGACATTGAGAAAAGTACAACAGCCTTTCAACATTAACCACAATGCGATAAATGGGATAAGAACACTACTGTAATTAAATTCAGCATTAAGCCAAAACCTTAAAAAAACAGGGCCAAACAAAAGGACAAGAGCTGAAATAAGTACGCACAACTGGCAAGCTAAAATAGTAATATTGGCTAAGTGTTGTTTTCGTTGATCTGTATTGATAAAGCTAAATCGTTTTGGAAACCACCACAATGCAAAAGGTTCTATTAATAGACTAGCGGCAACTCCCCACTGCATTGCAATAGCATAAGGAGATACAGCTTCTACGCCTAAATAATGTGCGATAGCCCAACGCTCAGCACCTAATGAAATAAAACCCAATAATCCGGAGATCGTTAGAATAGCGCCATATTTTAATAATTCGGGGCTAATTGAGAAATGCGGTATTGGCCATTGTTTATAAAGTAAAACACCACACACGAGTTGTGCGATCAATCCAGCTAAAGCCATACCATCAACTTGCCATGTTGCAACCAACAAGAGTGTTAACACTGCTTGCACTAATGCTGTTATAAGTAAAATACTGACAAAGTGTTTGGCATTATTATCAATTCGCAACTTTACTAAAGGGATCGCGTTAAGAGCGTTAAAGTAGATAGTAAAAATAAAACAATTAAAGGCAAAAAGTGGCGGAGGGCCAGGTAAAAGGGCTTGAATATCGTGATTAAAAAATAGAAGTAAGCCAGTGATCATTGCACCACATAATATGACTTGCCATAAGGCTTGACCCAATAAACGTGTGGGGTTTAATGCATCATGATAAAAGCGATAAAGGCCATCAATGATGCCTAGGCTAATGATCAACGATAAGAATGTGGTTAAAACTAACAAAACATCAAGCTTACCGTACTCTTCTAAGCCTAATTGATCTGTAACATAAGGTTGAAGCAGCAATCCCATTAGTTTACAAAAGACGACACCAATACCATAAACCGCAACAACCTTTAATGTGTTCATAGCGCTTCAATCCACTGTGATAGTCGTTGCGCTTGAGCTTTTGCTGTAAAGGTTTTTATAACGTGGCGATAACCGAGCTCTCTTTGAGTTTTTAATTCCTGATGGCTCTTTAGCTGGTGGTTTGTAATCGCCGTTGCTAATTCTTCAGGTGAATCTTTCTTTATCATCACTCCTATATCAGGCGAAAGGATCTCAGTACAGCCGACAAGGTTGGTCGTAATAATAGGGATCCCTAATGCAAGCGCTTCTTTTAAGACTAATGGACCTGTATCCATATCACCATTCGTAGCAATGGTAAAAGGAGCAATTAGCCCTTGGTAGCGTTCAGCGTGAGATCGTAGCCAATCTGCATTCTGACTTCCTAAGAAAGAAACAGCGTGTATGAGTTCATGCTGTTTACAAAAAGACATGAGTTCCATTTTTAATGGCCCATCACCAACAATATCAATTTCAATGGGGTGTTTGAGTCGTTGTATTGCTTTTAATAACGTAATGATCCCTTTTTTTTCAACCAATCGACCTATAAATAAAAAACGTTTAGATGGAGACCAATCATTATTTAAGGTGGGATAGTTTTGCTCTTCAATCCCACAAGGTAGATAGTGAACAGGCGTTTTTGTTAGAGATTGCAGATGATCATGCATTGCCTTTGTCACCGCGCAGCAAAACTGACAATGGGAAAGCTTGGCTTGTAAATCTTGAGGTCCAGCATAGATATCAGCGCCATGCCCAACAAATGATACTGAAATATTCAATATTTTTGCCGCAACGATTGCAATCGCTGCGCTATGCCAAGCAAAATGCGCATGAAGATGCCGACATTGGTAGCTATGTGCCCATAGCGCTAATTGTAAGCCTTGTCGAATAAGTGCGAGCTTTCCAAACTCATGTTGTTGGCAAATAAAAGGTAAACTTCTTACCGAGTGGATTATATGGCGTAAACTATAGTAGGGAAGGCTTGAGGAGTAGCAGCATTGCTTCATTAATGGAATATCAGCTCGTTGAAAGTGTTGACCTTTGATAAATGAAAATGGAACAACATGATGGCCAAGAGCTATCATTGATCTCATTTCAACACCTGTGAACGTTTCAGATAGTGTAGGGAAACAAGGGATCACATAACCAATAGTCTTCATTACAGTGCTCCGCTAATGACTTTTAATAAAGAATTCAAACTTAGTGCCATGTTTCAGTGACACTCAGTAAGAAAATCATCAACTATTGAGACAGATTGCATCGCATCGTGATTAAGCGTCTTGTGTTTTGCAATTAATCACTAAACTTAAACAAGGTGATTTAGTAAAAGAGATGGCGAAAATAGAGGTAAAAACAATCAGGAAAGAAGTTATTGCTTGAATTGTGAACGCTCGATTGTTTTTGTTTAATTTATGCTTGCCATCTTTGTTTTTGCTCTTATAATGCGACCCCACTGACACGGACAACGGCGCAAGCGGTTACCGAGTTCAGTATTGTTCTTTAACAATTTGACCATGCAATCTGTGTGGGCACTCGTTGAAA
>NZ_JADQAQ010000068.1 GCF_022129445.1 Photobacterium sp. Ph5
GCCAGTAGATGCGCAGTAGCTCTTCGAGTGGGTACTGATTTGGATCAGCCAAAGAGGTAATAAAACCTTCAATTTCACCCGCAGGATCTTTGTACATCTTAGGATCGTTCAAGTACCCTAAACGATCGGCATTAGATCACATGATCTGCCTTTTTGTTACTGTGCTATTTCTAGGACTGGTAAATCTTGTTTAGCGAGCAAGTTGTTTTATTTGCTCAACAATCGCTTTTAAACCATTGCCACGAGATGGACTTAAATGGGCAATTAAGCCAAGTGAATCAAAGTAGCCATCAATATCAAATTCACCAATTTCTGTACGCGTTTTACCGTGATAAGCGGTAAGCACGAGAGTTATTAAACCACGAACAATACGCGCGTCAGAATCCGCTTGAAAATAAAAGTGGTCACCAATTTGCTGGTAGCGTAACCAAACCTGTGACTCACAACCACTGACTTTTAATTGCTCATCTTTATCTTCTTCTGCCATAACTGGCAGTTTCTTACCTAACTGAATTACCGTACGGTAAAGATCTTCCCAGCCTGCTTTTGCCTGCATTTGGGCAATAATATCAGTGGTTGTAATGTCAGTACCGAAAGGGTGTAGGGGAAGCGTAAGTTCAGTCATAGTGTTCAATCCAGATCCCGCATTAAAGTAAATCACAAGCTTTGTGTAGTGCCGCAATAAAGCGATCTACATCTTGCTCGGTGTTATAGAGTGCTAATGATACGCGCAATGTCCCAGTTAAGCCTAGTGCATCAAGCATTGGATGTGCACAGTGATGACCAGCACGCAGTGCGATATTTTGTTGATCTAATAGGGTCGCAATATCTTGATGATGAACCCCATCAACCACAAAAGAGAATAAACTTGCGTTCGGCTGTAATCCTATAATACGTAAGCCATCAATATTTTTAATGCCTTCAATGGCTTTGTGGCGCAACCTTGCAATATGCGCTTCTGCACCTTGTCTATCCAGTTGCTTGAGCCAATTAATTGCAGCAGCGAGTGCTAAGCTTCCAGCAACATTAGGAGTGCCAGCTTCAAATTTACCTGGTAATTTTGCGTAAGTTGTACCGTCAAAAGAGACTTTTTCCACCATTTTTCCGCCGCCATGCCAAGGTGGCATAGCTTCAAGTAGCGCTTGTTTGCCATAAAGAACGCCAATACCAGCTGACGCATAAATCTTATGGCCTGAGAACACATAGAAGTCAGCATCAAGTGCTGTTACATCGATATCTTCATGAGCAATACCTTGTGCGCCATCAATCACAGCAATCGCGTTGTGCTGGTGGGCTGCGTGAATGATTTCTTCAATTGGGTTACGGGTACCCGTTACATTGGTTATGTGGGCTACTGCTACGATTTTTGTTTTATCCGATAAGCGTGAATAAAAAGTATCAAGATCTAAAGTGCAGTCATCGTTCATCGGGATTTTTATGACATGCGCGCCTGTTTCTGCGGCTATCATTTGCCATGGCACGATATTAGCGTGGTGCTCTAACTCACTGACTAAAATCTCATCTCCCGCTGTTAGATTTGTGCGGGCATAAGTTTGAGCTATTAGATTTAATGCTTCTGTTGCGCCACGAGTCCAAATAATTTCTTTGCTGTGCGCTGCGCCAATGAAGTGTTGGACGGTTTCTCTTGCCTGTTCAAAACGTAGCGTAGCATTGGCTGTGAGGCTATGGCTGCCACGATGCACATTGGCATTATAACCACGATAATACTCAGTGAGGGTATCAATAACCACGGCAGGCTTTTGTGCGGTTGCTGCGCTGTCTAAGTACACTGGCGGTAATTCACCATCAGTGTGTTGCAAGGCAGGAAATTGAGCCAAAATAGTTGAGATATCAAATTGAGTGGTCATGGTTGTTCACATAGCTAAGATTGAACCGAGGATCATGCTAATAAATAAGGCAGAGAGCAAGTATTGATGGTTTTTTATTGATAAAAAAATAGCACTGCGTTGGGGCGCAGTGCTAAAAATAGCTTTGACTGTATAGTCAAAAATACAGGAAATAAAGGATGGTTATTCCATCCATCCGAAATGATTCGGACAATATGCAAACACAACATGCAATATTGATTAAGCTGGTTAGCCAGAGGGCAAAAAACAGAGGATTAAATCAATATTGCGAAACAGATAATAGGGTTTCTCTAGTAGTTGAACAATGGACAATTTATAATGTTCAGGATTAAAAAAACTAATGCATTAAATAGTCGAGAAAAGTATGTCTAGACGTTTACCTCCGCTCAACTCATTGAAGGTGTTTGAGGCGGCAGCAAGACACTTGAGTTTTACTCGTGCTGCTGAAGAATTATTTGTTACTCAAGCCGCAGTTAGCCATCAAATTAAAGCCTTAGAGGAATTTCTAGGCTTAAAGTTATTTCGTCGTCGTAATCGTTCTCTACTGTTAACAGAGGAAGGACAGGGCTACTTTCTCGATATTAAAGATATCTTTTCAGCGATATCCGATGCCACTGATAAGGTCTTAGAGCGTGGTGCTAAAGGCGCATTAACCATTAGTTTACCTCCTAGTTTTGCCATCCAATGGTTGGTACCACGTTTAACCGATTTTAATGAACAACACCCTGATATTGACGTGCGTATTAAGGCGGTCGATTTAGATGAAGGATCGCTCACTGATGATGTCGATGTGGCGATTTATTATGGTCGAGGTAATTGGTCAGGTTTACGTGCTGATAAATTGTATCAAGAGTTCATGATGCCTGTTTGTTCGCCAATGCTGCTGACAGGGGCTAAACCGCTACGCACATTAGATGATTTAAAACTGCACACCTTGTTACACGATACTTCACGAAAAGAGTGGAAGAATTATGTTCGTCATTATGATGTGAAAGGGGTTAACGTTAACCAAGGACCTATTTTCAGTCATTCAACCATGGTGCTACAAGCTGCGGCTCATGGTCAGGGAATTGCACTGGGAAATAATGTATTAGCGCAACCAGAATTAGAAGCTGGGCGCTTGGTGTGTCCATTTGATGAAGTGTTAGTGAGTAAAAACGCTTTCTATTTTGTTTGCCAAGAGCGCCAAGCTGATACTGGACGAATTCAAATATTTAGAGATTGGGTGTTAGCTAAAGCACGTCGTGAACAAGAGGATATGCCTGATGTCGAACTTAGTCAGTGAATACATAATTAACGAACCTAAATCAGGTATTGCTGTAGCAACATTTCTGTTTGCGCATGGTGCCGGTGCGGGAATGGATCATGCTTTTATGACGGCTGTTGCTGAAGGTTTAGCGCTGCAAGATATTCGGGTAGTACGGTTTAATTTTCCTTATATGGTTAAACGTGCTGAAGATGGTAAAAAGCGACCGCCTGATCGCCAACCAAAACTCTTGATTGATTTTCAACGTCATATTGAAACCTTTGCTGGTAGTCCGTTAGTCATTGGCGGTAAATCAATGGGCGGTAGAATGGCGAGTATTATGGCAACAGAGGTTGCCGCTCAAAGCCCTGATGTAAAAAACTGCGCTGCGAAAGTGAAAGGCGTAGTGTGTTTAGGTTTTCCTTTTCATCCTCCTGGTAAACCTGAAAATTTTCGTGGTGATCATTTGGCGTCGATTACGGCTCCAACATTGATCCTACAAGGTGAGCGAGACACGTTTGGTACTAAAGCAGAAATAGCACAATGGGCGTTTTCTCCCAATGTGGAGATTGCGTTTCTTCCTGACGGTGATCATAGTTTTAAACCGCGAAAAGCCTCTGGTTTTACGGAAGCTGACAATATAGCAACCACCATTGAGCGATTAGCGCAGTTTATTAAGGAGTGCTGTTGTGACTGAACCATTACAAAACCGAACGCGTTGGATGCTCTTTGTCGCGGCAATGAGTGGAGCATTAACTGTGGGGTTAGGGGCATTTGCTGCTCACGGTTTAAAGCAGCATTTATCGCCTTATTTACTCGATGTATTTAAGACTGGCGTACAATATCAAGCGTGGCATACATTCGCGTTATTGGGTTGTGGAATATTGACACGCTTTTTGTCTTCAAAAGCTGTATCATACGCCGCTCTGTTTTTCACCCTTGGTATAATCTGTTTTAGTGGCAGTTTATATGCATTGGCATTAACAGGCATTAAGTGGTTTGGTCCCATCACACCGATGGGCGGAGTATGTTTTATTATTGGCTGGGTAATGCTTGCAGTAGCATCCTGGCGTTCAGCTTGAGGGTTCCAACGTGAATCATGTTTTATTGTATTGTCGTCCTGGCTTTGAAAAAGAATGTGCGGGTGAAGTTCAAGACAAAGCAAATACGCTGGAATTGTTTGGTTTCCCTCGGGTAAAAAACAATTCAGGTTATGTGTTATTTGAATTTTATCAAGCAGGTGATGCAGATAAATTTATTCAGCTACAACCATTTTCACAGTTAATTTTTGCACGTCAAATGTTTGCGGCATCGCAGATGTTAACGGATTTACCGGCTGATGATCGCATCTCTCCGATTTTAGAAGCGATTGGCGATGAGTTCCCACGCTGTGGTGATCTCCGTGTTGAAACACCCGATACTAATGAAGCGAAAGAGCTATTAAAATTCTGTCGTAAATTTACGGTGCCACTTCGCCAAGCAATGCGTAAGCGTGAGATTTTATACACGAAAGATAACAATAAAAAGCCTGTGTTACATGTGTGTTTCGTTGCGCCAGGTTGTTGTTTTGTTGGTTATTCATATACATCGAATAACTCACAGTTCTTTATGGGCATTCCACGCTTAAAATTCCCAGCAGATGCGCCAAGTCGCTCAACGTTGAAATTAGAAGAAGCCTTTCACGTATTTATTCCTCGCCACGAGTGGGATGAGCGCTTAGCGCCAGGTATGTGGGGTGTTGATTTAGGTGCGTGTCCTGGTGGTTGGACATATCAATTGGTGAAACGCTCGATGTTCGTTCACGCGATTGATAACGGTACAATGGCACAAAGTTTGATGGATACAGGCCAAGTTAAATACCATGCCGTTGATGGTTTTAAATTTGAGCCAGCACGTAAGAACGTTACGTGGATTGTTTGTGACATGATTGAAAAGCCAGCGCGTGTGGCTCACTTAATGGGTGAGTGGTTAATTAAAGCGTGGGCAAAAGAAGCGATCTTTAACTTAAAATTACCGATGAAAGGTCGTTATGATGAAGTGCTTCAAGATATTGAAAATCTAAAAGTATTTCTTATTCAAAATGGTGTGAAGTTCAAGCTACAAGCGAAGCATTTATACCATGATCGCGAAGAAATTACGGTTCATATTCAACGTTTAGATACGCGCTCACCACACTAAGTGCAAGAGATAACCGCGATAGTTTAATTAAAAAATGCCACTGTATTACAGTGGCATTTTTGTTTCCAGAACCTATTAGGCTAGTGGCTCTATATAACGAATATCTTGCAGATTAAAACCTAATACTAAATCAGTTTTTAAGCTTGATACCGCTTTACTTGCAAGCGCTATCTCACGGTTGCCATCAATCTTCTTTTTCCATTTTTCAGGCAGATCGTCTGCAGCAATAATTGCCTCTAAATTAGGATAGATACTCAGAAGTTCAACGGCAGCTTTAGGGCCGATACCGGTAATGCCCGGAATTTTACTCGAGCTTATTCCTGCAAGTCCCCAATAATCAGTGAGTTTATTTGACGCTACGCCATATTCTTTTTCAATAAAAGCGCTATCAAGCCAGCGTTCTTGGAAATAATCACGAATGCGCAGTGTCGGCTGTAATAATTGGCAGTAACCTTTATCGGTTGAAATGATCGTCACTTGCTCACCACGAGAGGCGACTTTAAGTGCAAGGGTTGCGACGAGATCATCGGCTTCATCACCATCAGAGAGCAGTGAGTCAATACCTATCTCCATAAAAGCATCTTGAATAATATCCATCCCTGTCATGAGCTCGTCAGGCATAGGTTTTCTCCCTTCTTTGTAGTGAGGAAGAAGTTCAGCTCGCCAGCCACGATCATCACCATGATGATCGAATACTGCCACAATATGGGTTGGTTGGCTGATCTTGATGATTTTTTTCAGTGCTCGACAACAGGTCTCGGCTGTTGCTTTTACATCAGGTTCACCAGGACGAGCCGCATGAACACGACGAATGAGATTAAGAGCATCAATAACAACAAGGTGGATAGCCATAAACAAATTCTTTGTAAATAAAAAGGAGCACTAAAGCTCCTTATTGTACGCAATTATAATCATTGATGTTGTGATTATTTTTTTGCTTTTTCTGCTGTTATTATTTCATAGCAGGGTTCATATTTGCTGCCGGGTAACTTCATTCGTTGCTGTTTAACGAAGTCTTGTAACAGCTTATCCATTCGATCCATTAAACATTTATCACCATCAATTTTGAAGCGACCGTGACGTTCAATTTCATGAATACCTTCTTCTTTGACGTTACCTGCGACAATTCCAGAGAAAGCGCGGCGAAGGTTGGCTGCAAGTTTATCAACAGGCTGATCCATATGCAGATCCAAATTTGCCATTGCTTCATGAGTGGGAGCAAAAGGCATTTGAAATTCTTCAGGGATCTTGAGTGACCAATTAAAGCAGTAGGCATCACCGATCTCCCGGCGGTGCTCTTTAACTTTGGTCATGGCTGTTTTCATGACTTGTGCAACTTGTGCTGGATCGTCAATGATGATTTGATAATGTTTAGTTGCTTCTTCACCTAAAGTGTGTTGAATAAAATCATCAAGCGTACGGAAGTAATCTTCACTTTCTTTTGGTCCTGTTAGTACGACAGGCATTGGCTGATCGGCATTTTCAGGCTGCATCAGCACCCCTAGAATATAGAGCAACTCTTCCGCAGTTCCTGCACCGCCCGGGAAAATAATAATACCGTGACCAACACGAACAAAGGCTTCTAGGCGTTTCTCGATATCAGGCAGAATGACTAACTCATTAACGATTGGGTTGGGCGGCTCTGCGGCAATAATTGAGGGCTCAGTTAAGCCTATAAAACGGCTGCTGCCATAGCGTTGCTTCGCATGACCGATAGCGGCCCCTTTCATCGGACCTTCCATTGCGCCGGGGCCACAACCCGTACAGACATTGAGCTCACGAAGACCAAGTTCATTGCCCACTTCACGGGTGTATTGGTATTCAGTTGGGTTGATAGAGTGACCGCCCCAGCAAACAACAATATTTGGATCTTCACCTGCATGAAGGGTACGAGCATTACGCAGTAAGCTAAATACAAAATCAGTGATGTGTGGTGCGCTACTAAGATCTATATCGTTACGACGAGCAACATGCATATCGACATAAATGATATCGCGTAATACAGAGAACATATGTTCTTGAATACCCGTAATGATCTTACCATCGACAAATGCGTGTTCTGGTGGGTTTACCAGTTCTAGCTTGATACCACGTTCGCGACGTTTGAGGTTGATATCAAAATCTTTATTTTTTTCTAATAGCTCTTTTGAGTTATCGGTATGACTACCGGAATTCAGTACTGCCAGTGAACAGTTACGGTATAAACGGTATAAATCGCTGGAAGCGGTTGCTTTTAAGCTATCAACTTCTATTTGAGAAAGCAGGGACATAGCCCCAACAGGACTGATATGTGTGATCATAGTAACCTCCCTGGAAACAATGAAAGCTCAGTTTGGTTCTTGCGATATGCGAAAATCAAGCAGAGTAAGTTGATGATTTGAGGTTATTCCTCCATTAGGTATCTACTATAGAAGGAGTTTGGAGGAAGCACTAAATAGTGTTTGTTTTTATTACCATACACAGTGAATATACATTTGACTAGATGTTAATAATAAAAATTAGGTGTCTGTTTTCACTGGTGTATTAAGTTTTAATAAAGGTACTAAGGAAAAGTGTTTGCTTGAAGTATTAAGAGATCCAAATTAAGCGATTCGTTCCTGCACTTTTTGCGCTAGCTAATGCTTTTACTGTTCGCTCGATTACCACATGATGATCATCATTACCTTCAAATAAAGTCGCGCCAATAGAAACTGAAATGGACAAGTTTTGGTCTTTAAATCGGAAGGGAAGTTGGCTGATCGCCTCTCGAATGTTAGTCAGTTTTTTATTGCGAGTTTGTTCATCACAATCTGGCATGATAAGCATAAATTCATCACTACTAAAGCGCGCTAAATAATCTGTGTCAGCTAAACATTGTTGAATATTTTTAGCGATGATTTTTAATGCTTTATCGCCAGCAAGGTGACCAAATTTATTGTTGATCTCCCCAAAACTATCAACATCAATAAGCGCAACAGGTAGTGCATATTCATAACGCTTCCAGTTGTGGTACTCATGCTCAATACGATCCATAAATGCATTACGGTTATAGACTTGAGTTAATGTATCTCGCAGCATACTTTGTTCTTGATCATGCAGACGTTGACGATAATTATGGGTTTGTTGGATCAATTGCTGAATTTGTTTTTCGTTATGTTGCTGTTGTTCAACAAGTGCTCGTTCACGCTCTTGAAGTGCGACGTTTCTTTCTACAATATTGCCTATTTCTGTTGCCGCTGCATGAAGTGCCGGACGTTTTTTGTCAAGGTTTTTATTATCAGATAAGTCTATTTTTAGTTGTTGGGCAACATGGGATAATTCGTTATCCAGTTCGCTTCTATGTTGATGTAATATTTGCGATTTATCTGCTGTTTGATGGGTGTCTTTGTGTAGTTCGGCTAAGTCACTATTAATATTATTAAGAAAACGTTGTGAGGCTTGGCGTTCATGCAACGTCGCATCTAAGATCAAACGTAAAACTTGGAACTGAATTTTTGCAAATTGTTGAGTATCAAGCTCATTGTTAAGTTGTGATTTTATTTCAATTAACTGATTACCATGTTCACCGTTAAAGTCGATTTCAGTAATAAGATGCTGTAACTCGGAAATAAGCTCAATATGATGTGTAGTCTGTTCAATATTATCTGTTGTATAACTAGTTTTGGTCGCGGAGGCTAGTTTTATCGTTCGCTCATATAGTTCCAGCAAACGTAAAATACGAAGATGATTGTCGAGTAACACACCAGAGTCATGGTTTAGTACGGCGCGTAGATCACGTCTTAACTGGATCGGTAAATCACGATGGCGAGAAAGCGTTTCTCCTGCTTGATGGATCTTTTGATTTAAGCGCAGGTTCTGTTTATGAACAATATCAGCTTGCTGATTTACTAAGCGTTCAATAACAGCCAAACGAGGAATAAGTTTACTGATATCGGTTGGTTGTTCTAACTCATGTCGAATATTTTCTAAACGCTCATCAAGCTCAGAATTTATTCCTCGGCAAGCAATAACTAATCGTGTGATGAGGCGTTTTAAGATCACGATCTCACGTCGTGACTTTAAAGAGGCATCACGATAAGAGAGTTGAGCTTGATCTAAGCGTTGCTTCAGGTTACTCACTTCAGAAACAACTGAATTAATATCTGTCACAGGATTACGTATTCATCATTAGCATTAATATCCATATCCTTCATTGAGTTATTTATTATCCCAATCCCTTAAATTTACACGTATCTCTGCTATCTCGGCATAGAAAAAAAAAGCTTGAGTAACTTAACTTACATTTGTGTCAGTACTGTGATCGTTGTTCCAGATAATATCTGATTTGGATGAACTTCGTACTTTCACCAGACCTTTATCGATACCTTCAATGCAAGAGCGGCGAATATCACCACAGACAAAACTGGCTGCTGGTGCGGCATCGATAGCGCATAAATGTACCCAATGGCTACCTGGTTCGCTGTCATTCATTTTCACTCCCGCATTGACAGCCATCAATAAGATATCAATAAGCTCTTGATCATTAATCGCGGTATAAGCTCGAGGTAAGAAGGGATACTCTGCCATACCTATTTGAATATCATTATTGAGATTATTTTTAAGCGCATAATTATCAACAAGTTGCTGTAATGAATCGGCTAACTGTTTAGGATCGCAACTTAAACGCGCATTCGGCTCTATATACAAGAACATGGCATCGGAGAAGTGATAGATCCTCGCCGGCTCTAACACTTGTTCTTGTAAATATAAGCCAAAAGCTTTTTCGGCATCTAAGCCTTGCTTATAGCCTTGCTCTAAGTAAATTCGCTTTAAGCAAGAGACTTCAAATAACGCAAAGCGTAATCGATCGCTTAGCGGTTCATTGATTATTTCGCCTAAGTGCCATTGCTCAAAGTTTGCACTGCTTTGCTGAAGTGAATTTGCTAAACGCGCATTGAGCATACGTAAATTACGTAGGCCACTGCGAGGGTGAGTATAATAATCTGTACGCAGTTGTGTAAGCTGTTGCTTTAGTTGTTTATTAATATGTTGACGACGAAGTAACAGCAAAAGCATAAAGGCTAAAATACCAATTAAAATCATGGTGATTTTTTGCTGTTTATATAGTGCTTTTTCACTTTCAAATTGCTCACGTTCCATCTCTTCAAGCTTAAGTGAGCGTTCCATCATTTTTTGCTGTTGTTTGAATACTTCGACATTACTTTTTGCAATGCTTTCTTGTTGAGCGGCATATAACTGTTCATAGCGACGCTGGCTTAGTAACGCGTTGTAGTAGTCGTTTTGCTTTTCAAAGGCTTCTGAAAGAATGGATTCCCCCAGAAGTTGTAATTTAATCGCACCGATACGACTGGCCGAAATTAAACCTGCTTGAAGAGAGGTTACCGCATCATCTAACTTGTTTTCTGCAAGCTCTAATTGTCCTTGCAATATCTGGCTTTCTGCAACAATGTTTTCATTACCCGTTTGTAGGGCTAAGTTACGAGCCTGCACAATATAAACTTCTGCTTTAGTGTAGTTGTATAAATGTAGATACACGCGAGCAATATTTAGACGTAGACGTGCTGATCGCACATCGTGATCAAGTTGATTTTCTTGGTCTAGTGCGTTGAAGTAGTGAACAAGCGCTAAGTTGTAACGCCCTTGTTGTTCATAGATAGAAGCAATTAACGTTAGTGTTTTAGCTAATTGTTGACTGCGTTTATAACGCTCGAAAAATTCACCCGCTTGGGTAGCATGATCGAGTGCCTTATCAAACACTTTTCGTTCGTCAAATAACTCAGCTAAATAATAGTTAGCTTGAGCTATTTGACCTTGGTCATCAGTTTCAACTGCCAGCCAATAACCACTAAGTAGACGATCGAGCGCCATATCATAGTGATAATGTTTTAAATAATGTTGGCCCAGTTTTAATTGGTAATTAATCAGTTCGTCTTGATCATCTAATGCAACTAAATAGCCTTTGGCTTTGATATATAGTTTTTCTGCTTTTTCATCAGCCCCAAGACTTGATTCAATATTGGCACGTAGCATTAATGAACGATATTTAAGGACTTGTAGTTGCTTTGTTAGCTTGAGTGAAGGTGCTTTACGACTTTCAACATCAATACTATCGAGCATTTTTAATGCGGTCGTGCTGTTGCTGAGATTTTCCCAATAAAATTTAGCGAGCAATAACCGACTTTCATATAAAGGATAAATAAGGTGATGTTCAGTGGCTATGTTTTCAGCTTTTTTGATCACACCAATGGCTTGTTCTGAACGATGTAAAATCGATAATGCTTTGGCTTGAATTTGCAGTGCATTCACCGTATTTAATGGTGTTCTGATTGTATGATCACTTTCTTCATTTATATGCACTCTAGCCGGGTCTTGAGGTTTACTTAAGCGGCGTTGACTGAGGTATTTTTGGGTGATAGAAAGCGCTCGCTCTGGTTGACTCAGTAGCAAGCTATTAGCTTCAGAAAGCATAGGGACGGTATAAACTTTTGCTTGTAGACTGAAAGAAAATGAGAGTAGAAAGAGAGCAGTACAAAGCAAACGACGAAAAAACATATCATCCCAAGACAACAAAAAACGAATGGTGTTGATTTTACTGGCTTAAGGCATCAAGTCCAGCAAAGACAGGTTTTTTGCTGGACTTAATGTCGATTTCGCTAACAGAGTCGAATTACTGGCGAGCGAGACGGAAGTTGTCGCTAGGTGATTTACCCATATTGGTACGATAAGGGTTAATGTCTAAGCCACCACGGCGAGTATAACGTGCATATACGGTTAATAATTCAGGTTTACAGTATTTCATAATATCGCTGAATATACGCTCAACACACTGCTCGTGGAATTCATTATGGTTACGGAATGAAATAATGTATCTCAACAGTTTTTCACGATTAATACGTTTGCCCTTATAAGCAATACGAACGCTACCCCAATCGGGTTGACTGGTGATCAGGCAATTTGATTTTAATAAGTGGCTATGAAGAATTTCTTCAACTTCTTCTTCTTCAACACTATTTTCTAGTAGTGCCGGATTAAAACGGTAGTCTTCAATTTCAATATCTTGATCGTCAATACAAGCACCAAAGAAATTTACGATTGGTTGCTCGCTAAAATCTTCTAATGGTTGAATAGTAACGTCAACATCAGCGCCCGCACAGCGTGATAGATCAATCTGCAGTGTATCTGCAATACCTTGCCAACTTTCAAATCGAGTTTGGTTAAAGCTATTGAGGTAAAGTTTGAAAGATTTAGATTCAATCAAGTTTGGACTTGAAGCGGGTAGACGTACCTCACCAATGGCAACTTGTGGTAGTCCTTTGCTATTTAACCATGACAATTCGTACAGCGTCCAAATATCATAGCCAGTGAAAGGGAGTGCATCATCACTGATATTGAGATCGGTACGATTTAGACTTCTCGGTACTGCTTGTAGTAGCGATGGGTCGTACTGATCTTTATACTCTGTGGTTTTACCAAGGGTTAAACCAGCTAATTCTTTAGCGTCTTTATATTTACTCATACTGTCTATGACACTCTTGGATTAGAATTGATAGTCCGTAAAAACGGTTTTCAAGTCTAAAGTTTACTGAATCTTTAATGAGGTTGCGAATGAATCATCCAGTTACCTGTGCTTTATCTGATTTTTCTTCTCGTTATTTGCAAGCATGGTGTGATGCAGATCGCGGTTTTCCAGAAAGTCAGGATCTTGTTGGCTTAGATTCCCCCTGTGTGATCCATGATTCTGGCGATATGGTGACATGGAAGCCAATGCCACGAAATCCTATTGGAACGTTATCTGGAGTCGAGAAAGGGATTGAACTTGCACTGCATCAAGATATTCATGACTTTTATTGCTCACAATTTAGTGGTGATATGCGGGCGAAATTTGGTGATGTTGAGTTGGATTTACTACAAGCTTTTAATGAAGACGATATAGATCGCTTACAACAAAATATTTTAGGTCACTTAGTGACACAACGTCGTTTAAAGCTAAAGCCAACTGTCTTTATTGCCGCATTAGAAGCTGAATTTGAAGTGATCTCTATTTGTAATTTAACGGGGAATGTTTTGCGAGAAACGCTAGGTAAAGACATTCGTGAAGTCTTAGCGGTCAATGTTGAAGCGTTTTTAATGCAATTAACTCCCGTTATAACAGAGGAATAAATTGTGTACGTTGTAGAGTTACAGTTTGAATGTTTTGATAACACAACGTTATCGCGTGTGGATCGTGCCATTAATGGATTAATGGATGATTTACGTTATAACGGTCAAGTGCTAGGACGTGAGTTTCCGATTACGATTGATGATGGTATTTTTCGTGTACGTGCAGTATGCCCTGAAAAAGACAGTCTGCATCCCAAATACAATAGTGAACAAGTGACGCGTTGTATTGAAAAGTTGAGTGATGCTTGTTTACTTACACCAAAAATAAAAGTGTTAGGGATTGATTTAAACTCAGAAGCGGCAGCTGAGCAGAGCAAGCCATCATGGCAAGTGCTTTATACAACCTACGTACATACATGTTCGCCGTTACGTAGTGGGGATTCATTATTGCCGATCCCACTTTATCAGACAGGTGCCCATCTTAATGGTGACTATAAAGCACTGGTTAAATGGCAAACAGAATGGCAAGCCTTTGATGAAATTCAGATGGCAAATAAGAGTCAACCTGCAATAAAAATGGCACTAGATGAAATTGGTGAGGTTGATAGTGAACTATTTTCTCGTGGTGAGAAATTACGTGAGCAGATCGAATCAACAACCCAGATCCCTACTTATTATTATCTCTATCGTGTGGGTGGGGATAGTCTCGAGAGTGAAATAAACCGAACATGCCCTAAATGTGGTAATGATTGGCGTGTAGAGGATCCTTTACATGGTTTATTCCATTTTAAGTGCGATAAATGTCGATTAGTTTCAAACTTATCGTGGAACTATCAATAATATAAAAAGGCTCCTGATTTGATCAAAGGAGCCTTTTTATTATTGCTGAGCTTCTAATTTAGCCAGGCGAGTTGAAAGTGCGATGATTTGTTGTTCGAGTTGAGTGATACGTTCATCTGCGGTGAGCTCTTTGGTTTGCTTTTCAATCGTTGGCACTTTGGCATTTTTTTTCCATGCTTGAAGCGCTTTGATAATAACCGGGATCGGCAGAGGGGTCGCTAATCGTGACTTTATTAAGGCAACAGAAGGCTCTTTTCCTTCTGAGGTTAAAGAACTAATTGCCTTCTCTAATTCTTGGGTAATTGTCGACATTGTTTTTAGTATCCTACATATAACAACGCATTTACTTTCTTAGTAAAGCATCAAGTTGATCAATCACTTCACACCAGTCTGCATCTTGCTCTTGGCATTCCTTTATAAATCGGCGTTGTATAGCAGAGAAAAAAGGTGCTTCAGCAATATTTTGATGTTGGGCTAGCTGATGTTGGATGATGAATGATTGTATAAATTCATCTGAATTATTAAGTCCTAATTGGCTGAATAAATGAGATAAATTGTGCTGAAATTGTTCCATCATCGTTTCCTCATAATCATGACCGAGATATTAAGCAAAGTATAGTGTATTCAAACTGTCTTTTTTACTCTTACTGTTGTGAGAGATCGCTTACAAATGCGTAAGAAAACAATCCTATAAACATACTACATGTCGTTATCTTGTGATTTATATTATTGATATTAAATGTTTTTATTTATGATGATTATTTTACCAATAAATATTTTATAAATTATTGATAGAGCTTTATTGTTTAAAAAAGTAAATCGCGTAATCTTATTTGTGTCGGAAGGAACTGACGGAACGGAACAGGAATATACTACAGGATGTAGTGGTCTCAGGATGAGAGGTTGATAAGCTAGGATGGTTTATCAAACAAGGACTGTGAAGGGAACACTCTAGGATAGAGTTCGGTAAGCAGGAAGTTTACCAGTCAGGATGACAAAAGGAACACTTCAGGACGAAGTAAAGGACACCTCCAGGAAGGAGAAGAGAGTCATAACAGGATGTGGTGACGGGTTAGGATAACCAAAGGAACAACTTCAGGACGAAGCGCAAGGACAATGCTGAAGGAATCGGCAGTCAAAGGAATGAGGCAGGGAGCACCATAGTAGCGGGAATGCTGCAAGTAAGACCTAAGGGCGTGGCGAAAGTCACGCCCTCTCTTTTTGTTTAAAGGAAAATATCTTTGTTCCTTTTCCTTCTTTTTGTTGCGAAAGTTGTTTTTACAGCGTAACGAATATGTCAACTTATACGTAAAAAGATTAAATATAAAAGAATATTTCAATTTTTATATCGTTAATCTCTTACTCTATTGTGCGAGATCTCTTACAAATTCGTGGGATATCTGTTGTTTTAGTAACATCAAATGTCTTTTTAATGTTCTTAACTGCATGATTGTAAATCCTTTATTCCCGTATTGGTGTTTAGGTTTTTTTTCTATAGAAAATAAATGTATTTTGGTACCTGTGTTTATTCAGATGATTAACGTAATATTAATGGTGTCGGAAGGAGCTGACAGAACGGAACAGGAATATACTACAGGATGTAGTGGTCTCAGGATGAGAGGTTGATAAGCTAGGATGGTTTATCAAACAAGGACTGTGAAGGGAACACTCTAGGATAGAGTTCGGTAAGCAGGAAGTTTACCAGTCAGGATGACAAAAGGAACACTTCAGGACGAAGTAAAGGACACCTCCAGGAAGGAGAAGAGAGTCATAACAGGATGTGGTGACGGGTTAGGATAACCAAAGGAACAACTTCAGGACGAAGCGCAAGGACAATGCTGAAGGAATCGGCAGTCAAAGGAATGAGGCAGGGAGCACCATAGTAGCGGGAATGCTGCAAGTAAGACCTAAGGGCGCGACGCAAGTCGCGCCCGCTCTTTTTATGCCTTTCTAATTTTCCTTATTTCTCTTTTATATTTTTTCCTTTTAGTTCGTTAATTTTACATTTATCGGATCTTCTCTCTATTTGTCTTTATTTTTAGGCTTTATGGCTGTTTACCTACTTCTTTTGTAAGAGATCTCTTACATCGATGTGGGATTAATTCTTTTTTTTAATCGTAAAAATAGTAATTAAAAATAAATAACATAATAAAATCAGGGTGTTATTTCTTCTGTGACGCTGTAATAAAAAGTCTTTATTTTTAATATTCTATATATGTATTGTTCATTGTTACTAATCTAGTAATATCTACCTTGTCGAAAGGGAACGGCATTAGGATATGGAACAGCTAAGGATTAGCTACCTCAGGATGAGGATAGATAGCGGAGCTATCTAACAAGGATTGTGCAGGAAAACTACAGGATGTAGTGAGGTAAATAGGATATTTACTGGTCTGGATGACATGGAACACTTCAGGATGAAGTTTAGGGATAGCGCTCTAGGATGGGGTGAGTGGAACACTCTAGGATTGAGTAGGGATTAATCTTCATTGATGAAGTCAGGAACAGCTTTAGGATGAAGTAAAGGACACCTCCAGGACGGAAGAGAGAGTCAATATTGGAATATTGATGGGTCAAGGAACTACCGAAGAGCAACTCTAGGATAGAGTTTGGAGCTACATTGGGGATTTAAGTATATCAAGGATTGATAGCAGGGAGCACCATAGTAGCGGGAATGCTGCATGTAAAGCCATAGGGCGCAACGAAAGTTGCGCCCGTTCTTTTTATAGTGATAAAAAATTAATACTCTTCACCCTCAGGAAGACGATGAGGCGGAATATAAAAGTGGCTTGCTCGAAGCCGCTTCATTTCTAAATACCCTTGATAGGCATCATGACCGTCGGCAGAAAACTCAAAGACAAAGATAGTTCGCCATCCCCATTCTCCACGATGATCTTTGATTTTTTGTTTTCCTCTCGCAAAGCTCAGTAATTGTAGTCCCATATTTTTACAGCGTTGCTCTATAAAATATTGTGCTAATTCTGTTTGTCGTCTTTGCTGCCAAAATAAAAAAGCGATGATCGCGATAAGCAGTATTCCGAATAAATTGTCCAAATTTTTATTCCTATTCTCTTATTGCCCACGAGCATGTTGCTGTAATTTCTCAATCGCGGCGACTAAAGCAGGTTCAGCTTGACCATGTAATACTTGAAGCATGGTGCCGCGTAATACAGGAAGCATGACTAAATCTGCAAATAATTGGTTGAACAGTGCTTGATCGTTTGTTTCAGCAAGGCGTAATAAAAATCTTGCAGCGTTGTCTGTTGTTAATAGCCCCGACCAGCACCGGCCTGCAATAGCGATTAACACTTCGCGGTGACACAATTCAGGTTGGGCTAAAATGCTTTCAAGGGCAGGGTTTAAGATTTTGCTATCACTGCCAGATATTGCACGGATCAATGCTGAAACTAAAAATAGATCCGGATCTGGGCTATTGATTTCAGCACTTAAATGTTCACTGATACGAGAACTTAAAGGATCAGGTAATGTACAGTGCTCTAAGCAGCCAAGCAGGGCATAAAGTGGCGTCATTGGAAGGTTTGCAATCGCTTTACGAATAAAGGTGGCATTATTCTCTTGCTTCATTCGAGCACAAATATCGGCAATGCCTTGTAAACCTACGCCTTGCCATTGTTGCCAATCTAATTTACCTGATAAATATTGCTGAGCATGTTCGTAATATTGGCTTGCTGGTAAATCCAATTGATGACGGATCTGAGCGTGAAAAATAGCCATCTTGTCATCGGTAGGTTTAAACGTATAAGGGTTAGCCGCTAGCTTTTCTTGCTCTTCTTCAGTCGGCTCGCTATTAAGTGTTGCGCCCATCGCTTCAATCACATACTTAATAAAATCACCAACAGCTGCTTGTTTTAGTAAGCCACGCTCGTCGAGTGGTAATCGAAGAAACCAGATCCACGGTGTATGTTGAGGTTGCCAAAAAGAAATAGCTAAATGCGCATGTTGCTGTAACGGCCATGGATAAGGCTGGCGATTTTCTTCGACAGCTTTAAATTGTGAAACATCAATTTCATTCACACGGCGGCCGAGATCAAAAATGTTGTATTGGCAGCCTGCATTATCAAGTAATTGGGTCAGGGTATGAAATTTATCCATGGTCATATCTGTGCTCCTAAGTCAGAAAGTCAGTATAACTTTTGCGGTGAGACAAGCATACCTATTAACCAAAGGATTTATATTGGGTAGGCTAAAGGTATCAGAATCGCAATGCTAAGATGCTCGAATAACTTGGGTCATCTCGCTTCAAGTGCTATTCTGCGCGGCTTACTATCAGGGGGGAAGATGGATAAATATCATCATAGTCAACGTTTACTTGAAGAATTAGAGTTGATACTACGTCAACATTCTCATTGGCAGTTAACACCTCCTGATGAGCTGTTACTTACAAGCACCGAACCATTTGCTATTGATACATTAGATTGCCACCAATGGTTACAATGGATTTTTATTCCCAAATTCGGACAACTGGTTGCTTTACAATTACCGTTGCCAGCACAGTTTGAGATAAGTCCTTATATTGAAGAAGCAATGAAAGAAAAAGTAGGTGTTAACGATATTTTATCGGTCACACGTCAGCTAGATTTACTATTTAAACAACACTGAGTAAATGTAATGGAACTTGAAATTTTATATCGCGATGACTATTTGATTGCGGTTAACAAGCCTGCCGGTATGTTAGTTCACCGTTCATGGCTAGATAGTCATGAGACTGTTTTTGTGATGCAAACATTGCGAGATCAAATTGGCCAGCATGTCTTCCCATTACATCGTTTAGATCGCCCAACATCGGGTGTTTTGTTGTTTGGATTATCCAGTGAGATAGCATCACAAATGATGCCACTTTTTGCTGGGCGCGATATGCATAAAACGTATCATGCAGTGGTGCGTGGTTGGATAAAAGAAGCGGCAGTGCTCGATTATCCGTTGAAGGTTGAGCTTGATAAGATCGCTGATAAAAATGCATCAGAAGAGAAAGAAGCGCAGCCTGCAGTAACGGCTTACGAGCCATTAGCGACGGTTGAAACAGATATTGCGGTAGGACGTTATTCAACCAGCCGTTACTGTTTAGTTGAAATGAAACCAGAAACTGGGCGGAAGCACCAGTTACGTCGACATATGCACCATTTAAGTCATCATATTATTGGTGACGTAAATCATGGTGATGGACGCCATAACCGTATGTTCCGTGAACATTATGATTGTCACCGTTTAATGTTGCATGCCTCAAGATTACAATTTGATCACCCGATCACAGGTGATGCTATTGATATTCGTGCAGATATTGATGAGACGTGGCGTAAAGTCATGGCTGCATTTAATTGGTCACCCAACCTATTAGTGCGAAACTAATTGCGGTGTAGTTATATCTGATTATAGTGCTTGATTTTTAAGCTTATCATTGCCACATTGATGATAATTAATAGTGGCAATGGAGGGCATTATGGCTCGATTAGGTATTTTTATCGGATCTGTTTATGGTGGTGCAGAAGATCTGGCAGAAGCATTAGCAGAGAGTGCGGAGTCGATTGATACGCAGATCTATTTTGAACCCACGTTAGATGATTTTCTTGATTATAAAGATGATAATGTACTCATCATTTCATCAACAACTGGACAGGGTGAGATCCCTGAAAACTTGTTGCCACTTTATGTAGCACTGCAAGATCAATTCCCACTATTACCTCAACAGCAATTTGGCGTGATAGCGTTAGGGGATTCAAGTTATGGTGAGGATCGCTTTTGCGGTGCTGGGCGTCAATTTGATGCATTATTAGCTGAGTTAGGTGCTAAACCTGTACAAGATCGCCTTGATATTGATGCAGGTATCCATTTTGAGCCGTTAGATGTCGCTAAGGGGTGGTTTGGCACCTTTATTGCACAGATATAATAGACAAAGCCTGCTTAATTGCCTGTCTCTTGATCACAAGTTATTGTGTTCAAGAGACTTAGCTAGCTCATATCC
>NZ_JADQAQ010000069.1 GCF_022129445.1 Photobacterium sp. Ph5
TATGCGACTAGGCCTTCAAGAAAACGTGAATTATCTTAATTCACATGCATTACTCTATAAGAGCCCTTTTGATTGAATCTAAACAACATTATTTTATATTTAAGAATGCCGCACCACGTACGCCACCCGCATCACCATATTTTGCCTTCACTACTTTTGGCGCAACAGCCACAGACAGTAAATATTTAGGTAAACGCTTTGGTAACTCATCGTAAATCACGTCAAAATTAGATAAACCACCACCAAGTACAACCACGTGTGGATCTAAGCCGGTAAAGATATTAGCTAAACAGATAGCAAGCAACTCTAAGAAACGTTCTACATGCTCAACTGCTTTTTCTTCACCTTCACGATAATAGCCAATAATTTCAATTGCTTTTAACTTTTCACCATAATAGTGCTGGTATAACAATTCAAAACCACGACCCGAAAGATAATTATCAATACAGCCTTTTTGACCACATCCACAACCCAGTAACGGTGCATTTTCACCTAAAAACAACCATGCATCTAACGGTAATCGAGCATGGCCTAGTTCACCACCTACATGGTTTAGGCCAGAAAACACCTTGCCATCAAATACCATACCGCCGCCAACGCCAGTACCAAGGATCAAACCTAGAACTGATGGCGAATCTTTATGTTCATCATCCCACGCTTCAGATAATGCAAAACAGTTCGCATCGTTATCAAGTGCGACTTTACGACCCAGTTTCGCTTCTAAGTCTGCACGTAACGTACGCCCTTTTGCAGCAGGAATATTAGACGTTAACACAACGCCATTTCGTGCATCTTCAATACCAGGAATACCAATGCCTACCAAGCCTTCACAACCAAATTTTTCATCGGCTTGTTGAACCAAAGTAACAACTATATCGATTAGCTTATTGTAATCATCACCTGGTGTTGCCACACGCTCTGTTGCTACACGCTCAAGCTTTTCATTAAATGCCCCAAATTCAATTTTGGTACCGCCGATATCAAAGCCGTAGTACATCCTATAACCTCACAAATAATGCTTAACAACACCCGACCAGTGTACAAAACTTTCACTACTTTGAAAATTATCCACAGTAAACATGACTCTATCTGTGACTAAGAGCAAGTTTAGCCTTATATAGAAGTGTAAAGATCTCGTTTAAAGAAAAAATTTAGCTAAATTACATAATCATCGTTAGTTAAATCTTTCATTTTCTCACCAATACAAAAGTGACGTTGTCACAATGTTATTTAATGCTTGTACTCTAGCATAAAGCTTTGAAGTGTTTTTAAGGCAGAGTCATCAGGCAATAGACGGTTCATTTTACCGGTAATGTAATTTTCACGAAATACATCAAACCACAGGTCTAACATTTCAGCATTTTCATGTTCACCAAATAAATCAATGATTTTGGCTGCAACCTCTGCAGTACCTAATTGGTTATCCTTCGACGCCTCACGCATTTTATAACGAGATGGTTTATCAGGATTTATAGATAAAACTGGGAAATTATTTAAGTATGGGCTTTTACGAAACATTTTTTTTGCTTCAGCCCAACTACCATCAAGCATAATAAATAAAGGACGTTTACCGTCTGACAACTCAACGTTTTCGGCAACACGTTCAGGCTTTGCATATTCAGCAGGAAAAACCACATAAGGTTGCCATTGTGGATCATTAAGCAGTGCTAACATCTCTGTATTTGGTTCAGTACGAGACCAAATGTAAGCGAAGGTATCTTCAAAAACATCAGCAATCAAACGTCCTGTATTGCTTGGTTTTAAGATCTCGTCATCGAACATTACGAGTAGAAACGCAGCATTCGATGTTGCTAATGGTCGATACTCACAAATACAGAGATGAGTTCGCAGCATACATTGACGGCAACGCTCAACTTTACAACCGCGAGCTAAAAATGGACGAGTCGAACGCGCTAAACGTTCGTCATATAATGTATGTACAGCATGTATGCGCATGAAGGATAACCTGAGACAAAATGAACTTCCGCATTCTACCGAATACCATGCGCAACATACAAAAATTAACTCTATCCAGTTCGTCTCTGATTATTAATTAGTCGATACTGGCGTTTCAAATGATAAGGCGGGATCATTTTCATCCTCTAAATGATAACGGCTCAACATACCTTGTTGTTGTTGCGCGATGACAGCGACACGTTCAGCTTCATCAACAAGCGTATCAAGTTGGTAATTATTTTGTTGGGCGCGACTTGCAACCTGATCCAAATTTTGGGCTACATGTTGTGAGGCACGTTCTTGTTGTTGTGTCGCGACCGCAATCGTCACCATTTGTTGATTGATATCTGAAATGGTATTTTTGATCAAATTTATAGCTTGTTGCACATCACTGCTACGCTCAATTGACGACATCATTTCTTTACGACTCACTAACATCGCTTCATTGACATCATCTGCAGCTTTATGAAGCGAGGCTATCGTATTGCGAATAGACTCTGTTTGTTGATTCGTTTCACTTGCCAATTGACGAACTTCATCTGCAACAACGGCAAAGCCACGACCTTGTTCTCCTGCTCTTGCTGCTTCAATGGCTGCATTTAAAGCCAGTAAATTGGTGTTATTCGCAATAGAACTAATAAGCTCTACCACTTCTGTAATTTCTTTTACGTAGTTATCTAACTCTTGCATTCGCTTTTCATTGATTGCGAATTGCTCTTCTAGCGCTAATAAGCCTTGAGTACTGCACTCGATGATCCCTACACCATTTAATGCCAACTGTTGAGCTTTTTGCGCTTGTTTCTCTGACTCAGAACTACTTTGCGAGATCTCTCGAATAGATCCCTCAAGTTGTGTCATCGATGTTGTTACAACAGCCAATTCTTCAGTTTGATTTTGTAGCGCAACACGTGAAGTTGTGGAAGCACGCATACTTAATTCAGCTGCACTGGTTAACTCATTACTGTTAGTAATTAATTGTTGTAGTGATTCTCTATCATGATCGCACAGATCATTGAGCACTTGTGCTAACTGAGCAAATTCGCTTGCAGCATTAGTATTTGCTTTAACTGTTAAGTTTCCTTCACTAATTTTATTTACAACGTCACTAATATGTTCAATCGACTTTTTAACTACGCGGCTTATCCACGATCCTGCAAGCACTGAAATAATTAAACCGATGATGCTAAAAATCAGGAACATTTGTCGCGCATCATTACTTGCATGTGTAAAACCATTCTCACCATTTTTGATTAAGCCATGTGATTGCTGGGTGATCACTTGGAGTAAACCCATAATCAAACTTGTTTGGTGTTTAACTTCGGTATATTTAATGCTCTGTTCTTCATCGAGTTTCAATACATTTAAATAACGTTCAATATATCCCTGCTCTGCGAATAATTTTTTTACCATTTCAAAAGGCACAGTAAGACTTGAAAAATCATTTATCGCATTATTTTCACGAACAAGTTCGCCCCAAGCATATTTCATTCCTGATAAATTCGTGCGTTTAAGATCTTTTGCTATCAATCTAGCTTTAACCAAATCAGGCTCTGTTACTAACAACATCAAGTTACCACTTAACTCTACAGCATGATTTAAGAAATTAGTTACATTACTCATTGCATACTCATCATCAGAATATAATGTTATGCCAACACGACTCATTTCTGAGCGTACAGACGAAACAGCATAGTTCATCGTTGAACGCTCAGTTGATAACTTTTCTTTATTTAAAATGATTTCTTTTTGAATGGAATAAATATCAAACGCTAATTGATTAATAGATTCAACTTCAGACAAGTATTTTTCTGCATATTGCTTTAACCAATTTATCTTATAATTTGTTGCTAGTACCTCTAACTCTTTACCTGCATCTTCACCTTGGCTATGCATATTCTTATATATAGCAAATGTTTGATTCAATGACTGTTCATTATCACTCATCAACATATCACTCAAGCTTTGCTCTACTTCTAATGCACTTGTTACAATAGTTGTATTTTTTAATGATACAGGAACGGCTTGATTACTTAATACATCAAATTCTCGGGTCATATTATTCAAGCCACGATTACCCGAAAAAGAAAGTACAACACTTATCGTTACCAGTATTGCTAAAACAATCTGAATTCTTAAAACAATTGATAATTTTTTTGCACTATGTATTTGCTTCATTAACCTATCCTCTGCACATTATTAAGAGAGAACAGCAATAAGCAAAATGCCAACCACCAATTATTAATATTATAAATACTCTCTATGGAGCATTAAGGTAATAATTAATTGTTAAGAAAATATTTCAGCCCATTATTTTATTAACATTATTATTATGAAGATAATGATTGCTTATATAAAAAGACTGGTGAGGTTATACCTAATAAGAATTAATTATTTAGTAATACAAAGAAATACGAATTTAAAGTCAATTCATATCCAACATTACTTATGTAACACATTCCTTTTCTGTATTACATAAATAGGTAAGATTATTCATTAATATATTTTTGAAATTGCCGTATCAAATAAGTTTTTCACTAGACTGATAAAGTCTTCTAAAAAACCAATTTGCACATCAGAAGGTTCGCATAACCAAATTCCTTCAAGAACTTGGTGAAGATCAGCAAGTACAGAATCGGCTTCTTGCATAAGTTGAAAACGGACATCTTGTTCAATATCAGGATTTTGAGAAAACACTGTCATCAATTGAGTGGCAATTAAATCAGTGACAACATCTTCGATAGTAATACTTTGTGCCGAGACAGATAACCCTTCAAATAAGGTTAAACTCGAGGCTAAGTATTCAACTAATGCTTCATATCCTTCAGTATTTACGACAAGATTTTCCACAACGCTATCCATTTATAATCAAAATGATTTTTATATACTGTACTATTTCTTTCCCAATTAACCAATGTTTCTATTGAGATCATTGATATTTTTCACATTATTAACTAGTGATATAAATTTACCATCTGATTGCATGACTGTCGTTTGGTTTCGCCCTTTATTTTTAGACTCATACAATGCGGAATCGGTTTGTTCTAACCAAGATTCATAACTGGTAATATCTGGGTGCAACTGACATACACCTAGACTTATAGTGACATTGATTGTCTTGTCATCAACAACAATATTCGCCTTTTCAATTTTTTTTCGCAATCTTTCGGTAAAATAGCTAGTCATATCCGCAGTCGTTCCCGGAAGGATCACACCAAACTCTTCTCCCCCATAACGCCCAGCTATGTCACTTTGCCGCTTAGCTTTTCTAACAATATTAGAAATAGATTTAATGACAGCATCACCAGCAACATGACCGTAAGTATCATTAACATTCTTAAAATGATCGATATCAAACATAACCAATGTCATCGGTTGATGCATTTGTTGATAGTGCTCAAACTCTTCAACTAGACAGTTTTCCCAATGCCCGCGATTATACAGCTGGGTTAATCTGTCAGTAATGCTGAGATGAGTTAATTGTGCATTTGATTCCCTTAAGTGATTTTTATTTTTTGCAATATCCGTTACGTCTGTGATCGTTAAACAGATATGAGTATATTCACCAGTCAAAGACTTCAAAGGCGTTAATGTCATGTTTTGAAACATGAAATCAGCGCCACCAGAAATAGGACTAAAATTACTAAACTTAAATACCCAAGGCCGATCTTCCCATGCAGAAAAAGATCGCATTCGTAATTTAAATGTTGAAGAAATCTTATTCTTTAGCCAATTCTCAGGTAAATTATCTATGACATCAAATAAAGGTTTTCCCATTATTTGATCCGTAGAAATACCACTATATGCCTGCATAAATGTATTCCATGCATATACGTTGTAATCTTTATCCAATATCACAATCCCTGCATCTAGATGATCAAGGACCTGCATGGTTAAATGAAAATCAGCTAATGAAATATCACTCAATTTAATGTTTCCATAATCTGGTGAATAACTTTAGTGGAGTGACTATCCATCATAAATAGCACTTCACATTCAACATCTAATGTTTCTGCTTTATATACGTATTCCACAGTAAAAAAATCATTATCTTCGTACTCTTTATGACTCCAGTTCATATATTCTTCCAAAATAATTGGCTGTCGAACTGAGAATGGAATACTTATCTGTTCTGATAACGCAACGAGAAATGAAGAAACCATGATGTTACTAATATCAATAACGACTTCATTCTTGTCTTCATTAGTTTGGCTAAAACCTAATTTTTCACCAAATAAAAGAATGTCTTTACCACGTAGATCAACTAAAGCTTCACCATGAATACCACCACCGACAAAACGTTGTGCAATCGCAATGGATTGATGATCACTCCGAATATCAGCAATTGTCATTGCGAGATCGCTACTTTGCATTGTTGCTACATAGGGTAAAGGCATTTTAATAAACTCACCGAGATGGTCTGAAATAATTGCAGCACCACGCCCTAATGAGATATTCGCGATCTCCCTAAAACCTTCAATATAACCAACAGATAAGATTTGATCGCTCACCGTTGTCTTTGTTATTGCCGTGATTTGTAGATCTGATAGTAATTGTGCCAGTTTTTTCTTTTCAAATGGTTTTGATAGAAAATAATCAGCACCAAGCATTAAACAACGTCTTGCAGCTTCCTTTTGTACGTCTGCAGAAATAATGACAATCGTCGGTTTATAGGCGAGATTCGGAAGCCGTTTTAATACTTCAAATCCATCCATTATAGGCATAGTAAGATCTAAAAAAACGACATCAATATTATTTTTTGCTATTTTATCCAGACCATCACTACCATTTTCGGCATAATATAAATTTATGTCATAGCTATCCTTCAATAAACGCGTCATTGATTTATGGACTAGCGGTGAGTCATCACAAATTAGTATGTTTTTAGCCATAATAATAGATTAAGATCTTTTTAACATAAGTAAAAATATCATAGAGATATCGCCAAAAATAGCTATCATTAGCTTATGAAATTTAGTTGATAAGTGATATAGATCGAATTTTTGACTTTGCTTCCAAAAATTACATCATCAGAGAGTGATGACATTATCGATGATATTACTTTAACCTTTATAAATGTAGGTCTAATAAGTGCTATTGTATTTAGAAGATGACTATAAATAACTATTATTTCACGGTATTCTAATACAGTCCGATTGGATATATGAAAATAAATTAACACTATATTAATTATGTAAGGTTTGTCTGTATGAAGGTTATTCGCTGGATTCTTGGGCGTATTATTCTTGTCCTAAATTTTATTTTTTCTCCTCGCGGGATAAAACGTTCTTCCGAGCAGCAACATGAGGTCAACAAGGCGGTAGATCAACTCAAGTTATACCAATTTGATGCTTGCCCTTTTTGTGTAAAGGTACGTCGCGAAGCTAAACGACTAAGCTTACCGTTAGAAACACGTGATGCAAAAGTATCACCTTGGGAGCAAGAATTAATCGAACAAGGAGGTAAACGCAAAGTACCTTGTCTACGTATTGAAAAAGAAGACGGCGTTGAATGGATGTATGAGTCTAGCGATATTATCGCCTATCTTCAAAAACGTTTTAATGGCTAGGTTACAGAGTTAAAATTCTCTCCAAATAACCTTTTAATAACAAAGACTAAAGTTCCCTCTTTTGATGCCGATAACCAACTCATTATTGATTTATCGGCATCTTCCCCCGCCACTTTTATCGCAACGCTTTATGTGGCTGCCTTCAAAACCTTGATACAACAGGACGTACAATGAGAAAATTAAAAACCGTCACTACTGACGATATCCTATTAAAGCTATGCCAATCTCTTTCAGAAGTCTTATCTAAAGCAACACAAACTGACGTTTCCTATTCAGCAATGGTTCAAAAAATTAATAAAACAAGTTTAAAACCAGATATTGGTTGCTTTGTTTTGTTTGATGGCGGCTTTACAGGTTTAGTTGTTACAAACTTTACCAGCCAAGCTGCAATGGAGCTTTATAAAGAATATATGCTACGTATGGGGATTTCTGAAGATGAGCTCGCCGTACATCATACCTCTGATGAGGTTGCAAATATTCTCGGAGAATTGATGAATCAAGTTGTCGGTGATTTTACGGGTAAGATCGGACGTGAGTTAAAAGTATCAATTACTCAAAACCAACCAAAGATGTTAGCCCTCAACAAACAAATCTTATTATCTGTTGATACCAACTTAGATCGTCCTCAAGCTAGACGTGTTAGCTTTACTACAGCCAAGAACAACATTTTCTATCTTGAATTTGCTATGGATAAAACTGAATTTATCCAATTGGAAGAATTTGAACAAGATACACAAGATGCTGATAGTATTTTTGAATCTGCACAGCTTGCTCAACAGAAAAGTAGCACTAAAGAGGATTCATCACTTAATAATATTGACCAAGATTTATTTGATGAACTAGGTATTTAATCCAAAAAATCACATCTAATCAATAAAGAGGCGATATTTTATTTGGAGTATTTGCCTTTTTATTGCAAAAAGTATTATCGTGAGATGTATTTCACAAAAACATATATAACCCCAAATTTTGTAACACTTTTATCTCCTACACTAATTTACAAAATCAACTATTACGTTTACCTTTGCAGCGTTGTTTTAACGAGATAGCTGTAATGACACAAAACCGTATTGCTAGTTTTGAATTAGGCCGACTCATTGCTTTACTTGCAATTATTGGTCTACATAGCCAAGTCTTTATGAAAAGTCCGTTGATTTTTGGTGAACCCATCATTGGAATGATGCTAAATCAGATGAGTCGTTTCGCTGTGCCATTATTCTTTCTTATGGCGGGTTACTTTTATTATCCGAAATTCACATCAAATGAATCGAAAGAAGAAGTGTTCACGCAATACGCTAAGCCTTTGTTAATTATGTGGTTTAGTTGGAGCGTCATTTTTCTGATATTACCGTTTAATTTTACTACATTATTAAATGATGGTTATTTTGCCGAACGTAGCAACCACTGGAACAATTTGCTAGCAAACCCTCTAAATAGCTTGTTTGAAGGTTCTCTCGTACATTTGTGGTACATTCCAGCTCTAATATGCGCAATGGGAATTATCACTATTTTACATAAACTTAAATTGGATAACATGTTATTACCTATTGCGATAATGTTATTTGTTTATGGCTGTGCTGCTGGAAGTTATGTCCCACTGACGCATTTAGAAGCACCAATATTTACGCGTAATGGCCCGTTTTTTAGTACGTTACTGGCTGTCTTAGGCTATGAAATTAATCGACGTCAAATCACATTAAATACCAAGAAAAGTCTAATTATCGCTCTTATTGGTTTTAGCATTTTTTTACTAGAAGCTAACTACTTATACTTTTTTGCTGATGGTGCTTATTATCATGACTTTTTATTTGGATCACCGATATGGGCAGTAGGAATTTTCTTGTTTCTTCAAAGTAAACCCAACTTTGGTGAACAACTTAAGCCAGCAGCGTTTAGTAAAGATATTTTAGGTATATACCTCTGTCACTTGCTTATTGTTATTTACTTTTTTAATTTGGTTTTCATGCTTAATATCAATCCGATATTATCTAGCTTTTTAGCATTACCTTTTGCTTTTATCATTTCATTCCTCTTAGTGAAGCTATTACGAAAACTTCCTTTTGGGTATCTATTAGTTCGCTAACAGCATGATAAAAAGCCCTCTCGTTTACACTTGAGGGCTTTTTATCATTTATATATTTTTTATTTTACTGCAGCATCAAAAACCAGTTTACCTAATCGATACAATCGTTGAGCTTGCTCGGTATAATCAATACGATCACCATCAATACGACGACGATTTAACTGGGTATTGATACCCTCTTGATACACCTCTTGAATCGTCTCTTGCAGCACATCCAAGTTATAAGTCAGTTTTTCACTACTAACAGATAATGGAATGATAATGTCGCTTTTCATCAAGTTTTGGTTGTAATTAACGGCATCTAAAATGATTTTCCCTTTATTGGTTTGGATATCATTCAAATCATAAGGGGGTAACCATTCATCAACAGGCTTAAGCTTATCCACCTGATTAACAAGAACAATAATCTTGGGTGGTTTGCGATGCTGATTTTTTGGTTGAGTATAAAATTGTTCAATCATCTGTTTTAACGTGATATCAGCTTGTCGTGATGATTGATTTGCTTTCAGTACCCACAAAACCACATCACTCTGCGTGACTTGTTTTAGCAGCATTTGATTAATACTTTCTGTACCGTCAATACCAGGTAGATCAATTAAATTAATTACATCGGTTCCTTCAACTTCACAGCGATACGTTGTTGCTTTATCTGTTGAAGGTAACGCACTAATTTCTGCCGACATATCACCAAGTAAACCATTAACCACTGATGATTTACCCGCACTAATTTGCCCTATTACTGCAACACGTAGTGGTTCAATAGGAACCGCTCCTGCCTGTTGATCTTTGTCATGCATTTTACTGTGCGGAACAGAAGCATCATCAAGTTTGAAATGACCGCTATAAAGGTCGATGGCGACAGACGCGACTTCTTGTAGCAAAGTCGCTTTTAGTTTCGTTTGCACTTCTAGGCTGACATCATCAAACAGTTTACCTAAGACTAATCCACGCGCCTCTGCTAACCATCCTGTTGGGGTTGCGATACGAAATAATCGATATACATCATAGGCAGATTTCGCATAGCCCACTTTATCCTTTAACTGATAGCCTTGTTGAAGGCTCTTTAATGTTATTTTCTCAGCAAATGGCACATGCTCTTGTAAAAAATAACGATAATGACGACTCACTTCTTCCACCATGAGTAAAAACTCAGGGGCAGTAAAAGATAGGCGTTGGGCTGATTTACCTTTATTAAAACGATCTGCCACTTCAGCAACTAAAACATATGCATGCGCTTGTAATGACTCCCATTCAGGTGCATCACTCAGTTGTTTTTGAATGATTAATGTCACTTCTTGCCATACCTGATTTTCATGTGCTCCCCATTGTGGATTACCTTCCACATGCAGCGGAGCTAAATCATCACTGATCGCCTCACTCACCACCTTTTTACGACGAATAAACCAATAAGGGACAAAAATAAGCAAACACGAAATTGCAATTAAGGAGAAAAACAGTATCCATTGGTCATTATTAATTAAGGCTGCAATACCAAAGCCTGATAAAACAATAACTGGCAATAAAATAGCAACAGCCACCAGCGGGATAAAACCATCTGATAGCTGACTAACAAGTTGATAACTCTTATTTACGCGTTTCATGGCTATCCTTACTATCAACATTATTCTGATTGACTTGTTGTTCAGCCACTTTTTTAACTGACTTAAAAGCTTGTTGATACGTTGTCTTTAATAACTCTTTCGATACGGTTTCACCTTTACTGCGGTGGTAAAGGTACATAGCGGCTGCACGCCCAATCGCATAAGAAGATGAGAAGCTCATTGCGGCAGCGGTCGCACTACCGACAGTTTGCCCATAAGCGGGAATAAACTTCACTAACTGATTAACGCTTAGCTTGGAGATATAATGCAATAAGAAACCAGATCCCAACATGCTAATGAATTCTGCATAGTCTTTCTTATTCCACGTTACACCATATTGATTAGCGAGGCTGTGTAACATTTTTCCTTGAATCGCAGGAACCGTAAATAAGCCAATAGCCGGAATAGCATCACTCGCACCTGCTGCACCCGCATACCATAAGACTTCTTTACGTAATCGTTCGAAGTTTTGCTCTTCTCTATTACTGTGTGCTTGTTTATTTGAAAGCAAGCTCAGCATAGGCAGCGTTTCAGAAAGCACAGCATTTAAGGTATCTAAGCCGATGTACTGTTGATCATCAGGGATCAAATCAACACCAATTGGCTGATAAGTATTTAGTTGCTCGTCCGTATTTTTCGCCTGCCATAAGGGCTCTTTAATACCCCATACTTCCATAACTCGCTGATGGTTATAAAAAATGGCTCGCTCGCGCTCTTGGCTATCAGTCAGGCTATTGATTGCCGTATGAACAACTAATAAATGTTTAATTTTACCTGAGCGCTTAATGGTTTTTAACGCGTCAAGAACTGATGATTGTTCTGGTTCTTCAGCTTTCATAATAACGATCAGTGCATGGCTTTTACCACTACACATCGCTATGTCCTCAGCAGGATCATAATTAGCTTCTGCCAAACCACGGGTATCCAGAAAACGGACTAATGGGCTATCTGTTGGGTATTGGTAAACTTCTGCAGTACGTGTACACGGTTGAAAACCATTACCGATTTCGACCGCACTGCTTCCAGTAATGGCTTGAATAACCGTCGATTTACCCGCACCGGTTTTACCTAAAAGCCATAATGTTGGAATATACTTTTGCCATTCATCAAATGCTGGTTCAAGCTCTGGATTAACTGTTGGGTTAATATAATCATAAACTTTTTTGAAAAAACGATTCATTGTTTATAAATACTCAATAACGTTCAAAAACAACGACTATCGCTTTTATCAAACGATAGTTAACTACTCATCGCGACCTAAATGTTTACTGCCACTAGAGCTAACTAAACTCGATACTACGATTGCCATATAAAATACGCCGACAATGGCTTCTAAATATGCAAAAACTTTCGCAATCGGAGTAACCGGTAAAATATCGCCATACCCTAATGTCGTTAAAGTAACAAAACTAAAATACGCTGCATCAGAGAAATTCTCATGCCATGGTCCTGAATTGATACCATGAATTGAATCGGGGAAAACACGAATAAGCATCAAATACGCAATCGCCCACATTAAACCAAGCAATAAGAATAATGCCATAGAGCCAATGATCTTATTGGTATTTATTGACCCCGTGAATAAGATCTGGCGCATAATAGATTTAAACGTGCCAAAGAAGAAAACAAACATCAGCGATAGCATAATAATTTCAATTTCTTCAATACCTAGCAGGATCCTAGCAATCATTGCCATAATCCAAATTCCGACCAAAGATGTTAAAAACCTAAACCATGATCTATCGAAACGTAAGCTTAATAAGCACACCACAAACGTTACAACAGTAAAGACTTCTAACGCATATTGAACAAAACCATGTGGGATCGCTTTTTCTAGTGACGCACTAATTAATAAGCTTATTAAAGCTATCGTCAGAAAAAAGAAATTATTCTGCGAATTAATTTGTTCTATCTTTTTTTGTAACACAGCGTTCTATACTCCATGCAATGAACGACCTGATTAATCTTATCGTGCTAACCGATGATGCGCTTTGGCAAAATGGCCTGAACAAAAAGCACCAATAATTGAAAGCTCACCCGCTAAACATAATGCCGCACACACTTCTGCTAATGCTTGCGATTGGCCACTTCCATATAAACCTAATAGTTCTAAACACGCTTTTTGGCTAGGGAGATGTGTTCCTCCACCTACTGTTCCCACCATTAAATTTGGTAATGTTACAGATACACAGAGTCCATCTTGTTGATTTAGTTCCATTCGAGTAATACCAACAGACGATTCAGCCACACACGCAGCGTCTTGCCCACACGCAATATAAAATGCAGCAAGTGCATTCGCATAATGTGCATTAACACCGATAGTACCGCTTAATGCACCGCCTACTGTGGTCATTTTACCAAAGTCGACCATTTTCTCTGGGGTCGTGTGAAGATATTTCTTCACGAGTTCACGACTTAAATGTACTTCAGCAGTCACTTTCTTCCCGCGAACCGAACGTAACGTTTGTGCTGTTGCTTTTTTATCACCGGATAAATTACAGTCCAAGAAGGCCTCAACAGGTTTAATAGGCGTATTAGCAAGAATATATTCAAAAACGGCATTGGTTGAAATCGTCACCATGTTTTGACCAGATGCATCGCCAGTTAGATATTCAAATACCAAGTAAACATGATTACCTTCCATGCTCAAATTAATATCTGATAGCTTACCGTAGCGCGTAGTTGATTCTGCAATCGTTTTAAAAGTCTCGTATTGTGTTGTGACCCAAGTAATAAATTTGCTCGCCTGAACAAGTGATTCAAACGCAAAACCTGGTGCTCGTGTTACGCCTTCATTTAACAATATCGCACTTGCTCCCCCAGCTTCACTGATCAGTAATGCCCCACGATGATAGGATGCAACTAATGCCGCTTCTGTTGTTGCTAATGGCACAAAATACTCACCACTAGCAAATAGGCCATTCACTTTTAAAGGCCCAGCCACACCTAACGGCAACTTTACTGAGCCAATAAAGTTTTCAATGTTCTTTTCGTAACAATGCTGTTGCTGCTGGGTTTCGGTATCGTACAAAACAGTTTGAGAGTTAATGTTATTCAAGACTTCCCAGCGTTTAGCTATGATACGATCACTGATATATGGGTTACGTGGTAACTTTTTTGCTAATGGTGTAGCAATTGGATCAAGGCGTTGATGTAATTGCGAAGAAGAAAGCTGACCTAACATGGAGGTCACATAATCCGGACGATGTAAGTTAAGTTTTGGCATGGATACAACACATTACGAAATGGAAGCGTATTATATCGCTAAACGCATCATTAACTGCTCATGCCAGATCAGACCTAGATAGAAAGTGTAAGTGAAGAGGCTAAAGCACCATAACATGATCGCAAAGAATACGATCCTCTTGCCAAACTAATACCATTTCAGCCATAAACTCACCTTCTGCTTTGCTGAAAAATTGCTTCCACACAATAACAACAGAGTCAGGTCTTTTAAACACCGCCACGGGAAAGCGTTCAGTAAAAAAGCCCTTTTCAGATTGGTACTGTTCACACACTTGCTTAAGGTAATCTTTCGTTACAATGGCCTTTAATCGGGGAGTAAAATCGCGAACATGTGCTGAATAATCTTGCCTTGTAGATGCATCCATTAAGTTATCCATTATAGATGTTGCTAACAGCAAGATTTCATCATCATCAATAAAAGTAAAATTCATTCACACCTCTTTTAAATGGGCTTAGTGAGGTTGCTTTGGATAACACGGTACATTTTCAGGTAATTGATACCAGCTCACTTTTTCACTTACCCAAACATGCATTTGTGGCTTGAACAAAACATCGTCAACGCAAGCAACAGGCTTAAGTTTAAGCTTAACTGTAGAGCGATCATCAGGGTTAAAATGATAAATACGATTACCACATTCAGGGCAAAATACCGCCGTATTGGTGTTGCCACTATCGGCTTCACGACTCCACATTTTTAATTCACCACTAAATGTAATATCTTCTGCAGCAATCACCGCTGTAATACTAAATGGGCTAGTTGATAGTTTTTGGCACTCTTTGCAATGACAAGCAAAGACTTTTAATGGCTTATTTTTTAATACATAAGAAACCTGACCACACTGGCATTGCGCTTTTATTTCCACAAATAATCTCTCACTTTCAAGTAAAATATCACAGTAACAGTGCCTTGAATTTAAACTTAGATCTTGTTCACAAATATCAGATAAGAAAAAAGCCGAACTAGTCGGCTTTTATCAATATTATTCGTATCCGGTGAGCTCCATAAAGCCTTTTCCTTTATGGCTACCAGTGACCCGAATAGGTCCTTCCCAATAAGGGAAAATAAAGGGTAACCACTGATCTCGACGAACAACCTTTGTTTCAAGTTTTATCGATTGCGATGGTATCTCAATTTCCCATGTTAGTGGAAACTGCTTTCCTTCAACGGAAAAATACTTAATCGGCTTCATTCGTATCTGGTTATTATCAAGCTTCACCACTTTACCATTAGCCCATGAACGAGAGCCAAAAAAGTAAGGTTTTTCACCTTTTTCACGTAATTGAGAAACCATCAATGCACTGCCGTCATCAAGGTGAATAGAGAACCAGTCCCATCCCTGTTGTTGCAAACTTAGCATACTGCTACTCCACTCACGATCAAACCAACCTTGGCCTTTTACACGGTAAGTTTCGCCATCAAGTTCTAGCATCCCTTTTACATTCAAAAAAGGTGCGCTGTAATAATAAGAGGCAATATCTAATAGTGGGTGTTTACGGCTATAACCATCATCACCTTGTAAAACTATTGTTCCAGTTTGCGTGATATCTAAAATCGCTTTCATATTATCATCAGCAAATTCAAGTCTACCCGGAAATGGAGAATTATCTCTTGAACGCCATGTCCAATTATCTAACCACGCACGAAATGGGTTTAATATCACCCCTGCTTGACCTATACCACCACGAGCAAAACGTTCTGCTCGCCATATTTTCTTATCTGTTGTAATCACCGCATGCGCCATATACATTTGCGGTGTTTTCCAACCTTTCGTTTTTTCATCCCCTGTTGCCATGCGGAATAATGTCCATTGCAACGCTATCTGTTTACCACTTTCAGACTCAAGATTAGTAGTAAAGTACCACCATTCAGCACGATAATCGGGGTGTGAACCATAATCTCTAGGAAACTGCAACTTGTCGTCTTTTACTACAGGTTCAAACACATAGTCCGTTGATTGGGTCAATGATGCCACCGATTTACTTTGCGGTTTTTGATTATCACAAGCACTTAAAAATAGCGCTAACATCGACATACCAACAATGCGCCAGAACCATACAAAGGATGTTGCCATTAGAATGACTCCCGTAAAGACAAGATTGCAGAGCGACGAACCAAACGCCAAACAGGCCAGGCTCCAGCCACCAACAAGGCTAATAACGCTGTACCCAATGTCGTCAAATAATCCACAGGGAAATATTGCACTGGCATTGTCCAACCAAAGGAATATTTAAGCACCACATCAATTAACAGCTGGGCAAGAAACAAACCGAGAGGCAGTGCAATCAAAGACGTCAGCAAACCAATGAAAAGTAGCTGACCACCACCGAGTAATGCCAATTCTCGTCCAGTCATCCCCATACAACGGAGTAAAGCGAACTGACGTTGACGTGATACTTCTCCAGCGACTGTGGCAAAAAATAAGCCGCATACCGCAATGAACAAGGTTAAATGTCCCAGTGTTGAAGTCACAACAAAGGTTCGATCAAAAACACCCATCGCTTCTTTCATTAAGGCTGCATTATTACGAATACGTTCAGGCTGTAAACGGAAACGAGCACCAAGATCAGCAAGCAATTTATCTGGGTTAGCGTATTTATTAAGATGGATAGCTAATCCAACTTGTCCAGAATGAGGCCAGAAACGCTGCCACTTGGACTGTGAAATCAATACCTGACCATAGGGATTACCATAGTCATAATAAATACCTACAATTTTCCAGCCTTTGTTCATTGGAGCAGGTAAATTGATGGTATCTCCCACATCCCAATTATGTTTCAGCGCTATCGACTCACTCACCATAACCGAACGACTATTGTGCAATATTTGCCAATAGTCATAAGCCGTTTCTTTTACTACTAAGGCTTTTTTCTCGCCGGAAGTATCACCAATACTCATCACTTGAATAGTACCAGCGTCAGAGGGCGTTTCTTTCTGCCAGCTCCACCATACTTGTTCAACTTCTGGTTGCTCTTGTAACCACTTAGAAATACGTGGTGCCATATTCATAGATGGACGTATATAAATATCGGCTGCTAATCGTTGCTCTAGCCAGCTTTCAGTGGTGTTCCTAAAACTCCCCACCATGGTTTCCATACCAATATTTGATGCTAAAGCGAGCATAAATGCCATTGCAGCAACACCACGGTAGCTCAAGCTTGCTGCGGCATCATTAAAAAACCAACGCAATTGTGCCGACCGACAAAGCTTGCCGAGCCATAAAAATAGTTTCCACATCAGATATGGCATGAATAAGCCTGAAGCTATCAAGATAAATGCAATCAGCGCAAAGCCAGCGAGTTGTCCATGAGGCAGTTGATAGATGCCAAAGGCAATCAACATGAAAATACCTGAAAACAATGCTTGCCACGCAAATTCTCGACCGCTAAAGCGAATTAAAGACAAATGTGCTGCTAGTCGTGATGGTTGCGATCTAACTAAACGGATCAAAGGCCAAGTACAGGCAAACGCACAACCAAAGAAAGCAATAGCTAAACTTGCCAACCCCCACATCCAATGCCACTGAATTTGCAAGCTAACGTTAGCGCTATAAAGATCATTGAGAGATGCTGCGACGCTAGGCAGTAATTGCTGAGCTAATAACAAGCCCAATAAATTACCGCCTATCAAGCCTAAAACAATCCAAGCTATTAATTCAAAAACTAACGCTTTCGCTATTTGCCCACTGGTGACGCCTAATTGACGTAACACACCAACCAAAGGCTGGCGCTGAGCAAAAGATAGTGACATCGCTTGATAGAAAATAAATAACCCGACAACAAACGATAGCATGCCCATTGCAAACAAATTTAAATGAAATGCATTGGTTAACGGCTCTAATTTCGCACTTTGTTTACGTTCTAACGTTAATCCAGGAGGAAGGATATGAGTTAACTTACTTAATTGTTTTCGACTCATTTCACCACAAACAACAGCGGTAAAACCAGAACTTGGATTCAATTCTCGCAATAATGCAATATCAGCAATCATTCGAGGTTGATTCATTCTTTCGTCTTGAATAATCTCGATTGGACCAATTTTCTTACCTGAATCTAATGTGATCATACTGCCATCACTCAAACCAATATAATTAGCGAGTTGTTGACCTATCATGATCGGATAAGGTGGACGCATTAATTCCAGTAGTTTTACCCTACCGTCATCTAACTTATGTGAACCTGACGCAGACATCATTGCAACAGGATCAATTCCTAGCAGCTGAAAGTCACGTTGCTGGTCAGTTACGATACGATATTCTTCCATCGGTGAGCAGGTTTTCAATCCAGCTCGACGCATTTGAATATAAAAACCCTGTGGGACTTTCATCCCCATTTGTACATGGCGAATGCGATAAGGAAAAGGATTAGAGAAAAGTTGCTCCCCTTCGCGATAGCTTTCTTTGGCTTGCTGATTTACTGCCATAACGCCAACAAGTAAGGCAATACCCAATGTTAGGCCTAGCCATACAAGAATAATTTGGAACGGGTGACGTCTATAATGCCCCCACAATGCACTAACTACGGGGCGTAACATGAAGTTGCCCTCCCTGTAGACGAACGTGCCCCTGCATATGTGATGCAACTTTATTACTGTGCGTTACCACAAGTAAGGTACAGTGAAGCTTTTTAGTGAGTGATAGAAGTAACCGAATAACTGCTTCAGCATTACGTTCATCAAGGCTACCCGTTGGCTCATCGGCTAATAGAATTTTTGGTTCCATGTAAATAGCACGCGCAATTGCCACTCGTTGTTGCTGCCCTCCTGAGATTTCTTCAGGATAACGATCTAACAAAGTCATAAGATCAAGTGCAGAAATCAACTGACGCCATAACTTGTCATCAGGAACGAGTCCTTTAAGCTGACGACAAAATTTAATATTATCTGCAACAGTTAATGTCGGTAATAAATTATATTGCTGAAAGACCAAACCAATATTATCACGCCTGAAGGCCGTACGGTCTCGCTCTGAAATAGAATGTATGGGTGTATTGCCAAGCCAAATTTCACCTTCGTCAGGTGTATCCAGTCCAGCAATTAGATTCAACAACGTACTTTTACCTGAACCACTTTCACCCATTAACGCAATTTGATCACCAGGCTCTAGGTCTAAATTCGTTCCTTGAAGCACAAAATGAAATTCGGAGCCGTCACGGTATCCTTTGCAGAGTCCTGCGAGTCGTAACATTTATATCACCAACACTTGAGATCACATCAATTGCTTGCAATTAGAGCAATTAATCAAAATAACTGAATAAATACATCACGTATTTACACAGCAAATTTACAGCAAATAGCACAGTCATTAAAGTTATTTCCATTATCAAAATAGTGATAAATGACCTTACTTAACCTGCATTACTTACTTATTAATAATCTTTGCTTTAACAGTAAAAGCTAAAACATGCGCTCTAAATTTATAGCTATGACTACCATCAATATATACAGTGTTATTTCACCTATTATTATGAATATAAAGGTCATTTAAGCTAAATCGTATTTACATATATTTGACATTAAATAACCTGATTACCACTATTTAACAGCCACTGTTAAATTATCTCCTATACTTCAAGA
>NZ_JADQAQ010000070.1 GCF_022129445.1 Photobacterium sp. Ph5
CCCGACCCTCTGGTCCCAAACCAGATGCGCTACCAAACTGCGCTATTCACCGACTTAATTCTGTGTGCTTGAATAAACAAGCGGGCTTTTTAAAGCCAGAAAGCTGACGTATCAACTCTCTATAATATGGGGTGGCTAACGAGGCTTGAACTCGCGACAACCGGAATCACAATCCGGGACTCTACCAACTGAGCTATAGCCACCATTGTATTACCTTCCGCCAATACGACCATTTAAATGGTGCGCCCGAAAGGATTCGAACCTTCGGCCTTTGGCTCCGGAGGCCAACGCTCTATCCAGCTGAGCTACGGGCGCCTTGCCCTATCGACGGGGGTGAATATTACGGATCAGAACGCCTCTCGGCAAGTGTTTTTTTTCATTTTTCTTTCGCTCGCTGATTTTATGCTCAAATAACTATTGATTCGTATCATACAAATACAGCGCACTAGTTTGATCCTACGGTACAACCCGATATACTAACCAAGATATAACAATATGATCATTTTAAAAACATTCGCCGTACTATTTCAACATTAGCCACGAGTGAAGATAACAGCAACCAAAAAATACAATTTGGAAGTATAAGGTGAGCACCATGGATTTTTCTTTTCGACAATTTATATTCGCTGCTGTAGCCGCATTCACGATTGCAGCTCCCGCAGTTGCTAATGATATGACAGATAACGCTATTGCTGAACGTATTAAACCCGTAGGTACGTTATATCTTGAAGGTGAAGCGCCTGTTGCAGAAGTCGCTACAGGTCCACGTAGTGGTGATGCCGTTTATAATACTTTTTGTACTGCTTGTCATACTTCAGGGGTGATGGGTGCACCGAAAAAAGGCGATGCTGGTGATTGGTCTGCCCGTATTGCCCAAGGTAAAGATGTGCTAGCCGATCATGCTATTAATGGTTTTAATGCCATGCCAGCAAAAGGTTCATGTATGGATTGTAGCGATGAAGAAATTGTTGCCGCCATTGATCACATGATTGCTGGCTTATAATTTATCTCAATCATAAATAAAGAGGGTGAGCATTATTAATGCTCACCCTCTTTTTATATGGGCACTATTTTGTAGGATTATTTTTTAAACATCGCACGAATATTAGCAATATGCGCTTGCCCTTTGTTCATCCGCTCTTCTGCAGAAACAGGTTTACGCTCACTTTCCCACTCCAAATCATCTTGTGGTAATTCGTACAAGAATCGACTTGGCTCAGGTTTTATTAGCTCGCCATACTGACGACGCTCTTTACATAAAGTAAAGGTTAGTTCGCGTTGTGCTCGTGTGATCCCAACATAAGCAAGGCGACGTTCTTCATCAACATTTTCTTCATCAATGCTGGTTTGGTGCGGCAAGATCCCCTCTTCAGTTCCCACTAAGAACACATAAGGAAACTCCAACCCTTTAGAGGCGTGCAACGTCATAAGCTGTACTTGATCAGCGTCGTCATCATCTTCCCCTCGCTCCATCATGTCGCGCAGGGTTAAACGTTGTACCACTTCTTTTAAAGTTTTCTCTTCATTATCATAGTTATCGCCTTCTAAATCAGCGGTGATCCAACTATATAAATCAGAGACGTTTTTCATTCGCATCTCAGCGGCTTTTGGGCTGGGTGAGGTTTCGTATAGCCAATCTTCGTAATGAATATCACGAACTAATTGACGCACAGCAGCCACCGTATCACCACGCTCTGCATTATCTGCTAATTGATTAACCCAATGGGTAAAGCGTTGTAGTGATTCTAAACCTCGACCTGATAGATGTTGCTCTAACCCCATCTCAAAACTAGCGGCAAACAAGCTTTTACCACGCATGTTGGCGTATGTCCCAAGCTTCTCGAGTGTCACTGGGCCGATTTCTCGACGCGGCGTATTCACAATACGTAGGAATGCGTTGTCATCATCGAGGTTGGTCAGTAAGCGTAGGTACGCCATGATGTCTTTAATTTCAGAGCGTGAGAAAAATGATGTACCGCCTGAAATTTTATAGGGAATACGATTTTGCATCAGCGACTTTTCAAACAACCGTGACTGATGATTCCCTCGGTATAAAATCGCGTAATCTTTATAAGCGGTATTATTCATGAAGCGATGAGCAATAAGTTCACCAATCACTTTTTCTGCTTCATGCTCTTCATTTTTCGCTGTGATCACTTTAAGCATCGCGCCATCTGGGATCTCAGAGAAAAGTGCCTTTTCAAATAAGTGGGGGTTATTAGCGATCAAAATATTCGCTGTACGCAAAATACGGCTGGTTGAACGGTAATTTTGCTCAAGTTTGATCACTTTTAAACTAGGAAAGTCTTTATTAAGCAAGCCTAAGTTTTCTGGCTGCGCACCACGCCATGAGTAAATAGACTGATCGTCATCACCAACCACAGTAAAACGCGCACGCTCACCTACTAATAGTTTTACAAATAAGTATTGGCTGGTATTGGTATCTTGATACTCATCCACCAGCAGGTAACGAATACGGTTCTGCCAGTGTTTACGTACTTCGGCGTTATCTCGCAGCAACAAAACGGGCATTAAGATCAGATCATCAAAATCTAATGCGTTATACGCTTTCATTTGGCGCTGATACATTTCATAGCAATACGCAAACAATTGATCGCGTTCACTACGGGCGTGTGCAGCAGCATCAGCGGGCGATAGCATGTCATTTTTCCAATTAGAAATAGAGGACATTAATTGCTTTAATAAATCTTTATCGCCTTCAAGCTCATCTTCGGTGAGCTCTTTGAGAAGCGCCATTTGGTCTTGATCATCAAACAGTGAAAAACTGGCTTTTAAGCCTAAATGCTTATATTCACGACGAATGATATTCAAACCTAAAGTATGAAAGGTAGAAACCATCAACCCTTTCGATTCTTGACGTCCCAATGTTTGCCCTACACGCTCTTTCATTTCACGTGCTGCTTTATTAGTAAAGGTCAGCGCGGCAATATTGCGTGCTTTGTAATCACACTGCTGTACCAAATAAGCAATTTTATTGGTGATCACTCGGGTTTTACCTGAGCCTGCACCGGCGAGTACTAAGCATGGCCCAGAAACGTATTTTACTGCTTCTGTTTGCCTTGGGTTCAGTTTCATTCGTTATCCTGACGCTCGTTTTAAAAAATGCATACACATGCACTTTAAACTTGGGTTTTATTCATCGAGCAAATAATAAAGCTCATACCAATCACAAAAAATCATACATAATGATTAACAATCCCCTATAGGCATAAATATAATTTTCTACATTACTACCTAGTAGAAATCCTGTTTTATGCGAAAAATAACCGTTCTGTGTTTAAACGGCTATCATAGGTTACAAAATGGTAAATAGTGGTTATTCTATTGTAAATCCATAGTTTTGGATATTTACGCTCGGTTATATTGCTTAAAATTAGGAGATTTCATGCGGAAAATCGCAAAAATTGCCATGGTTGTCAGTATGGCACTATGGGTAACAGCTTGTGATCAAAATGCGGCAGAAAATACTGCGCAACAAGCAGCAAAAAGTATCCCTGTAGGTACCATTGCCATCACATCTCACCCACAAGAAATCCGCGTGGAATTACCCGGTCGAAGCAAAGCTTATTTAGAAGCAGAAGTTCGTCCTCAAGTTTCTGGCATTATCACAAACCGTGGTTTTACCGAAGGTAGTGATGTAAAGAAAGGCCAATCACTCTATAACATTGACTCTGCAACTTATAATGCCGCTTACTTAAGTGCTAAAGCAGAACTTGCCAAAGCACAAGCGACGTTAGAGTCAGCGAAAGCATTATCTATTCGTAGTAAAAAGCTAGTAGAACGCGGTGCTTTCAGCAAACAAACTAACGATGATAATCAAGCAGCCTATAAAGTCGCTATAGCAGGGCTTGAAGTTGCAAAAGCAAACGTCAATACAGCCAAAATCAATTTTGATTATACCAAAGTTAAAGCCCCAATTTCAGGTCGTATTGGTCAATCTTCTGTTACTCCCGGTGCATTAGTTAATGCTGGGCAAACTCAAGTGCTGGCAACTATTCAGCAATTAGATCCCATTAATGTCGATATTGCTCAATCTAGTGCGCAGTTACTACGTTTGAAAGCGGCATTAAAGCAAGGTGAACTCCAAGCCAGCCAGAATGCTGATGTTGAACTTATCCTAGAAGATGGTTCGGTTTATCCTCATCACGGCGTATTACAGTTTTCTGAAGTCAACGTAGATCCTAATACGGGCTCTGTCACATTACGCGCTGAATTCCCAAATCCTGACGGTATTTTGCTACCAGGTATGTATGTGCGTGCAGTACTAAACACAGGTACCGATCCTAAAGCGATAATGGTTCCACAAAAAGCCGTTACCCGTAATAGTAAAGGCGAAGCAACGGTAATGGTTGTGAATGCCGAAAACAAAGTGGAATCTCGCCTTGTAACGACTGCGCAAGTAATTGATAACCAATGGCGTATCACCAAAGGCTTAAAAGACGGTGACCAAGTCATTGTCGATGGCTTGCAAAAAGTTCGTCCAGGCGCTTTGGTTCAACCAACCATTGCCAATAACACACAACCACAAAAGTAGAGATAAGATATGGCTCGTTTCTTTATCGATCGCCCTATTTTTGCTTGGGTGATCGCAATTATCGTGATGCTTGCGGGGGTACTGTCAATTCTCAAATTGCCAGTGTCGCAGTATCCGAGTATTGCACCGCCTACGGTGGTGATCAGCGCTAGCTACCCTGGCGCAAACGCAAAAACCATGGAAGATACCGTTACTCAGGTTATCGAACAACGTATGACAGGTATCGATAACCTACGTTACCTATCATCCACCAGTGATAGCTTTGGTAATACCCAAATTACCCTAACCTTTAATGCAGAAGCGGATCCTGATATCGCTCAGGTACAGGTACAGAACAAGCTGCAATCTGCCCTTCCGCTGTTACCAATGGAAGTGCAACAACAAGGTGTGAAGGTAAACAAAGCAAGCTCATCATTCTTGATGGTTGTTGGCTTCTATTCTGAAGATGGCTCAATGGATAAAAACGATATTTCGGACTACATCAGTTCGAATGTTGCCGATCCTATGAGTCGTGTTCCGGGTGTAGGTGAAATCACCACTTTCGGTGCACAATATGCGATGCGTATCTGGCTAGATCCTTTAAAACTAACCAAATATAACCTTACCAGTATTGATGTTATTTCGGCAATTAAAGAGCAGAATGCACAGATCTCAGCAGGTCAACTTGGTGCGTCTCCTTCTCTTCCAGGTCAAGAGCTTAACGCGACAGTTTCCGCACAAAGCCGCTTACAAACACCAGAAGAATTTAAAAACATTATTGTTAAATCTGACTCTTCTGGTGCAACGGTCCATCTTAGTGATGTTGCACGGGTTGAATTAGGGGCTGAAAGTTATTCGGTTCAAGTACTTTACAACGGAAAACCTGCCAGTGGTTTAGGTATTAAACTCGCAACAGGCGCGAATGCGCTGGCGACAGCTGAAGCGGTCAAAGCGAAAGTTGAAGAGCTAAAACCTTTCTTTCCTGAAGGTTTAACCGCTGTTTACCCGTACGATACTACGCCATTCGTTGAAAAATCGATTGAAGGGGTTGTTCATACACTGTTTGAGGCGGTGGCACTGGTGTTTATCATCATGTACCTGTTCTTACAGAATTTCCGAGCAACCTTAATCCCAACCATTGCAGTTCCCGTTGTACTATTAGGTACCTTTGCGGTGCTCTCTCTGGCGGGATACTCCATCAATACCTTAACCATGTTCGCGATGGTACTTGCCATTGGCTTGCTGGTTGATGATGCCATCGTGGTGGTAGAGAACGTTGAACGTGTGATGCATGAAGAAGGCTTAAATGCCGTTGAAGCAACACGTAAGTCGATGGATCAGATCACTGGCGCACTGGTCGGTATTGCCTTAACTCTATCAGCTGTATTTGTTCCTATGGCATTTATGTCAGGTTCAACTGGAGTTATTTATCGTCAGTTTTCAATAACCATTGTTACCGCCATGGCACTCTCGGTCTTGGTGGCCGTGATCTTGACCCCTGCCTTGTGTGCAACCATGCTAAAACCGGTAGAACACGGGGAAAAAAAAGGCTTCTTTGGTTGGTTTAACCGCACCTTTGATAACTTGACGAAGCGATATGAGTCAGGTGTTGCGGCGATGATCAAGCGTTCTATTCGCGTGATGTTTATCTTCCTAGGCTTAACCGTTGCTGTCGGTTGGATCTTCATGCGTATGCCAACCTCGTTCTTACCTGATGAAGATCAGGGGATCTTGTTTAGTCAGGCTATTTTGCCGGTTAACTCGACCCAAGAACAAACCCAAGAGGTGATGGATAAAGTCTCTGATTACTACCTAACTCAAGAAAAAGATAGCGTTGCTAGTGTATTTAGTGTGTCTGGCTTTAGTTTTGCTGGTAGTGGTCAAAATATGGGTATGGCCTTTGTTGGATTAAAAGATTGGTCTGATCGTCAATTGCCTGGAATGGATGTGAAATCTATCGTTAACCGTTCAATGGGCTATTTCCAGCAAATAAAGAACGCAATGGTGTTCTCATTTGCACCACCTGCGGTCATTGAATTAGGTACAGCGAGTGGTTTTGACTTCTACCTTCAAGATAGAAGTGGTCAAGGGCACGATAAACTGATCGCAGCGCGTAACCAATTATTAGGTCTAGCGGCACAAAATCCAAACCTTGTTGGGGTACGTCCTAACGGACAAGAAGATGCGCCGATGTACCAAATCAATATTGATCAAGCCAAAATTCGAGCTCTCGGTATTGATATTCAATCAGTGAATAAAGTATTAGGTACCGCTTGGGGTAGTTCGTATGTGAATGACTTCATCGACCGTGGACGCGTGAAAAAAGTATTCGTACAGGGCGATGCACAATACCGTATGAAACCAACGGACTTAGATACTTGGTATGTCCGTAACAACAAAGGTGAAATGGTACCATTCTCCGCATTTGCGACGGGTGAATGGAAATACGCGTCACCTCGACTTGAGCGTTTCAATGCGACACCTGCGGTCAACATTCAAGGCAGCGTGGTTGCAGGTTACAGTACAGGTCAAGCAATGCTTGATATTGAAGAGATGGTGAAACAATTACCACCAGGTTTCGGTGTTGAGTGGAATGGCTTATCCTATGAAGAGCGTCTATCTGGTAACCAAGCACCTATGCTGTATGCGTTATCTATCTTAGTCGTATTCTTAGTACTTGCAGCATTGTATGAAAGTTGGTCTGTTCCTTTTGCGGTGGTATTAGTGGTACCGCTTGGGATCATCGGTGCACTACTGGCAATGAACGCTCGTGGCATGCCTAACGATGTATTCTTCCAAGTAGGTCTATTAACCACGGTTGGTTTGGCGACTAAGAACGCCATCTTGATTGTTGAATTTGCTAAAGAGTACTACGAAAAAGGTGCTGGATTAGTTGAAGCAACACTCCATGCCGTTCGTGTACGTCTTCGTCCAATTATCATGACATCACTGGCATTTGGTCTAGGTGTTGTACCATTGGCTATCAGTACCGGTGTTGGCTCTGGTGGTAAGAATGCGATTGGTACTGCGGTTCTTGGCGGTATGTTAAGTTCAACATTCCTTGGGATATTCTTTATTCCAATATTCTTTGTGGTGGTTGAGCGTATTTTCAGCCGCGGCAAAAAGAAAAATACCGACAATAAAGAGCAGTTAGCCGAGTAATACTTACTCCGAAACATAAATTAGCGCATGCCTTTGGGTATGCGCTTTTTTTTGCTTAGTCATACCCAATTATTCCTATACTTATTACTTATTCGTAACCTTTTCAAACCACACATTCGTAAAAAGAATTAATTTACGGTTTTTATCTCTCTTTATCGGCTAAAGGCTAAATAAAACCTTGCGCATCAAAGGTGACAACCTACAATAATGAACGATCGTTCATTCATTACACTTGCAAATATGATTACTACTATGAATGAGAAAAAACAACGTATATTGGCAGCAACAGAAAAGCTACTTGCCGAATTTGGTTTTCATGGCCTTTCAATGCAAATGGTAGCTAAAGAAGCCAATGTTGCAGCAGGTACTATTTACCGTTATTTCAACGATAAAGACGACTTACTCAACCAATTACATGATCATATTTTAACTTATATTGCCGCTCAAATTAGTCACAATGTTGTCGATACTATGCCGCTTAAGCAACGTTATCGAATGATGTGGCTTAATTTATGGCATATGACACTAAATGGTGATGCCCCATTGATCATTCGGGGTCAGTTCCAAAACCTACCTTGTCGCAGTAGACAAGATCAGAAGCACTTAAGCCAAAAATTGTTTTCTTCCGTAGCAACTATGTTTAATGAAGGAAAAGCCTGCGGCTTATTTAAGAATATTGATAACGAGGTTCTGAGTATTTTGAGCCTTGAGACGAGTTGCAACCTAGCGCGACGTCAAATCAATGGTGGTTTACAGATCAACGATGACGAACTTGAAGCAATAATCAATGCTTCTTGGGACGCTATCATTCTGCATTAATATCGTAAAACCGGAGCAAACCTTACAATGAAAAAATGGATAGTCGTGTTACTTCTTGTCCTCCTGTTATTCGGGAGCGTCATTGGTTTCAACTTGTTCAAACAGAAAAAAATTGCGGAATACATGGCAAACATGCCTGAGCCTAATTACCCAGTAACTGCGATTACTACCAAAGGGGAAAACTGGTATCCTGCCATTCAAGCCATTGGTTTTATTGAACCAGTACAAGGTGTTACATTAACCTCTGAAGCCTCTGGTGTGATCAGTAAAATCGCATTTGAATCAGGTCAGCATGTTAAAGCCGGTCAAGAGTTAGTCTCAATTAACTCTAATGTAGAAGTCTCAAGCCTACAAAGTACCAAAGCGAAATTACCAGCGGTACAAGCGACTTATAAGCGCTACCAAGATTTATATCGTAAAGGTTCAGTTTCTAAATCAAACCTTGATGAAGCAAAAGCCAACTATCTTGCGCTTGTTGCACAAATCAAATCGTTAGAAGAATCAATTCAACGCCGTGATATCGTGGCACCGTTTACTGGTGAAGTCGGCCTACGTAACGTTTACCTGGGTCAGTACATTCAACCAGGTACTCAAATCGTTCGCCTAGAAGATACCCGTACTATGCGTTTTCGTTTCACAGTACCTCAAACTGATATTTCTAAGATCAAAATTGGTCAAGTAGTAGATATCAATGTCGATGCTTACCAAGATATCGACTTTAAAGGTCAAATCACAGCAATTGAACCTGCAGTAAACGCACAGACGGGTCTGGTACAAGTTCAAGCAGATATTCCAAACAGCGGCGGTAAATTACGTAGCGGTATGTTTGCTCGCGCACGCGTCATCCTACCGACTATTACTGATCAAATTATCGTTCCACAAACAGCGATTACTTACACCTTATATGGTGACACGGTATACGTACTGAAAGAAGTTGATGGCAAATTACGTGCGATTCAAACAGTGGTAACCACAGGTCAAAACCATGGTAATCAAGTGCGAATCCTTTCAGGTATAAAAGCTGGCGAGCAAATTGTTACCACCGGTCAAATCCGTTTAAGTAACAAGACGCTAGTACATATCGTTGAAAATGATGCACTTAAAGCTCCAGCCGTAACCCCACTGTTGTAATTGGAGAACTCTCAGTATGCGCTTTACTGATATATTTATCAGACGCCCCGTCCTCGCAATCTCGATCAGTTTAATGATCGCATTGTTAGGATTTCAGGCGATTTTCAAAATGCAGGTTCGACAGTATCCAGAAATGACTAACACCGTAGTAACCGTAAGCACGGCTTACTACGGTGCCAGTGCCGATCTGATGCAGGGCTTTATTACTCAGCCCTTAGAGCAAGCCATTGCCCAAGCCGATAATATTGACTACATCACCGCTCAAAGTACCTTGGGGATGTCGACAATTACGGTACAAATGAAACTGAATACCAATCCAAATGCTGCCTTGGCTGACATTCTGGCGAAAGTAAACTCAGTACGTTCACAGCTACCAACAGAAACCCAAGATCCAACTATCACCTTATCAACCGGTGGTGATACGGGTGTGCTTTACTTAGGTTTCACCAGTAAGAGCTTAAACTCTAGTCAAATCACTGACTATATTGAGCGAGTGGTTAAACCACAGTTATTTACCGTTAACGGTGTCTCTAAAGTCGATATGTACGGTGGTGTTCCTTACGCCCTACGTGTTTGGTTAGACCCACAAAAAATGGCGGCATTTAACTTATCAGCAACCGATGTTATTCAAGTACTCAAAGCCAATAACTACCAATCTGCTGTTGGTCAGGTTAACAACGACTTTGTGCTTTATAACGGTAGTGCTGATACTCAATCAAATAGCCCTGAAGCGTTAGAAAAACTGGTTGTAACCAGTAAAGATGGCCAAGTCACTCGCTTAGGTGACATCGCAAAAGTGACGTTATCAAGAAGCAGTGATAGCTACCGTGCAACAGCAAATGGCCAAGAAGCCGTTGTTGGTGCGATTCAAGCCGCGCCAAGTGCCAACCCAATTAACATTGCGGCAGATGTACTAAAACTGCTACCAACCATTGAACGTAACATGCCAAGCACCATCAAAATGACGGTGATGTACGATTCAACCATTGCAATTAACGACTCTATTCATGAGGTAATTAAAACTATCCTTGAAGCGGCAGTGATTGTATTGATTGTTATCGCACTATTTATTGGCTCGCTACGTTCGGTACTGATCCCAATCATCACAATCCCACTATCACTTGTTGGTGTCGCACTGGTGATGCAGATGTTTGGGTTTTCTTGGAATCTCATGACACTACTAGCGATGGTACTTGCTATCGGTCTGGTAGTGGATGACGCCATCGTAGTACTCGAAAACGTTGAGCGTCACATGAAAATGGGACAAAGCCCGTTCCGCGCTGCCATTATTGGTACCCGTGAAATTGCTGTTCCAGTTATTTCGATGACTATCGCCCTAGGCGCGGTATACGCACCTATCGCATTAATGGGTGGCTTAACTGGCTCGCTGTTTAAAGAGTTTGCATTAACGCTCGCTGGTGCCGTCTTTATTTCAGGGATCATCGCACTGACATTATCACCGGTAATGTGTGCTCACTTCCTAAAAGAAAACGCGGCGCCAAATAAATTTGAGCTAGCCGTTCACCGCTTCCTTGATCGCCTCACCCTACGCTATGAAAAAATGCTAGGTGGCATCATGAATATGCGCTCTGTCGTGATTGTATTTGCGATTTGTGCATTTGCGAGCTTACCGTTCTTATTCAAGTTCATTCCAAGTGAATTGGCACCAGCTGAAGATAACGGTGTGGTGGTATTCCAAGGTAATGCGCCATCAAACGCAAACTTGGATTACATTGAAGACACCATGAACCAAGTTAACAAGGTACTAACTGATCAAAAGAGCGTGGAATATGCACAGGTCTTCTCTGGTATTCCTGCTGCTAACCAAGCCTTTGGTCTAGCGACCTTGAAACCTTGGAGTGAACGCGACCAAAGCCAAGAGCAAGTAGCAAATGAAGTTGCGAAGAAGATCAAAGACATTCCTCAAATGTCGGTAGCCGCGTTCCAAATGCCAAGCTTGCCTGGTGCTGGCGGCGGTTTCCCTGTTCAGTTTGTGATCACCACGCCGAACAACTTCAAGAGCTTGTTCCAGGTCGCATCTGAAATGCTGACGAAGGTAAAAGATAATCCGATGTTCGTCTACTCAGATCTTAACTTGAAGTACGACTCGGCTGACATGAAGATTAATATCAACAAAGACAAAGCAGGTGCTTACGGTGTGACGATGCAATCTATCGGTAACACATTAAGCACGATGTTAGCCGGTGGTGACATTAACCGTGTTGATATCTTAGGTCGCTCATACAAAGTGATCCCACAGGTTGAGCGTAAAAATCGTTTTAATCCAAATGATTTAAACAACTATTACGTGAAAACCAATACCGGTGATCTGATCCCATTAGGTAGCTTAGTATCGATTACAGTGAAATCGACACCACCAACATTACCAAGCTTTAACCAGCAAAATGCAGCAACCATCAGTGGCGTATTAGCCCCTGGTACATCGATTGGTGAAGCGGTAAGTTGGTTAAACACCGAAGCGGCGAAAGTATTACCAACCGGCTATAGCTACAACTACTTAGGTGAGAGTCGTCAATACGTAACCGAAGGTAATGCTCTGTATGCAACCTTTGGTCTTGCACTAGCAATCATCTTCTTAGTCTTAGCGATTCAGTTTGAATCACTACGTGATCCACTGGTTATTCTCGTTTCTGTTCCACTGGCGATTTGTGGTGCCTTAATCGCACTGGCATGGGGAGCAACAACCTTGAATATCTACTCACAAATCGGTTTGATAACCCTGATAGGCTTGATAACCAAACACGGTATCTTGATTTGTGAAGTGGCCAAAGAAGAACAGCTCTACCATGGTAAGAGTCGTACAGAAGCCGTCATGGAAGCCGCGAAGATCCGTCTTCGTCCTATCCTGATGACCACATGTGCAATGATTGCTGGCTTAGTTCCATTACTTTATGCATCAGGTGCAGGTGCTGCCTCTCGATTTAGTATTGGTATTGTTATCGTGGCAGGTCTTTCTATCGGTACACTGTTTACCTTGTTTGTTCTGCCAGTTATCTATACATTCCTAGCAAGCGAACACAAACCGCTACCTGTATTCGTTGAAGATGACGATGCAACAGATAGCCATTTCTAAGTAATAAATAAATGAAAAAGGGCGCTGGAACTTCCGCGCCCTTTTATTTTAGCTAGTACGACGATTACAATAGAAGAATAACGATTCTCGCAACGGAGTAAGCGAATCATGTTTGATCCAAAGAAGCTTGAGCAAGTAGCTAAGCAAATTCAAGACGCAATGCCACAGCCAGTCAAAGAGCTCGGCAATGACGTTGAGCAAAAAGTACGACAAGTGATCCAAGCGCAATTGGGTAAATTAGATGTCGTGAACCGTGAAGAATTTGATGTGCAAACTCAGGTTCTCCTTCGTACTCGCCAGAAGCTTAATGAACTTGAGCAAAAAATGGCAGAGCTTGAAGCAAAACTTGATGCTGAAGCGAAAAGCGATAACGCTTAATTTGAAAATTCAAAAACTAAAAAGCCCGGTCAAAAACCGGGCTTTTTTCTATTTAATCGACGCTAAAATTAACCGCCAACAGCGATTTGTTTCATGTCTTTCATGTAACCACGTAGCTCTTTACCAATCACTTCTACTGGGTGATTACGTAGTGCTTCGTTCACTTCAATTAGCTTCTGGTTATCAGCAAAGTTAGATGTCTCACCCAAACCTTTACCAATCACATCCGTCGCTACTTTCGGCATAAATTGCTCACGTAGTAATGGCGTTGCTACGTTTGCAAATAGGTAGTTACCGTACTCTGCTGTATCAGAAATAACCACGTTCATTTCATATAGACGCTTACGTGCAATAGTATTCGCGATAAGTGGTAGTTCATGTAGCGACTCGTAGTATGCAGACTCATCAATGATGCCTGATGCTGTCATTGCTTCAAATGCCAGTTCAACACCTGCACGTACCATAGCAACCATCAAGATGCCGTTATCAAAGTACTCTTGCTCACTGATTTGAATGTCAGAAGATGGGTAGTTTTCAAATTGTGTTTCAGCGGTTTCACCACGCCAGCCAAGAAGATCAGCATCATCATTTGCCCAGTCAGCCATCATAGTGCTAGAGAAGTGGCCAGAGATAATGTCATCCATGTGCTTGTTGTAAAGTGGACGCATCAGATCTTTTAGTTCTTCCGATAGGTCAAACGCTTTTACTTTAGCAGGGTTTGATAGACGATCCATCATATGAGATACACCACCAAACTTCAGTGCTTCAGTGATCGTTTCCCAACCGTACTGCAGAAGCTTGCCTGCGTATTCTGGTGCGATGCCATCAGCAATCATCTTCTCGTAACAAACAATAGAGCCTGCTTGTAGCATGCCACACAGGATCGTTTGCTCACCCATTAGATCAGATTTTACTTCAGCAACAAATGATGACTCTAGTACGCCAGCACGGTGTCCCCCCGTTGCTGCCGCCCATGCTTTAGCAATCTCAAGGCCATCACCTTGTGGATCATTTTCAGGGTGAACCGCGATCAATGTTGGAACACCAAAACCACGCTTATATTCTTCACGAACTTCTGTACCTGGACACTTAGGTGCAACCATAACAACGGTCAAGTCTTTACGAATTTGCATGCCCTCTTCAACGATGTTGAAACCGTGAGAGTAACCCAGTGATGCACCTTGCTTCATTAATGGCATAACCGTTTCAACAACATTCGTGTGCTGCTTATCAGGTGTTAGGTTTACCACTAAATCAGCTTGTGGGATCAGTTGCTCGTAGCTACCTACTTCAAACCCATTTTCTTTTGCGTTCTTAAATGATTGACGCTGCTCATCAATCGCCGCTTGGCGTAACGCATAAGAAACATCTAGACCTGAGTCACGCATGTTCAAACCTTGGTTTAGACCTTGCGCACCACAACCAACAATCACTACTTTCTTACCTTTAAGGTAATCAGCTTCTGTTGCAAATTCTGCACGATCCATAAAGCGACAGCGACCTAGCTGATCTAACTGCTGACGTAGGTTTAGGGTATTAAAATAATTAGCCATAACAACAAACTCCGTGAAAAAATAAATCCTTTAGTCGACATCTTATTGTCGAATAACCTGATAGTAGATCAGGTAATTTGTTGCGCAAAGTGCTATATTCACAACAACTAATTGCAAATTATGCAACATGGATGATGAATATTAAAAACCTGCAACTATTTCTTCACCTTTGTGAGTCCCATAACTTTAGCCAAACAGCACAAGCCATGCATATCAGCCCTTCAGCATTAAGTCGCGTTATTCAGCGTCTCGAAGAAGAGTTAGGCCAAACCTTATTTATGCGTGATAATCGTAGTGTTGAATTAACGCTAGCTGGAAAAAAATTGCTTCCCGTCGCGTCTTTAATTGTCAGTAATTGGTTTGAATTAAAAAGTGAATTACAGGAAGATCATTCTCAGCTACAAGGGAAATTAACCCTCTTCTGCTCAGTGACTGCAAGTTATAGTCACCTCCCCAATATATTAAATAAGTTTCGCGTCATTTATCCCCATATCGAAATTCAACTTCAAACAGGGGATCCAGCCCTAGCAATAGAGAAAGTCCTATCCGGTGATGTCGACATCGCTATTGCTGCCAAACCCGACCTCTTACCGTCTAAATTAACTTACATCGAAGTTGATCAGATCCAGATGTCGTTGATTGGACCATTAGTCTCATCGCCAACATTACAAAAAAGCTTAAATCATGATCCAGATTGGAAATCTTTATCTTTTATACTGCCAGAATCAGGACCTGCGCGAACCCGTGCTGATAAGTGGTTTAAGACAAAGAAAATAACCCCTTCTATCTATGCCCAAATATCAGGGCATGAAGCTATTGTCAGTATGGTGGCGCTTGGCTGTGGTGTTGGAATAGCGCCGGATGTGGTAATAAATAATAGCCCCGTTAGCGACAAGGTTCAGCGATTTAATACTGAATCAATTGAACCCATGAGTTTAGGTTTATGTTGTAAGCAATCTCGTGAGCAAGAGCCGCTATTGCATGCTTTGCTGCAGCTTTTTAATGATTGCTATGTAGATAATTTACTTTAGCTCGTTTTATTAGTGCATTTTTCAAGGAACAACAGTAGTGCCAAGTCCAATATTAACGCATTCATATTGCGCTGATTTTTATGCAGATCATGGTTATCAATTCCTAAAAAAACTCTCACAAGAATATGATCTCCCTAATAACCTTGTAATTTTTTCTGTCATGCATTGCTATGAAGGATCTTTACCTTATATTAATGTTCTTGCCGAACTCGCTGACAAACTTATATTTATTCCCAAAGATGCCACTGTAGGTGCAAACCCTGAACTACTCACAACGATAAAGAAAATCCCACGTTGTCATGTTGTTTCTACTCACAATAATAAAGCTTACTTAAAAAACATTGAGTATTGTGAGATGTTTATCCGCCAGCATATTAGTCCTGACACCCCTTTCCTTATTCTTGATCACGGTGGTTACTTCTCATCTTCCATTACACATATTTGCCACGTATTCAAAGAGCAATGTATTGGTATTACTGAACTAACCGCTAATGGCTTACAAAAGTATCTTGATAAATCCTTTACGAAACCTCTTGTCACGGTTTCCCATCTCAGTATCAAAGCACCAGCAGATTTTGAAGCTTCTGAATGTATTGTTCACTATTCCGATCAAATATTACGAGAAGAATTTGGCCTTAAAATCAATAACTCCGGCTTTTTAAAAGCAGGTGTGATCGGAGCAGGAAACCTTGGCAGAGGAGTGATCAAACATCTTAAAGCTAAAGGTATCACCAACATTCATGTTACTGATAGCGATCCAAGAAAATTGACTCAATTTCCTCGTGACGGTATTCAAGCTTGCTCAAGCAAATATTTAGTCGAACACTGTAATATGTTGTTCTGTTGTACAGGAAATCAATCGATTACACCCGAGATGATTGATGCACTCTCACAACCAATGTTTATCAGCACGGTAACCTCTGCCGATGATGAACTTCATTTGCCTACTTTATTGCAACAGGGCGTACTCACCGAAGTAAAAACTAATAGATTAACCAAAGAATATAAGACTCGTCATGGGCACAGCGTGTATCTTTTCGCAGGGGGAGAATCAGCAAATACACCGTTTAAAACAGGGATGGGCGATCCAACCCTTTATTTATTTGAAGCGGCTCATATGCTCGCAGGATTAAAGCTAATTAAAGATGCCGAACAATTTGAATCAGGTATTCAATCATTATGTGAAGAGGACGAAATAATGATAGCTGAGCGTTGGCTACGTCACTTTTATCACTATCAATGATCATCATATTAAGCCTCACTTTATCGTGGGGCTTTCTTTATGTGGGAGTTTACAATCATACAGACGTAAAAAAGCCCCGTCATTTCTGACGAGGCTTTCTTGAAGATGGCAGGGGTGGAGAGATTCGAACTC
>NZ_JADQAQ010000071.1 GCF_022129445.1 Photobacterium sp. Ph5
TTGAGTGTTGTCACAAAGGTTGGGGCGAATCAGTAATCATTGGTGTTGCTGGTGCAGGTCAAGAGATCTCTACTCGTCCATTCCAACTAGTAACAGGTCGTGTATGGCGCGGTTCTGCATTCGGTGGTGTTAAAGGCCGTTCAGAACTTCCAGGTATCGTAGATCGTTACATGGCTGGCGAATTCCAACTTGATGACTTTATCTCATTTAATATGGGATTAGACAAAATCAACGAAGCATTTGACCTGCTACACGAAGGTAAAAGTATCCGTACTATTATCCACTTCGATAAATAATAATATAATTACATAATAATTAATGCGCAGAGATCATCTTCTGTACTCTATCTCTGCGCCTGATCTGACTGAGAGAGCATCCCATGCCTTTAGAAAACATTAGCTGTAATAAAACTGCTGGCGGTTGGCATAAACAATATACACACCGCTCAGAAGTACTTAATTGCGATATGCGTTTTGCTATTTTCCTACCACCACAAACGGCTGCAGGACAAAAAGTACCAGTAATTTACTGGTTATCAGGTTTAACGTGTACTGATGAAAACTTTATGCAAAAAGCGGGCGCTCAACGTATCGCAGCAGAATTAGGTGTTGCCATTGTTGCACCCGATACTAGCCCACGCGGCGAAGGTGTAGAAGATGATCCAACAGGTAGCTACGATTTTGGCTTAGGCGCTGGGTTCTACGTGAACGCGACAGAAGCACCTTGGAATCGTCATTACAACATGTACGATTACATTGTTAATGAGCTACCAGCATTAGTTGAAGCTCACTTCCCTGTATCTAATCAACGTGCAATCAGCGGTCACTCAATGGGTGGACATGGTGCATTAATGATTGCGATGCGTAATCCTGAGCGTTTTACATCAGCATCTGCATTTAGCCCAATTGCTAATCCTATGAACTGTGCATGGGGTCAAAAAGCCTTTACCGGTTACCTAGGCAGCAACACTGAAACGTGGAAGCAATACGATTCAAGCGAGTTAATGCGTAAAGCTGAGCAAAAAACACCAATGCTGGTTGATCAAGGTACGCACGATAACTTCTATAATGAAGGTCAACTGCGCACTGAAACTTTAATGGCTGCGGCAGAAGCGAATGACTATCCTGTAGAAATTCGTATGCAAGATGGTTACGATCACAGCTACTACTTTATGGCGACATTTATTGAAGATCACCTACGCTTCCACGCTGAACACTTCAATAAGTAAGAACCCATATCATCAATAGAGATATTCAAATTATATCTTTAGCTGATAGATAGAAAAAAGCCTCACTATTTTAGCGAGGCTTTTCTTTTATCTGCTGAAATTTAAATTATCAGTCACTTAAATTATAAGCTGTATGTGTATGGCGCTTGTACACCTAGAGGAATACCTAACGCCCAGTAAACGAGTAAGAAGATTGTCCAGCCTACTAGCATTGCAATTGAATATGGCATCATCATTGAAGCAAGTGTACCGATACCAGAACTCTTCACATAACGTTGCATGTAAACAACAACCAGTGGGAAGAACACCATCATTGGTGAAATGATATTAGATACAGAGTCACCTACACGGTATGCCGCTTGTGTTAGCTCAGGAGAAATACCTACCGCCATTAGCATTGGTACCATGATAGGACCAATCAATGCCCATTTCGCAGAAGCCGAGCCTACCAGTAAGTTCACACTTGCTGTTAGCAAGATCATACCTACGATAGTTACCTGACCCGGTAAATTCATCTCTTGTAGTAACTGTGCGCCAGAAAGTGCTAACAACGTGCCTAAGTTTGATTGTGTAAAAGCAACCAAGAACTGGGCAATAAAGAACACCATCACCATGAAACTTGCCATACCCGCCATAGTGGTTGACATTGCTTTGATCACATCGCTACTTTGCTTGAACGTACCTGCCACTTTACCGTAGATGATCCCAGGGATCACAAACAAGATAAAAATTAGCGGAACGATGGATTGCATAACCGGTGCATTGAATGCTGCAATTTCACCGGTTGGGGAGCGCAGTGGTGATGACTCAGGCCATACAGCAGCAACAAGTAAAGCAATACCTGCCACCATTGCCCAACCTGCGAAAGAAAATGCCTTACTTTCAAGCTCTGTGAAAGACCCCATATCAGGCGCTTCTTCTGCATCTTCATCAATCGCCGTTTTGCTTAAGCGCGGCTCAATCACTTTATCTGTGATATACCAACCAATGGCAACAATAATAATCGAAGACAAACCAGTAAACATTAGGTTCGCTAATGGATTTACAATGTAATCAGGATCCATGATACGCGCCGCTTCTTGGGTAAAGCCGGCAAGAAGTGGATCAATACCTGATGGAATAAAGTTTGCTGAGAAACCACCAGATACACCTGCAAACGCTGCCGCAATACCTGCTAATGGATGTCGACCCGCTGCATGGAAAATAATACCACCTAGTGGAATAACCAATACATAACCAGCATCTGCAGCTGTATGTGAGACAATCGCAACTAAAATTAACATAGGTGTTAATAGTTTAGCGGGTGTCACATTCAACATTTTTTTCAGACCCGTATTGATAAAGCCTGATGCTTCAGCAACACCGACACCCAACATCGCAACCAGTACGATCCCTAATGGTGCAAAACCTGTGAAATTCTTTACCATATTGGCAAGGAAACTCGCTAATGCATCACCTGTTAAGAGATTGTTTACTTGTACAACTTGTTGTGTAACAGGGTGAACCAGTCCAAAGTCAAACTGAGACATAATCGCTGAAAGAACCCAAACAACGACTAATCCCCAGAAAAATAGTAAAGCAGGATCGGGGATCTTATTACCTACTCGCTCAATACCATTTAAAAACTTATCCATAGCGCTTGATGTCTTCGGCGCTTGATTTAATGTTTTTTCGTTCATGGCAACTCCGTGCCCCTATATGTTGGTTATGTTTGCAACATGGATCTACTTTTTGTAAATCTCGTTATTTTCCTTTCAGCACGACGCTGAATTTAGGTCGGACGATTGTAGCTAAAGAAAAATAAAAAAAAGCAATATCATCTAACGAATCACTAAAAGTTATAACAAAACTTTGTAACCAAGCATTAACCGTAAACAATAAATCAACATCATTTCAAACAACGATAAACATTACCCGTCATGATTAAATACATTCCACACGAGCTAAGTTATACCCCTCTAGAATCACACCCATAAATAACGTTTAAAAAAAGGCATAGCAAACCATCACAACACCTAGGGTTGAGTGACTATCGAAAAAATATGAGCAATAAAAAACCCTAGCAAGTGATCTTGCTAGGGTTTGAAATTTGTTACTATTTATTAGTAAGGACTATTATTCCCACTCGATCGTTGCAGGTGGCTTACCTGAAATATCGTAAACTACGCGAGAAATACCATCGACTTCGTTGATAATACGGTTCGATACTTTACCTAGGAAATCGTAAGGCAGGTGTGCCCAATGTGCTGTCATAAAATCGATTGTTTCTACTGCACGTAGTGATACCACCCAATCATATTTACGACCGTCACCCATTACGCCAACAGAGCGAACAGGTAGGAATACGGTAAATGCTTGCGATACTTTGTTGTAAAGATCTGCCTTATGAAGCTCTTCAATGAAGATTGCATCTGCACGACGTAGTAAGTCACAGTACTCTTTCTTCACTTCACCTAGTACACGCACACCTAGACCAGGGCCTGGGAATGGGTGGCGGTAAAGCATATTATAAGGTAAGCCTAACTCTAGGCCGATTTTACGTACTTCATCTTTAAATAGCTCTTTTAATGGTTCAACAAGACCCATTTCCATATCGTCTGGTAGACCACCTACGTTATGGTGAGATTTAATCACGTGTGCCTTGCCTGTTTTCGATGCCGCTGACTCAATCACATCAGGGTAAATGGTACCTTGGGCAAGCCATTTCGCATTTTTCAATTTCTTTGATTCTTCATCAAATACATCAACGAAAACATGACCAATTTTTTTACGCTTCGCTTCAGGATCATCAATGCCTGCAAGTGCAGATAGGAAACGATCTTCGGCTTTAACATGCACAATGTTTAAACCAAACTTATCGCCAAACATATCCATCACTTGTTGACCTTCGTTTAGACGAAGTAAACCGTTATCAACAAATACACACGTTAACTTATCACCAATCGCACGGTGAATAAGCATCGCAACAACTGATGAGTCAACACCGCCAGAAAGGCCAAGAATCACTTCATCATCACCTATCTGCTCTTTAATACGAACGATAGCATCTTCAATGATATTGGCTGATGTCCATAGTTTTTCACAACCACAGATATTCATTACGAAGTTTTCAATTAACTTCATACCTTGACGTGTATGCGTCACTTCAGGGTGAAACTGAACACCGTAGAAGCGCTTTTCTTCGTTTGCCATTGCAGCAAATGGACAAGTATCAGTTTCAGCAACTTTGATAAAATCAGATGGAATTTCAACCACTTTATCGCCATGGCTCATCCACACATCCATTAACGGAGTACCGTCTTCAGCAATTGCGTCTTGAATACCTTCAAGGAAATGAGTTGGCTCAACAATTTTAACTTGCGCATAACCAAACTCACGCTCATTAGAACCTGCAACTTTACCACCAAGTTGCTCAGCCATCGTCTGCATGCCGTAACACACACCAAATACTGGCACACCTGCTTCAAAAACATATTGTGGTGCACGAGGAGAACCAGCTTCAGTTACACTTTCAGGACCACCAGAAAGAATAATACCGTTAGGTGCAAATTCACGGATATCGGCTTCATCAACATCCCAACTCCATAGTTCACAGTACACACCAATTTCACGGATACGACGTGCGATTAGCTGTGTGTATTGAGAGCCAAAGTCCAAAATAAGGATGCGTTGTTCATGAATATTTGTGGTCATGGTCATTAGTGAGTGTTCTCGAATAATTGTATATATTGGGAGCAGAGTGTCTGCTCCCAGTGTTATTTTTTACTGACGTAATCGTTAAACCCAACAATTAAAATGGGGAAACAATTAACCCATACGGTAGTTAGGTGCTTCTTTCGTAATAGTCACATCATGAACATGTGACTCTTTCATACCCGCACCTGAAATACGGACAAATTCAGCTTTAGTACGAAGATCTTCAATCGTTGCCGAACCAGTTAAGCCCATGCTTGAACGTAAACCACCCATTTGTTGGTGAACGATTTCTTTTAGGTAACCTTTATATGCAACACGACCTTCAATACCTTCTGGTACTAATTTATCAGCAGCATTATCCGTTTGGAAATAACGGTCAGAAGAACCTTTTGACATTGCGCCTAGTGAGCCCATGCCACGGTATGATTTGTATGAACGACCTTGGTAAAGTTCAACTTCGCCCGGTGCTTCTTCAGTACCTGCAAACATTGAGCCTACCATTACACATGATGCACCAGCGGCAATCGCTTTACACATATCACCAGAATAACGGATACCACCATCGGCAATAACCGGAATACCATACTGATCCGCAACAGAAGCCGCTTCAGAAATAGCCGTAATTTGCGGTACACCAACACCTGTAACAATACGTGTTGTACAGATAGAACCAGGGCCGATACCAACTTTAACAGCACTAACACCCGCTTCAATCAAAGCACGTGCACCTTCAGCTGTTGCTACGTTACCGCCAACAATTGGAAGATTAGGAAATGCTGCACGTGTTTCACGAATGCGCTGTAAAACACCTTCAGAGTGACCATGAGAAGAATCGATAAGTAATACATCTACGCCTGCTTCAACCAATGCCGCAACACGTTCTTCATTACCCGCACCAGCACCAACCGCAGCACCAACACGTAAGCGTCCGCGCTCATCTTTACAAGCGTTAGGTTTACGCTCTGCTTTTTGGAAGTCTTTTGCCGTGATCATGCCTTTAAGACGGAATTCATCATCAACAAGTAGCACTTTTTCAACGCGGTGTTGTTGCATGATAGCTTCAACTTCTTCACGAGATGCACCTTCTTTAGCCGATGCTAAGTCCGCTTTAGATGTCATCACTTCTTCAACAGTCTTTGAAAGATCAGTAATAAATCGAACATCACGACCTGTAATAATACCAACCAACTCATTGCTATCTGTTACTACTGGGTAACCAGCAAAACCGTTTTGCTCTGTTAATCGCTTAACATCTGCAATCGTTGCGGTAGGTTTAACAGTCACAGGTTCAGAAACAACACCAGCTTCGAACTTTTTCACCATGCGAACTTGATCCGCTTGTTGTTCGATAGACATATTTTTGTGAATGAAGCCGATACCACCTTCTTGAGCAAGACCGATAGCTAAGCGACCTTCAGTCACTGTATCCATTGACGCTGACACCATTGGGATATTAAGAGAAATATCTTTTGTCAGTTGAGTGCGCAGATCGGCAGTGTTAGGTAGAACGGTTGAATGGGCAGGAACCAGCAAAACATCATCGAAGGTTAAAGCTTCTTGTTTAATTCGTAACATTGCAATATCTCACACCGAATAGGGGTTTAAAGAAGGATAAAATATTGCGGTCGAATTATACGTACGAAGCAAACGTTTGGCTAGAATTTTTTTTATTTTTTTTCTTGACACATTTTAATTGATAAGTAATATATTTCGGTTAACTATCCGGTGATGCGGTCAAGGAAATACGGCCAAGATCTGTCCATTGATCTGCCTGTATACTTTATGTCTTATTCGGTTTTATTTTGACCGCCTGCCTACTACTTCATTCGATAGCAGGTACCATTCCTAGTGACCACTTTTTCCCCTCAAAGCCAAACTAATAGTCGTATTTACACGGTTTCTAGCTTAAATGCACAAGTGCGTCTCGTACTTGAAAATGAAATGGGTGTGGTATGGCTTATTGGTGAGTTATCTAATTTCTCGATGCCCGTTTCTGGTCATTGGTATTTCACTCTGAAAGATTCCCGTGCCCAAGTTAAATGTGCCATGTTTAAAGGCAGTAATCGACATGTGACGTTTAAACCAGGTAATGGTAATCAAGTATTAGTTAAAGCGCGCTTGTCATTATATGAACCACGTGGTGATTATCAACTGATCATTGAAAGTATGCAGCCAGAAGGTGATGGTCGCTTACAACAGCAATTTGAACAGCTAAAAATGTCACTTGCTGCTGAAGGTTTATTTGCTCAATCACTCAAACAAATGCTGCCAGAGCAACCTAAACGAGTAGGTATTATTACCTCAAAAACAGGCGCGGCTCTACACGATATTTTACAAGTATTACAACGTCGCGATCCGAGTTTACCCATTGTAATTTATCCAACTATGGTACAAGGCGAAGGCTCTGCAATTTCTATTGCACAAGCGATTGGTCGAGCCAATGCTAGGCAGGAATGCGATGTGTTAATTGTCGGTCGAGGTGGCGGTTCACTGGAAGATCTTTGGGCATTCAATGAAGAAATTGTCGCGCGAACCATTGCTGCTAGCCAGATCCCCATTGTCAGTGCTGTTGGTCATGAGGTAGATGTCACTATCGCTGATTTTGTTGCCGATGTCCGTGCACCAACACCTTCAGCTGCTGCTGAGTTGATCAGTCGAGATATGACTCACCAAACGCAATTGCTTGATCGTAAAAAACAACAATTACACCATGCCGTCAGGTCATATTTATCACAATCTTTGCGCCAAGCAACCCAACTACAACACCGCTTAGAACGTCAGCATCCACAACTTCGTTTAAATCAACAGCAGCAACATCTTGATGAAATTAGTCAACGCTTAGTTCAAGCGATGCAGAAAAAAATACAAAAGCATCAACAGCATATCGATAGTAATAACTATAAAATATCACTTTACTCCCCCGCTACGTTAGTAAGTAATGCACAACGAAATTTAGAGCGAAGTGAACGAAGACTTTATGATGCTTTAGACCGTAAGCTGCTAAATGCAAAGCATAAATTAGCGGTGGCGGCAGAAAAACTAGAAACCGTAAGTCCGCTAGCAACCTTAGCCCGTGGTTATTCTATTACTCGAAATGAACAAGGTGATGTCATAAGAAAAACATCCCAAGTAAAAACAGGCGATACCCTAATCACTACAGTCACGGATGGTGAAATTCATTCTTGTATTATCAAATAAGAATAGAAATGACAAATAAAATGGCGCTGATTAGCGCCATTTTTATTTGTAAAATTTAGTGTGTTTCAGCACGTATTTGAAATTGTACTTTTACTCGAGATTTCGACTTTAACTCGTTGCAATGATTGCAAAAATAATTTGCGGCACCGCAGGCTTGTATCTTCTCTAATTGCTCGTTGCAATCAGGACAAAACACCTGTTTTTCAACGTCTTGTTGGCAAAAATCACAGAAATAACCTTGGTTTTTCCAATTTAATATACTGCTACATTGCGGACAGATATTTTCAGCTTTATCAGCCATGTCTTACAACCTCTGCATACAAAATTTCAAGCCATAATTATTCAACGTCTTATTTGAAAATACAATTATCTTACGCGTAGAATTTCATCTTGCTCGCAAATAATTATCATAAATACGTCTTTTTTCCATTGCTAACAATCATAAAAAATCAATTTAGATCAAGGGTATGATCAACATGCTTAGTGGTGATCATCTTTTAAAACAAACCTGATCAGCTAACTGGTACCAAAAGAACATTTATCAATACACTTCCCGAAAGCATAAGTTACATATGCTGTATTCGGATTTTAAACAGGATATAAATCCGAATAAGTTAGATTTAATACAGTGATCATGTATTAAATAAATAAAGATCTTTCCCTTTTTAAAAGAAGTATGCGGACAAAATCTAGATAAATGCTCATTCTTATGCTTTAACGCTAGTGGTATACATCACAATATTTTGTTCTGAAATGACGTCAAAACTAACGCTAAGTGATTGATATTCTGATAAAGATAAAATATGAGTACCGCCACAAGGGATCTCGATAATACCTTCAAAGCCCAAATCACATTGCCAATAACGTGAGTCCGTTAAATGATCCCCTTCTCGCCTCATTACTACAGCAGTTTTTAATGCTACCCAATCACTGAGTTGAAGATTAATACGCTCAGCTACGAGATTAAGTTCTGCTAATAGATCCGCACTGTTGAGACCACGCTTACGTAATGTTTTACCTAAACGATACGTGTCAGTACTGAGATCAGGTGTCACTTCACTTTTTTCTTGGGCATAACTATGAAAATCATAGTAGCCAAGCTCATCTCTACGAGTCGGCTCTTTTCTCCAGAAGTCATTATGAAGGACTTTATTTAACGCTAAAGAAGATAAATGCCCCGCACTATGTCCACGGCTTAGACTTTGTTGGTAGTCGCTATCAACTGACAATGTAATAATATCGCCCACATTAAAAGCGATTGCATCTGTAACGACATGAACAACAACAAATACCCAACCTTCAGTATCACGTTTAACAGGAATATCTTGCGCGACAAAAAGTCTATTCGTTGCTAATTCAATTGCACCAACGACACAATTATTAACTTGATACGCTTTATCCGCATAAATAATTCTCCCCTGATCAGCTGGATGATCTGGCCAAATATGGCTAACAGGATGAAAAGGCGTTATTTGGGTAACAATATAGTAATTTTCATCATCGTAATTTATCAGCATTACAGGGCTATCAAGCAACCATTGCTGCTGAGTAAATACGACTTGTGTTGGTGCAATAGCAGACATCATCTATCCTTAGTTCTAATTATGAAAAAGCCCGACACTATGGTCGGGCTCTATATAAAATTAAATCACATCAAGCAATCAACTTGCATTAGTTTTTTCAAACACAAGGAACTTATCGCCAGCATCAACAATTAAACTATTATTGATAACTTCAATACTGGTTGCACTACGTAGCACGTTTAGCATGTTATTTTCTTGTTTTACCAATTCCGGTAAACACATTTTATGTGTGACTGCTGGAAGCGAAAAATCACCACTAGGCTCAACTTTACCTTTAAAAAGATTACACCCCGTAAAACCCGTAACTTCCATATTAGGTTCAATATTTACTGACGGGCGACGTTTAGTGATACCTGGGAGCTCAAGCCCACCTTTTAGTTTCCAATTACCAACCATTTGTGAAGATTTATCTAGTTGCTGATTGGAAAAACAACCCGTTAATGAAATGGTGATTAATGCCAATAAGCATAGTGTTACTTTTTTCATTATTAGCCCTTAATAATTTATATTTTAATTCATTCTTATTAAATCGCTTACCAATAACCGTACAGAGTCCTCCGCATAGAGCGACTAGTTAAAGTAATTTAATAGGAATGTGATTGAAAAAATAATGCCGGTGAAAATGTCACCGGCATTGAATTTATCTTAGTATGAAAATACTAGATAGATGTGATCACTCTTAATTACTTAAGGATAATCTGTACTGAACGCTGAACGTAGTTAGTCTTATCAGCTGAGTCAGTTTTGATTGGATCGTTGTAGCTTACAGAAGAAACAGTTAGACGAGATGCGTCGATACCGTTAGCTTCTAGGTAGTTAGCAACGTTTGCTGCACGCTCTGCAGATACTTTTTCGTTGATCTTAGCTGAACCAACTTTGTCTGCACGACCGATGATTTGAGCGTTAACTTCTGGGTTAGCTTGCATAGTTGCAATAACTTCACCTAGGTTGTAACGGCCGTAGTCGTTTAGCTTAGTTTGACCATTTTGGTATGGTAGAACGTAAGAAGAACGAGTTGGGATTTGAGACTCAACAGCTACTTCTTTAACTACTTCAACGTTGTTAGTAACAACCATTGGTGTTGCTGGTTGACCAAACTTGTAAGTCATACCCCAGTACGCTTGAGTTAGATCAGCGTGACCGTGTGAAGTACGTAGGTTTTGGTAGTAATCAGCACCGATTTGAGTAGATAGTGCGTGAGTGATTTGGTAAGAAAGACCTAGACCACCAGTTGCAGAGAAGCTATCAGACTTCATGTGGAATAGGTTGTCATTTAGATCTTTGTTATCAGCATAGATGTATGTAGCACCTAACTTAGCAAATGCAGAAAGCTTTTGAGTTAGAGGTAGGTTACCTTTCATACCTAAAGTAGCTAGGTGCATGTCTGCATTACCTAGGTCGTGCATGTAGTCGTAGCTACCGTATAGACCAAAGTATTGGTTGAAGTCGTAACCTGCGTCTAATTTAACGCTTGGCGCTTCAGTTGTACCGTTGAACACATGTGCGTCACCGTTACCAACATAACCCATACCTAGTGCACCACCAATCCAGAAACCAGATTGATCGTAAGAAGGTGCTGTTTGTGCAGGTGCTGTAGCTGTAGTGCTAGTAGTTGCATCAGCTGCCATTGCAGATGTAGCAACACCTAGAGATAAAGCTGCTAGTACAGATAGAGATAGAGATTTCAATTTCATGTTTAACTCCATTGAGTAATGCTTAAACTTTTTAAGTCTGCTTTATATAGTGCGTACTATTTTTTTAATGTGTATCGCAAAGCAGTTATTGTCAGGAACGGGAGGCATTTTGTGACGGATACGATGTTATGGCAAGTAATAAAAAATGATGTTCACAATTATTTTGGCTTTTTTCACCAGCGTCAAAAAAATGACTTCTGAAAAATGATTTTTTCAGAAAAAAAAGAAGATAAAGGAAAATACAAAAAAATTTATCGCAAAAAACAATACTAAAAAAACATAAAAAAGAGATATAAAAAAATATAAATCATTACAAATCAACAAGATGCAAATATACACCTTGTGTTCTCATAACGTAAAAAACATTGATTTTTATAGGGGCATTTAATTATCAAAAGACGATTGAATATTAATTTATCTGTGCAAAATGCCCAGTTCTACTTTTATTATCTCTTCCATAAATAAATTTTTTTGTTAGCATCTGCGCTGACAATAAAGAAATCCAATTGTTTTTTGTTTTTCTTTCGTCCAATGAATATTGCTTAAGTCTTCAATTTAGACAGATTGATCGCTAAAAACTGCGTTGTTTACCCCACAACGCAAAGATACATTTAGCACTATAAATAATAACAATGATAAATACGTTAGAAGACATCTATTGTCTTTTACAAATAGTGAATAGGTAAAACCAATGATTATATATAAGCAGGGTAAAGATAGCTTTGAACCCCAAAAAAGCGCTTATTCTACACCTGATACCACAACCAAACTCAGTGCTAGTGAAACCAAAATACTACAATACTTAATTGATAATAGTGGTGAAATTATTAGCCGCGACAAATTACTTGAGATCGGTTGGCCAGATAAAGTAGTGGTACCTAACTCATTAAATGTTGCTATCGCTAATTTACGCAAAGCTTTTAAAACAAAAAATGAAATTATCATTACGATAAAAGGTGCTGGATTTACGATTGCTAAAAATACTTTCATACAGCACCAAATCCAACCCGAAGTTGTATCAGATAGTGATGACGTAATCACGAGTGAAAATACAACTGCATCTTTAAGTAAAGAAGAAAGTGTAACAACATCATTAGATAATGATGATACTCAAGAAACAAATATCACCGTAAAGCCACCGTTATCAAAGTTAACGAAAGTGGGTTGTGGGGTATCCATGATTGCGTTATTTGCATGGGTTGGACTTTGGACCAGTAGTTGGCAAACACCACCTTGTGTCTCCGTTAATAATCAGCAGATCTGTGGTAACATAGAGCTTCTTAACTTAAATGAATTGCCTAAAAACCTGCCAGCGAAAGGCACTGTATATATAGATTCAGCAGGTAAACTGTATGAAAAAAATTAAATACATCATCATGGCATTAGTTGCCCTGATGTTATTTCCAATTATTAACGGTATGGGGTGTGACTTTAACTATAAATTAACCACTCCAGGCCATGAACAGTTCGGTAGTTGTAAATTTGGTCAATACACCTTAATTGATTATCCCGATCCTAAACAAGATAACGGTTATACGGTATTAAAAGGACTATATTTTTACGCTTTTGGCAATGCGGCAGTATTAGTCACCAGTAATGAAGATCACACAAAGAAAATTACTGATGCTGCGATAGAGAGCTTAAACTTTGCGAATAAACGTTTTTGGTACCAGCTTTCGATACAAAGACTGAATAAAGATGAACTTGTCATTTTCACAAAGCATCCAAAACCGAAGCTACAAGTGCTCCCTTACGATGGCACACTTGCAATGACTGACAGTAATTCATAATCAGAATTAATAACAGGGGCTAATTTTCTAGCGCCTGTTTATTCTTGCTGTGCTAAACCTTCTAATATCGGACAGGTTGAATTTTTATCTCCAGGACATTGCTTAGTTAATGCTTCAAGTGTTTTCTTCATCTGTAGTAATTCATTGATCTTAACATCTATCTCTTTTAACTTTTCTTCCGCCTTTTCTTTTACATCACGGCTCTGACGGCTTGAGTCCATTGATAACGCCAATAAATCACGGCATTCATCAAGAGAGAATCCAATCATTCGAGAACGTTTGATCAACAGTAACTCTGAAATATGGTTTTGATTATAGTAACGATAGCCATTAGATCCTCTAGGGGCTGGGCTTATCACGCCTTTAGCTTCATAAAACCGAATAGTTTTTGCTGTTAGCCCTGTTTTCTCAGCGACTTCACTTATATTAATCATCTTTGTCCTTCACTTTTATCTATTCTTTAAAATACACCAAACATACCTTGACCTTACAGTAACTAGAAGGTTTATTCTTGCTTCATCCTTTAAATATAGTAAGGCGTAAGGGCTCAAAATGAATACTATTACTCTCCCACTCGCTAACGTCCATTGCATGAGCTGCGTAAATAAAATACGCTCAGCTTTGGCAACATTGCCCAACTGCCAGATTATCGATATTGATACAAAGCAAATCACAGTAAATAGTGAAAGCCCACTAAAAACAATGTATGAAAAGATCAATGCATTAGGCTATCAAGTCGGTTTTTTCCACTATCAACTTGCACTAGCTGGTTTATCGTGTGGTCGATGCGTGGCTAAAGTAGAAGCCGCACTAGCAAACCGTAATGATATTTTTAGCGCTAGTATAACGAAAGAAACAGCTGATATAACGGGCTCTCTAAGTAAGCATGCACTTACCGATATTATTACGTCACTGGGTTATCAAGTAATACCTGCTTCGTCGGAATTAGAAGAAAACACACTGATGTTTACTCTATCAGGACTTTCATGCGAAAAGTGCGTTGCCAAATTGACAGAGCAACTAAAAGCCAATGATCAGATTCAAATCCTTGATTTAGATAAAACACATGCAGAAGTTAGAACAATGCTTGCTGCAGAAGATGTCATTTCCATTATTACAGAGGCTGGCTACCAAGCAACGCAAACAGCTTTAGATGACAAATTAGCCCAACCAGCAAGTATCAATGAACAAGAGAGTAAGGATGATAAAGCGCTAAATACTCTTCCCTCATCTGAAAGTTCTCAGGTTCAACAGTTACTGTTATCAGGTATGACATGTGCCAGTTGTGTAGCCTCTGTTGAAAAAGCGATTAGGCAAGTCATCGGTGTTGATACTGTCAGTGTAAACCTTGCAGAGCGAACAGCACTTATCTCAGGTACCCCTGATATAAAAGCCGTTATTGCCGCTATTACTGAAGCGGGTTATGGTGCGGAAATCAGTGAAGATGAACAAACTCGACGACATCGTCAACAACAACAAAATACCCAAACATTCAAAACACACTTAAGAAATGCATTTATTGCACTTGGCTTAGGCATTCCTATGATGGCTTGGGGGATCTTTGGCGGTAGTATGATGATCGACTCAACCACCAGCCAATTAGCATGGGGATTTGTTGGCTTAATCACCCTATTATTGCTCGTAACTGTTGGTAAAGATTTCTATATCAATAGTTGGAAAGCATTTAAACATCATCGCGCCACTATGGATACGTTAGTCGCTTTAGGTACAGGATCTGCTTGGCTATTTTCAATGCTTGTAGTGCTAAAACCAGATATGTTCCCAGCGTCTGCTCGACATGTTTACTTTGAAGCAACAGCCATGATTATAGGTTTAATTACATTAGGCCATGCCCTTGAAGTTCGTGCGCGTAGTCAAACATCTAAAGCATTAGAGCGTTTAATCGACCTACAACCACAAACTGCTATCGTAGTTGAAAATGGCGTGGAAAGTGAGCGTCCACTCAATGAAATAGAAAGTGGAATGACGTTACGTCTTCGTCCTGGTGCAAAAGTCGCTGTTGACGGTGTCGTCATTGAGGGTAATACCTATATAGATGAATCGATGCTAACAGGTGAGCCTCTTGCGGTTAACAAGCAAAATGGTGACAAAGTAAGAGCAGGTACGATTAACCAGCAAGGATCATTACTCTTTAAAGCAGAGCATATTGGTAGCGATACAATGCTTGCTCGAATTATACAACTCGTTCGTCAAGCTCAAAGCAGCAAACCCGCACTTGCACGCTTAGCTGATACTATCTCAAGTATCTTTGTGCCAAGTGTCATGATAATCGCCATTATTACTGCGATGGTGTGGTACTACTTCGGTCCAGCACCGTCATCGGTTTATATGTTAGTCGCTGCAACGACCGTACTTATCATTGCTTGTCCTTGTGCCTTAGGTCTCGCTACACCAATGTCAGTGACTGTAGGAGTTGGACGCGCAGCAGAGCTAGGGATTTTAATTCGTGATGCTGAAGCTATGCAGCAAGCAGCTAACATCAATACTGTTGTGTTAGATAAAACAGGTACGCTCACTGAAGGAAAGCCACAAGTAGTAAGTATTCAGAGCTATACCGCTCTTACTGAAGATAAGCTACTACAATTAACCGCAAGCTTAGAGCAAAGTTCGGAACATCCTTTAGCGAACGCTATTATTGAATCAGCGAAGCAAAAAGAGCTGACTTTCAGTCGCGTAACGGACTTTAAAGCCGTTGCTGGTATGGGCGTAACAGGTACGATTGATACAAACAACGTGATGTTGGGAAATGAAAAATTAATGGTCCAGCACAATATTGATATCAGTCAAGCTCATACTGACTTTGATAATATTGCCTCTCAAGGCGCAACACCGATTTATTTAGCACAAGATAACCAACTGATCGGAATCATTGGGATTAGCGATCCTCTACGTAGTGACTCATTAAGTGCAGTTAAACGAATGCAAAAAATGGGACTGACCGTTGTGATGCTAACGGGTGACAGTTATAAAACAGCACAAGTGATTGCGAGTAAATTAGGCATTACTGATGTAGTTGCTGATGTACTACCTGATGGCAAAGCGGCACAAATAAAACAACTTCAACAACAAGGTAATCGAGTAGCGATGGTCGGTGATGGTATCAACGATGCTCCAGCTCTTGCATTGGCAGAAGTCGGTATTGCGATGGGAAGTGGTACTGATGTGGCAATAGAAAGTGCGCAATTTACATTAATGCGTCACTCTCTTCATGGAGTGGTTGATGCCTTAGAGTTATCTAAAGCAACCTTGCGAAATATGAAAGAAAACCTATTTGGTGCCTTTATTTACAATAGCTTAGGTATTCCTATTGCTGCAGGTGTATTGTACCCACTCACAGGTGCATTACTCAGCCCAGTCATTGCAGGGGCAGCCATGGCGCTATCATCCATCACTGTCGTAACCAATGCTAATCGGCTTCGCTTATTTAAACCTAGCTATCAAGCTAAATCAGCACAGGAGAAATAATATGTGCTTATTATTAGGCATTGCTGCTATTGCATTAATAGTCTGGTGGTTCTGGCTACATCCCAGTCTTCGCTAACCAAACTAACATTAAAGGCTACTTCGGTCTGTCTCTTATACACAAATCCCTAAGCTGCAGCTTGGGGATTTTTTTGAACTAA
>NZ_JADQAQ010000072.1 GCF_022129445.1 Photobacterium sp. Ph5
CGCATCTGGTTTGGGACCAGAGGGTCGGGGGTTCGAATCCCTCTTCACCGACCACCATTAAAAAAAACCGTATCGAAAGATACGGTTTTTTTTCGTCTATAGAAAAGCCAAGTAGCTCTGTGTCATTAATTAGATCCCAAAGGGTCGGAGGTTCCCTGATGTTAGAATCTTGCTCTTCACCTACCACCATTAAGAAAACCGTATCGAAAGATGCGGTTTTTTTCGTCTGTAGAAAAGCCCAAGTAGCTCAGCGTTATTGATTAGAGCCCAAAGGATCCGGAGGGCCAGATATTAGAACCTTGCTCTTCACTGACCGCCATTAAGAAAACCGTATCGAAAGATACGGTTTTTTTTCGTCTGTAGAAAAGCCAAAGTAGCTTAGCGTTATTGATAGAGACAAATAGCTGGGATCCTCAGATATTAGAATTTCGTTTTTTACCTACTATTATTAATAGCCCATCTCGAAATATTTTATGTTTTCTCATTATTAACCTGATTTCACGTGGTGTTAGGTATCAAAGAACTCGTAAAAGTCCGATTTTTATTGCTGATAATTTTATATTTTTTGGTTTTTACTGTTATTTATTAACAATAAAGTAGTTGATGTTGAAATCATGTAAATTACCAAGTTTATTATTAATGACAACTTATTCATTTTCTGTGTTTTATTTCGTTTGGTTGTTGGTTTGTTTTTCTATTTGTTATCACTTTTTTGGTCAGTTGCTGCGTGTGTTGTGTCTTGAATATATGTTTAGTTGTATGTTTTTTTGATTAGAACTCGATATGAATAATTATTCGATTGTTTGTGTTGGTTATAGTTTTTTACTTCGATATGTTGCTTTTATGTGAAATATTTGACAGATTGGTAGGCCGACATGCTAGAGATGAATGTTCTAGCATGGAAAGGATTCACGTTTTTATATTGGCAGGAGCTGCCAAGCAATTGGGGTCGGTCATGGCTTTATTAGAAGTAAAAAATCTTCGGATAGAATATCCATCCCGTCATGGTGTTCATGCTGCGGTGAAATCATTGTCGTTTTCTATTGAGCGCGGTGAAATTGTCGGCGTAGTGGGTGAATCTGGTGCGGGTAAATCAACCGTCGGTAATGCGGTGATTGATCTATTGAGTCCTCCAGGGCAAATCGCTAGTGGTGATGTGTATCTTGATGGGACCCAAATTTCAGGGTTAACACCAGAGCAAATGCGTCAGGTACGTGGTGCTAAGATTGGGTTTATCTTTCAAGATCCGATGACGTCGCTAAATCCGCTATTTACGGTTGAACAACAACTCACTGAAACCATCGTAACTAATTTACAAGTCACTCAGCAGGAAGCATATAAACGTGCATTAACATTAATGGAGCAGGTGGGCATTCCACAACCGGAATTGCGTATTAAGCAATACCCTCACCAGTTTTCAGGCGGTATGCGCCAACGTGTAGTGATTGCCATCGCGCTGGCAGGAGAGCCTGATTTAATCATTGCTGATGAGCCTACAACAGCCTTAGATGTTTCGATTCAAGATCAAATTCTCACCTTGATCCGCGAGTTGTGTGTAGAGAAAAACGTCGGCTGTATGTTGGTTACTCACGATATGGGCGTTGTCTCGAATGTGACTGATCGCGTTGCAGTAATGTATCGTGGTGACTTAGTCGAGCTCGGCACCACAGAGCAAGTATTACACCGTCCAGAGCATCCATATACCCAAAGTCTAATTTCAGCGGTTCCACGTTCAGATATTAAATTACAGCGTTTTCCATTGGTGAGTTATATCGAAGCGGCAGAAGAAACGCCGCCATTAGATGTTAAAAATCATTGGTTAGGGCAGCGCCAAGAGCAGCGTGATTATTCTGGACCATTATTGAATGTAGAGAACGTGAGTTTGCGCTTTGTGACCAAAGATTCTTTCTTTGAAAGTCGTCGTGAATATGTTCAAGCCAATAATGATGTCAGTTTCCAAGTCTTTGAAGGTGAAACGTTTGGCTTAGTGGGTGAATCAGGCTCAGGTAAATCAACAATTGCCCGTGTGATTGCCGGTTTATATCCACCGAATGAAGGTCGGGTGACATTTGAAGGTATGGATCTAACGGCGCTGAAAAGTGAAGCTGACCGTCGCCCTTTCCGTCGTCAAATGCAGATGGTCTTCCAAAACCCTTATACCTCGATGAACCCACGGATGCGTATCTTCGATATTATTGCAGAGCCTATCCGTTTTCATAAATTAACCGAGAGCGAAGCACAAACTCGTCAAATTGTGCATGATTTATTGGATCATGTTGGGTTAGGTCGTACAGCGGGTGTTAAATATCCTCACGAGTTTTCAGGCGGTCAACGTCAACGTATTTCCATTGCTCGTGCATTAGCAACACGCCCACGTCTGTTGATCTGTGATGAGCCAACATCAGCACTGGATGTGTCTGTTCAAGCACAAATTCTGAATTTACTTAAAGATCTGCAAGACGAATTGAATTTAACCATGCTGTTTATCAGCCATGACTTACCCGTGATCCGTCAAATGTGTGATCGCATTGGGGTGATGCAAAAAGGTACTTTGCTGGAAGTGGCGAAAACTGAACAGCTCTTTACCGCTCCTCAGCATGAATACAGCCAACATTTAATTTCACTAATGCCAGAGTTTAAAGGGATTAGTCAAAATGGATTAAAACGCGCTTAGTCCACATCAACAAACATTACTCGCGGGAGAGGTCCCGTGCATAAAGGAGTTATGCAATGAAAACCATCAAGAGCAAGTTAGCCGTAGCATTGATTGCCGCGGGTTTAAGTTTTAGTGTTACTGCCGCAGAAATCAAACTGGGTTATGCCTCAGATCCTGTTTCATTAGATCCACATGAGCAGTTATCAGGTGGTACGCTACAGCTATCTCATATGGTGTTCGATCCTCTTGTTCGTTTTACCCAAGACATGGATTTTGAGCCGCGTCTAGCGGAAAGCTGGGAGCGTGTTGATGATCACACGTTCCGTTTCAAATTGCGTCAAGGGGTGAAATTCCATTCGGGTAATCCACTTACGGCTGACGATGTGGTATGGACATTTAATCGTCTGCAAGAGTCGGCAGACTTTAAAAAGATCTTCGCCCCGTATTCTGAAATGAAAAAAGTGGATGACTATACGGTTGAATTGATCTCGAAAGGAACCTATCCACTGGTTCTACAAACCGCGACATACATCTTCCCAATGGACAGTAAGTTCTACACAGGGAAAACCTCTGAAGGTAAAGATAAAGCGGAAATTGCTAAACACGGTAACTCATTTGCTTCTACCAATCTTTCAGGTACCGGTCCATTTATCGTTACAGAGCGTGAGCAAGGGGTAAAAGTTGAATTTACCCGTAATGCGAATTACTGGGATAAAGCGTCAAAAGGTAATGTAGATAAGCTAACACTATTGCCGATCAAAGAAGATGCAACACGTCTTGCAGCGTTGCTTTCTGGCGGTGTTGATATGATTGATCACGTTGCACCTAATGATCATAAACGTTTGAAAGAAGCAAAAGATGTTGATCTGGTGACACTACCGGGCACTCGTATCATCACGTTCCAAATGAACCAGAACAGTAATGAAGCGTTGAAAGATGTACGCGTACGCCAAGCGATTGTACATGCGATTAACAACGAAGGCATCGTGAAGAAAATCATGAAAGGCTTTGCGACTACGGCAGGTCAACAGAGCCCTGCGGGTTACCAAGGCTACAATGCTGATTTAGTACCGCGTTATGATGTGAAAAAAGCCAAAGAATTAATGAAAGAAGCAGGCTATGCCGACGGCTTTACATTAACCATGATGGCACCGAATAACCGTTATGTGAACGATGCAAAAGTAGCGCAAGCTGTAGCGGCAATGCTGTCTAAAATTGGCGTGAAAGTCGACCTCAAGACCATGCCAAAAGCGCAATACTGGCCTGAGTTTGATAAGTGTGCGGCAGACATGATGATGATTGGTTGGCATGCCGATACTGAAGATTCAGCAAACATGACTGAGTTCTTAACCATGACGCGTAATGAAGAAACAGGTCAAGGTCAGTACAACTGTGGTTTCTACTCTAACCCTGAAGTCGATAAGTTGATTGAAGCGGCGAATGTAGAAACCGATCAAGCCAAACGTAAAGTCATGCTACAGAAAGTAGAAGCAACGTTGTACAACGAAGCGGCGTTTGTACCATTGCATTGGCAGAGCCTTGCATGGGGCGCGCGTTCAAACGTGCACGCGGCCGATATTGTTAACCCAATGGAACAGCCTTACTTTGGCGATCTTGTGGTCGATGAAAAGTAAGTAATGTTATAGCGAAAGCGATAGTGCCGGAGCTTGCTCCGGCACTTTTTCAGGAAGAAAGAGAAGGGGCAGGGAATGTTTACGTTTCTGGTCAAGCGCCTGTATCAGGCACTGATAGTGATGTTTGTGATCAGTTTGGTGGCCTTTGCCATCCAAGATAACCTTGGCGACCCATTACGAGAGTTGGTGGGGCAATCTGTATCAGAAGCTGAACGACAACAATTACGTGATGATTTAGGACTTAACGATCCGTTTATCACTAAGTACAGCCGATTTTTAGCGAATGCGGTACAAGGCGATCTTGGCACGTCTTATACCTTTAAAAAGCCTGCCACAGAAGTGATTTTAGACAAGTTAGTCGCCACCTTAGAATTAGTTTTTGGTGCCACTATTATTATTGTCTTGGTCTCTATTCCGCTTGGCGTGTACTCCGCGATTCATCCCAATAGTTTCTTAACTAAAGCCATTATGGCGTTCAGTAGTATTGGTATATCAATTCCCGTTTTCTTAACTGCCATTATGTTGATGTACGTTTTTTCTATTGAGCTAGGTTGGTTACCTTCATTTGGTCGAGGTGAAACCGCCAACTATTTAGGTTGGGAATCTGGGTTCTTTACCCTTGATGGCTTAAAGCACCTTGTGCTGCCATGTGTTGCCTTAGCGTCGATTATGTTGCCGTTGTTTATTCGTTTAGTGCGCTCTGAAATGTTAGAAGTGTTGAGCTCTGAATACATTAAGTTTGCGAAAGCGAAAGGGCTACCGATGAAAAAGGTCTACTACCAACACGCCTTAAAAAACACCATGCTGCCGGTATTAACGGTTGGCGGGGTGCAGATCGGTACCATGATTGCTTACACCATTTTGACTGAAAGTGTATTTCAATGGCCAGGCACAGGATTGTTGTTTTTAGATGCCATTAACCGTGTTGATACCCCACTTATCACAGCTTACGTGATTTTTGTTGGCTTGATCTTTGTTGTAACTAATACCATCGTCGATTTGCTCTATGGATTGGTTAACCCGACTGTAAACCTGACTGGCAAGGGAGAGTAAGTCATGAGTAATACACTAGCTGCACCAAGCCGTTGGGAGCGTTTTAAAAACTCCGATATTTTGTATTATTTTAAGAAAGATAAAGTGGCAATGGTGTGCTTCGCTGTCTTTCTAACGTTTGCCACCACGGCATTGTTTGCACCGTTTATAGCGCCGAGTAATCCGTATGATTTAGCGTCGATAGATATTATGGATTCAGAGTTACCGCCATCATGGATGGAAGACGGTGATGAGAAATTCTTACTTGGTACCGACGATCAAGGCCGTGATATTTTATCGACCATGCTTTATGGGGCGCGTTTATCACTAACGATTGGTTTACTTGCCGTTGCACTGCAAATGACTCTGGGGATCGTGATTGGCTTAACTGCGGGTTATTATGGTGGTCGTGTTGATAGTTTCTTGATGCGTATTGCGGACGTGCAGTTATCATTCTCGACCATGATGGTCGCGATCATCGTCTCTGCTATTTTCCGTACTGCATTAGGTGCTGAAACTTATGCGCAATATGCAGTGATCATGTTGGTAATGATCATTGGTATTGCTGAATGGCCTCAGTATGCACGTACGGTGCGAGCTTCGGTATTAGCCGAGAAGAAGAAAGAGTATGTTGAAGCGGCCAAAGTCATGGGCTTTAGAGCACCACGTATTATGTTCCGTCATATTCTGCCGAACTGTCTATCGCCTATTCTTGTGATTTCAACGGTACAGGTTGCCAATGCGATCATGTCAGAAGCGGCCTTGTCATTCTTAGGCTTAGGTTTACCGGTGGATCAGCCATCATTGGGTTCACTGATCAGTATCGGCTTTAAATATATCTTCTCTGGCGCGTGGTGGATCACCGTCTTCCCAGGTATTTTGCTGGTGGTATTAGTACTAGTAATCAACTTGTTAGGTGATTGGTTACGCGATGTATTTAACCCGAAGATTTATAAAGGCTAATGAGCTGACGTTTAGATAGTAAAAAGGCGACCGATGGTCGCCTTTTTTATTAGTGAAACTAAAATTTAGAACAGTAGGTGCGCCATACCTGCAATAACAGGTAAAGTCACCAGTGTACGCAGAATGAAAATCACAAACAGTTCCCACGCTTTAACGGGTACTTTACTACCGATAAGCAGTGCACCAATTTCAGACATGTAGATAAGTTGCGTCACTGACATTGCAGCGATAATAAAACGCGTCATGTCGCTTTCAATCGTTGATGCCAAAATAGAAGGCAAGAACATGTCAGCGAAACCCACCACAATCGTTTTAGATGCCGCTTCCGCCTCTGGAATATGCAGTAGCTCTAAGAACGGAATAAATGGCATACCTAAGTAATCAAACAGTGGCGTGTTTTCTGCAATCACCAGTGCGATAGTACCAATTGCCATTACTACAGGTAGAACGCCAAACACCATATCTACTGCGTTTTTTACGCCATCTAACGCAATCGCAGGAATACTTTTTACTTCTGCTGCTTTCTTTAGTGCTTGGTGCAAACCATAAGAGAAAACGTTGTGGCCTTGTGGCACGCTTTCATCATGTTTGCTCTCTGTGGTGCCATCAATGTAGATGTTTTTCTTACGTGATAGTGGTGGCAGGCGAGGCACAATAATCGCCGCAACAAGACCTGCAAGGCATACTGTTAAGTAAAACGGTACAAACATGTGTTCTAAGTTAACTTGCGCGATAACGACTAAGCTAAAGGTAATAGAAACTGCTGAAAAGGTTGTACCAATAATGGCAGCTTCACGTTGGGTATACATTCCCGATTCGTATTGTTTACTGGTCAACAAGACGCCGACCGAACCATCACCTAACCAAGATGCAATGCAGTTAACTGATGAACGACCAGGTAAACCAAAAATAGGGCGCATGATGCGAGTAAATAGAGTGCCGAAAAATTCCAGTAGACCAAAATTAAGCAGTAGCGGCAGTAGCAAACCGGCAAAAATAAAGACTGAGAATAAAACAGGCAACAAGTCGTTTAATACAAGGCCACCTGTTGCGTCGTTACGAAACATCACAGGACCAATATTAAAGTACGCCATCACCGCAAAAATAGCACCAAGCTGCTGAACCATAAACCACATAGCAGATGGATTCAGTAGCCCATTCAAAAAGCCATTATGGGTAATAAAGCGAGGTTTAAACAATTTAGTGATGATTGACATAATGGCAGTAAAGCTAATCACAGTTGTCACAATAGAGGTTAACGAGTTTTCAAAATGACTTTGGATCGTTTTCGCTAATACCGCGATAGGAATAGTAATATCACCATCAAAATTAATCGGAGCCATAAAAAGGAAGACACCAATTAATGAGGGGATAATGAACATTAGCCAGGTGTTCAAGGTGTTTTTAGGTGGTGCTACTGCTTGGTCATGCATCTTGATTTATAACCTACTGATAGAAACTGCCGAATAAAGAGGAAAACCCCAGAGGTCCAGCGAGAATAACTATTCACTGGTTTTTCATATTTAGGGAGGGAGAGATTACATTTTTTTAATAAAGCATGGAATAGTTGACTAGTAAAAAATGGTTAATTATGTAAATATTTTTCGATTTTATTCTGATCTTAATGTGTTTACTAAGCGTTATGAGTTAACAAAGTAATATAAATTAGTGTTTTATGACTATTGTGCTGTAATTAGAATTTGACTCATTATTCTGGTGACTCGTTATACTCTTCTCATTTATGTAATATTATTACTTGGTCGTAATAGTGTTTTTGCTTTTATGGGGATTATGTTTTTATTTGTAATGGTTATAATGATTACATTAGATAATATGTTGTATTTTTTGCTTTAGCTTAATTATGACGTTACCAATTCATTGAGGTTTGCCATGACAGAACAACATCACAATCATTTTCACGTTGGTCAAATTATTGAAAATCATCCATTTGCAGCGGGAGATGGGGCTGTTCTGGAAATGTTCCGCAATGATATGACGAATGTCGTTTTTATTGGGTTAGAAAATATTACTGAAGATGAGCAGCAGTTGCTTGCTGAATCAGGGGCTGAATTTGGTGTATTAAGCACTGAAAATGGCGGTTGCTTAGTGGTGCTAAAATTAGGTGATTTAGCATTTGATATTCAGTTTAATGCAGCCATTATCCCTGATGAATTTCTTGCGCAACCTGCAGAAGATACAACAACACTGACATTAAATATGATGGCGGTAGATACTCGCAGTAATGAAATGAAAGTGATCCGTGAGTTTTCATTACCCGCTGAGATCAGCCAAAAAATGATCGCAGTAGTTAACAAACAGCGTGAAATCAAAGATGCGATGGCAGTAAATGCAGAGAATATGCACTTACTTAATACCATCAGTACTGAAGAGCTGCTAAAACAAATTACCCTAACGCAGATCCAAAGTGTCGTCGCACCAAGTTGTAGCTGTGGTCACGATCATCACCACCATCACTAAGCTTTGAAATATTTTAAAAACACCGCCTTGTGCGGTGTTTTTTTTCGTCTGAATAAACCGATGTCGTTATGATCAGAAAACGTAAGATGCACCGAATACAAAAGCATTATTAGTATTATCGGTACCATTTCCTTGATTGCGATACTCAAAGTAAGGCTGAACACCTAGGCTAGTCCAAGTAGCACGAAGCTCGTGATCCATTGAGTTATCAGCATCCCCATCATTTCGTACATAGACATTGTTATAACTCAGAGCGAGCTGTTCTGTTGCACTATAGCTAATGCGGTTATCAAAACGAATTTGATCTTCACCGTCTTTCACAAAGTGATAGCGTGTTCGGTTACTGATTGAAATGCCATTATCGAAGTTATAACCAATTTTCACTAAAGGGCGCTCCTGTACAGTTTCACCGTTATTGATTAAATGGTGATAACCAATCGCCACCCATAGATGATCATTAAACGCGTAGCTTTGCTCAATACCTAATGTGATGTAAGGGGAATAACCTTCACGTGCGTCTTGAATCGTATCGTCGTCGTATTTACCTAAAGAGATGCCATCAAACTCAGTTAAAATGGTGGTGCCTGTATCAAAGGTATGTCCAGCCTCAAGGGTAGATGTAGCATTAGGTTGTGCATCGGTATGGAACTGCACATTACCTGTGACATAGGAAGAGCCGGCAAATGCACTTGATGCGAATACGATAGGTAGGATGCTTAGAGTTAGAATCTTTTTCATGCTTAATTTCCTTTGTTAAATAAAGCGCACTATGCGTTCAGGCTGGGGCTGATTTGTGGCTTAAAAATTAAATTGTTTAGGCTTGTAATCATCTTGCGAGAATTATTTGGCTTAGAAAATCGCAGTGAAAAAGAGTGAGATCTTGAGCAAAAATAAAGCAGATAAAATAACTTAAATGTTTTTAATCAGTGGTTTATAAAAAGTAAAAAAAGCTAATAGATGTAAAAAGGTGACGTTGATTGCCTTTATTGATGAGAAATCACCTATAAAAAGTATGGAGATCACGCCAGTTTTAGCTTTTAGTTAATTTTAGGGGTGAAATAAGCGATCTGACTCACGAATAAAGAGCACTATATTCACTTGTTTTATGTGTATTACGGCTAGCGAATAATTGTGATCTTATTCGATAAACAAGAAAACAATGTTTTTATTTATTTTCTTTCGTGCTGACTTATTATAAAAATAAACTTAAGAGTTTACTTTTTGTTGAGGTTTACCATGAAAGAAGTGATTGTTGGCGTGTTACTAGGGTTAATGGCGATGACATCTCTTCCTGCACAAGCAGATGAGTGGGGAGATTGGGGTGAATGGGGCGCTCGACAAAAAGGACGCGTTGAACGTGCAGCTATTTGCGGTCGTGATGGTTATATCTTTAGAGTAAGAGATGCTTTCTATGTTGCGAAGTACCAATCAGGAAAACGCTTTGCGGTTGGTGTTCCTGTAAAGGCACGATTTGGTCGTAACAAATGGGTCAAAATCGAAGGGATCAAAAATGATGGCCACTACATTCTAAAAGGAAAATATTACAGCATTGCCAATGCAAAGGCACAAGCCTGTAATTTATGGTAAGCCTCACTATTTAGCTTACTAATATTGAAAGTTGTGTTGAGACAATCAATCTAGCTATTGCAAAAAAGGCTTTGAACATGCCGTTCAAAGCCCTTTTATCAATTCTTTTTTCAGTAAGATATTTAATGCTTACTTATTGTTGCCGTTTTTGTATAGAGAAGAAAACGCTGGAGTGTATAGAGCAACAATTTTATTAACGATACGAGTCATGGAATTACCTATAAAAGATTAAGCTAGTTTTTATGTACAACCATCGCCTAAACAGTGTAGCAACAGGCATTCGGTCGTGTTTCGATGCGCGCATTATAGATATTTTCGGATTATTGAAAAATGAAAAAAACTAGCATTTTGGTATTAGTTTTTCTAATTTGAAAATGTAAGGATTGATTGAGCATTAAAAGGCTTTCAATACTGATATTGAGACCTGTGGTGATACGATAAGAGAATAAAAAAAGGCGATGTATTTTGCATACATCGCCTCTTTATATTATCTCAGTGAGACAATTATCTCATGGTAACGAATTCTTCGCTGCCTGTTGGGTGGATTGCCACAACACTATCAAAGTCAGCTTTTGTTGCGCCCATCTTAATTGCAACACCAAAGCCTTGGATCATTTCGTCAACAGTGAAACCAATACCGTGTAGACCAACCACTTTTTCATCATCGCCAGCACATACAAGTTTCATTTTACAAGGTTGACGGTGGCTCGTTACAGCGGTGTACATAGAGGTAAAGCCAGACTTGTATACTTTTACGTTTTCTTCACCGTATTGTGCAATGGCTTCAGGCTCTGTTAGACCAATTGTACCGATTGGTGGGTGACTAAACACAACTGTCGGTACAAGTGAGTAATCCATCTTTGCATCAGGCTTATTGTTAAATAGACGCTCAGATAATTGACGACCGGCTTTAACCGCAATTGGGGTTAACTCAATACCGCCTTCCATGATGTCACCGACACAGTAAATACCTTTAACATTCGTTTCTTGGTATTCATCGACTTTGATGTAACCACGCTCGTTGGTTGCAACGCCAGTTGCTTCAAGGTTAATTTTATCTGTGGTTGGGTGACGGCCAATAGCCCAAATCAATACATCAGTATTGTGTGATTCACCGTTCTCAAAGAGCAGTGTGATAGAGCCATCAGCTTCTTTAACCACTTCTTTAGGCACTGAATGAGTGTGTAGTGTTGGGCCTTCAGCTGCCATTACTTCAACTAACGTTTCAACAATCAAAGGATCAAAGCTACGTAGTGGTGATTCTTTACGTACGAATAGGTGAGTGTCAGTGCCTAGTGCGCTTAGTACACCTGCAATTTCAACGGCGATGTAACCGGCACCAATAATTGCAGTACGCTTAGGTTGTTCGTTTAACTCAAAGAAACCATTGGAGTCGATACCGTGTTCAGCGCCTGGGATCGCAGGAATTGTTGGCTCACCACCGACAGCAATTAAAATATGATCGGCTGTGTAATGCTCGCCATTCACTTCAATTGTTTTCGCATCAACGAACTTGGCAAAGCCATTAATCACTTCAACTTTATTGTTACCCAATACGTTATCGTAAGAAGTATGAATACGGCTAATGTAAGCTTCGCGGCTTTCAACCAGTTTACTCCAGTCAAAACCTTTTACATCAACGTCAAAACCGTAGTCTTTAGCGTAAAGGTGCATAGCTTCAGCGATTTGAGCACCGTGCCACATCACTTTTTTAGGTACACAACCTACGTTTACACAAGTACCACCGAGTGCTTTTGCTTCGATAATTGCAACTTTTGCACCATACATTGCTGCACGGTTTGCTGATGCAATACCGCCGCTACCACCGCCGATACAGATGTAATCAAAATGCTTTGCCATGACTTTACTCCATTAATATTCGTTATATTCGTGACGAGCTATTGAGCTAGTGTAATAAAGATTGGGGTGCCTGACGAGGATTTAAAATCGGAAAATACGATTGATTTACCATTAAATCATCGAAAATTGAGATTGTGGCACGAATTATCTGGTACAGGCAGCATACACTGCCTGTATTTTAAAGGGAGGAAATATTGCCAATGGCTTATTCAGGCACAACCCATTCAACGGTGTGGTGACCATGATTAGGTGCAATGGCTTGCTGTAACCAAGGCAGAATGTCACGCATTTGGCTTTCTAGTTTCCAAGGTGGGTTGATCACAATCATGCCTGATGCTGTCATACCGCGTTCTTCACTATCAGGCTCTACACCCAGTTCAATTTGTAAGATTTTAGGGATATTTAAATCTTTTAAGCCCTGAAGCATGTTGTCGATAGTTTCACGATAAACCACAGGATACCAAATTGCATAGGTACCTGTAGCCCAACGTTGATGGCTTTGTTTGATCGCTTTTACTACATCTTGGTATTCATGTTTAAGTTCGTAGGGTGGGTCGATTAAAACCACACCACGACGCTCTTTTGGCGGCAGACTCGCTTTTAAGCGTGCAAAGGCATCTTCTTTATACATTTTTACTTGGCGATCGCCACGGAATTCTTGTAACAGCAGAGGGAAATCACTTGGGTGAAGTTCAGTGAGTACCATGCGGTCTTGCTCGCGAATTTGTGCGCGTGCCACTTTCGGTGATCCTGGGTAGTAACGTAGTTCCTCACCGTGATTAAGATCTTTTATCGCTGCAATGTAACTCTGGATCGCTTCAGGGATATCATCACGTGACCAAATACGTGCAATACCTTGTTTAAACTCACCGGTTTTTTCGCTGCGCTCATCTTGCAGGTCGTAACGACCCACGCCGGAGTGAGTATCGTGATAGACGAAAGGTTTATCTTTTTGCTTGAGTGCATCCAGAATTAAGCTTTGAACAATGTGTTTAACCACGTCAGCATGGTTGCCTGCGTGGAAGCTGTGACGATAACTCAGCATGAAATCAATCTCTATCGGTATCTAAAGGAGGGTTATTGGTCAGTATTATCGTTAATTCTCAACTATTATCCAACCATGATGCGAACCTTTGCGCCTAACCATGCGGTATCAACCCGTTATTATGAAGTATTTAGCGGCAAAATCGCAGCAAGGATTGAAATTCAGTCATCGTGGGCGCATGTTAATAATAAGATAAAAATAAAGGAAAAGCGTATGTCCAACCCATTATTAGCGATGACAGACTTGCCACCGTTTGCTCATATTAAGCCTGAGCATATTAAGCCTGCGGTAGAACAAGCGATCGCAGATTGCCGTGAAAATGTAGAATCTGTGTTGATGGAAATGGCTGAGCCAACATGGGAAACCATTTGTGCACCTTTAGCCGAAACGGATGATCGCCTAGGTCGTATTTGGTCACCGGTAGGTCACCTTAATGGAGTGAAAAATAGTGCTGAATTACGTGAAGCGTATGAAAGCTGTTTGCCTCTGTTATCTGATTACAGTACCTGGGTTGGACAACACAAAGGATTGTACGAAGCCTATAAAGCCATTAAAGCGAGCGATAAATTTGCGTCGTTGAATAAAGCGCAGCAAAAGTCGATCAAAGACGCCTTAAAAGAATTTGAGCTATCAGGTATTGGCTTACCTGCACAAGAGCAAGCGCGCTATGGTGAAATAAGCAAGCGTTTATCGGAGTTGTCTTCAACCTTTAGTAATAACGTGCTGGATGCCACCATGGCATGGAGCAAAGTGATCACCGATGTTGAGCAATTAAGCGGGTTGCCTGAATCTGTATTATTGGCAGCAAAAGCCAATGCAGAAGCGAAGGAAAAAGAAGGGTATTTATTTACCTTAGAAATGCCATCGTACTTACCTGTAATGACGTACTGTGATAACCGTGAGTTACGTGCTGAAATGTACGAAGCGTTCGGTACCCGTGCCTCAGATCGCGGCCCTAATGCCGGTGAGTTTGATAACACCGAAGTGATTGCCGAAAAACTAAAACTGAGCCACGAACTGGCGCGTATGTTGGGCTTTAATAGCTACAGTGAAAAATCATTGGCGACCAAAATGGCGGAATCTACTGAACAAGTGTTAGGTTTCTTAAATGATCTTGCTGATCGCGCAAAGCCTCAAGGTGAGCGTGAAGTGGCTGAATTACGTGAATACGCTAACAATGAATTCGGTATCGACGATTTACAGCCATGGGATTTCGCTTATTACTCAGAGAAATTAAAACAACATCGCTACAGCATTTCAGATGAAGAGTTACGTCCATATTTCCCTGAAAAGAAAGTGGTTGCAGGTCTCTTTGAAGTATTAAAACGTGTATTTGGTTTAGAGATCAAACCGCGCGATGGTGTGGAAGTTTGGCATGACTCAGTAACGTTTTATGACATCTTTGATAGCAAAGGCGAACTTCGCGGTAGCTTCTACCTTGATCTTTATGCGCGTGATCATAAACGTGGTGGTGCGTGGATGGACGAGTGTATGGTTCGTCGTACCCGTATTGATGGCACGTTACAAACCCCTGTTGCGTACCTAACTTGTAACTTTAACCGTCCGATTGGCGATAAGCCGGCATTGTTTACCCACAATGAAGTCGTAACGCTGTTCCATGAAACGGGTCATGGTATTCATCACATGCTGACTCAAGTAGATGTAGCGTCAGTATCAGGTATTAACGGTGTGCCATGGGATGCGGTTGAGTTACCAAGTCAGTTTTTAGAAAACTGGTGCTGGGAAGAAGAAGCGCTAGCGTTTATTTCTGGTCACTATGAGACTGGTGAGCCGCTACCAAAGGCAATGCTAGATAAGATGCTGGCAGCGAAGAACTTCCAATCAGCGATGTTCATTTTACGTCAGCTTGAGTTTGGTTTGTTCGATTTCACTCTATACACTGAATACGATCCAGAAGTGGGCGCACAGGTGTTAGATACCTTATTTAAAGTGAAATCACGTGTTTCTGTGGTACCAAGCCCAGAATGGGGACGTTTCCCACATAGCTTTAGTCATATTTTTGCTGGTGGCTACAGCGCAGGCTACTACAGCTACTTGTGGGCGGAATTATTGTCTTCTGATGCGTTCTCACGCTTTGAAGAGGAAGGAATTTTCAATCCGCTAACAGGACAAGACTTCTTAACTTGTATCCTTGAGCAAGGGGGGAGTGAAGAGCCAATGGCGCTATTCAAACGCTTCCGTGGTCGAGAGCCTGAGCTAGATGCAATGCTGCGTCATAGTGGTATTACAGGTTAATGTAACAGGTGCAGTGAGTGACTGAGGATGGTCACTTGCTGCATGCAATTAGTGTAGAGAACAGTATTCATGGATAGATACGAGGCGATAGCTCGCCAGTCAAAAGGATTTAGCCTTATCGAATTGGTTATCGTGATTGTCATTTTAGGCATTCTTGCGGTAACGGCTGCTCCTCGTTTTCTCTCTATTTCATCTGATGCAACCCAAGCGTCACTAAATGGTATTACTGGTAGTTTGCGTACCGTGATTGATTTGGTGGAATACAAAGCCATTATGCAAGGCAAAGAGTACCAATACGGTGTGGAAGTCGATGTTGATGGTAATAAAATCTTCACCTATTTTGGTGTCCCACGCGCAAAGTGGACAGCCGGTAGTGATCATGATGGTTTGAAGACGATTATGACGCAGGATTTTAAGTACTTAGGTAATGCAAGTGGCTTTAGCAAAGATAAGGTTGAGACGACACCTTGTACTGATGCAGAATTTTGTGTGATTGATCAAATTCGCCCTGGTAAGGTTTTTCCTGTGCAGGATGGGTGGTCGCTGGCAATTATACCGCAAGGTAAAACCCTGCAAGATAAGTGCTTGGCGTATTATTCTGCCAAAATGGATCAAGTGAAAAAACAAGTACTCTCGAAAAAAATTAGTACTCTTGTTGATGGCTGTTAAACGTTGATGTTATTTATGCTAATTGAGATAAAGAAAAGGCTCCTAAAAGGCTGTCTCTTGATCACAAGTCATTGTGTTCAAGAGACTTAGCTAGCTCATATCCT
>NZ_JADQAQ010000003.1 GCF_022129445.1 Photobacterium sp. Ph5
AGCGCACCCTTGGTAAGGGTGAGGTCCCCAGTTCAAATCTGGGTACTAGCACCATTAATTTGTTTAGCGACCATAGCACAGCGGTCCCACCTGATCCCATGCCGAACTCAGAAGTGAAACGTTGTAGCGCCGATGGTAGTGTGGGGTCTCCCCATGTGAGAGTAGGACATCGCTAAATCTTATTTTAAAACCCAGCCTTTGGCTGGGTTTTCTCGTTTATAAGCCTTTATATTTCCCACATCTCTTTATCTCTCTTATTTATCTATTATATTATTATTTTGCACTAAACTTGCGTCTGTCTTCCTTTTTCTATAACGTTGATGGAAGTTTAGACGGCTAAACATCTTGTGTCGAAAGGAGTCAACAAAGATGCCAATAAAAATACCTGATCGCTTACCCGCTACTGATATTCTGCGCAGTGAAAATATCTTTGTGATGACAGAGAAGCGTGCTGCAAGCCAGGGAATCCGTCCGTTGAAGGTATTATTATTAAATTTAATGCCGAAAAAAATTGAGACAGAGACACAGTTCTTACGCTTATTATCAAATAGCCCAATTCAAGTAGATGTAGAGCTATTACGAATTGATAATCGTCCAACAAAAAATACTCCTCAAGAACACTTAGATACTTTTTATCGTCAGTTTGAAATGGTGAAACAACGTAATTTTGATGGATTGATTGTAACGGGAGCGCCGTTAGGTTTAGTTCAATTTGAAGATGTATTGTATTGGGAGGAAATTCAAATCATCATGAATTGGGCGAAAGAGCATGTAACATCAACGATGTTTGTTTGTTGGGCTGCACAAGCTGGACTCAAACTTCTCTATGACTTGCCTAAGCGTACGCGAAAAGAAAAGCTATCAGGGGTTTATCAACACCGCATTCATGATTGTCATCATCCGGTACTGCGGGGGTTTGATGATACTTTTTTTGCTCCCCATTCTCGTTATGCTGACTTCTCTCCTGATTATTTAACCAAGCATACAGATCTTGATATATTAGCGACTTCAGAGCAGGCTGGAGTGTATTTAGCAGCGACAAAAGATAAACGTAATGTATTCGTAACGGGGCATCCAGAATATGATGTAGATACATTACATAATGAGTTTGTACGTGATAGTGAGCAAGGGATGGAACCAGCAGTACCTGTGAATTATTATCCTGACAATGATCCTTCGAATTCACCTATTGCGAGTTGGCGTAGTCATGGACATTTACTATTTAGTAATTGGCTAAACTATTGTGTATACCAGCAAACGCCTTACGATTTAGAGCACTTCTCCGAAGCGAGTTTTACCAAAGACGAATAATAAAAAAGCCTGCATTGAAGTGCAGGCTTTTTTGTTGCTGGAATAATTACTTATTTATTTTTTAATTCCCAAAGCTTGGCTTTTTCAATTAATGGGGTAATGGTTGAGCCTTGGATTAGGATTGAGAAGACAACTACTGAATATGTCATCACAAGGATGATTTCTCGTACATCGATACCTTTCTCTGGAATTACCATTACGCCAGCAGGAATAGCCATTGCCATTGCTAATGCTAGACCACCACGTAAGCCACCCCAAGTAAGGATCTTGACTGACATCGGATTGTATTGGCGGTAACGGTTAAAGCCTACATATGGCAGCTTCACACTGATATAGCGACTTAATAGTACTAGTGGTATTGCGAGAACCATTAAGATCCAGTCTTCTTGATGGAAACTAAATTCAAGCATGGTCATACCAATTAATAAGAATAGGACGCCATTTAAGAATTCATCGACCAACTCCCAGAAATGATCTAAGTGTTCTTCACTCTCTTTTGAGAAACCTATATATCGAGTCCAGTTACCAATCATTATTCCTGATACCACCATAGCAAGTGGGCCTGAGACATGAAGGACTTCTGCAAAAGCATAGCCAGCAGTAGGGATACCAATGGTAAGTAGTAACTCCATTGAGTGATCATTGGTTGAGCTAATAAGGTAGTGGAAAATCAAACCAAGAACAAAGCCGTAAGCAATACCACCAATCGCTTCCTGTAAGAATAGCTGGGTTACGCCCATAACTGTTGGTGCGGTATCACCAAAAGCAATGGTAAACATGGTTACGAAGATAACTAGGCCAAAGCCATCATTAAATAAAGACTCGCCTTCGATTTGGGTAGAAATACGGCGAGGCGCGTTCATTTTCTTAACGATGGCCAATACAGCAATAGGATCGGTAGGGGAAATCAATGCACCAAAGAGTAAACAGTAAATCAGGTCGAGCTGAATTCCGATTAACTGGCAAATACCCCATAAACTGAAGCCAATAAAAAAGGTTGAGAATAAAGTGGCACCTAGTGCTAATACGGTAATTTCCCATTTTTGATCTTCAAGATGGGGTAACTTGATACCTAAACCGCCAGCAAATAATAAGAATCCTAAAATGCCTTTTAATAGGAAATCTTCAAAGTTAATTTTACTGATTTGGGTTGCGGCAACATCTTCAAGATGAAACCAACCGTTGTGTCCCGCAATGATGATCAATAGTGACAGGATTAATGATCCGGCAGTGATTGCAATGGTTGTTTGCATCTTACCTATTTTACTGTTTACAAAAGCAATAAGCATTGCTGCTGCAGCCAGAAAGCAGAGTGTGCTATAGACCGACATGCGTAACCTCTAGATTGGTTGAGTTGTTAGGATATTTGTGACGAAATAGTAAAACCATCAGTTGTTAATGGCTACTGATAATTTGTTTTATTTTGAAAAGCTTTTGTTGTGTAAATTATATTTAGCTTCCTTTATCCCCTATTGAAGTGTGGTAGGATGTTACAAAGCTGTAATGGATTATAAGGATGTAGTGACGTGTTAAACAGCAAGGAATTACTGCATAAGCGGTTGGAAGAGCAAATCCTGATCATTGATGGTGGCATGGGCACCATGATCCAAGGTTATAAATTGGAAGAAGATGATTATCGAGGTCAACGATTTGCTGATTGGCATTCTGATCTAAAAGGGAATAACGATCTTTTAGTATTAACCCAACCCCAGCTTATTAAAGATATTCACCTCGCGTATTTAGAAGCCGGGGCGGATATTTTAGAAACTAACACATTTAATGCAACAACGATCGCTATGGCGGATTACGACATGGAATCGTTGAGTGCGGAAATTAACTATGAAGCAGCGCGTCTGGCTCGTCTTGCAGCTGACGAGTGGACGGCTAAAACACCAGATAAACCACGTTTTGTTGCTGGTGTTTTAGGACCGACAAACCGTACTTGCTCTATCTCTCCCGATGTTAACGATCCTGGCTATCGTAATGTTACCTTTGATGAATTAGTTGAAGCGTATTCCGAATCAACTCATGCCTTAATTCGAGGTGGTGCGGATATCATCTTGCTTGAAACTATCTTTGATACCTTGAATGCCAAAGCTTGTGCTTTTGCCGTTTCAGGGGTTTTTGAAGAGCTGGGTTTTGAACTGCCAGTGATGATTTCAGGTACCATCACCGATGCCTCGGGACGCACTCTTTCAGGACAAACAACAGAGGCGTTTTATAACTCATTACGTCATGTTAAACCTATTTCCTTTGGTTTGAACTGTGCGCTTGGACCTGATGAATTACGTCAGTATGTTGAAGAGTTATCGCGTATTTCAGAATGTGCTGTTTCAGCTCACCCCAATGCAGGTTTACCTAATGCCTTTGGTGAGTATGATCTTGAAGTTGAAGAGATGGCGGAACATATCCGAGAATGGGCACAACGTGGTTTTCTTAATATGGTGGGGGGCTGTTGTGGTACTACGCCAGAGCATATTCGCCACATGTATGAAGCGACTAAAAATATAAAACCTCGCCAACTACCTGATATTCCTATTGCTTGTCGCCTATCAGGATTAGAGCCATTAACTATTGATGCTGATACCTTATTTATTAACGTTGGTGAACGTACCAATGTGACGGGGTCTGCTCGATTTAAGCGCCTAATAAAAGAAGAGCTTTATGATGAAGCGTTAGAAGTCGCTCGTCAGCAAGTTGAGGCAGGGGCTCAAATCATCGATATTAATATGGATGAGGGAATGCTTGATGCAAAAGCTGCAATGGTACGCTTTTTAAACCTTTGTGCTACCGAGCCTGAAATTGCCAAAGTGCCTATCATGGTCGATTCTTCTAAATGGGATGTGTTAGAAGCTGGGCTTAAATGTGTTCAAGGTAAGCCAGTTGTAAACTCTATCTCGATGAAGGAAGGTAAAGAAAACTTTATCACTCAGGCAAAATTACTTCGTCGTTATGGCGCCGCGATTATCGTGATGGCATTTGATGAAGTTGGTCAAGCTGATACTCGCGAACGTAAAATTGAAATTTGTACTAATGCTTATCGTGTGTTGGTTGATGAAGTCGGCTTTCCACCTGAAGACATTATCTTTGACCCTAATATTTTTGCTGTTGCGACAGGTATTGAAGAGCACAACAATTACGCCGTTGATTTTATTGAAGCGGTAGGAGATATCAAACGAACACTGCCGTATGCTATGGTATCTGGCGGGGTGTCGAATGTTTCTTTCTCTTTCCGTGGTAACAACGCAGTTCGTGAAGCTATCCATGCAGTCTTCCTGTATTACTGTTTTAAAAACGGTATGGACATGGGGATTGTTAACGCAGGCCAGCTTGCAATTTATGATGATCTGCCTGATGAATTACGTGATGCGGTTGAAGATGTTGTGCTTAACCGCCGTGATGATAGTACAGAACGTTTATTGGATATTGCGGCTAAATACCGAGATAGCGGTAATGTGGAAGAAGATCGCAGTGCTGCCGAATGGCGAGGTTGGCCTGTTGAAAAACGTTTAGAGCATGCCCTAGTTAAAGGTATAACTGAATTTATTGTTGAAGATACCGAAGAATCGCGACAAAACGCCAGCAAACCGCTAGAAGTGATCGAAGGTCCATTAATGGCTGGGATGAATGTCGTTGGTGATCTATTTGGTGAAGGTAAGATGTTCTTACCGCAAGTAGTCAAATCGGCTCGAGTCATGAAACAAGCGGTTGCCTATTTAGAGCCGTATATTGATGCTGAAAAGCAGGCTGGACAAACCAACGGTAAAATTCTTCTAGCAACCGTAAAAGGCGATGTTCACGACATTGGTAAGAATATCGTTGGTGTTGTACTGCAATGTAATAACTACGAGATCATCGATCTTGGGGTGATGGTGTCATGCGATAAAATTCTAAAAGTCGCAAAAGAAGAAAACGTCGATATTATTGGCCTATCGGGTTTGATCACGCCATCGCTTGATGAAATGGTTCATGTTGCCAAAGAGATGGAACGACAAGGATTCGATATCCCTTTACTTATCGGGGGCGCAACAACGTCTAAAGCCCACACGGCGGTTAAGATTGAGCAAAACTACAATCAGCCGGTGGTGTATGTATCCAATGCATCACGCGCGGTAGGTGTCTGCTCTGCATTACTTTCTAATGAAAAAAAGCCTGCTTTTGTTGAGCGATTAAGCCAAGAATATGATGTCGTTAGAGAACAACATGCGCGTAAGAAACCACGCACCGCACCTATTACATTAGAAGAGGCACGTGCCAATGCGGTTGATATTGATTGGCCAAATTACACGCCGCCAGTGCCGAAAAAAGCTGGTGTTCATACCTTTACCGACTTTCCAGTAGCCGAAATTCGCAAATATATCGATTGGACGCCATTTTTCATGACGTGGTCATTAAGTGGTAAATACCCAACGATTCTTCGTCATGAAGTTGTCGGAGAAGAAGCGACAAAACTGTTTAATGATGCCAACGAAATCTTAGATGAGATCGAGAAAACTGGCATGATTAAGGCTAATGGTGTGTGTGGTTTATTCCCTGCTAATAATGTCGGTGATGATATTGAAGTGTACACAGACGATAGCCGAACTGATGTTCTAACTGTACTGCATGGTTTACGCCAGCAAACTAAAAAACCGAAAGGCCCTAACTATTGTTTATCGGATTATATTGCCCCGAAAGAGAGCGGTAAGGCTGATTGGATTGGTGCTTTTGCGGTAACAGGTGGTATTGGTGAATATGACATTGCCGAGCAATTTAAAGCGAAAGGTGATGATTACAATGCCATTATGGTACAGGCAGTCGCCGATCGATTAGCGGAAGCCTTTGCTGAATGTATGCATGAAATGGTACGTAAAGATATTTGGGGCTATGCAGCCGATGAAAATCTGAACAATGACGATTTGATCCGAGAAAAATATCAAGGTATTCGTCCTGCACCAGGTTATGCCGCATGTCCTGAGCATACTGAGAAAGGTGCTATTTGGCAGTTACTTAATGCTGAGAAAAATACTGGCATGATACTAACGGAAAGTTACGCGATGTGGCCTGGTGCTGCAGTATCGGGGTGGTATTTTTCACATCCTGATTCTCGTTACTTTGCGGTTGCTCAGATCCAGCAAGATCAGTTAGAAAGTTATGCCGATCGAAAAGGTTGGGATTTGATCGAAGCTGAGAAATGGTTAGGCCCAAATCTTTAATGATTAATCAATAGTTAAAAAAGGCGCTCAATGCGCCTTTTTGTTTATCTGAACTTTATTTCTAGCTTACTCTAATAAAGATGCGTGCAGTGTGCGAACCACGTCTTTAGCTTCATCTTCATTAATTAAGAAACATAAATTATGTGGGCTGGCACCGTAGCAAATCATACGAAGGTTATGATCTTCTAGCGCGCCAAAGATATCTTTTGCTGAGCCTTTAGTGTCACTCATTTGGTTACCGATAAGTGCAACCAGTGATAGCCCTTGCTCGACGTCAACCACACATAATTGACTTAATTCTTCAACAACTTGAAGAGGAAGAGTTGGCGCACCGCCACCAGTATCGGTTTGATCTAAGGTAAGTGAAACACTGACTTCTGAGGTTGTGATGAGATCAACCGAGATTTTATGTTCCGCCAAGATACGAAAGACTTCGGCTAAAAAGCCATAAGCATGGAACATATTTAAGCTAGTGAGTGTCACCATGGTTTGGTTTGCACGTAAGGCGAGTGCTCTAAACAGTGGCGCTTCTTCAACGGATTGTCGGATCCAAGTACCACCTTGATCTGGCGCTTTTGATGAACCTACAAATACTGGGATTTGTTGACGAACAGCAGGAACTAGAGTTGATGGATGTAAAATTTTGGCACCAAAGTTTGCCATTTCAGAAGCTTCACTAAAACTGATCTCTTTGATCGGTTTGGCGGCCGATGTAATACGTGGGTCAGTAGTGTATAGACCCGGTACATCAGTCCAAATTTCTAATGTGCTAGCATTTACGGCTTCTGCGATTAAAGCGGCACTATAGTCACTCCCGCCACGACCAAGTGTTGTCGTAACCCCCTGGCTGTTTGATCCAATAAAGCCCTGTGACACCACGATATTATTGTCTAATAGTGGTAATAATTGCTCAGTCGCTAATTGCTTAATTGTTTCTGGCTGTGGGATCGCTTTACCAAATTGATCATCAGTACGCATGATGGGACGAATGTCGACGCGTACAGCTGGGGCGTTTAGCTCGACTAATATTTGATTAAAAAGATGAGTTGAAAGCAGCTCGCCATGGCTAACGATTTGATCAGTCAATTGTGCTGAGGTTGCTGATGCCGCATGTTCAGCAAGGGTTGCGATGTTATCAAGTAGCCCGTAAATAGCATCTTGAACATTTTCTGGATGCTGAAGTTGATCAAGAACATCTTGGTGGGTTTGGGTCAGTGTTTGTAAGCGCTGTTGACGGGTCGTTGAATCGCTCACGCCATTGGCAAGTTCTACCAGAATATTTGTGACACCAGAGCAGGCACTGATTAACACAATTTTAGTTTCTGGGTTCGCAGTAACAATTGCAGCACTACGGCTCATTGCTGTGTAATCAGCAACACTAGTACCGCCAAATTTCGCGACAGTTAGTGAATCTGAATGTGTTGTTGCGTTGTCCATAATTAAATTTCTCCCTAAATAGTAAACACATCACAAGGTAGGCTATTTTTTCGGGAGTATTCCCGACATCCTGTCAGGAGAGCATAAGAGGTGAATAGTCACTCACCCAGAAGCTCCCCACCAATGTCAATCATTGACCTTGGTGACAGCTAGAAGGATTCAACCTTCATAGCCGATATAACTCATCCCCTAATCAGTTATACCTCGGCGTTACTCTCCCTCTCATAATGGCGATTGGATGGGGTCCTGTCATTATGATACCTAGGTAACGCTCCTCTTCCGTTTCAAGACGTATTATTTGAATAATAAGTGCTTGAATAAAATATCATCTTATTGAATAAGATTTATCACCCTGTTGTCAAATGGAATATGACAATTTATTTACATATGATATTTCATCAATGTGTGTCATGGGATCGGTGTTGGTCGCTTGCACCAATGAAAGGGCTCTAATACTCTTAAATAGATAGCAACGCGTTCCACATAAAAATATCGACAGGGACAATGACTTTACGGAGCAAAAGAATGACAATTACCAGCTTTATTCCACCCCATCGAACCCTCATGGGACCAGGACCATCAGATATTTATCCGCAAGTATTACAAGCGCTCAGTCGTCCAACGGTTGGGCACCTTGATCCATTATTTATAGGCATGATGGATGAATTAAAACAATTACTGCAATATGCTTTTCAAACCCAAAATACCTTTACCATCGCTGTTTCCGCTCCAGGTAGTGCTGGAATGGAGGCATGTTTTGTTAATCTCGTTGAAGCTGGGGATAAAGTGTTAGTTTGCCGTAATGGCGTTTTCGGAGAACGGATGCGTGAAAATGTCGAGCGTTGTGGTGGTATTGCTATCGTTGTTGATAACGAGTGGGGAACGGCGGTTGATCCTGATTTAGTGGAACAAGCGTTACAAAACGATCCTGATATTAAAATAGTTGCTTTTGTTCATGCCGAAACTTCAACTGGCGCATTGAGTGATGCTAAAACACTGGCAGAAATTGCCCGTAAATATGATTGTTTAACGATTGTTGATGCGGTGACATCACTTGGCGGCGTTCCTTTGCTGGTGGATGAGTGGCAATTAGATGCGGTCTATTCTGGTAGTCAAAAGTGTTTGTCTTGTACGCCTGGGTTATCACCACTAACATTTTCCCAAAAGGCGATTGATAAAATTCAGCAACGTAAAACCAAAGTACAAAGCTGGTTTTTAGATCAAAGTCTGGTGTTAGGTTATTGGAGTGGTGAAGGTAAGCGTAGCTATCATCATACTGCACCTGTAAACAGTTTGTATGCGTTGCATGAGGCCTTGGTATTATTACAAAACGAAGGACTAGAAAATGCATGGCAACGTCATCGTAATGCCCATGAAGAACTTAAAACTGGGCTTGAAAAGCTTGGTATCCAATTTGTGGTAGAAGAAGCATCACGATTACCACAACTCAATGCTGTTTATATCCCAGAAGGCGTTGATGATATCGAGTTACGTAATGAGTTACTGCAACGTTACAACTTGGAAATCGGAGCTGGTTTAGGTGCGCTGGCTGACAAAGCGTGGCGTATTGGTCTGATGGGTTATGGTGCGAGAAGTGAAAATGTTGCTCTGTGCTTAAAAGCGCTAGAAACTACATTGAAGTAATTCATTGATGAGTAAATAAAAATGGCTACCGATTGGGTAGCCATTTTTTATGGTTATTTAGCAGCAGACGTTGCCTTTGCTTGACTGTCTTGTTGCTCAAAATCTAAATCTGGGAATAAGAACAGCGCTTCATCTCTGATTTGTGATGCTTGCTCTTTATTGCCAAGAGCATCGTAAGCAAGGATCAGGTTTTGATACAGCGCAGGTCGAGGCCATGTTTTGGCTTTTTCGGTTGCCCATTGGATATAGTCTTCGATCAGTGCTGGTTTATCGCTACCAATACCAAGTTGCAGTTGGGTAAGTTGTAAGTCCCAATCAAAACGGTTTTTCCACGACCATGGATTATTTACCTTAAGTAAGTATTCAATATTGACTGGTCGAGTGGTTTCAAATTTAGTTAACTGCCAACCTGAATATAGAGTAGTCACCATAAAGCTAGAAATAAATATTGGTACAATAAGTGCAAAAACTTTTAGCCCTAGTACGTAGCTTAATGATTGGCGATGGTATTTGGTGGTGAGGTTATCAACCCAAAATATCAGTATGATAAAGATCAGCCAATGCACTAATGAGTGGTAGAACGGATATTCTAATTGTGTGTGCAACACGATAGGGAAGAACAGGCCGATTAACGCTAACTGGGTACCATGAGGCGCTTTTCTTATTTTTACCATTACCGCAAATGCAGCAAGCAATAAGCCGATAAGTGGCACAATACCGCCTTCGTCAGCCCAGAGAAGTAGCTCATTATGTGGATGATCTAAACTTGGGATCCCTGCATGTTGAGCTGGATTTTCATTGTGCCATAGCGCGGTTTGAGTAATATAAGCGGCTTCAAATTTACCGTAGCCATAACCCGTTAGAGGCTTAGTGGTAAACATGTCATAGGCTTGCGGGAAGTGAATCGCTCTAAGGCTTTCTAAACTAGTGCTGTTGGCTTTAGGTGACCAATTTTCAGTAGATGAAATATTCCATGCTAAACAAAGCGCTAATGCAATCATTAGTAGCCATAAGCGTTTGGCTTGTTTCGCAGCAAAGCGACGCAAATACGGCAGCATGAGTGTTACGCCAATGGCTGCACCTAACCAACCGGTACGAGAGTTCAACACCACTAACATTGGAATGGTGAGTACAGGGGTCATAAGTAATATAACATGCTGCCATGACCATTTACCTCGATATAACGGGATACGTGCTAATAGATACGTACTAATCACTAACCCTGTTGCAAGAAAGCTTGCCATCACATTCGGTTGCTGAAAAATACCATAAGGGCGGTTAGCGATAGTGTCATAGCCGATAGGGTTCTTTGCTGGGATCCAAAGGTATTGATACCACGCAAATATGGCTTCAATGAGTACCCCAATTAAAATAAACCATAACAAACGTTGGCGTTGCTGGTGGGTAAAAACGAATTGTTGCAAGCTGACAAAAAACAGAAATCCAGCCCACAAGGTAAACAAGCGATTAAACGCCGCTCCTGCATCAGCATTGGAATAAAAAATGGGGAACGTTAGCAATACACAGCAAGCGAGTAGCAATAGTGTTAGACGTGAATAACGCCAGATTTGTTGGCGACAAATTTCAAGTAAGCCGAAAGAAATAGCAAAACTAAAAGGGATCCAAACTGCGGCGTTAAACGAGAGCTCAAGCCCTGAACCGCCTGGATTATGTTGGAAGTAGTGCATAGCAACAATGAAAATAACACCTATTGTTGCAAGGAAATAGCGTACCAATGGTTTAGAAATCCGTTTCAGTTCTAATCTGGTACCTTCGAGTTGTAACACTGTCATGGTTGTTCCTGAGTATGAATAAGCAAACAGGCTGATTAAAATCAGCCTGTTATCATATATTAACGTGTTTTCATATTCTAACCTAGTAGTGGTTTAAGGAACCTTGCTGTATGCGAGCCTTTCACTTTAGCTACATCTTCAGGTGTTCCTGTTGCGATAATCTCACCACCACCATTACCGCCTTCAGGACCAAGATCGATGATCCAATCTGCGGTTTTTATTACGTCTAAATTATGTTCAATCACCACAATGGTATTACCTTTATCACGTAACTTATGCAGTACTGTTAATAGCTGCTGAATATCGTGGAAGTGTAATCCGGTTGTTGGTTCATCCAGAATATAAAGTGTCTTTCCGGTATCGCGTTTCGATAACTCTTTCGCTAGTTTCACACGCTGTGCTTCACCGCCTGATAAGGTTGTCGCCGCTTGACCTAAACGGATATACGATAAACCAACATCCATTAAGGTTTGTAACTTTCTTGCAATAGCGGGAACCGGATCAAAGAATTCTCGTGCATCTTCAACCGTGAGTTCTAATACTTCATCAATGGTTTTGCCCTTGTAGCGGATCTCTAAGGTTTCGCGGTTATAACGTTTCCCTTTACAAGCATCACAAGGCACATAAACATCCGGTAAGAAGTGCATTTCAACTTTAATAACGCCATCACCTTGGCAGGCTTCACAGCGACCACCACGAACGTTAAAGCTAAAACGCCCTGGTTTATAACCACGAGAACGGGCTTCTTGAGTGCCTGAAAATAGCTCACGGATCGGGGTGAAAATACCGGTGTAAGTGGCAGGGTTTGAACGCGGAGTACGACCAATCGGGCTTTGGTTAATGTCGATAACCTTATCGAAATGTTCGAGATCTTGGATCTCACGATACGGCGCTGGTGTGCCCGTCGTTGCGCCATTTAATTTGTGATGAGCAATTTCAAAGAAGGTATCGTTAATAAGTGTTGATTTTCCTGAGCCAGAAACACCGGTAATACAGGTAAATAAACCGACTGGAATTTCAACATTGACATCTTTTAGGTTGTTACCGGTAGCACCCAGTAGTTTAACCGTTTTTTCAGGATCAAACGGCGTGCGCTCTGCAGGGATTTCAATTGCTTTTTTACCGCTGAGGTATTGTCCTGTTAACGATTCTTTTGATTTTAAGATATCTTTAACGTTACCCTGCGCAATGATATTACCACCGTGAACACCCGCGCCTGGACCAATATCAATCACGTAATCTGCGGCACGAATGGCATCTTCGTCGTGCTCTACCACAATCACGGTATTCCCTAAATCACGAAGGTGAATCAAGGTTTTGAGTAGTCGTTCGTTATCACGCTGGTGGAGACCAATGGAAGGCTCATCCAAGACGTACATCACGCCCACAAGACCCGCACCAATTTGGCTAGCAAGACGAATACGCTGAGCTTCACCACCAGATAAAGTATCTGCGCTGCGAGACAGGCTAAGATAGTTTAAGCCAACATTGATTAAGAAACTTAAACGCTCGTTGATCTCTTTTAAGATCTTTTCTGCAATTTGCGCGCGTTGCCCTGTTAAGGCTAATTCATCAAAGAATTGGTGTGCGCCGCTAATGCTCATTTCACAGATTTGCGGCAAGTTTGTCTCACCAATAAACACATGACGTGCTTCTTGGCGTAAGCGTGAACCATGACAGCTTGAACATGGTTTAGTCGAAACAAACTTTGATAACTCTTCACGTACCGAGTTTGATTCTGTTTCACGGTAACGACGTTCCATATTATTGAGGATCCCCTCAAAGGGATGGCGTCTTACGGTAATGTCACCACGATCGTTGATGTATTTAAACTCGATTTCTGTATTGCCAGAACCGTTTAAAATGACTTCTTTGACTTTTTTCGATAGCGAATCAAAGGGCGCTTCAACATCAAATTTATAATGCTCAGACAGTGATTTAAGCATTTGGAAATAGTAAAAATTACGTTTATCCCAGCCGCGTATAGCGCCGCCAGATAAACTTAATTCGCCATTTTGAATCACCCGTTCGGGATCGAAGTACTGCTGAACACCAAGCCCATCACAAGTACCACACGCACCGGCTGGGTTGTTAAACGAGAACAGGCGTGGTTCAAGTTCTTGCATACTATAACCACAGTGTGGACAGGCAAAATTGGCAGAAAATACCTGCTCTTTACCTTCTTCACCGGACATCGGTGCTATCACTACATTACCGCCTGATAGCTCTAAAGCGGTTTCAAACGATTCGGCTAAGCGGATCTGTAGATCGTCACGAACTTTGAAGCGATCAACGACCACTTCAATAGTGTGCTTTTTGTGAAGTTCCAATGTTGGTGGATCGGAAAGATCGCAAACCTCACCATCAATGCGGGCACGGATATAACCTTGAGCAGCTAAGTTCGCCAGCGTTTTAACGTGTTCACCTTTACGCTCTTTAATGATAGGTGCCAGTAGCATTAGCTTACTGCCTTCTGGCATGGCTAAGACTTGATCGACCATCTGACTCACAGTTTGCGCCGCAAGAGTGATGTCATGGGTTGGACAGCGAGGCTCACCGACACGCGCGTACAATAAACGTAGATAGTCGTAAATTTCGGTAATAGTACCAACGGTTGAACGTGGGTTGTGTGAGGTCGATTTCTGCTCGATAGAAATAGCAGGCGAAAGCCCTTCAATATGATCGACATCAGGCTTTTCCATTAAGGATAAAAACTGACGCGCGTAGGCAGAAAGAGATTCAACATAACGACGTTGGCCTTCCGCATATAAGGTATCAAAAGCCAGAGAGGATTTCCCCGAACCTGATAACCCAGTGATAACGATGAGCTTATCGCGGGGGATCGTTAGATTAATATTTTTAAGGTTATGGGTGCGAGCACCCCTGACTTCGATGTTATCCATATCAGTGATGATTCTTTTTATTTTATTTAACGGTTAGTATTTCACAGCGGATCATAATGAGCAAAAAATACTGAGTAAAAACACAGTAAAATGGATAAAAAAAATCCCGCGGTTAAGCGGGATTGTGTGTTTATTTCTTGCCAGTTTGCTGTTTGGCTAGCTCTTTATGTTTACCTTTTTTGTAAACATGTTCAAAACAATAGTTAGTTGCATCGATATAACCTTCAACGCTACCACAGTCGAAACGTTTACCTTTAAATTTATACGCTAATACGCAGCCTGTTTGTGCTTGTTGCATTAGCGCATCAGTAATTTGGATTTCCCCGCCTTTACCAGGCTCTGTTTGCTCAATAATGTCAAAGATGTCAGGAGTCAGGATGTAGCGACCAATGATCGCTAGGTTACTTGGCGCCGTACCGGGCTCTGGTTTTTCTACCATGTTATCAACACGGAATAGATCGTCACGTAGCATTTGACCTGAAATTACACCGTACTTGTGGGTCTCTTCTTCTGGCACTTCTTCAACCGCCACAATAGAACAGCGGAATTGCTTATAAAGCTCTGCCATTTGTGCGAGTACACCTTGTTGCTCTTCATCGGTTACACAAAGATCATCGGCAAGTACCACTGCAAATGGTTCGTTACCGACAAGCTCACGGCCTGTTAGGATCGCATGACCTAAGCCCTTCATTTCGCGCTGACGAATGTAAGTGAAGTAGGCTGAATCAATGATGTCACGAATATCAACTAACAGCTCTTCTTTGTTAGTACCACTGATTTGATGCTCTAACTCATAGTTCTTATCGAAGTGATCCATCAAGGTGTTTTTACCACGACCCGTTACAATACAAATACGGTTCATGCCTGCTTGGATTGCTTCATCTACGCCATATTCAATTAATGGTTTGTTGACCACAGGCATCATTTCTTTTGGCATTGATTTGGTTGCGGGTAAAAAGCGCGTGCCGTAACCAGCGGCAGGAAAGAGACATTTTTTTATCATGGTACATCCTAGTATGTATATAGAGTTATCACGTTTTATACTGCTATATTATTAGAGACTTAATGCATATATCAGTAAATAGAGCACCTTTCTTTTGAAATGCGAAAGGCTTCATTATTTGTGACTTTAAAGCTTGTTATTTCAGATCGTAGACACGAACATAATCGATTAAAAATTTCTGTGGGAAAATAGAGTCATCAATCCCTTGCTGTCCTCCCCAGCCACCACCGATAGCGAGGTTTAATATCAAGTACATTGGCTTATCAAATGGCCAATCTTCACCGTTACGTTGCTGGGTATGATAGAGCTTACCGTCGTAGTAGAAGCGAACTTCATTATTATCCCACTCTGTTGCGTAAGTGTGGAAACCATCTTCTAACTTGTTGTCTTGAATAACACCGGGAATAGAGTTGCCTAAGGTTTGGTTACGATCAGATTTATGGGTGGTGGAATAGGCAAAATGAGGGTTGTAGCCAACATATTCCATGATGTCGATCTCACCACATGCAGGCCAACCAACAGTTGAAATATTATCGCCTAGCAACCAAATTGCAGGCCATGTACCACGCCCTTGTGGTAATTTCGCTCGTACTTCAACTCGTTTATGTATCCAAGAATGTTTCCCCGCAGTCGTTAAACTGGCTGAGGTGTAATAGGCATCTTTACGTTGTTGGTGCCACTGTGTACCGTTGGGATTGTAATCGGCATTAGGAACCGTTTCTTTGATCGCTTCAATTACCAAGTTACCGTTTTCGATACGAGAATTTTTGCTGCTGGTGGTGTAGTACTGATCTTCTTGGTTTCGGACAAATTTTGTTTCATAAGTCCAATCTTTAGGATTTGCACGTGTACCGGTATTAAATTCATCGGCCCATATTAAACGTTTATTCTGTTTATCGATGATATGAGATGAGGTTGCAAATTGTGCGGCACAACTATAGCCAGAAAATAAAATGAGTATGCTCGCGATAAGTGTTTTTTTCATGACAAAACCTATTTATTAAGTACTCTGTTGAGACGCTTTTTCAATGGTAGCGATAATAATAATGCTGAGTGTGGATACTTAATCATGTCGATAAAAGCAGACAGATCTTTGTTTTTTAGTTTGGCAACGATCTGCAAATATTTACGTGCCGTATGCATATTTTGAGTGCGGTATTGCTGAGCTTTTGTCGCTTCGCTATCAAAGTTAAAGCTATTGACTAATCGAGTGTCATATTTCAGCAAGGTATCGATATGCTCGATATTAATGACACGGGAAATTGACCCTTCACGAATGGTATAAATATAGCCGCAGTAATCGACAACTTGCGCTTTTGCACCAAAGGCTAAGCAGTTAGCTAAGAAATAATAGTCTTCGCCAATCTTCACTTCTGGCCAATATTGCACTTGATGCTGCTTGATAAACGCATTGCGAAACAGCGGTTTCACATAACCTGTTGAATGCACGTCACTGAACATCAGATTAGTGGCAATGAGGTGCGCTAGGCTAAACTTACCAACAGGTAACTCGGCACTGTTATAAATCGGTGCTGTTTGTGCACCATCTGCGGATTGCTCACAGAAGTTATCAATAATGATGTCGGTATCATCTGATGCCATTTTTATCATGGTGGAAAGGCGCTCTGGTTTCATCGCGTCATCAGAATCGACCACTGCAATCCATTCACCTTGTGCAGCTTGAAAACCAATATTTCGAGCCGCACCCGGCCCACCATTTTGTTCACTAGTGATCACTTTGACCCGAGGGTCGGGATGTTTGCTGACAATTTCTACGGTATTGTCAGTTGATGCGTCATCGACCACTAACACTTCAAGCTCAACGTCGGTTTGCTGCAAAACAGAATCAATGGCTTGAGTAATAAATTGTGCAGAGTTCCATGCCGCCATGACAATGGAAACTTGAATTGGATTTGCCATCTATAGAATCTCGTAATAAGTCAGATCAAGTGTAGCTTTTAACGTTGGCAAATAAGCCGTAAAAGAAGCCACAGCCATGGGCGAGATCGCCTAATGAATTGAGGATGCTACGCTTTGCTAGTATGGCATCAGGCAATAACATTAATGCGCCTTTTGCTAAATACGCTGAGCCTTTGAAAATACAGCGCGCATAGCTTTTCGCGGGTGGATTAATACAAGATTCAATCTGAAGCTCGGTAGCGCCAATGCGAAAACGGCGTTTAAGAGCCCATTTCAAACTAAGGCGCTCTGGACTAATAAACTCACTGATTATCGCGTTTTGTACCCATAATATCTTGCCACCATGGCGGCCAACTTGTTGGAACAGTGCTTTATCTTCACCACCAAAAACCAATTGGTTATTAAATGCTAATTGGTTTTGCGTAAAGAAGTTCAGATCAAGCAAGACGTTATTGGTTGCAGCCCAAGAAAGCGTTGCACCATCAGCCAGTTTACGTTCATGATAAACATTAGCTGCGGTATATAAGGTTTCTGTGTGGTCGGGATAAATCGGAAATTGTGGCCCTGTAGTGACTTGTACATTGTGATCTTGCAGGGTAGAGAATAGCGTGAGGATCCAGTTTGGATCTGCTATTGCGTCATCATCAACAAAGGCTAAATAATCAAACCCTTGCTGTTGACCAAAGCGTAACCCGTTATTACGTGCGAAAGGGATACCTGCCGTAGTTTCCAATTGATGATGGATAGTAAAAGGGGCGTGCTGATATCGAGCAATCGCCTCAACTACCGCTTGATTGTAAGTTTTATTATTTTCAACAACCAAAATATCAACACTTAATGTGTCGTTAATCTTTTGTTGCTGTAGGCTCTCAATACACTGGCAGAATGTTGCCATACGAGAGCCTGTAGTTAAGGTTGTGAGCAGAACTCTTTTCATAATTTAGCCACGAATAAAAACGAACAAGATCAGTGATTGTTGCCGTATTGAGTGAGGTGTTGTTTGCCTAATAAACCACTTATCACGCCGAGGTGAAGTGCAACACGCAATTTCCAAAAATACTTTTGGCTGGTTTCTTGGTTTATAAAGCGCAACGCATAGACATAACTAAATCCAGCTTTAGCGCCTGCAAGAAATATCTGCTTTAAGCGGTTGAAGGTACTTGGATTATCTAGCAGTAACATCTTGCCGTGGGTTTGCCCGCAGCGAAAACGACGTTGGTACAGCCAGTCATACTTGGTTCGAGCTAGCGGTACATACTCAGAGGCTTCAGCCTGCTCGGAAAAAGCAATGGTGCCACCTTGCATTGTTAGCTGACGAAAGAAAATCGAATCTTCACCGCCAGAGCGACCGTATTCCAAATCAAAGCGTAGTGGGTGCTGTCGAATAAACTCTAGGTTGATTAAGGTATTACCGGAATTGGCTGTTTCAATCCTGCCGCTTGGCGCGATGATTGGCTCTTTCACCGATTGTAAATCTAGCGCTTTCACCCATTCAGGTGTTTTTTCTGGATAAATGCCAAGTACAGGGCCTATCACTACATCCGCTTGTTCACGTTGTGCGGTATCTAAATGGGCTTTCAGCCAGTTCTCCACCACAAATTCATCGTCATCAAGGAAGATCAAATATTGACTATGATCTAATGCCCACTCCAAACAAGCATTACGCGCAATTGAGATATTAGAAGCTGGCGCATGGAGATAGTGAATCGCTAATGGTGATTGAGCAGCATAGCTTTCGATTAAGGCTTTTGAATTCGCCTCTACCGAGTTATCGGCGACCACGATCTGAATTTGCTTACTATCAGGGATCGCGATCTTCGCTAAGCTATCGAGCGTGTCGGTAACTTCTTGGCGATGATAAGTACATAAACCGATCGTAATTACATTAGGATCAATCATGAACGGGCTTCCTTCTTAAGGCTGGGAAGATCAAGGCTGCACAAAAACCCAGTGACCAGCCAAAGTGCATGATCATGGCTGGGATCCCTGAAAGCTTAGCACTGAGTGGGAACTGATCAGATTTACCTGTAGCACCAACGAGTAAACATGCCGCAATCCATAGTAGTGCAGGAAGCGCGAAGATAAAGTGCCATTCACTAAGCAATAACGCCATTAACAACACAGGTACCACTGATAATGGGATCAACTGACGCAGTTTCGGGATCGTGTTGTGCTTTATACAATTAGCGGCACGACCTTTACCATAGTTATAGTATTGCTTAAATAGCGATTCAGGTGTTTTACGAGGGAAATAAGTCATGTCCGTTTGACCAGTTAGCCAAATTTTATAACCCGCATCCGTTAAACGTTTATCTAATTCGGCATCTTCATTGGCGATAAAGGTTTCATCATAGCCACCTACAGCGCGGTATGCCGATACTTTCATTAAAGCATGGTGACCATGCTCAACCCACTTACCATCGTTTTGTGCATTTCGGTGCGGTGAGCCACCATTACCGAGTTTAGAGTTTTGCGCGATAGCCGCTGATACTTGGAAAGGCGTATGACCCTCGGTGTACATACTGACGACAACAGAATCCGCTTGGTGTTTTTCAGCTTCGCTCAGCAAAGTGGTAATGAAATCATCAGGGTATTGACCATGGGCATCAATACGGATGAAGTACTCATAATCATCACCAAATTGATCCACCGCTAAGTTCATAGCTGCACTTTGGATCTTGTCTGGGTTGTGAAGTAATACAATGTGATCATCTTTTTCAGACCAACGCTCCACGATTTCTTGCGTGCCGTCATGACTGCCACCATCAACCACAACCAGTTTCGTGTTGTCCGTTAATGACGGAGAGAAATGCGTTAAAAGATCACCAATATGATCAGCTTCGTTTAAACAAGGAATGATAATTAAACAGCTCAAAATATTACCTTTAAGTCTTAGTTAAAAAGCAGAAATCACTATCGAAAGGTGATTTTTCTATTGGATAAATCAATTGATAAAAAGTGTTGTGAAAACAGCAGTAATAACACGATATAACAACTGAGGAAGAGAATGGCGCTAAAGCACAAATTGAAAAACTCGTTAGTAAACGGCATTAAAGGCAGATTCACAGCAGCAAATACGGTGATACTTAATGCGCCGTAAATAGGCCATAAACTTTTTAAATAGCGATAAAACGAGGTATTAATTTCACTGGTCACCAAGTAGGTCGAGGTGAAGAAATACAGCGCATTAACACCTAAGAAGCTCCACAGTACCGCATGAATATCAATGGTTGAGGCAAAGTACAATGTTGGCAGATAAATGGCCGCAATGATCATTTGTACTCTAAACCATAAGCGAGATCGGTTCGTCACGATGATCGCAGTTTTGTTGATCATGCTGTATGAGATAAACAAAAATGCGATACAGAAAAATTGGAAATAACCCGCTGAAGTGATCCATTTTTCAGAGAATAAGAAATTAAAGATCGTCTCGGAATAAATAAAGCCATATACAAACAGTGGAGAGGTGATCGCGCCTGTAATGAATAAAGCTTGGCGGATCGCTCGTTGTAAACTTTGTTGATCGTTTTGGCTGTTGGATAAATACGGCAATGACATGTCATAAGATGTGCCAGTTAAGATATCGTTGATGATATTCGATAAGCGTTTGGCAATATTGAAAAAGCCTAAATCGTATTTACCAATATTGCTACCAATCACAAAGGATTCAAAGTGGGTAGAAATGCTCTCAACGGTTGTGATTAGGGTGTTATATAAGCCAAATTCCCACGTATCTTTAATTAAGCTCCAGCGGAATGACCAGCCCAACATTTTACGTGTCGGAATATAGACGGCGAGCAAGTTGAAAATCGAAATAATGGTTTGCGATAGCACCAGTGCCCAAATATTAAAATCAAAATAGAGCAAAGTTAGGATAGTCACGGCAGAAACCATCGCACCTAAGATGGTGCGATAGCCCAAAGCCTTGTATTTTTGCTCACGGACTAACATAAATGTGAGGGTGTGACCTGCGGCATCAAAGGGCATTTTTATCGCCATTAAATAGAAAGCGAGATTAAATACCTGAGATTGAAAGCTAAATAGATTTAATGAAATAACAAAGCAAGCGATCAGTGCAAAGGCTAATCCCGATAGACTAAGAAATGCTAAAATGGTACTGAATTCACGTTTGCCAAACTCTTGGTATTTAACAATGGCGCTTTGCCAGCCTGAAGGTAAAAAGCTTGAAATAATGTAGATGATGGATAGTGCTAATGCCACTAAACCAAAGTCTTCTGGCGCTAAAATTCTGGCTGTATAAGTAAAGACAGCGAAGTTAATGATCGGTGGAAATAGCTTACTGGAAAATAGCCATAACATACCGGAGACAGACGATTTCGACATAGATAGGGTCTTTGCTGTTTAATCGAAGAGAGACGCTAATTAAAGAGATGCAACAAGTAGAGAGACTTGCTGCATCGGAGTGGGTAATTAGTCGAACTTACCGTCAGTGTCTTTCGACCAACGCGCTAATGCGGTTTGAAGATTACCGGGTAATTCAATGTGATTTTTAACTAACCAGCCAGGGTAAACATTGGTTGAGCGGATTAGCTTCATGACGCGATCTGGGTGAATACCTATGTTTAGGAAGTTTACCAATTGCAGTAATTTAGCAGCCCCGAGCACGACAAATTTTGGCACCATGTACACTTTCACATCGGGGAAGTGTTCAGCTTTAAAGGCTTCGATGATTTGCTCTAAGGTATAACGATCAGGGTATGCGCCGTTAAATAACTCAAAGTTATTGTCTGTTGCACGCGCTGTTTCAATCGCAAAGATCAGATCTTCTACATAGATACAGGCTTTAATCGTGTCTTTACGACCAGGATAAACAAAGAAGCCTTTACGCATCATTGCCGCAAGGCGAGTAAAGTTTCCGCCTTCACCTGGGCCAAATACCACGGCTGGACGAACAATAGTAAGTAGATGCTTACTATTACGTTCAAGCCATGCTTTATGGATTTGTTCCGCTAACATTTTCGAGTAGCCATAGGCTGAGTTTGGCGTTAATGGGCTATTTTCATCTTTTTGTTCTTCACCTGGACCGTATGGCGAAATTGAACTGGTAAAGACGATTTCTTGAATATTATTACGCTCAGCAAACTGACAAACGTTATTCGCTCCTGCAATATTGGTCTCGTAATACTCGTGAGTAGGATGCCCTGGTGTGGTGTGAACCGCAGCGAAGTTGTAGATACAATCGATAGGTTCATCAATCACTAAACCATCGAGATTTCTAACGTCATGGTTAATGTAAGTAACTTCATTGTGACGCACTTTAGGCTCTCGAATATCAATCGAATAAACTTTTACGCCTTCAGCAATAAATTTCTTGATGTAATGGGAAGCAATGAAGCCGGAACCACCAAAAATAGCCACTGTTTTCATGAAATATTACCTTTTTTATTTAATTGTTTTGCTTTTTGAGCACTACTTTCGAGCGCAATCCAGCAATAACAAAACATGACATGTGCGAGGGTGAATTGGGCAAACCAGTCGACTTCAAGCACACTTCTTGATATGAAAAATACAAAGTACGCAACGGGAATAAAATCACTTTTTTGAAAGTGTCCGCAGGCAATTAAGCGAATGTTATAAAGCAGTCGTGCCAGTATCAAAAGGTAGATTATGAGACCGACATAGCCGAAATGTACCGTCCAATGGACAAACATATTATGAAAGTTAAATCCTACCCCTGGTGGCACTAAACCAATCTTCCATACCGCTTCGCCGATCGGATTTCCAATCTGGAATATAGCATCATAACCAGCTCCTAAAATGGGCGCTTGAGCAATGGCTTTATCGCCCTCAGCCCAAATTAGTGTTCGGCTGGTTAAGGTAGGATCTTTCCCGATTTCAACCATAAAGTGGTTAAATTCTGGAGTGCCAAAGATGATATAGACGAAAACGATAACGCACAGTGCGAGTAAATAAAGCAGATTAACGGTCGCTTTTTGTGCGCGTTGAGTGATCGCTAAATTAGAGAAATGATATAAACAAAAGCACGCGAAAATCGAGCCAAAAGACGTCACCGTTGCGCCCAGTGATTTGGCTTTTAACAGTACAGCAATGGAAAAGAGTATTGATAGCAGACCAATGATCTTTTCGACTTTATTTTTAGCGAGGGTGTAAAACAAGCCAAATCCCACAAAAAAACCAATCGAAGCGGTTTGTGCTAAAAAGTTTTTACTACCAAGATAGCCAATTAATACGGTTTCTCCTGTCATGCCATTCGTCTCTACACGGTGAGAGACCAAGCTAAGCGCCATAATAATAATCACGCTGCATGATAAGCCGACAAAGAACTGTTCTTTTTTGATGTTATAGACAACGGCAATACCTATCACCGTTGTTAAAATAAACTGTATTGCTGAACGTAATGTTGCTTCTGGATATTGTGACCATAATACAGAGAGTAAAGCCAATATCGGATAGACCATCACTATCCAGTTATATTGGATACCTAACAATGTGCGGTGCAGGTGGAATATAATAACGCTGCCACCGACAAGGATAAATAATAGGGCGGCTACCGAACCTAGAAAAGTATTCCAAACCAGTGCTGAGGTGATGAGGAAAGAAGCGGTGATCCCTATGGCAGTATCTTTTTTAATTTCAAGCATGGTTATTATTTAAAGCGAACGAATAACTGAGAGTTAGTCGCTCGCTAAACCTTTTTAAAAGAGCGGTTACATCACTTTATTGAGCACAACGGCATCAATATTGATTTCATATGCACTGAACTTATGTATTGCTTGCTCGATATCATTACGTTTGGTTTTATTGGCAGCCACAGTTAAGAGCGTCACATCTGATGCTTTTGCCACAATTAATGCATCGCTACTCATAAGACTTGCAGGTGTATCGATAATGATCTTATCAACATGCTGTTTTAGCTCATCAAGTATGGCGTTAAAACGCGGTGATGACAGTAGTTCTTGGGGATCGGAAACAGGCTCTCCAGCAGGAATGATAAGCAAATTATCGAGGTTAGGTTTCGTCATAACATCATTGATAGAAAGCGTATTATTGAGCAGTTCACTTAATCCTTTAGGTGTTGACAGAGCCGTTCCACGGTTATGAAGATCAACATGGATCAATGCCACTTTCTCAGTTTGTGCTAATGATTGTGCAAGATTAACCGCAAGCGTGGTTTTACCTTCATTCGCTAATGCTGAAGTGATCATCACGATACGTTGATCTGGGGTTAATGCTAAATTTAATGCCGTTCTTATGTTACGGATCCCTTCAAAGAAAGCGGCTTTTTCTTTGATATGTAGTGTTTGTTCATCAATAGGATGTTTCTTTTTCGCTAAACGTTTTATAAATGGGAGATCACCTAATGAAAAAAGTGGGAAGTAACGTTCAAACTCTTCTGAAGATTCAACGGTAGTATCGAAGAACTGGATCGCAAAAAGCAGACAGAGTGCTAAGCCAAAGCCAATAATGCCTGCAATCAATACATTCTTTTTAATATTAGGGCCTGACGGGTAAGCCTTTAATGCATAGTCTGTAAAGTGGGCAATAGAATCTTTGTAGTTATCTGTCGCAAGTGTTTCTTTTTGGCGGTCAAGAAATGCTTGAAGTAGGCGCTTATTGGTATCCACTTCTTGTTTAAGAGACTGATAATGTAGCTTCTTAACAGCTAGCGACTGGAATTCTTCTTTCTTCTTGTTAATTTCAGCGCTGAGCTCTCGTTCTTGGCGCTCATTACTTTCCAGTTCTTTATGAACGCCTTCGACTAAGCGTTTAAGCATGCGATCTTTACGCGCACGTATGGTTTTTAGTTGAGACTCCGCTTCTAACATTTTTTCATGTTTAGGGCCGTAACGTTTTGATAGCTCAGCAACCACATTTTCAGCGTCAGTTTCAGCGTTAGTGATATCACGAATTTGTGGGTGATTTGAGATCTCACTGATTGAATCTATTTGATTGTAGCTAAGGTGATGATTGCCTCTTAATGTAGTGTAAAGAGACTCTGTTTGTACGCGTTTGTCCGTAATTGCCGCTAACCGATTGGTTAAGTTAATCAATTCACTATTGGCTAGTTCATCAACCGCAATCGTATTAATTAATTTTTCTTTGGCTAGGTAATCGGTGAGTTTTTTCTCTGAATCATTAAGCTGAGTTTTCAATTCGGTTAAACGAGAGGTTAACCACTTCGAGGCTTTTTTATTGGTTTCTTCGTTTATATCGACATAATAATTAATGTAAGCCTGACCCACAGCGTTGGCGATATTAGCCGCTAAAGTAGGATCTTTAGAGGTGTAAGTCACCATCACTAATTGAGTTTTATCAATAGGTGTGATCAGTAAATTTTTAGCAAAAATCTGTAATGCTTTTAATTGTGCTGGTGTGGTATGAGTTAAACTATCATTAACACTGACACTACCATCAGAAGGCTGCTTTAAATCAATCAGCCATTGCTTAATTTTGGCTTTTATTGAATCGTGGTGTGATGTATCAATCCCCATAAAATCGGCATTATGAGTGAGATCTAAATTATCGATCACTTTTGTGGCAATGACATTGGAACGTAGTAACGCATATTGCGTAGCATAAAATTCTTTTTGCGTAGGATCGTAATTGGGTAAATTTTGAAGTGAAATAGGTTTCGGTGGTGTTGCATCAATCATTAATGTTGAGGTTGCCGAATAAGAATTTGTGGATAACGGCGACTTCAAAAAGGCTAATGTACAGAAAACCACGGTCAGTAACACAATCCATAACCAATTACTTTTGATGCGATTAAAATATTTAGAGAAATTAATCGTTTCGTCTTTTACTACCAACTCTTCTGGTGATTTGAATAACATATTAATTTAACTCAATAAAAATTAGAAAAAGCTTTGTCCGACAACAATAATGTCGCCAGGTTGAATTTCCATATTCACACTGGCATCGTCAGTTTTTAATTTATTGTTAGCATCTTTTATGGTGATGTCATCAGTATCTGCGCGATCGGTAAAACCGCCCGCGAGCGCAACGGCTTTTTCTACACTTAGATTAGGTTGATATTCATAACCACCCGGTCTTCTTACTTCACCTCCAACATAAATTTGTTTGAAGTTCAGCAGGTTTACCATGACTTGAGGATTGAGTAAGTAATCCCCCTTTAACCCTTGTGTGATTGCATCTTTAACTTGCGCTAAGGTGCGACCTTTTACTGTGATAGCACCCAGGTAAGGGTAATTAATTTGACCACTTTCAGGAACAAGGATTTCATCAAACGATAAATTGTCCTCGCCATAAACTTTTATTTGGATCTTATCACCGGGGGAGAGTTGGTAATGTGTCGTATCAATTTGTGCCGCATAAACATGGGGAACAAAAGCAAATAAAAACAAGCAGAAGTACGCTTTTAATTTATTTCTCATAGTGAATCCAATTTAAAATTAGCAGAAAAGTAGACAATATTTTGGTCGTAATCATTAATAGGGACTGTGGAGATATTGCTCTCTTTTGTCCATCCAGTAACAAAGGTTAAATAATTTCTAAAGACATACCCGATAGAAGCTTCATAACCAGTGGTTTTATCTGTTCGAAGACCATTGGTATATTCGTCGGTTAAGTAGTTTGCCTTAAGTTCGCTGTACAAGCGGTTAAGCCAAAAGTGTTTCCATGAAAAATCGTAATAGGTTTCTTTGCGGTAATCGTTTTTAGCGTCAGGATCCAGTACTTCTCGTTTTGTCTCTAGCCGAAATGTTGAACGTTTTACTGGTGACCATGCGAAGTCGCCTCGCCATGTTAAGCCACTAAACGTTGGACGATCAGCTTGAGTAAAGCTTTTATTTTGCCAGCCAAGCATCAGTGAACCGTTGGTATCTTTGTTGATCCCTAGTTTGGTACCAAGAAAGAAATAACTGGTGTTGTTATCGAGTGTACTGCCTTCAAAACGATTATATAGATAAGTACGGTCTTGATTTTCAACCCGAACAAAAAACTCACTGACATCAGATGGACGATAAGTAAATTGTCCTTCTAGTAATAAATCGTTGAAGTCATCAAAGCGGGTTGATGATAGATCTGCAGCTCCTGGTAAATTGCGATAGTTTTTGAAACGCTTGGTATTAAAACCTACTCCAAACTCCAATCGACCTCGCGCCCATTGCGCACCATAGATGTAATCTAACATGCCGTGTTGCGCATCGTATTTAACGGGTTCTGTGACATAAGGCAGCAGATCATCACGAATGTCTGCGCGACCATCATGAGATTGAATATATTGATATTTTAATTTTATTTTATTGCGCATTGTAAAATGCTGTTCAATATCTAGCTCTAAGTTCTGATCAATAAAATCATCTTGTTTACTGTTTAAGAACGTTGCTTTCTTGGCGTAGTAGGTAAGATCGTAAGTGTTAGTGCTTTTCTCTCCATTAAGAATAAATCCAGGAGTGAGTTCAACTACAGGTGACGAAATAGGATCTTTGGATACCTGAGTTATATTGTCATTGACTAAATATTTAGAGAAGACAAAAGGCGTGACCTTTACATGCATAGGGTTTGCCCAAACAGAAAAAGTCATACAACCAGAGAACAAGAGAAGTACTTTTTTTGCATGCATGTCTTTTTGATTCTCAGATTTTTGAAAGGTAAGATCTTAGAGCACTGATTAGATTGAATAGATTTTCATCAGATCAGTTTGATAATTTTTTTACGCTACCGCCCTTAGGTTAAAAGCTCCCAAAGTGCTTGTGTAGACAACGAAATAATAAAGAGTATTTATCTTTTAGGTAACGATTACAGCTAGACGCTAAGAAATAGCGACAGTTTGTAATTCTTGCTACGCTTTTCTACCCTTTGGTTACTATTTTGCTACAACCTTGAGATAAGAAATTCATTTTAGCTCTCAAAGTCAGAAGATAAATAATGGTAGTCGTAAAATCATAGCGTTACAAATTTCAGAGCATTCTTGAGGTGGATGTCATATCCGTTATTGATGCTTCAATTTAATCAATAACCCGCTTTTTTTCTGATTATTATGTTTTATAAAATCAATCATATCGAATAATTTCATAAAAGTGTCAGAAAAATGACAGTTCACATCGAAGTAACATTAAACCATATAGATTTAAGCGTTATTGTGGATGGATAACGAAATTGTGAGTTGAGATTTTATCGTTGAGTACTTGGGCTATGTAAAAATTCCATTGGCATGATAAACTGCGCGATTGAGTATAAACTTTCAATAAGCGGCTATTAGAAACCAATAGTACGCTATCAGATTTGGAGTGAACTATGGCCAGTCGTGGCGTAAATAAGGTTATCTTAGTCGGTAACTTAGGAAATGATCCTGAAGTTCGTTACATGCCAAATGGCGGTGCAGTAGCAAATATTACTATTGCGACATCAGAATCATGGCGTGATAAAAATACTGGCGAGCAGCGTGAAAAAACCGAATGGCACCGCGTTGCTTTATACGGAAAGTTAGCTGAAGTTGCAGGTGAGTACCTACGTAAAGGCTCTCAAGTATACATTGAAGGTCAATTACAGACTCGTAAGTGGCAGAACCAGCAAGGTCAAGATCAGTACACAACTGAAGTGGTTGTTCAAGGCTTTAACGGTACAATGCAAATGCTTGGTGGTCGTCAAAACCAAGGCGGTCAAGCGCAAATGGGTGGCCAACAGCAAAACAATAACTGGGGTCAGCCTCAGCAGCCAGCTTCAGCGCCAGCTCCTCAACAGAACTATGCGCCGCAGCAACAATCAGCGCCACAGCAACAGGCTCCTCAACAGCCTCAGCAACAGTACAATGAACCACCAATGGATTTTGACGACGATATTCCGTTCTGAGAAATCAATAGTTGAATATTAAGAAGCAGCGTTTAACGCTGCTTTTTTTATATGTTGATTATGATGAGTGATTTTTTTCTTTAATAAAATCAATGAAATGTTTTGTTTTTGTGTGTTGGTGACTCAGCTTAGGATAGTAGGCAAATGTTGTCTGCTTGGGGAGTTGTAATTGTGTTAATACTGGGATCAGCAAGCCATGGGCTAGCTCTCGTTGTATATTTTGTGGTGATGTTAGTATCAATCCCATATTTTCAACGGCACTGGCAATTAATATTTCTGGATTTGAAGTAATGAAGTTGCCTTGCAAACGTAGTGTTAAGCCATTATCGAAAACATATTCTTGGGTGTGATGTTGCTGATTTAATAGTAAACAATTATGTTGTGTAAGTTGTTCGGGGGATTCAAGAGGATCATGTTGCTCTAAGTAATCGGGGGAGGCATAAAACCTCGCATGATCAGAAAAAAGAGGCGTTGCGATATAGCTGGCAGAATTAAAATTATCGATTTCACTACAAATAATAATATCGAGGTTTAAATCCGGTAGTTGTCCTGATGTGAGGGTATGAAGGGCGATATTAATATTAGGATATCGCTGGCAAAACGTAGCAATAACATTAATTAAGAAATGACTACCGGTGGTTAATGGCGCGCCTATATGTAATGTGCCACTCATTTCTTTATTTGTTGCCGTGGTTTCTGTAATGAGTTGTTGCCAATGATCTAACAAAGTCAGACTTCGTTGAAAAAAAACATCTCCCGCATCGGTGAGTGATAAATGGCGTGTGGTACGTTTTAATAAAGGGACGCCAAGCTGCAGCTCTAACCATGATAAGCGTTTTGATAAAGCAGAGTTTGATATATCAAGATGTTTCGCAGCTTGAGAAAGCGATCCTTGCTGGATAACAGCGACAAAGCTTTTAGTACAGGTGATCCAGTCCATGGTGATAACCTTTCCTTGTTCCTTTCACGCATAATATGAGATTGATTGTTTCATTACGCGATACATTATGTTTTGCTCAATGTAACGTATCTCGTCAAATGAAAATAGCGTGTGACGGAATGATATTGTTGATGTGTTAACCTTAAAAAGAAAAACACGTCATAATGGTGCTCTACTATATAAGTTGTAGCTGATGATAGTAAGTCGATTTGAATAATAGCGTGTAGAGTTAGGATGTTATGAGAAAAGCCTCAGGGATGAAGTTAACCAATCGGTTAGTTGCTTTTGTTACAATGATCGTTATTTGTGCCATCTTCGTTATTTTTATCGGCGGTGCATTGAGTTTTCGTAAACTTGGTCAGGATTACTTAACCCATTATTTAAATGGTGTTGTCGAAGTGATTGATCAAGAGCTTTCAGATCCTCAAGGTGGTGCATCATTATCTCGCTGGCTACCTAAGCTTTTAAAATCAAGCAATGTGATAGCGCTAACGGTAACAAGTCCACATGGCGTGGTGTACGCTTATAAAGGTATGGAGTCTATTACTGATCCCAATATTCTGTATGACAGTGAATATCAACTTCAATTAAACCCTCAGTACAAAGTTACGATTGAATCTATTCCACCTTATGCTGAGTTTACTTATTCGCTCGGTGCGATGTCATTTATTAGTTTAGCACTCGGCATTGTTATTTTTGGTTTAGTGCAAGGTGTTCGGTGGTTAAAACTGCAATTACGGGGCTCTGAATTATTAGAAACCCGTGGACGAATGATTTTAGCCGGCAAGGTTGATGATTATGCAGTTGGCGATGATCATGAATGGCCTGGTACGGCAAGCCTAGCCATGGATCAATTAGTAAAAGAATTAAAAGATGCCCGCCAAGAGCGTAGCCGTTTTGATACCTTTATCCGTACTCATACCTTCCTTGATCAACTGACTGGCGCTGCTAATCGTGTTTTGTTCGATAGTCGCTTAAAGTCCATGTTACAAGAGCCTGATAATCAAGGCTCGGTGATCTTATTACGCTTGGCTGATTGGGATGAAGTGGTTGCTGAAGAGGGTAAGTTAATTGCTGATGAGTTTATCCAAGATGTCAGTATTATTCTGTCTAATTTTATTCAGCGCTTCCCTGACACTATGTTATCGCGTTACTACGACGCTGAATTCGCAATTTTGATCCCACAACAATCAGCAAAAGAAATTAAACTCTTCATTAATCAACTATTGAATGCGGTTGAACGATTGTCTCCGCCATTATCGGTGGAACGAGACAACTGGTGTCACATTGGCGTTACACACTTCCAAGGTGGTGAGCGTCGAGGTCGAATAATGGATGAAGCTGATATCGCATTACGCAGTTCGCTGTTACAAGGTTCAAATAGCTGGAATAGTTTTACTAAAGAAAGCCATTCTGAAGATGATCGAGGCAGTGTGCGTTGGCGAACGCTGTTTGATCGTGTTTTAACGCATGGTGGACCTTTGTTATATCAGCAACCTATTTTTAAAGCTTCTAATGATATTGCTATCAGTAGTGAAATTCTTGCGCGTATTAAAGATGAGCAAGGAGAGTTGATTAAAGCGTCACACTTTATGCCTGTTGTTAATCAAGTTGGATTTAATCAACGTTTTGATCGCGCTGTTATTAATCAGATCTTCACGTTATTAAAAAGAGAATTAACACCAGAAGTTTATTCAATAAATATTAGTGCTTATTCATTATTAGATAAATCTTTTACGAAATGGCTACTTAATGAATTATTACAAATGCCACGACCATTACTTAGTCATATAATATTTGAAGTATCAGAAAGCCAATTAGTCAAACACCTTGATGCTTTACGTCCTGTATTGAAAAAATTAGTGGGGCTTGGATGCAAATTAACGGTTGATCAGGCAGGACGAACAATAGTAAGCACTCACTATATCAAAGAGGTGAAAGTAAATTACCTTAAGTTACACCGAGGGCTTGTGAGAGATATTAATAAGCGACAAGAAAATCAGCTTTTTGTGAGAAGCATGTTAGGTGCCTGCGATAACTCTAATGTGCAAGTTATCGCTGTTGGGGTTGAAACTAATAAAGAATGGGAAATATTAAAACAATTGGGGGTTTCTGCGGGGCAAGGGCGTTTATTTGCGCAAGAAAAAATACTTTTATAAAAAATTAACTATTTGTTTTTTTTGAATAATTAAAAATATTGTTCGATTTATATCAATTAAGTGATGTTTATCAACAATTTTATAATATATCATTGGGGCGCTTGTTAACTGCTGTTAACCTTATCAACAAAAAGTATCATACAGGATGTATAGTCTTTTTCTGGTCGATTATGAAAAACGTATTCTCTAAACTTTTTCAGCGAGCGAGTTTTCAACCCTCTGCTGCTTTGGTTTTCTATTCCGACACGGTTGTCCTTGTCCAAGCGAAAACTGAACATTTTATTGTTGATCGTATGGGCGTCTCTAATGTCTCTGATTGGAGCGATGCTGCACGCAACTTGATTACGCAATACCAACTGTCAGGTACTGATTTAAAATTAGTACTAGGGCATGGTTTATATCAAAGTTTAGTGATTGATAAACCAGAAGTAAGTATTGATGAATTGCCTACAGCATTGCCATTCTTAGTCAAAGATTTAGTGAATGAGTCGCCGTCTGAATTAGTCGCAGATGGTTTTCCTGCGACAGCAAAAGATCGCTTACAAGTTTTTGTCGCATCAAAACAACTGATCACTCAGGTTGTTTTAGCATGTCATGATTGTGGTTGTCATGTCTCCGATATCACAACAGAAGATATTGCATGGAGTCGCTTTTCTGATCCTAACCGTAGTCAACTTATTCTTCATGCCGATGCTGATGGTAATTTGCAATTAACCGCATTTAATGAACAAATGTTGTGTTTTCAACGTCAATTACGTGGCTTTACTTTACCATTGTTTGATCACCAAGCGCTTGATGGCGGTAGTTTTCAGCTGGATAATTTAGCCCTTGAATTACAACGGTCATTAGATTTTATTAGTGCTCAACTGCGTAATAATCCAATTAGCCAGCTGATCATTAGTTGTGATAACGAAGATAATCAAGCCTTAGCTGATGAGTTAAATAAACGTTTAAATATCAATGTAGAAGCGATTCAAGAAGTAGATCCTTTACTTGATACTAATGCTGCACGTTTAGGCTGGGCGGCATTACAGCGACCTAAAGACGCGATTATTAATTTGTATTCTGACAATTTACTGCCAACAAAGCAGTGGATGACATTAAGCAATATTGTTGCGAGCTGGATAGCATTAATTGCAATTTTTGCAATATGGGCGGGTTGGAATACATGGCAGAACACGATTGAGCAAAAAAAATTAGCACAACAAACATCATTATTAAGTGCAGAGCAGCAAAAGCTTGATCATGCGCGAGTGCAAGTTGCGGCATTGCTGTCAGATCCATTAAAGGTAAATGAATCTCATGAGCTTGAAAAGGAACTAGCGGCAAAGCGTGCCACACTAAAAGTGATTGAAGAACATGATGATAGCTTAAAGGTTGGTTATGCTGGATTGTTACAGCAGTTAGCTGATGCAGCGAGTGGTGATATCTCTGTTCAACATATTTATGTTTCCGGCACATCGATGGATTTAAGTGGCCTTGCTCGTAATCCAGATGCGGTTCCTCGTTGGGTGGGAGCATTTAAAACTTATCCATCATTAGCCGAACGTCGTTTTCAAATGATGTCTTTAGGCCGTAATGATAAAAACGTAGTGACCTTTCAGCTACAAGCTGAGCGTAAAAGCATTAAGGGGAGCGAACAATGATCAAGTGGGATGAGCTGAGTCAGCGTTTTGCAGCTTTATCTGTTCGTGAACAATGGTTAATTGCGATCACAGGTTGGTTTGGCATCTTATTTATTGGCTATATGCTAATTATTGAGCCACAGATGGTGACCTCTCAAAGTGTTAAAACAGCCTTGGTCGATACCCAAAACGACATGATCACTGCGCAGAATCAATTGATTGTCGCGAATAGAAAATTACAGCAAGATCCGGATAAAGATATTGATCAAAAATTGGCACAATATCGGCAAGAAGATAAAGCATTACAACGGGTGCTAGAAGAAAAAATTGGTAGTTTGATCACGCCAGTTCAAATGGCTGGCTTATTAGAGCAAGTATTACGTCATAGCTCGGCATTAAAATTAGATGCAATGACGTCATTACCGTCATCGCAATTAGTGAGTGGTAATGAACAAGGATATTTTGTTCATCCTATTCGCTTAACATTCAAAGGACGTTACTTTGATGTGGTGAATTATCTCAATAAATTAGAAGCCCTACCCGTTAAATATTATTGGCGAAGCCTGAGTTATCAGGTTGATGAGTATCCATGGGCAAAGGTGGAGCTTGAAGTGTATACCTTAGGTGAAAGTAAGGACTTTATTGGTGGATAAGAAAATGACATGGATGGCAGCTTTACTTTTAAGTTTATGTGCTTTCGGTGCTCATGCTGCCCAAGATCCTACCGCACCACTAGGTTGGGTAGCGAGTAAAGCTCAAACAAGCCAAGCAAAGACACGATTGCCACAGTTACAAAGTATTATTTGTGATGGTAAGCAGTGTTCGGTGATTTTAAGTGGCCAAGTGGTCAGTCTTGGCGAACGCGTCAATGGCTACACTCTGACAAATGTTTCTGAAAGTAGTGTTACTTTAAGCCGTAGTGGCAAAAAGTGGCATTTGGCGTTATTTGCTGAAAATATACGAACGAATTAAGGTTAAATATTATGCGTCGAATTCTTCTAGGGATCACAATTGCATCCTTAGCTGGCTGTTCAACTAATATGGGACATCAAAATCCTGTTGAAGTGAAGAAGGCCTTAAATGAAGCTGCGAATGAAGCGAGTAGCCGTCCTTTAATGGAGCTACCTTCTGCGGTCAATGCTGATCTTATGCCATCACTTGATAGCAATATTAACCCTGCTAATTCTTCGTTAGAAAAGCGTTTTCGTGTTAATGCTAAAAATGTTGAAGCAAATGCTTTTTTTACCAGTTTAGTAAAAGGCACACCATTTAATATCGTTATTCATCCTGGTGTTACTGGTCGTATTACGATGAAATTAAATGATGTCACACTCGATGAAGTGCTCAATGTCGTGTCTGATATTTACGGTTATAGTACGACGCGTAAAGGGAATATTATTCAGGTTTTCCCTGCAACGTTACGGACTGAAGTGATCCCTGTTGATTATTTACAATTACAACGTAAAGGAAAGTCATTAACCTCAATTACCTCTGGCTCGATTGCTGATGGCGATAGTGACTCATCATCAGGTAATGATGACAATAGCAGTAACTCATCATCAGGCGGTGGTAACACCACAACGGGCGGTACAACGATTGAAACGACCTCTGACAGTGATTTTTGGGCACAGTTAGAGAAAGTTGTGAGTGGCATGATTGGCTCCGGTGATGGTCGAAATGTGATGGTATCACCGCAAGCGGGTTTAATTTCCGTACGCGCATTCCCTAATGAATTACGTGAAGTTAAAGAGTTCTTGGGTATGTCCCAACGTCGTCTAAAACGCCAAGTTGTACTTGAAGCGAAAATCATGGAAGTGACGCTCGATGATAGTTACCAACAAGGTATTGATTGGAATAACCTAACGCGCAGTATTGGTGGTACGAATATTGTGGTGAATGGTGTTGAAAATGCAGCAGATATTGTTGCAGGTGCATTACCCGGTGGTAATGCCATTTCAGATCTTTTAGGTGGTCAAACGAACGTTACTATTTCAGACGGTAACTTTAGTGCGGTGATGAGCTTCTTATCAACCCAAGGTGATTTGAATGTGCTTTCTAGCCCACGAGTGACGGCGGCGAATAACCAAAAAGCGGTGATCAAAGTGGGTGGTGATGAATACTTTGTGACAGACGTTTCAAGCAGTAACGTCTCTGGTGACAACAATAACGTTTCGCCTGATGTATCATTAACGCCGTTTTTCTCGGGTATTTCGTTAGATGTGACGCCACAGATTGACGATCAAGGTGGCGTTTTACTGCATGTCCATCCTTCTGTTGTTGATGTGCAGAATGAAACTAAAACAATTGAAGTTGGAAAGGATAACAAGTTAGTGCTACCACTGGCGAAGAGTACTATCCGTGAGTCTGATTCGATTATTCATGCCCGTACGGGTGACGTTGTGGTGATTGGTGGTTTGATGAAATCAAGCATTAATGATCAAGTGTCGAAAGTACCACTGCTAGGTGATATTCCAGGTCTTGGTAATTTATTCCGTCATATTAATAAAGTGCAGAAGAAAACCGAATTGGTGATCTTACTTAAACCAACTGTTGTGACTGACAATACTTGGAAGCAGGAAATTGATCGCTCTCGATCACTGATTAATGAATGGTTCCCTGAAGAAGGGTAAGCCATGTATCTCGAACACTTTGGTTTTAGTCAGCAACCTTTTGCTTTAACGCCTAATACCTCTCTTTTTCATGCGCTGCCATCACATATTGAAGCGATTCAAACCGTGTTGGCAGCACTACAAATGGGTGAAGGGATCACACAGGTATCAGGAGAGGTAGGAACGGGTAAAACCTTAGTGTGTCGTATGTTAATGACACAATTGCCAGCTCATTTTGATCTTGCTTACTTGCCGACACCAGCCTGCAGCGGAATTGAATTAAAGCGATCATTGGCAAAAGAATTAAGTTTGATACCCAATAGTGACCACGCTTTACTGACTGAACAAATTCAGGATGAATTAATCTCTCGTCGATTGAATGGACAATCGGTGGTGGTCTTACTCGATGAAGCGCAAGCGCTGTCGGATGATGCGCTAGAAGCGATTCGTTTATTAGGCAATTTAGAAACTGAACAAGAAAAATTATTACATATTGTTTTACTCGGGCAGCCAGAGCTTGATCAACGGTTAGCTCAGCATCAATTGCGTCAATTACGGCAACGGATCACTTTTCGTGCCGTACTAAGACCACTCACTTTGGCTGAAACTGTAGCTTATATTAAACATCGGCTTCATCAAGCCGGCTATACCGATATGGTGTTTAGTTTGCCGTTATGCCGTGCTATTTGGCATGCCAGTAGTGGGACGCCACGATTGATTAATCAACTATGTCATAAGTCCTTACTTGCTACTTTTTGTGAGCATAAATATATCGTTAGTAAAAAAGAAGTCCTCATGGCTATTCGGGATACCCTAGGTGCTAAACAACCTAAGTGGTCATTTCCCATATTGTGGGGATGGAGTCATTCATGAGTGAATTAAATCGCCGACTTAATGAGTTGAGCCAAGTAAAATTATCTTCAGCATCTCAGCAAGGCTCGCCATTACGCGCTGCAGAAATTGCGCCGTTACCCGTATCAGTATGGCCTAAATGGGTTACTGTGGGATGTTGTACAATGGCATTTGTCGGTATGGCTTGGTGGTTAAACCAGCCAGATAGTGTTGTTACTCCGGCAATGGCCCAAACAGAAATAGCCGCAGAGCCAATTGTTGATCAACCTGAAACGACGGAAGAGACGGTGTCAGTAAAACCGTTATCAACCATTGCAGTAAAAACGCCTATAGCGCTAGATAACACAGAAGATACTGCCGTTATAACGCATCATCCTGCCAAGAGTATTGATAAACCGGTTGCTATTGAGCTGGCTAATATGCCTGTTGCTCAAGAATCACTTGAAAGTGAAGACGAACAGAAAGAGTTACAAAGCTCTTATGATCAAGGTTATGAAAGTGGTTATGAAAAAGCATTGGCTGCGGTAAACCAAGAGCATAAAGCACAGCCAAAACCGCCTGCACCTAAACCTGTTAAAAGTGAGTTATCGATTCAAACGGTTTCTTTAACGCCGAATGAATTAGCACAAGTTGAATACTTAAATGCAGAGAAAGAATTAGAGCAGCAAAACAGCAAACAAGCGATTGTTCATTTAGAGTCTGCTTTAAATTATCGACCAGATTGGATCATGGCAAGGCAGCGTTTAGCGGCGTTGTATTATGGTCGAGGCAATGTGAGAGAGGCGATTGCGACGCTTGAAAAAGGCTTAGCAAAGCAACCCAATCAACCACAGTTGCGTTTAACACTGGCAAAATTATTGGTTAATGAAAATCAAAATGAAGCCGCATTAGCTGTGTTAAATGATAAAAGTGGCAGCATGGATACACAGTATTTAGCCATGCGTGGCGCATTAGCACAAAAACTCAATAACAATGCAACCGCACTTAATAGCTATCAACAGTTAGTGCGCTTAGCGTCATTTGATGGTCGCTGGTGGATGGGGTTAGCGATTGCTCAAGACCGTAGTGGTGATGCAAAAAATGCGCGTGTGTCTTATCAAAAAGCGTTACAGCTAGGTAATATTTCAGCGTCATCACAACAGTTTATTCAGCAGCGTTTAGTTGCACTAAAACCGCATAGGAGCTAGCCGATGCAAATTCGATTACGTAAACGCTTAGGCGATCTTCTGGTTGATGAAAACATCATTACACAGCAGCAACTTGAGCTGGCGCTAACCAAGCAGCAATCAACGGGTCGTAAGCTGGGTGATACCTTAATTAACATGGGTTTTTTAACTGAGCAGCAAATGCTTCAGTTTCTGGCGCGTCAACTTGATGTGCCATTGGTTGATTTAACCCGTGTAGAAGTTGATGTTGATAGTGTGGGGTTGTTAACGGAAGTTAATGCTCGCCGACTTCGTGCATTAGTATTAGGACGTCATGGTGATACTGTACGTGTTGCAATGAGCGATCCTGCGGATTTAGCCGCGCAAGAAGCCGTTTTTGATCAGCTAAGTCAATACCGTGTTGAGTTAGTGATAGCCCCTGAACGTCAATTATTGGCAGCGTTTGATCGTTATTATCGACGAACCCAAGAAATTGCGTCATTTGCGGAGCAATTAAAAGCGGAACACCAAGATCATCATACGTTCACTTTCGGCATGGAAGAGACGGATAATGAAGAAGTCACCGTTGTAAAACTGATCAACTCATTATTTGAAGATGCAGTACAAGTGGGCGCATCAGATATTCACATTGAGCCTGATGCTGATGTATTGCGTATCCGTCAGCGTATTGATGGTGTACTGCATGAGAACGTGATCAACGAAAGCAGCATTTCTTCTGCTTTAGTGCTAAGACTCAAGCTGATGAGTGGATTAGATATCTCCGAAAAACGTCTGCCGCAAGATGGACGTTTTAATATGATGGTACGTGATCACTCTGTCGATGTGCGTATTTCGACCATGCCAATTCAACACGGTGAATCGGTTGTAATGCGTTTGCTTGATCAATCAGCTGGAATATTAAGCCTAGATGAAATTGGTATGCCAGATGATATTGTGCAACGTTTTCGTCGTCAGCTTAAACGCCCTCATGGCATGTTACTTGTTACAGGCCCAACCGGTTCGGGTAAAACCACAACCTTATATGGCGCATTAAGTGAGCTAAACAAGCCTGGTAAAAAACTCATAACGGCAGAAGATCCGGTGGAATATCGTTTGCCTCGGGTTAACCAAGTACAAGTTAACAGTAAAATTGGTCTAACATTTTCATCTATCTTACGAACATTTTTACGTCAGGATCCTGATGTCATCTTAATTGGTGAGATGCGTGATCAGGAAACGGTCGAAATTGGTTTACGCTCAGCATTAACCGGTCACCTAGTATTATCGACGCTGCATACCAATGATGCCGTAGACAGTGCGCTGCGAATGATTGATATGGAAGCGCCGGGTTACTTAGTGGCGAGTGCGGTACGTGCTGTTTTAGCACAGCGATTAGTGCGTCGTATTTGCCCTGATTGTAGTGAAGATACAGTATTAGAAGCGGGACAAAAAGCATGGCTAGAAACCCGTTTTCCATTTTATAACAATCACGTGTTCCGTCGTGGTCGCGGTTGTCACAGTTGTAACTTTACCGGTTATAAAGGTCGTATCGGTGTGTTTGAATTGCTTGAGATGCGCCAAGATATGATGGATGCATTACGCCAAAATAATGCGGTGCTCTTTACTCAACTAGCGAGAAAGAGTGAAGGGTATAAACCGCTGGTAGAATCAGCGATGGATCTTGCTTTAGCGGGTAAGACAAGTGTTGATGAAGTACTGCTCCTTGGTGAAGGTGAAGTACTGGATGATCTTAACTAGTAGTAGAGACGAAGATGGCAGTATTCAGCTACCGAGGGCGTGGTGATAAAGGTCAATTAAAGCAGGGGACGATAGAAGCATCGAACTCTAATGCTGCGGCTGATCAATTAATGCGCCAAGGTGTTATTCCATTAGAGATCCGAGAAACCCACGGCAAAGCAAAAGGTCAAGCCTTGGATATTAGTGCTTTGTTTCAAGCGCAATTACCACTTGAAGTGCTAGTGATCTTTTGTCGGCAGTTATACAGCTTAACCAAAGCAGGCGTGCCGTTATTACGCGCCTTTAAAGGGTTATCGCAAAGTGCTAGTCACCCATTACTAAAAACGACTCTAGAAGCACTTACGCTTGATTTAACTAATGGTCGAGCACTGTCAGCCGCCATGCAACAACATCCTCGGGTTTTTTCTCGTTTATTTATTTCGATGATCCATGTCGGTGAAAATACGGGTCGCTTAGACGAAGTGTTATTACAACTGGCTAATTATTACGAACAAGAAATGAAAACCCGTCGCCAAATTAAATCAGCGATGCGTTATCCCACTTTTGTATTAACCGCGATCGTGATTGCAATGGGGATATTAAATACCAAAGTTATTCCACAATTTGCGTCGATGTTTTCGCGTTTTGGCGTTGAACTGCCGTGGCCAACCCGAGTGTTGATAGGAACATCCAATTTCTTTGTTCATTATTGGCCAGTAATGATTGGCGTATCCGTCGCTATTTGGTTAGGTATCCGATTTTGGCGTAATACGCCGAAAGGGGCTGAAAAGTGGGATAACTGGCGTTTACGTATGCCTATAACGGGAAGTATTGTTAACCGTGCTCAAATGGCACGTTTTGCCCGAACTTTTTCTTTGATGATCCGTGCGGGTGTGCCTTTAAACCAGGCGATTCAAATGGCGGCAGAATCGTTAGGTAACCGCTTTTTAGAAAATCGCTTGATTGAAATGAAGCAAGGGATCGAAGGCGGCAGCAGTATTTCACGTACCGCAACCAAATCTGGAGTATTTACGCCTTTAGTCTTGCAAATGATTGCCGTAGGCGAAGAAACAGGCCAAGTTGATGACTTGCTGTTAGAAGTGGCTGATTTTTATGATCGTGAAGTAGAGTACGATTTAAAAACATTAACGGCTCGAATCGAACCCATCATGCTGGTTGTTGTCGCTGGCATGGTGTTGTTATTAGCGTTAGGTATCTTCTTGCCAATGTGGGGAATGCTCGATGTCGCTAAGGGATCGTGAGTTACAACATACAAAAAGGTTACAAAATATTTCATGGATACTTGTTACATTAGTACTAATAAGCGTTTTGTTATACGAATGGCAACAAGTGCACAAAAAAGCCAAACAAGTACAGTTAGATTTAACGAAAAATAATTTGTATTTAGGGGCGGTAAACCTACGTCAAAACTGGGAGTTAAACAATAAACCTCAGCATGACGTAATTGATAATATCGAGTTTGAATATACCCCTTTAGGATGGCCTATTGTGTCAAAAAATGGCGAATTAGACTGTCCTAAAATTTGGTTTTTATTATCAAATGGAATGGAAGTGGTTGATTATAGTTCATTTGATTATATAAAATCAGGCTATTCAAGTGGTTATAATTCATGTTTATATGACATCGGTATTAATAAAAAATTGGCAATATTTTATATTAATGACAAAATACATATTGTCAGTAATTTGTCGCTGTAGTGTCGAGTTTTTTACAATAAGGATAGGGAAATGAAAAAAAACGCCGGCTTTTCACTTATTGAATTAGTCGTTGTGATTATTGTGCTCGGGATCTTAGCGGCAACCGCTTTACCTCGGTTTATGAATATCACCGATCAAGCGAAGCAATCAGCAATAGAAGGGATGACAGGTGGTTTTGCTACTGCCGTGATTTCTGCTAGAGCGCAATGGGAAGCGTATGGTCGCCCTGTTGATAGCGGAAATAATAATGTTGTTGATTACGACGGTACTGAATTTAAGTTAACCCAAGAAGATACCACGTTAAATATACGCCCTGGTTATCCGTTTGCGTTAAATACCAGTGCAACAACTGATGTGGTTGATATTACTGCAACGGACTGTTTAGATTTGTTGCAAGAACTGATGCAGAACCCACCGTTAGCAACGACCTCCCGTGATGATCTTGCAAGTGGAAAAGATTTATTTTTCGTCATGGTTGAAGGCACAGGTGCCGCTAAACAGTGTCGTTATTACCAGCTAGCATCGGCTAGCAAAAACAGCTCTGGTGAAGTGAATCCATTAGCCGGGCATTCTTTTACGTATCAACCGGCAGTCGGTCGTGTTGAAGTTGATTTGAAATAAATGAAAGGAATCAATATGAAAGGTCAAAAGGGTTTTACGCTTATTGAGCTAGTGGTTGTTATTGTCATTCTTGGCATTCTTGCAGTCACGGCTGCACCTAAATTTATGAATTTACAGACTGATGCTCGTAATGCATCACTAGAAGGGTTAAAAGGTGCTATTCAAGGCGCAGCGGGTATTGCTTACGGTAAGGCGGCTGTGAAAGGTCAAGAGTCTGGCGATGGTGCGATTAGTGTTGCTGGTAGCACATTAGATTTAACCGAAGGTTATCCTGATGCAACATCTGCGGCACTAAGCTTAATTGTTAATGGTTTGCATAGTGGTAATACTGAGTGGAAAGCATTTCAGCCTAACAATGCAGTAAACGATACCATTTCATATACGTTTGCTAATCAAAAAGCTGATAACACTCAAGCAAAATGTTATGTGACTTATTCACAAGCTACATCAGCATCTGCTGCAACAGTAACTGTCACAAAGTGTGATTAATTTTTATAGTTAGTTAAGGTTTCATTGGAGTTAATATGAAGCGCCAAAATGGTTTTACCCTTATTGAATTAGTGGTAGTGATTGTCATTCTAGGTATTTTAGCGGTTACTGCTGCACCTAAATTTATGAATTTACAAGGTGATGCGCGTCATGCATCGTTACAAGGTCTAAAAGGTGCGCTTCAAGGTGCGTCTGGTATCGTTTACGGTAAGGCTGCAATTAAAGGTATTGAATCATCAACGTCAGGTGCAGTAAGTACAGGTATTGGTACTGGAACTGTCAAGACAGTATTTGGTTATCCTTCTGCGGATAATAGCGGTATTGTTGCGGCATTGGCTAGTGCTGATGAGTGGACTCATTTTGTATCAGGATCAACGGCAACATTTACATTTAAGAACTATAAAGAAGGTTCTATTCCAAATGATTGCTTTGTAAAGTACTCACAGCCGTCTAAGGCGGGTGATGTGCCTACAATTTCAATTCCTGTAGATGCATGTAAATAATATTTTTTAATAAAAAGCATATGGTTATGCTTTTATTTAAGTGGAAAAAATGATGAAAAAGCAACAAGGTTTTACTCTAATTGAGTTAGTAGTAGTGATTGTTATTTTAGGTATTTTAGCTGTAACAGCTGCACCTAAGTTTATGAACCTACAAGTAGATGCTCGTAATGCTTCGCTGCAAGGTTTAAAAGGTTCGCTACAAGGTGCGGCTGGTATTGTATATGGTAAATCAGCCATCGCTGGACTAGAAGCAACTCCTTCTGTGACGAAAGCTAAGTCAGGTGATATTGGTATGGCTTTAGTTTATGGTTACCCAGCAGCGACTTCTGATGGTATTAAACTTGCCGTTAGTGGCCTAGAAGATAATAAAGAGTGGAAAGAAGTTGCAGCAACAGGCACTCCTAAAGATGGTATTAATTTCACATTTGCTAATTCGTCAGCAACCGATAGCTGCTATGTAAATTATGCATCATCCGTATCTGGTGCAGCTCCAGTTGTAACTGTAGTTGGCTGTAAATAATTAGCTAATAGCTAAAACAAAAGGCGCAGTCATTCGGCTGCGCCTTTTTTGTATAAATCTGATAAATTACACAATAATGAAATAGGTCATATTTAGGTGGTAATGTGAAGCAGCAACAAGGTTTTACTCTCGTTGAACTCATTATGGTGATCGTGATTATTGGGATCATCAGTGCCACTGCTGCTGCACGTTTTTCAGGTCGTAGTGAGTTTGATGCACAGCTTACCCGTGATCAGGCGATTTCTGTTATTCGCCAAATTCAAATATCTTCAATGCAAGGGCAGCGCGCTCCCTTGAATGTTTCTTCGCAATGCTTAGGTGTCTGCGACGCTGCTCATCCTGAAACAGATGGTAGTTTGCGTCAATCACAAACCAATACCGAATTTTCATTAGTTGATGGCGGAAATACTCGCACTAATTTGTACTTTAATTTGCTTGGGCAGCCCGTAAATACATCAATAACAGCACCAATGTTAGTGTGTACTAACGGTTGCACCATTACGATCACAGCAAAAAATAAACAAACTGCCAGCATTTGTATTAATAGCCAAGGCTATGTGTATAAAAAGAAAGATAATGAGGTGTGTAGTAAGTGAATACTCACATAAAACAACGTGGTTTTACCTTAATTGAAGGGATTATCACTATTGTATTGCTTGCGATTGCGATGATCACTTTAGTGAGCTTTCTTTTTCCTCAAGTGGAGCGCTCTGCGGTTCCTCATTATCAAGCGCGATCAGCGGCAATGGCAGATGCGATTTTTAATGAAATTTTAGCGCGTCAGTTTGATCAAAAATCCGATCCCTATGGTGACAGTGTTTACCGCTGTGGTGAAAATACCGCTCAAGATAAAGAGAACCCATGTACGTTAGCATTACGATTTGGTCCGGATTCTTTGGATGAAGCAACCAAACCTGAATATTCAAATGATGTTGACGATTTTATTGGTTGTTGGGGTGATAGCAAACAATGCCCTGAGCCATATAAATACCTTGATGGTAAAGCTTATAAAAAGCCAACCATGACATCTCGTCGAGGCGATCTCGTGACACTGTTTCCTAGCTTAGCGGATGGCGACTATACACATATTTTTGCAACGATAGATGTTAAAGAGGTGGCAGATAAACCATTAAAGAAAATCATTCTAACCGTGAATGCAGGGCGCTATGGTAAGTATGATTACATTGCATATAAAGGTAATTACTAATGGCAAAACAGCGCGGTTTTACGCTATTTGAAATGGTGATCGCCATTGTGGTGTTATCGATCATTATGATTGGGATCGGTAGCTATATTGCGATTGGCGTAAAGGGGTATACCAATACCGTTGATCGTGAGCGTTTGCAGTCTCAAGCCCGTTTTCTTGTTGCTAGAATGACCAAAGAAATTCGCCATGCCGCGCCAAATAGTTTGTCTATTTCTGGTTCACAAGGCAGTAAAAATAGGTGTTTAAGCTTTTACCCTATAGTGAGTTCTGCGGTTTATTATACTGACTCGCCCAATGGTAGTGATGAATTGAATGTTTCTCCATTTGATCCGGATAATACGGATGTCTGGAGATTAAATACAGACTGGAATGTCGCTGTAGGCTTTGCGTCAGCAGATCAATACCAAGATAATAATGTTGTTATGTCTGGGGCTGAAGAATATACAACTTCAGAGAATAAAGGTCTGTGGCTATTATCGTTAAAAGATTCAAATAAAATAACCACTTCATCACCAGGTAAGCGTTTATATTTATATAAAAACAAAATTAGCTATTGCCAAGTTGGAAATACCATTGAGCGTCAGGTTAATGATACCGATGGTATTGTCATGGCAAGCGATGTTGAAATGTTTACTCCAACAGTACAAACCGCTGGCTTAAATAGTAATGCGATTGCTTTTATTGGTATAGAATTTAAAGATCCAAGAACTAATGAAACCGCAGATTATAATCACAGTGTGCAGGTGTTAAATGTATTATAAAAGTTACGCTAAACAGCGCGGCAGTGGCTTGATGATCGTACTGTTTGTGATTGTGGTGATGGGCTTAATGGCAATGGCGATGACAAAAATCGGTACCTCTAGCCAAACTATGACCACCAAAGAAGTGTTGGGTACTCGGGCATGGTTTACGGCACATTCAGCGAATGAGGTAGTATTAACGGAGCTTTTCCCATTGGAGCCATTACAAAGAAAACCTGGTGTATGTAAAAATTATTCAGCATCAGAAATTGCAACAGAGATAGATATGCCTGAATTTCAAACTGGCTGTAAGGTTATTCAAGTTAATTGTCAAAAGATAGAAATAACGGCACTTAAAACTACTGAATTTAAAGTAGAAAGTACGGCTGTTTGTGGTAGTGGGAAAATAACCATGACAAGAACACAAGAAGTATGGGCGAAAGAGTTAAAAAATAATAATGATAATAAAACTAAAACTCGACGTTAAATTAAAATAAATAGAAGTATAGTTATTACTATGTTGAAAGTGAAAGGTAACAATATATTTAAACTATGGCTAATGGTTTGCTTATTATTAATGAGTTGGAATTCTATTGCTCAAGCGGAAATGAATGTCTGTAAATATTTCCCTGGTACAGCTCAATCATGGAATAAGGATAAAAGTGAGTTTCATGGAAATCACCGTATTTTAGTTTCAGGTTCACCTATTATTAATAATAAACATTACCTTGGTTTTAGTTCTGTATTGCAAGACAATAATCCAAGTGCTGAAAATAAATTTTGTGATGGAAACATATGTTACCCCGCATCTGAAAATAGTCATCTCTATGCTAAAGAAAAAGATTTTTCTGACATGCAATCATGGCCTTTAGATGGCGATCATTGGGGAAATTACATTCCAGATGCAGGTGTAATAAAACCTACACAGCGGCGTTATGCATTTAATACCTTTGATCTTACTAAGCAAGAAGTCATTGTTCCTAATGGAACAGTTATTTATACAAAAAGATTTAATATGGCCGCGAATAGTTACTTATCTGCTGAATCTGGTAAACCGGATGATTTAATTATTTATGTTGATGGAGACAGTGAAAGTCCTACTGATATTACATCATTAAGTAAAGGCTCCACACTCAAAGGGTTACTCTATTCAAAAGCCAAGGTAGATATGTCTAATGGCTTGGGCGAAGGTGAAATAACACAAGTTTATGGTTCGGTAACTGCACCTGATTTAATTATGAATGGTAGTAGTTCGACAATAAAAACGATTATTCACGGACAAAGTAAGTGCTTTGAACCACCTAAACCTATTTATGAATTAGCAATAACGTTAGCAAAACAATCCCCTACATTGTGTGATGAACAAATCGTCACGTTTAATGTTACACCTGATATAGAGAAAGCCGATATCGCGGTTTTTTTATCAATGGTGAGTGGTGGACAATATTCGGTAGATGGTAAAACGTTTATTGATATTCCGACAGATACGATTTCGCTACCCGTTCAAAATAATAAAGCGCAATTGTGGCTTCGCAGTAACGATGCTGGAAACGTGACGATTAATGCGCATTTATCCAGTGATGAAAGTGTAAAAGCCAATAGTAACTATGATGTGTTACCCGCAGATAAGTTGTATCTGGTTGCATCAACAGTAAACGATCATATCGTAGCCGGTAAACCCTTTGATGTTGATGTGGAAGTGAAGCAGTGTTCGGCTGATTTTACTCAAAAAACAGCAACTCACTTTAATGGCAATGTGACCTCGGTTTCAACTGATTATATACAACCAAAATCAGGTAACGTTAAAGCAGAATGGGATAATTCACCCGTTAAGATCACGAATGGTAAAGGCGAAAAGTCGTTAAAACTTCATTACTCAGACGCAGGCAAAATCCAATTAAAGGTTAATGCGAATGGCGTTTTTGAAGATAAGAAAGGTAATAAGCAGGATATAACCCTTACCAGTAATGGCTTAGATTTATATTTCCGTCCATGGACGTTTGCGGTTTGTCCTTTGACATTATATAGCAAAGATAAAATCAGAACGGCTGATGGCACGGCAAGTGGTGGAGAGAAGTTTACACAAGCAGGAGCGCCATTTGATGTGTTACTTAAGCCTTTAGTTTGGGTTGAAAGTTTAGATAAGCCGAAAGTGAATAACGAATATAATATGTTCGCTCAAGAGTATTGTGAAGCTTCAGTCACAGAAAACTTTTTAGCGAATGACGCGCCCTCAATTGATAATCTAAAAGTTAGCGCAACATTAGACTCGCCTAAAAATGGCGTATTAGGCGATTTTTATTCCGGTGATAATCAAGTAAAAAATACAATCTTAAAAGGGATTGTTATTCAGCATAACCATTGGGATGACGTCGGCAGTATTAATTATCATGTCAGATTAGATAATTACATGGGCTTTGATGATATGGATGTTGACCCAAGCTATTGCCGGATTGGTCGTTTTTATCCGGCTTATTTTCAATTAGAAAATAATAGCGTGACACCGGCAATAAATGGTTTTACCTATATGAATCAGCCTTTCGGCGTGTCATTCAATATTGGTGCATATAACAATAACGGTAAAATAGTCACAAACTATAATGGCTTTGCTAGAACACTACAAAATACATTTATTCCAGAAGTTGTGTATGGGAATGCTATTACTTCTGAAAAAGATAATCGTTTAAAAGAGGTAATAGTCCCTCTTTGGTCTAAAATATTTGGTGATTCGATTAAATTTAGTTCTGATACAGTAAAGTTTATTCGTAAAAAAGATGTGGATTTTATTCCAAAAGAAGAAGGCGAAAGAACAGCCTCTGAACCGGATGGCCCTTATAAAAACTGGCAATTATTCTTACGCATAAAACCGTTACCTACTAGTGATAATTTGGAAAATCCTGAAGTGGTTGATTGGAAAGATAACACTAATATTCAGTTGGTTGGCACTAACGATCTTCGCTATGGTCGTATGGTTTTGGATGATGCTTCTGGTGATCTAAATCAGACATTAACGATCCCATTACGGGTTGAGTATTGGAATGGTTCTGAGTTTGTCACTAATACCGATGACTCAATATCAAGATTTGATGGTGCCAATTATTGTTATCAAGTGATACAGGCGGTGGTTAAACCCAATATTTCAACACCAGTAAAACCTCCTTATACTGATGGCGAGGAGCATACTGTATTTTGGGGAAGATCATCATCTGGTGAATTACTTGCACACCCTATTAATAGCTTGAATAAAAATGAGATTATCCGGCAGAAAATAAGATTTTGGCAGCGATTATCAAAAAATACTACGCCTAATGGAGCGGTATCTCGTGTTGAAAATATACTTACGGACAAGAGTATAGTTTGTCCTCGAGAGACTAATACGAGTAATCAACCATGGTTAAGTTATAACTGGCGCGACTTCGGTGATGAAGACCCATCTGCGACGGTAACCTTTGGCGTTTATCACGGAAATGACCGAATTATTTATCGGGATGAAGTAAATAAAGATAATAAGCCTATCCCATACGTTGATTATCAATAGTCTTAAGTAGATGCCAAGCCTTATTTATAAGGCTTGGCTTTTTTATATCGGTCAAAAACAACTTAAAAATCAACATTGATGAGTCTCTTTTGTTGCTATCAACCGTTTTTATAACATGGTGGCTAGGTGGTATCTTTATGTTGATTAAAATGTTACTAGTTAATAGTTCTGATTAAGAGCATAGGATGAAATGGAATTCCTATTGCTATGTATGTGTAAAAAGGATTTTGGGTTAAAGCCATGGGCAAAGTAATTGTTCTATTATTGACGTTATTGTTTGGATTTTCAGTACAGGCTACAGCCAACACCAATCCCCAGTATGAATTTGGTCATTATGAGTATTCAGCAACGGATAAATGCCATTTATCAAACAGTGAAAGTGGTTGTACGATCACACTTAAAAAAAAATATAGTCAGACACCACTTGTTTTTTTAATGCCAACGATTCCTGCAAATAATCCTGATGCAGATAGACCTCAAACCGTTTCTTTACTTAATGTGACGAAAGAAAGCTTCACCATAAAACAGTTTGCTGCGCCGTTAGATGATGATATTGACTTAAATAAAGAACCTATGACAGTCATTAGTTATTTTGTTATGGAGCCGGGCGAACTGACACTTGATGATGGTCATAAAATTTATGCGGGTTCTATTGATACGGGAAAATATGCAGGTGATGGAGAGGATTCAAAACCTGCTAATGAGAATATAGACTTTAATGGTTTCTCATTTTCAGAATCGCCAGTCGTCCTTTCAGAAGTACAAACACGAAATAATAACCGTTGGTTTACCTCTGCGGTTCATTCTGTCACAACAGCAGGTCTTAATTTAGGTTTAGAGATTACACGAGTTGAACGTAATGATGTTCCTGGTGATGATAAACCATTCCCTAAAACAGAAAAAATAGCCTACCTTGTCAGTGAGCCTGTTTCTGGTTTATCTGGGGGATACCAATATGAGTTTACTAAAGGTAGTGTTCTTAAAACGAAAGGTGATAAGCCGTTAAAATCAGCTTGTAATGGTAGCAATGGTTTTCAGCAACGCTATGATTCTTTACCCTTTGTTATTGGTGGTAAGTTAGAGCGAAATGGCGGTCAAGGCGGTTGGCTGCGCCGCTGTGAACTTACAGATAACGGTGTAAGTTTTGTTATTGATGAAGATATTCCTGATGGTGTGGGAATACGTAGCCGTAACCATACCAGTGAGCATATTGGCTTTATGGCGTTTGCTCCGAAAGTTAATGACTATTGTGAGTATTTCCCAAGTGTTGCGCAGTCTCATTATGATGATAGCTATCTTGTGATGATGGGAATTAAAGGTCCCTATATTAAAAATAACACGCCAGAAAAATTTGAATTGGGTTTTAAAAAATCAGCATATGATGGAAATATAAAGTCTGAAACTTGCCGTAATCTTCGAGATAAATGGGAATGTACATTAAACGAAAGCTTAATAGTACAGCCGTATGAAGATATATCATCAGTTCCTGATGGTACTATTAATAATATATATCATTATGATAAAAATAACCCATTAGAATTAGAATTTGGTTCTTATAAAAATATTGAAGTAGGTCAAGGGACAACAGTTATATTATCTTCTGGTAAGTATACAATTGAAAGCTTATCTTTACATAAAAATTCCATATTTAAATTACGTGATAAAAATAAAAAAACAGAAATATATGTCAGGAATGCAGATTTAAATGGAAAGATAAACACTGATGGTAAGCCTGAAAATCTTTATATTTTTGGTGTTACTAAGGACTCTGATTTAAATCAAGGTACTGATTATATGCCTGCGTCTATAAAAGCAAATGAAACGGCAGAAATAGTCGCATATATATATTCAGTGGGTAATGTCTTATTTTCTGCAAATTACACGAGCTTGGGAGTAGAGAGGAAAGTTACTCTTAGAGGCGCGGTTACTGCTAGAAATATTCGTTTAGATACAGAATCTAATATTATTGGTGATGGTATCTGTATTAATACGCCTGATAGTAATTACATATTAGAAATAACACCAACCGAGCATTATTCATTAACCTGTGATGATTTACTGGTAACATTTAATGTCAAAACGGAAGATGGTGAGTTAGCCAATGATTTTAATGGTACCGTCACTGTTAGTACTGATATTAAGCAAGCTGGTTTAGCACACTGGTCTTTACCTAATGATGATTCCATTTTATCTGATGCTTATACACCAACAGATGTCACGATTAAAAATGGTCAAGGGCGCTTACGTTTACATAGCCCAAATTATATTGGCAATATAAAAGTGACAGGTAAGGCCGTTGATTCAACTATCACTAATGAGGTGGAAGGTAACTATACCTTTGTACCATTTAAGTTTGGTTTCACACCTAGCCCAATAAAAACAATTGCGGGTAAACCTACCTCAGTCACTATCTCAGCTCTGGCTTGTAATGATGGAACGGCAAGAGTGGCGACAGGTTACAGTGGTAATAAAGAGTTAACTATTAATACTACCTTTATTGCGCCGAGAGAAATTGGGAATGGCAAGATTGAAATTAGCAAGCCGAATGGCAATACGTGGAAAACAGAACAAGAAACGTTAAATTTCTCATCGGGTGTGGCGAAATTTGATTTGAAATATCCTGATGCGGGTAAAGTGAATCTGTCTGTTTCTGATCCTAATTGTTCATTAGAAACGGGTTGTGATAGCGAGTTAACCTCAGGCACTGATGACGAGTACGATGGGTGGGAGGTACTTAAAGGCTCTGTTGAAGTACATGCCCGTCCGTGGACATTTGCCGTATGCCCAAAAAATAAAGATGGCGAATATGTTAAGGCCGATGGTACATCATCGTCAGGTGAAGGCTTTGTTGCTGCCGGTGATAAATTTGATGTGGATGTAAAACCTATTGTCTGGCGCAATGCGGGATCTGAAACTGCAGATATTAACAGTCTGTATTCAAGTAGCATTGATTTGTGTGAAAGCGTAATAACACCTAACTTTTTTAAAGCAGGTGCTCCAGCAGCACGTGTTGAATTATCTATTCCATCGGATCATTCAATAACACCAGTGAATGGTAAGCCTGGTGAATTGCAAGGCATTACAGTAAAAGAACACACTGAAACTTTAACCTATACCGATTTATCTTGGAGTGAAGTCGGCAGTGTTCGTTTACAAGCCAAGCCCCAAGCAAAATATTTAGGCATGAATATTAATCAAGGCTATCGTGATATTGGGCGTTTTTACCCTAAATATTTAGAGCTTCAACCAAATAGCATTATATATCCAAACGGTCATGATCAATTTGCTTATTTAGGCCAACCATTTAATGCTCAAGTAATGATTAAGGCGAAAAATGCGTTGGGTAATCAAGTTAATAACTACAACAAGTTTGATTTGGCGTATCAAGCGGATGTTGCACTGACTGCGTATGAACATCCATCATTAACGAGTTTATATCATCGCTTCTCATATCATAACGCAACAGGTTCGACAGAGAAGACCTTTAAGGGGTATTGGAATAGTGACGTTCAACAAACATGGCTATTAGCACGTAAGCCTATTGTTGCCGCCATTAACCCAACAACAGAGGAAGATGGTCCTTGGTCTTCAAGTAATAGCCGCTTTGGTGGGTATATAACAGAAAACCATGATCCTATTTCTATTCGAAATAGTACATCGGTTGATACTGATGCGGTGGATACTCATACTGTCGCGCAGTTCGAAGTGACACCTAATTTACGCTACGGACGAATGGTGTTAGATGATGCAATTAGCCCGTTTGATCAACCTGTTAATATACCGCTAAAGGTTGAGCATTGGGATGGCAGTGAATTTCAAACACATATTGCTGATAGTGGTTCGGAATATAATAGTAATTATTACTGTAAGCAGGCGTTACACCCTAATGATGAGTCTAATACATCGGTGTTAACAATGAATAAAACGGGTAGTGTCAATGCAGGTAAAAGTGATCAAATTGAGGCTCATCCTCAGTTATCAACGCCTGCGAATTATAAAAAACAACAAACCCGTTTTTGGCTGCGTATTGCAACCGATGCGCCAATAAATATCGGTTGTAGTCAAACCAACAAAGCGCACCAACCATGGTTGACTTATAACTGGCGAGAGTTGGGTGATGAGGATCCATCAGCGATTGTGACATTTGGTGTCTATCGCGGGAGTGATCGTATCGTTTATCGTGGTGAAAGAGGGCTAAATTAAGCCTTAGCGCAAATAAATTGCAAATCTGTGGCAGGTTTGACAATCCTTACCTTGTTTCAGTGTCTAGCGCTTGGTACATTTAGTGCAATTTAACGAATTTTGATCTTTCAGGATTAGCCGAAGACTATGTTTAAAAAACTTCGTGGCATGTTTTCTAATGACCTGTCTATTGACTTGGGTACTGCCAACACCCTTATTTATGTCAAAGGACAGGGCATCGTTCTAGATGAACCCTCTGTGGTTGCAATCCGTCAAGACCGTGCAGGCGCAACAAAAAGTGTTGCTGCGGTAGGTCATGACGCAAAATTAATGCTTGGTCGTACTCCAGGTAATATCGCTGCTATTCGTCCAATGAAAGACGGTGTAATTGCTGACTTCTATGTAACTGAAAAAATGTTGCAGCATTTTATTAAGCAAGTACACGATAATAGTATCCTACGCCCAAGTCCTCGTGTTTTGGTTGCCGTTCCTTGTGGCTCTACTCAAGTTGAACGTCGTGCAATCCGTGAATCAGCGCAAGGTGCAGGTGCTCGTGAAGTTTACTTAATCGATGAGCCAATGGCGGCTGCCATCGGTGCTGGTATGCCAGTGTCTGAAGCAACAGGTTCAATGGTGATCGATATCGGTGGTGGTACAACAGAAGTTGCCGTTATCTCACTTAATGGTGTGGTTTACTCATCATCTGTTCGCATTGGTGGTGACCGTTTTGACGAAGCTGTGATCAACTACGTTCGTCGTAACTACGGTAGCTTGATTGGTGAAGCAACGGCTGAGCGCATTAAGCATGAAATCGGTTCAGCTTATCCAGGCGATGAAGTACGTGAGATTGAAGTACGTGGTCGTAACCTTGCTGAAGGTGTACCTCGTAGCTTTACGTTAAATTCAAATGAAATCCTAGAAGCACTACAAGAGCCATTAACTGGTATTGTATCTGCAGTAATGGTTGCGCTAGAACAGTGTCCGCCAGAGCTTGCATCTGATATTTCAGAGCGTGGTATGGTACTGACAGGTGGTGGTGCACTACTTCGTGATTTAGATCGTTTACTAACCGAAGAAACAGGTATTCCTGTGGTTGTTGCTGAAGATCCACTAACATGTGTGGCTCGTGGTGGCGGTAAAGCGTTAGAAATGATTGATATGCACGGTGGCGATCTCTTCAGCGAAGAGTAATAATGCCTGCGTTAGTTTTCTATAAAACAGGTTATAGCGTTAGATGAAACCTATCTTTGGCAGAGGTCCTTCTCTGCAATTACGCCTGTTTCTTGCCATATTACTATCGGCTAGCCTTATGCTAGCCGATAGTCGTCTTGATGCTTTTGCCAATGTTCGTTATTTTTTGAACTCAGCAATCGCTCCGCTTCAGTATGCGGCTAATTTACCGCGTGAATTACTCGATGGCCTTAATGGTCAAATGAGTTCTCATCAGCAATTATTAGTTGAGAATAAAGCGTTGAAGCGTGATTTGTTGGTGATGAAAAGTAATGTTTTATTGCTTGATCAATTACAGCAAGAAAATCAGCGTTTAAGAAATTTATTAGGTTCACCGTTTGTTCGTGGTGAGCGTAAGATGATCGCTGAAGTGATGGCGGTCGATTCTGATCCTTATAGTCATCAAGTGATGATTGATAAAGGGCGTGTTGATGGGGTGTATGAAGGCCAACCAGTTATTAATGATAAAGGTATTGTCGGACAGATCTCCTATGTTGGCGCGCATAATAGTCGTGTTTTATTACTGATTGATCCTACTCATGCTATTCCCGTACAAGTTGTGCGTAACGATATTCGTGTTATTGCAACAGGGACAGGAAAAAGTAATGAAATTCAACTTGAACATGTACCAAGCAGCACGGATATTCGTGTCGGTGATTTATTGGTGAGCTCTGGGCTTGGTGGGCGCTATCCTGAAGGGTATCCGGTCGCAAGGGTGACTGAATTCTCTTTTGATAATAAACGCCCATTTGCACAAATCATCGCTAAACCAACGGTACAATTTGATCGATTACGTTACTTATTATTAGTGTGGCCAACCGATAGAATGAAAGCGGCAGAAACGCCAATTGTAGGCGCTATTGCACCTTCAAGTGCGGTTTCAACTATTTCTCCAGCAGTACCTGCAAGTGATGTAAAACCAGCTGCACCCGTTGAAAATAAAAAGCCAAACAATGAGGTGAATAATGCCAACTAGCCAAGCACATGGCCGAATTTGGATTTGGCTATCATTCGTTTTTGCTCTGGTGTTGCAAGCGGCTCCTTGGCCAGGAGTGCTGGAACCGTTTCGACCTTCATGGGTATTGCTGGTCACCTGTTATTGGGTATTAGCCTTACCACATCGTGTTAATGTGGGAAGTGCTTTGATTATAGGCTTATTGTGGGATCTGATTTTAGGATCAACACTGGGCGTTCGTGGCTTAATGATGTCGGTGATTGCTTATATTGTTGCTTTAAATTTTAGGGTGCTACGTAACCTGTCATTAGGACAACAAGCAATAGTGTTCGCGCTATTGTCATTAGCTGGCAAGCTTATTGAATATTGGGCTGAATATTTAGTCTCAAATGTGACTTTTGAGCCACAACAATTATGGGCTGTCGTATTAAACTTTATATTATGGCCATGGTTGTTCTTATTACTACGGCGTATACGCCGTAAGTTTTCGATTCGTTAATAGCAATAACAAAAAGGGGAAGCCAATCGGTCTTCCCCTTATTTATAATTAAATGTATTTAAAGTATAAATGTAAGTTTGAGGTGTAACATGGCTGCAATTCAATTATATCTTGCTTCAGGTTCGCCTCGTCGAATGGAGTTATTAAATCAGTTAGGCTATCAGTTTGAGCGTGTCGTGGTGGATGTTGAAGAATCTCACCAAATAGGTGAAAGCCCTGAAGATTATGTTCAGCGCTTGTCGCGAGACAAAGCCTTAGCCGGAGTAAAAGCTGCGCCAACTGGTTTACCTGTTTTAGGATCTGACACAATTGTTGTGGCTGATCTGCAAATATTAGAAAAACCTGTCGATTTTAATGATGCAGCGCGTATGCTGAAAATACTGTCTGGTCGTCAACATCAAGTGATGACCGCAGTGACAGTCGCAACGAAAGAAAGGATTGAAACTAAGCTAGTGATCACGCAAGTGTGGTTTAAACCTTTGTCAGATAACGAAATCAAAAAATATTGGCAAAGTGGAGAGCCACAAGATAAAGCGGGCAGTTATGGCATTCAAGGCTTAGGTGGCAAATTCGTTGAACGTATCGATGGCAGTTTTTATGCAGTGATGGGGTTGCCGTTAGTGGAAACCGACATCCTGTTACAAGATTTTTTAAAGTTATAAGTAGAGGCAATCATGAGCACTGAACTGCTGATCAATGTGACGCCGAGTGAAACCCGTGTCGCAATGATTGAACATGGCGTATTGCAAGAGATCCATATTGAACGTGAATCGAAACGCGGTATCGTCGGAAATATTTATAAAGGGCGAGTAAGTCGCGTACTTCCAGGTATGCAAGCGGCATTTGTCGATATAGGATTAGACAAAGCGGCATTTTTACATGCTTCAGATATCGTTCCTCATACTGAATGTGTGGCTGAAAACGAGAAAAAACAATTTCAGGTGCGCGATATTTCAGAACTTGTTCGTCAAGGTCAAGACATTGTCGTACAGGTGGTGAAAGATCCTCTGGGAACCAAAGGTGCGCGTTTAACGACGGATATTACCTTACCATCTCGTTACCTTGTTTTCATGCCGGGAGCAAGCCATGTCGGTGTATCTCAACGTATTGAAAGTGAGAAAGAGCGTGATCGTTTGAAAAAAGCGGTACTACAGCATTGTGATGATTTAGGTGGCTTTATTATCCGAACCGCAGCAGAAGGAGCGAACACTGATGAAGTTGCTCAAGATGCCGCTTTCTTAAAGCACTTATGGCGTAAAGTATTAGAGCGTCGTGCTAAGTATAAACCACGTTCAATGCTCTACGGTGAGCTAGGACTTGCACAACGTATTTTACGTGATTTTGTTGGTACTGAAATTGACAACATTAAAGTCGATTCACGTTTATCGTTTGATAAATTAAAAGAATTTACTGATGAGTTCGTGCCTGAAGTAACAGATAATATTGAATATTATTCAGGCCAGCAGCCTATTTTTGATCTCTATGATACTGAGTCTGAAATTCAACGATCCTTAGATCGTAAAGTTGAAATGAAGTCTGGCGGGTATTTGATCATCGATCAAACAGAAGCGATGACCACGGTTGATATTAATACCGGTGCGTTTGTTGGGCGAAGAAATCTCGACGAGACTATTTTTAATACCAATATTGAAGCAACAAAAGCGATTGCCCGCCAATTACGACTACGTAACTTAGGCGGCATTATCATTATTGATTTTATCGATATGATCTCTGATGAACACCAACAACGTGTTTTACAAGCGCTTGAGCAAGCACTTTCTTATGATCGTGTAAAAACCAATATTAATGGTTTTACGCAATTAGGCTTGGTTGAAATGACGCGTAAGCGTACCCGTGAAAGTATTGAGCATGTGCTGTGTGGTACTTGTCCTTCCTGTCATGGTCGCGGTACGGTAAAAACCGTTGAGAGCGTTTGTTATGAAGTCTTACGAGAAATTACCCGAGTCAATCGTGCTTACGACGCCGATCGATTTATAGTGTATGTTTCATCAGCCGTCGGTGAGGCCTTAATGGGTGATGAATCACATGCTTTAGCTGAACTTGAAGTCTTTATTGGTAAACAAGTAAAAATAAAACCAGAGCCGCTATATAACCAAGAGCAGTTTGATGTGGTAATGATGTAATGATACAAATGGGGAAGAGTCAGTGAACCGTATGGTGGTAAAAACCTTACGTGGTGTATTGTGGTTAGTGGTTATTGTTGCAGTAACATTGGCTATTTTGATCAGCACTCTCCGCTTTTCTCTTCCTCATCTTGATCATTATCGCCAGCCAATAACGCAGTGGCTTTCTCAGCAAACACATACCCAAATATCGGTCGCAAATATTGATGGACGTTGGCTATTATCTGGCCCCGAAATAAAATTCAAGCAACTATCTGCTGCTGAACAGAGCAATTCAGCCCCATTAGTTAAGGTTGGTCAGGCTGAGATCTCTTTGGATTTCTGGCAGTCAGTGATGACATTTAGACCTGTCTTTAAACATGTTCAAATTGAACAGTTCGATTTAGATATTACACAACTCCCACGTAGTGCTTCAAAACCCTCTTCTGATATTTCTTTTGCTAAACGGTTAGAACAGTTTTTTTTCACGCGTATTGATAATGTCACATTAAAAAACGCGATGGTCACCGTACCTTCTCCTTCTGGTAAAGCACTACATTTAGCCGTTACACAACTTAACTGGCGAAATGAGGGAGGGCATCATTTTGCTGAAGGTTCTGTTGGATTGATGAATAGTCCATTAGGTCAAGTTGACATAAAAGCAGATATTACCGAACAAGGTGGTTTGTCTAGTCTTAATGGAACGCTATATCTCAAAGGAAAAAACATTTCGGTCACACCGTGGCTAAATAAAAAATTTACTGGTGTTGCTGATATTTCAGACAGTAAATTGAGTATGCAAGCGTGGTTATCGTTAGATCAAGGCACGATAAGTTCAGCGATGATCCAACTTGCAAAAAGTCATATAGATTGGACGACACAACATAAATCACACCAAATTGTTATTAACGGTGGTGTTGTTGGTCTAAAACCAACCTTAGATGAGCAACAACAACGAGTATGGCGTATTGATACCGAACAATTTGATATTACTACCGATAAGATATCGTGGCCTAAATTTGATGTTGCAGCGCAATTTTCACTTAATAAGCAATGGCAGCCTGTAAATTGGAAAGCCGCACTGACCAATATCAAATTAGATCGACTACTGCCATTGAGATCGTTTTTACCCAAATCAAACAGTATTACGGAAGCAATTACCGCATTACAACCGACAGGCTTGGTGACAAAAATTAGGGTTGCGGGTGAGCAAAATAAGCCGATTCATTTTTCATTAAATCTTGATGATTTAGCATTCAAGCAATGGCAGTTATTGCCTGGTATTAATAAGTTAAATGCGCGTATTGCTGGCGATACTACACAAGGAGCGGTGACTATTCGGGTTGATGATGATGCTCTACCTTATGGTAAGGTTTTTCCGAAACCATTAAACATTAATGATGCGACGATTGATGCGTATTGGAAGCATGATAATCAAGGCACCAGTTTATGGAGCGATAAATTGAGTATTGCTACTCCAGATCTCAATGCAAAAGGGCAGTTTAGACTCGATTTTTATCAAAAAGCGCCAGCATGGTTGGCTTTCTATGGTGAGGCGTCGGTTAAAGATGCTGGGCAAACATGGCGTTATTTACCTCGTCCAGCGCTTGGTAATAAATTAACCCATTATCTAGCTACCGCGATAAAAGGCGGTACGGTGAAAGACGCTGAGTTACTTTGGTTTGGTCCTTTAAATACATTCCCTTACCCTAATCATGATGGTGTCTTTGAAGTTAAGGTCCCACTTAAAAAAGCAAGGTTTCAGTTTGATCCTGATTGGCCATTATTAACGGATCTCAATCTTAATTTAGGCTTTAAAAATGATCGCATGACGGTCGATGCCAGTCATGTAAAAACGTTATCAGCCGTCGGATCTAATGTGATTGGTGGGGCAAAATTAGCCCCTGATGGACATTTGAAACTAGCACTTGATCTTGCCGCTAATGGCCAAGGTGTTACAGAGTACATGCTGAAAACACCATTAGCTGATTCTGTGGGTAGCGCATTACAAACGGTGAGGGTGAATGGGCCTGTTGCTGCTAAATTAACACTTGATATTCCTTTTGATGGCAGTGATGTGGATGCGAAAGGTCTGGTGTTTTTTAAAAATAATCGTATCGATTTACAAACTCCAACTCTGACTGTTGATGACACTAATGGCAGTTTAACCTTTGATAATGCCAAAATTAGGGCCAAAGGCTTAAGCGGCAAGCTATTTGAACAACCGATAAGTCTTGGATTTACGGGGAATAATGTTGAAAGCAATCACTACCGAGTGAATGTTTATGTGGCTGGTGATTGGCAAGTAGGCCGTTTACAACCTTATGCTCCTGTTCAATTATTAAATTACCTATCCGGTAGCAGTGATTGGAAAACAGATGTTCAGGTGGATTTAGAAGGTGACAACTTTACTTATAAAGTAAAAAGTTTACTGCCCCTTGAGCACATCAAGAGTGATTTACCGTATCCGCTTTATCATCAACCCAAGCAAAATCAATCGCAGTTTATGACGGTGAATGTTGATGGCAATGCACAAAGCTTGAATGGGCAACTTCAGATGCCTGATGCGGCTTACCAAGTTCGTGTGAACCTTATCGATGGAAAACCACAATTAGCAGCCAGTAATTTGATGATTGGTAAAAAAGAGATTCAGTCATCATTAGGTATTGGACATGTGGTGAATATTGATACTAGGGCATTCAATGTTGATCCGTGGATCGCTCTTGCGAATAAATGGCAACAATCAAACACCAATAAAAGTCATGGTAATGAGGGGATTGTATGGCCGATTCCAAGCAAGATAGAGGCAAAAGTTAAGCAGTTAACCTTGGGCGGATTAGTGTGGAATGATGTTAATTTGCATGTCAGACATGGTCACCAGTGGTCCGTGAAACTAGAAAGCCGACAAGCTGAAGGCTATATTACTTGGGATCAGAAAAATATGGTGAATGCGATCTTTAAATCCCTTCATCTTAACTTCCCACAATTAGATAAAAAGTCAGTTACTCAGCAACAAGCTGATGTTACTAAAAAAGCGCCTCCTTTATTATCTCCGATAATCACAGCACTCGATCGTAAGATAATGGCTGCGATCCCTGCTATTAAACTTACGATATCGGAGGCATGGTTGCAGGGATATCGATTAGGAAAAATCAGTGCGGTACTTGATAAATCGCCAAACCAATTAACGTTAAAAAAACTTGAGATTAATGCAGGTAATATCAACTTAGATGCTAAAGGAAGTTGGTATTTTAAAGATAAGCGTAATTATTCTGCGTTAAGTTTTATGGTGAAAGGTGATAATAGCTCCGATTTATTGAGCCGCTTCGGTATAGAAGGTGGCGTACAAAATGCCTCGTTTGATACGCATGTATCGGCGTCATGGCAAGGCTCTCCTTGGGCGATGGATCGCCGTACATTAAATGGCAAGGTGAAAACAGATATTGGTAAAGGGCTGGTAAGTGGCGCATTTGGTGCAGGGAGATTACTTGGTCTGTTTAGTTTAGATTCTATTATTCGTAAAATGCAGCTCGATTTCTCTGGAGTATTTGATAATGGTCTCGCGTTTAACTATATCAAAGGAAAAGGAAAAATTAAGCAAGGCACCTTTTATAGTAACGATATCAAGATGCAAGCACTAGCGGGTGATATGTACATTAAAGGCAAGGTCGATTTAGTGAATGAAAAGGTTAATGCCAATGTGAAGTTTATTCCTGATTTTACCTCTGGCTTACCCGTGTTAACGGCCTTTGCTGTAGCGCCACAAACAGCGTTATATGTATTTGCTATTTCAACCGTATTATCACCCGTGTTAGATGTGATCACTCAGGTTAATTATCAAGTAACGGGTTCGATTGAATCGCCAAATGTTACTGAGCGTTCACGCTTATCTGGCGAATATACCGTACCTGATGAGTAAGCTAAATGAATGGGTTGCGTTAATTTTTATCAGTGGTACAACAAAGAGATAGATCGTAATAAATACGTTATATGTTGAGTATAACAAGTGTATAGGTTCAGGGAGACGGTGATGGCGAAGATTGGTTTAGTACAAATGAATTCGGGAGCCGATCCTGAACATAATCTCACTAAATTAAAAAAGAAAGTGAAAGGACTTCAGTTACAAGGGGCGAAACTGATTGTAACCCCTGAAAACACCTTAGTTTTTGGTAGTAAAGCAGATTATCAACAATGGGCTGAGCCACTCAATGATGGTCCATTTCAAAAAGAATTATCAGCATTAACTGAAAAGTTAGGTATTTGGCTTTTACTTGGTTCAATGCCTATTTTACAACCTGATGGCTCAATTACATCAACCAGTTTGTTATATAACGATAAAGGACAACTCCAAGAGCATTATAATAAACTGCATATGTTCGATGTTGATGTTGCCGATAAACACCGTAGCTACCGAGAATCAGATACTTTTAAAGCGGGTGATGAACTTAAAGTGGTAGAAACCCCGTATGGTAATATCGGTATGTCGATTTGTTATGATGTAAGATTTCCATTGCAATACAGTGCGCTACGCGAAAAAGGTGCCGATATTATTGTTGTGCCAGCAGCCTTTACTAAATTAACAGGTAAAGCGCATTGGGAAGTATTATTACGAGCTCGTGCTATTGAAACCCAATGTTGGGTGATTGCCGCTGCGCAGTGGGGCGAGCACAATGAAGGGCGAGAAACATGGGGCCACTCAATGATCATTGATCCTTGGGGACAGATTGTTGCATGTCAACAGCAAGGCACCGGTGTTCTGACTGCCAATATTGATTTACAATTATCAGAGAAGATCCGCGCCAACATGCCTGTTGCTGAACATGTGAAGTTTTGTGTTCAACCGCGCTAAATAATTTAAGAGCAAATTAATGACCCTTAACACCGTAGAAAATACCATGCTAGATCAATCAGGTCTTGGCCGTGATGAACTGCATAATATCCTTGGGCTAATTGCAGCAAGAGATGTGGATTATGCCGATATTTATTTCCAATCTTGCTGGCATGAGTCATTAGTACTGGAAGACAGTATTATTAAAGATGGTTCGTTTAATATCGATCGCGGTGTAGGTGTACGTGCGGTTGCTGGCGAAAAAACTGGTTTTGCATATTCTGATCAAATAAACCCATTGGCACTAACGCAAAGTGCAAAAGCGGCACGTGGTATTGTGCGCCAAGGGGGAAATGGCAAAGTACAAACCTTTAGCCCATTAACGCCATCGGGTATTTATGCGCCTATTAATCCATTAGGTAGCCTTGATAAATTTCAAAAAATTGCATTATTGGAAGAGATTGACCGTTATATTCGCACTAAAGAGCCGTTAGTCACTGAAGTGTCTGTTAGCATCAATGGTGTCTATGAAGAGGTGTTAGTTGCCGCACTTGATGGCACTTATGCGGCAGATATTCGCCCGCTTGTTCGTTTATCTATCAGTGTTCTGGTTGAAAAAGGCGATAAACGTGAGCGTGGTAGTGCGGGGGGCGGTGGCCGTTACGGCTATGAAACGTTCTTAACTGAAATCGATGGTAAAAGCCAAGCATTGTATTTTGCTGATGAAGCTATCCGCCAAGCATTGATTAACCTAGAAGCAGACGCAGCCCCAGCTGGTACCATGCCGGTCGTTTTAGGTGCAGGTTGGCCTGGCGTGTTGTTACATGAAGCTGTCGGTCATGGTCTTGAAGGTGACTTTAACCGTAAAGGTTCATCGATGTTTTCTGGTCAGTTAGGTGAGCAAGTAACATCACCGTTATGTACCATTGTTGATGACGGTACACTGGTTGATCGCCGTGGCTCTATTAACATTGATGATGAAGGAACGCCTTCACAATACAATGTGCTGGTGGAAGGCGGTAAGCTGAAAGGCTACATGCAAGATAAGCTTAATGCACGTCTAATGGGCGTAGCACCTACCGGTAATGGTCGTCGTGAGTCATATGCGCATTTACCTATGCCTCGCATGACAAACACTTACATGCTGCCTGGTGAGCATACACCAGAAGAAATTATTTCCAGTGTGAAGAAAGGCATCTACGCCCCTAACTTCGGTGGTGGTCAGGTCGATATCACATCGGGTAAATTTGTATTCTCTGCATCAGAAGCTTACTTAATTGAAAACGGTAAGATCACTCGTCCAATTAAAGGCGCGACTTTAATTGGTAGCGGTATTGAAGCGATGCAGCAAGTTTCTATGGTTGGTAATGACTTAGATATCGACCGTGGTGTGGGTGTGTGTGGTAAAGCGGGACAAAGCGTACCTGTGGGTGTTGGTCAGCCAACCCTGAAAATTGATTCAATGACAGTAGGTGGCACTGAGTAAATCTTCTCGTACGTCTATTTGATAAAGAAAAAGCCAGCAGGGATAAACCTTGCTGGCTTTTTTTACTTTATTAGTGCTAGAAAATGTGAGTGATCACTTAGTCTTCTAGGTATAAAGATTTTAGGTATTGGAAAATTTCACGGTAAGCCTTACCCGGCTTCTCTTGTGATTTTTCCTTTGTTGCTTGGCGAACAAGTTGGCGTAAATGTTGGCGATCTGCATCAGGGTGATCGACCAAGATTGCATTGATCATGCTATCGCCATTTTCGATTAACTTATCACGCTTTAGCTCAAGTTTTTTCAGCGCTACAGTATGCTGAGAGTGCTTATTACGTAATTTATCGAGTGCCGCTTGGATTGGTTCAATATCGATAAAGCGCATTTGCTTACCGATATATTGAAGTTGACGGCGACGTGCTTCTTTATTAAAGCGCTGAGCGTCTTTAATTGCATCCATCATTTCGTCATCAAGAGGCATCTTAGCAAGTGCATTAGGGGTTAATTCAACTAACTCCTCACCAATTTTTTGTAGCGCATCCATGTCGCGTTTCATCTCGGATTTACTTACCCAGATGATTTCTTCTTCTTCATCCCAAGGGGCTTTCTTGTTTTTACGGCTCATAATGGGCTCACTAACACTATCAATAGCTCTATTTTATCAGTTTAATAACGATTTTGGGCGTAAATTACATTATTCTATAACCAATAAGCAAAACTCTAACCTTAAGTGATTGTATGGACGTAAGAGAACAGGTAGCCCAGCAGCGTGTTGAACTGGAAGCTGCGGTTGCGAAAGCACTGGAAGTCGCCGGTAAACAAGCGGATGCCGCCGAAGTAGCCATTAACAAAACAACAGGGATCAGTGTATCTACACGTATGTGTGATGTTGAGAATGTTGAATTTAATAGTGATGGCGCATTAGGGATCACTGTTTATCGCGGAAATCGCAAAGGCAGCGCATCAACTTCTGATTTAAGTGAATCAGCAATTGCTCAGACAGTAGCAGCCGCACTGGATATTGCTAATTACACTTCGGAAGATCCTTTTGCAGGGCCTGGTCCGAAAGAATTAATGGCACGTGATATTCCTGATTTGGATTTATTCCACCCAGATGAACCAGAGCCAGATCGTGCTGCTGCGATTGCTATTGCGGCTGAAGAAGCGGCACTCGCTTATGATCCTCGAATTAAACAAAGTGATGGCGCAAGTTATGATAGCCATTACGGCGTCCGTGTTTATGGTAACAGCCACGGCATGTTGGCAAGTTATGCCTCAAGTCGCCATAGCATCAGTTGTTGTGTGATAGCTGAAGGTAAAAACGGTGAGATGGAGCGAGATTACAGCTACACCACTTCACGTTTAGCCTCTGATATGTGGACACCAGAGCGTGTTGGTCGCCATGCAGCCGAGCGAACTGTTGGTCGAGTTGACGCACAAAAGTTAACAACACGTGAAGCACCAGTGATGTTTGCAGCTGATGTAGCAACAGGCTTATTTGGTCACCTTGTAATGGGGATCAGTGGTGCTAATCTGTACCGAAAATCTTCTTTCTTAGTTGATAAGCTAGGTGAACAAATTTTCCCCGAGTGGTTAGGTATTAGCGAGCGCCCACATATCTTACGTGGTATGGCGAGTACCCCGTTTGATAGTGAAGGTTTAGCCACTTATGATCGTGAGATAATTACCGATGGTGTGCTGCAAACTTACTTACTAACCAGCTATGCTGCTCGTAAAATGAATATGCAGCCAACAGGTCATGCTGGTGGTATTCACAACTGGATGGTGAAATCAACCGGTGAGTCTTTTGAGCAAATGCTGAAGAAGATGGATCGTGGTTTATTAGTCACAGAGCTAATGGGCCAAGGTGTGAACATCGTAACAGGTGATTACTCGCGTGGCGCGGCAGGTTTCTGGGTTGAGAACGGCCAAATTCAATATCCAGTGTCTGAAATTACGATTGCCGGTAATTTAAAAGACATGATGCAGAATATTGTGGCTATTGGTAATGATACTGAAACTCGTAGTCAGATATTAACAGGCTCGATGCTATTAGATTCAATGAAAATTGCTGGTGAGTAATTTTTGCTACATTGATTAAAACGAAAAGCCCGAATCATGTTGATTCGGGCTTTTTATTTATTCCTGTTATAGGAAAGAGCTTTTTTTACGGTGTAATGAAGATAGTCGCAAGACCAAGGAACACCATTAAACCGACAATATCAGTACACGTCGTTAATGCCATACCGCCAGCTAATGCTGGATCGATCTTGAGTTTTTTCAATCCAATAGGGATCAATACCCCAGCAACACCGGCGACAAATAAGTTCGCGAGCATAGCGCCAGCCATGATAGCACCTAGCATTAAACTGCCTTTCCAGACCACCACAACAGCGCCGATAATTAATGCCCAAACAAAGCCATTAATTAATCCGACACGAGCTTCTTTACTCAGTAGCCAGCGGGTGTTGGTATCACCGATGTGACCAACAGCTAAACCACGAATAACTAGAGCAACGGTTTGGTTACCCGCAACACCACCCATTGATGGAACAATTGTCATTAGTACGGCAACGGTAGCCATCTGCTGTAAAGTGTTTTCAAACATGTTGGAAACAGATGCTGCCGCTAATGCCGTTAAAACGTTAACACCAAGCCAGATACTACGGCTTTTTGCTGACTTTAAAACCGGCGCAAAAGTATCTTCATCATCATCCATACCCGCCATACTCATCATCGAGTGTTCGGCTTCTTCACGGATGAGATCGACCACGTCATCAATAGTGATACGACCAAGTAACAAGTTATTGTGATCGACAACGGGCGCTGAAACCCAGTTACGACGTTCAAACAGATTGGCGATTTCACTGTCAGGCATATCGACAGGAATAGCTTCATCTGCATCTTCCATAACATCTTTGATTTCAATGTCTGGTTGCGTCGTAATTAGTGCAGCAAGAGATAAATGACCAATTAAGGTTTCGTTGCTATCAACCACATATAAAGCATCAGTTGCTTCAGGTAATTCGCCTCGCATTCGCAAATAACGTAAGACAACATCAGCGGTAACATCACCACGAATTGTGATGAAGTCGGTACTCATCATGCCGCCAGCTGAATCTTCAGGGTACGCTAACGCTTTCTCTATACGATGACGATCTGTGGTATCCATTTGCGCCAGAACTTCTTGATAACGCTCATCAGGAAGACTACGCAGTACATAAGCGACATCATCGCTTTCCATCCCCTCGGTAACAGCCGCCAGCTTTTCTGGCTCCATTTGCGAGACGATACCATCTTTTACATCTTCAGATAATTCATCAAGGATTTCACCTTGCTCTTCCGGATCCGTCAGTTGCCATAGCACTTGACGTTCTTTCGGTGGAGAGGCTTCCAACAGATGTGCAATATCTTCCGGCTCCATTTCTTGAAGGAGTCGACGAACATGGACAAACATGCCATTTTCTAATGCAGTATTAACTTCTTGGAGTCGTTGATGGGTTTGATCTTGTTCTAATACATCCGCCATAGGTATTAGGCCCACTTATATTTTGATGGCGCAATAAGCTGAATTTTAACGTAATCACCTAGCTTTTGTCTCACATGTTTTACGTATAATGAGTAGATTTATCCTTTACACATATACCACATACACAATTACTTGGTTATTTAACGGAAAGTTATCGCCAGTTGCCTACAGAGTTATTAATAATAGCGGTAATTGAAGCAGAATTTCAGACTTAGTTGTCAATTTCACACGAGAAAATGATTTAAAGTGTAATAGAAAAGGGAGCGGTATTGAGTCTTAAACGTAATGTTTAATTTTCTTCATCAAATCCGGCTTCAATTAAAGCTGAAATCGCGTCAAGTGCGGATATTTCATCTGAGCCTTCAGCACTTACCATGATTTTTTGTCCTTGCGCGGAATCAAGCATTAAAAGCCCCATGACACTGTCAGCAGTGGCTGATACATCATCATTACTGACAGTGATCACTGCGGTAAAGCTTTGTGCTAGTTCAACCAGTTTAATTGCAGCACGAGCATGTAAGCCGAGTCGATTTTTAATAAATAATTCGCGTTGGACTGTCATTGTTTTTCTTCTAACGTACGGTGACGAACTTGAACTTGTTGACCTTGATGTTCAAAGTAGTCAGCAAGAGATTGTGCAATATAGACCGAACGATGTTGACCGCCAGTACAACCAATAGCCACCGTGACATAGCTACGGTTGTTTTTCTCAAGCATTGGCAACCAGGTTTCGATGAAATTACGGATTTGGTAATTGAGTTGATTCACTTCACTTTGGCTGGAAAGAAAATCTTTTACCCCTTGATCGAGCCCTGTTAGGGGTTTGAGTTCAGGTACCCAGTGAGGGTTGGGTAAAAAGCGAACATCAAATACATAATCGGCATCTGAAGGTAAACCATACTTAAAGCCAAATGATTCAAAAACTAAAATGAGTTCTTTTGCTTCTCGACCTAATACTCGGGCACGAACCGTTTCGCTTAAGTCATGAATTGATTTACTTGTAGTATCAATGACCAAGTCAGCATGTTCTTTTAAATCACCTAAAATGGCACTTTCAGAGGTTATAGCTTGCTCTAGTGTCATATTGTGGCGAGATAAGGGGTGTAAGCGGCGAGTTTCACTATAACGTTTAACTAACTCTTTGTTATCTGCATCGAGAAAAAGAACATTAACGTCAACATCGTGCTCTAGAGATTTGAGAATACGCTGTATTTCACCCGGCTGCTGAGGCATGTTACGTACATCAATACTGACTGCAATATCTTGCTCTGTGTGGGCAATATCTTTGACAAATTGCGGCAGAAGGTTAACTGGAAGGTTATCGACACAGTAATAGCCGAGATCTTCAAGTACACGTAGGGCGACAGATTTTCCAGAACCAGAACGGCCACTTACAACCATTAACATCATGGTTTATTTACCTCGGTAATTGGGATTATGCGCGAGAAATCACGATTCATCGGTAAGGATATGATACAGCTCTTGATCGCTTGTTGCATGACGAAGCTGTTTACATATTTGCTTGTTGCCTAGCTTTTCAGCCATGCTTGCAAGGGTTTTTAAGTGCTCTTTACATTGCTCTTCTGGCACAAAGAGGGCAAATAGAAGATCAACGGGTTGATTATCAATCGCGTCAAAATCAATTGGTTCTTGGCATTGAATGAGTACAGCAATGGCTTGATCGCTATTACTGATACGCCCATGAGGTATCGCTATACCATTGCCAATACCTGTTGTCCCCATTTTTTCACGATTGAGCATACATTCGAATAATGGCTGTGGGTTTTGGTCGAGATGAGCGGCCGCGATCTCACTAATGAGTTCTAGTGCGCGCTTTTTGCTGGAGCAAGGGACTGCACTTTTAGTGCAGTCCAGGCTCAATACATGACTAAGTTGCATAAGTTAGTGGCTGTTGAGCTTATCTTTGTGTTTGTTTAATTGACGGACGAGTTTATCAGTCAATTCATCAATCGCAGCATACATATTTTCAGAATCCGCTTTTGCGTGGATTTCCCCTGAGTTAATGTGTAGCGTCGCTTCTGCTATCTGCTGAAGTTTTTCAACATTAAGAATAACTTGGACATTGTTTATTTTATCGAAGAAGCGTTCAAGTTTTTCAAATTTGGTCGTGACATATTCACGAAGAGAATCGGTTACATCAACATGGTGCCCTGTAATATTGATTTGCATAGACATCTTCCTTTTGTTGGATCTGACCTGTTAGTCTAGATCAGACGTTTTCGCTGATTCGACGGCGGAATACCTAAGGATTCACGGTACTTAGCGATTGTTCGCCTTGCTACCATAATGCCTTGCTCAGCTAATAGTGTCGCAATTTTGCTGTCACTTAATGGCTTGGCTTGGTTTTCTGCTGCAACAAGTTTCTTCACCAGTGCGCGGATCGCAGTAGACGAGCATTCGCCACCATTATCCGTACTGACATGACTTGAGAAGAAGTATTTCAATTCAAAAATACCTCGAGGCGTATGCATGTATTTTTGTGTTGTCACTCGAGATATGGTGGATTCATGCATTTCTACGGCAAGGGCGATATCATTTAATACCATAGGTTTCATCGCTTCTTCGCCATATTCAAAGAAGTCTTGCTGATGTTCGACAATGCAGCGAGCGACTTTGAGTAATGTTTCATTTCGACTTTCTAAGCTTTTAATCAGCCATTTAGCATCTTGTAGATGGGTGCGAATAAACTGACTATCCGCACTATTACGAGTATTTTTGCTTAATGCCGCATATTGCTCATTCACTTTAATACGTGGCACACTGTCTGGATTGATAGTAACGACCCATTTACCATGGTCTTTAAACACAGAGACATCTGGAACCACATACTCGGTATCTGAATTAATTACACGATTACCTGGACGTGGATCGAGTGAATGGATCAATGCCATTACTGCTTTTAAATCGGCTTCTTTTAGTTTGGTGTCACGCATAAGCTGGCGGTAATCACGATTACCTAAAAGTGCAATATGATCAGACAGTAGCATTTTGGCTTCAGTGAGCCATGGAGTATCGTTTGGGTAGGTAGCCAGTTGCAGTAACAAGCATTCTTGTAAATTACGAGAAGCAACACCGAGAGGGTCAAATTGTTGCACGCGTTTTAATACGGCTTCAACTTCATCTAGTTCAAGTTCATCATCATCAAAACTTTCGAGGATATCTTCTGCAGAGCAGGATAAATATCCTTTTTCATCGACAGCATCAATGATGGCAGTCGCAATGGCAAGATCTGTTTCACTAAATGGCGTTAGATGTACCTGCCACATTAAATAGTCTTGTAACGATTCCGTGGTTTCCCCTTGATAGGAAGGAATATCATCGTCAAGCGCAATGCCTGTGCTGCCTGTTCCTGCACTATAAACATCATCCCAAGTGGTATCAACGGGGAGCTCTTCTGGCATTTCATTGGTATCGATAGCATCTGCAGTGTCAAAGCTTTCAATATCATCAATATTGTCAGAAATATCGTCGGTTGAAGATTCTGCCGCAGCTTTATCATCATTTGTCGAAAGATCTTCATTTTCTTCCAGCTCTAGCAATGGGTTACCATCTAGGGCTTCTTGAATTTCCTGCTGGAGATCCAAAGTAGATAGCTGCAGCAGGCGAATAGCTTGCTGTAGCTGCGGCGTCATGGCCAGTTGTTGGCCTAGCTTAAGCTGGAGCGAAGTTTTCATTAACGTAGATATACCTTGTCGTTATTATTTTTATACTGTGGCTTTTTCTTCAATAGCAGACCTATGTAACTTGTTATAAACGGAATTGGTCACCTAAGTAAACGCGCTTAACATGTTCATCGTTTAGAACATGCTCAGGTGTACCGTTAGCAATTAGCTGTCCTTGACTTACGATATACGCATGCTCACAGACATCAAGTGTTTCCCTTACATTATGGTCTGTTATTAAGACGCCAAGCCCACGATCACGTAAGTGTTCAATGATCTTTTTGATGTCGATCACAGAGATGGGATCAACACCAGCAAACGGCTCATCAAGTAAAATAAATTTAGGATTTGCGGCTAATGCGCGTGCAATTTCAACACGACGTCGTTCACCACCCGATAATGATTGACCAAGGCTGTTACGGATATGCTGGATGTTAAATTCATCCAACAGATCTTCTGCTTTGTCTTGGCGCTCTTCTTTCGTTAATTCTTTGCGCGTCTGGAGTACCGCCATCAAGTTATCATAAACGCTTAAGCGGCGGAAAATCGATGCTTCTTGAGGTAGATAACCGATCCCCATACGTGAACGGTTATGCATGGGTTGTAGGCTGATATCGTCACCATCAATGGTGATCACACCTTCATCTCGTGCAACTAAACCCACAATCATGTAAAACGATGTGGTTTTACCTGCGCCGTTAGGCCCCAATAGACCGACAATTTTTCCAGATTCAACCTCAAGGCTAACATCAGAAACAACTTTACGTCCGTTATAGCTTTTTGCGAGGTGTTCTGCTTTTAGAATAGCCATAGATACTGTTTATTTCTTGTTATTGTTCAATTGATTTGGTTGGATGACGGTCGTTACACGTTGTTTGTCGCCACTTTTTGCAACCAAACGTTGCTCATCTATCTTATAAGTGATGACATTACCTTTGATTTCACTGCCATCTTGAATCAAGACAGCGTGATCCGTCATTTTCAAAAATTCTGTTTTTGTTTCGTAGCGCATTTTTAAGGCTTCGCCATCGATAGGCTTACCATCATCCATAATTTGATGGAAGGTGGCTGGCTTACCATAAGCAACAATAGTTTGCTCTTTGGCATTGCTATTTGGGCGCGTTACAACAACTTTATCAGCATGAATATCAATCGTGCCCTGACGTAATCTTACATCACCAGTAAAGGTTGCAATGTTATTTTGTACATCAAGTTCTTGGCTATTAGAGCTGATATTAATAGGTTGTTTAGTATCACTTTTTAATGCCCAAGACGATGTGCTAACACATAATAAGCATAGTAGAGCACTAGTTTTCAGTCGGTTCATATCTGCTTTTCACATTTTTTAAGAGTTTAGCGACTTTACGTTTCATATTACCCGTCATACCATCACCTTGGTTTTGGAAGGCGGGGCCTGTAATCATGACATGGTCTTGAGTATTAAAATCTTGAGTTTCAATATTCAATTGCAAGTTATCTGTTTTGATCACTTGGATATCTGAATCAGGTAATAAGTTAAACATACGAACATTACCATGAAGGTTCAGTACATTATTTTTATCTAAGGTAGCGGTATTGGAACTTATCCGCCACTCTGCATTTTTACCTTCTTTAAATACCCATAATACAGGTTTTACAAAATCGGTCTGACCACTTTTCTCAAAGTATTCAAGATGATCTGAATCGATTTGATAACTACGAGTACCTGAGGGATCAAAGGTTGTATTACTGATATCGTTACCAATGAACATCGGCTTTTCGTCATCAGGTTTTACTTGATGATCTTTTTGCCATACTTGTTCAAGTTGGTTGTAGCCTAACCATGCACAAAATATTACCAGAAGTACATAGAGTAGCCTTTTTAAAGTCATAGACTTAAGCCTTTATCATGTTTCATTGTTCTAATTCGTTACGCGTTATACTGAGTATGCTACTACATCACGCCTGCTTTTAATAAATCATGCATGTTTAATGCACCAACCAGTTGATCGTTTTCAGTCACAAGCAACCCATTTATTTTACGATCTTCCATTATCTTTAACCCTTCAGCTGCGAGCAGCTGAGGGGAAATGGTCTGCGGGTTACAAGACATCACATCACCGATACTCGTGTTGTGGATATCAACATGGTTATCGAGTAAACGGCGTAAATCGCCATCGGTAAATATCCCGCTAAGCTGTTGCTTATTATTAACGATAGCCGTCATGCCTAAGCCTTTTTTTGATATTTCTAGCAAGGCATCTTTAATGCTGGCTGTTTCTTCAATAATAGGCAGCATTTTACCTGTATGCATGACATCCGCGATACGCATTAATAATTTTCGTCCAAGTGCTCCTCCGGGATGAGACAAAGCAAAATCATCAGCCGTAAATCCACGCGCTTCCATAACTGAGATCGCTAATGCATCACCCATCACAAGTGTTGCTGTCGTGCTTGAGGTTGGCGCTAGGTTTAAGGGGCAAGCTTCTTTTTCTACCGTGATCTGCAAGTTTATAACTGCCATTTTTGCCATACTGGACGTCGGTTTGCCAGTCATGCTGATCATGGAAATACCCAATCGTTTAATGACAGGCAATAACGCTAAAATTTCAGATGCTTCGCCAGAGTTAGAAATTGCGATCACAACATCTTCTTGTTTGATCATGCCTAAATCGCCATGGCTTGCTTCACCAGGATGCACGAAAAAGGCAGGTGTACCGGTACTCGCAAGTGTTGCTGCTAGCTTTCTACCAATATGACCCGATTTACCCATTCCCATCACAATGACTTTACCTTGGCAATCGAGTACCAGCTGACAGGCTTTGTTAAAGCTATCATCAATATATCGGCTGATGTTTTGTAGTGCTTGAATTTCAATATCCAGCACTTTTTTGCCATGACTACTAAAGTCAAAGGAGCGAGACATCTGATTATTCTCCATTATGCGGAAATATTTAAGAATAGGTAAGCTTGGTAAGCAATGAAGCACAGTACCAAAATACCGCCTTCAACACGATTGATTCGACGACGTTTGCCTAATGCCATTAATAATAACAATACAGACAATCCGAGCATGACATAAAAATCACGCCCCATCGCAAGAGGGCTTAATACTGATGGGTTCAAAAGACCTGGAATACCCATTACAGCTAAAATATTAAAGACATTAGAGCCTATGATATTACCCACAGCCATATCATCTTCACCTTTGTAAATACTGGCGATAGAAGCGGCAAGCTCAGGCAAACTGGTACCAACAGCAATGATAGTTAAACCAATCACTAAGTCACTCATGCCGTAGTGTTTAGCAATAACAACGGCGGACTCTACTACCATATCAGAAGAGTAAAGAAGTAAACCTAGACCAATAAAGACCCAGATAATGGCTGACGAGTTTTTAACGCCCGTTGGGATCTCTGCTTCTTGCTCTTCAGCAAGAGGATCGTTTTTGCTCGACTTGCTGATTTTTAACATAGCAAGTAAAAACAGAACAAAAAGCACGGCAAGAAAAGCGCCTTCCATTCGGCCTAAATAATTATCCCATAGTAAGAGGCCGGCAATAACGGTCACGCCTAACATTAGCGGTAATTCACGGCGAATAATGGTTGAACCGATCGACAGCGGCTTCAATATTGCTGTTATACCTAAGATCAGTGCAATATTGGCGATATTAGAACCAAGCACATTACCTACCGCAGTATCGGTTTTACCGGCAAGTGCTGCGGTCGCTGAAACCATCATTTCGGGTGCCGAAGAGCCCATTGCCAGTATTGTCATACCGATAACAAGTGGCGCAACACCAAAATTTTTAGCCAGTGCAGCAGCGCCATATACCAATCGATCGGCACTCCATACTAATAAAACTAACCCTACACAGAGCAATACAATGGCTTCGAGCATTCTAATCCCTTTTAAAAATGGCACGTTAAAAACGAGTACAGTAAATCCAGCGTTGAATCGCTTTTGATATTAGGGAGTGATTTTGACGGTTAGCAAAGCAAAAGGGAAGTATAACAAATGACTAATTCTCTCTATTGTGAACATTTATGAGGGAAAATAACAATCACGGTGAATTTATCATGGTGGATTGTAAAACCTCACTATTTTTGATGTTAGGTTCTACTATTTGAACGTTGTACAATTGTTGAGTTTAAATATGCTGATGGAGAGTAAATTAGCATAGTTATACAAGCATATTGTGCATAAAGCAGCAGCAACATACCTTAACAATGTAATAATAGATGAGATATGAATCGGCAAACTTGAGTTGGTATTTTATTCTCTCTATTATCCTCGGCTATAATAGTTTTCACTTGAAAAACATGATTTTTTCTTGTGGTTAAGTCATAATTTACTGATTTTTAATAATAATTAGTGTTTTTCATGAGAAATTACCAGTAATTAGAGGCGAATACGAAGCAATGGCTAAAAGCGATATACTGATTTCGATTAAAAACCTAACATTTTCTCGTGGTGAACGATTCATTTTTGATGATATTTCTCTTGATGTGCCTCGAGGAAAAGTAACAGCAATCATGGGGCCTTCTGGAATAGGTAAAACAACATTATTGCGTTTGATTGGTGGTCAAATTGCGCCAGATAAAGGCGAAGTTTGGTTTGATCAGTGGAATATCCCAACCTTAAAGCGCAGTGATTTATATCAAGCACGTAAACGAATGAGTATGTTATTTCAATCGGGTGCGCTGTTTACTGATATGAACGTTTTCGACAATATTGCATTTCCATTGCGAGAACATACCGATTTACCTGAAGATTTATTACGTAGTTTAGTGTTACTGAAATTAGAAGCAGTAGGGTTACGTGGCGCGGCACAATTGATGCCTAATGAGTTATCTGGTGGTATGGCACGTCGAGCGGCATTAGCTCGTGCAATTGCTCTGGATCCTGAATTAATGATGTATGACGAACCTTTTGTGGGACAAGATCCCATTACTATGGGTGTGTTAGTGCAATTAATCAGTAGTCTCAATAAAGCGTTAGGCATGACATCCGTGGTTGTTTCTCATGATGTACCCGAAGTGATGAGTATCGCTGATCATGTTTACTTACTCTCAGGTGGTAAAATTATTGGCAGTGGTAGCCCTCAAGAATTACGAGAAAACCCAGATCCTCGTGTACGTCAGTTCTTAGACGGCGATGCTGATGGCCCTGTTCCCTTTAAGTTTCCAGCGCAGCCATTAGAGCAAGATTTATTTGGTTAAGCGCTATTCACGATGCGTGTCATACGTATCTGTTATTCGATGGATTACGAGCAAAAAATGATTGTTGATGCGATAGCCCATTTAGGGCGAAGTGGCATTGGAAAATGCCAAACAATGGGACGAGCAACGTTAATGTTGTTTGGTGCATTGGTGAGTAAGCCTCAGCCAAGAAAAATGTTTCCGTTATTAATAAAGCAACTGTATTCAGTGGGTGTTTTATCAATAGCGATTATTCTTGTTTCAGGTTTGTTTATCGGCATGGTACTGAGTTTACAAGGTTACCTTGTACTGGCTGACTTTGGTGCCGAAACGAGCTTAGGACAAATGGTTGCATTGTCTTTACTACGCGAATTAGGTCCGGTTGTGACAGCATTGTTGTTTGCTGGGCGAGCAGGTTCTGCACTTACCGCTGAAATAGGTTTAATGAAAGCCACTGAACAGCTTTCAAGTATGGAAATGATGGCGGTTGATCCGCTGCGTCGAGTGATTGCGCCACGCTTTTGGGCTGGTGTTATCTCAATGCCATTATTAGCGCTGATGTTTAGTGTTGTTGGTTTATGGGGGGCGCAAATTGTTGGCGTTGACTGGAAAGGGATTGATTACGGTAGTTTCTGGTCGGTTATGCAATCTTCAGTGAACTTTAGTTATGACATAGGGAACAGCATTATTAAGGCTGTTGCTTTTGCTATAACGGTAACCTGGATTGCGGTATTTAATGGTTATGATGCCGTTCCTACTTCTGAAGGGATCAGCCGAGCAACGACACGAACGGTGGTGAATTCATCATTGGCAGTATTGGGCTTAGATTTTATTTTGACCGCACTGATGTTTGGTAGCTAATTCGTAAAGAAACCAACATGACTTTAGTGTGACAAAACAAATTAAATGGATAAAAGCATGCAACAAAATAAACGTTTAGAACTGTGGGTTGGCATTTTTATGTTAGCCGGAATTGCAGCATTATTAGTGTTAGCTTTCAAAGTTGCTAACCTACAAAGTTTTGGCAGTAATGAAAGTTACACATTAAAAGCCCATTTCGATAATATCGGTGGTTTAAAAGTACGCTCTCCTGTGAAAGTAGGTGGTGTAACCGTTGGTGAAGTGACAGCTATTAACCTTGATAAAGAAACCTACATTCCGATGGTTACTTTATCGATTAATAAAAAATTTGGTTATTTCCCTGAAACTAGCTCGGCTTCAATTTTAACATCTGGCCTTTTAGGTGAGCAGTATTTAGGGATTTCCCCAGGTTTTGTTGATGAAGATGTCGATATGCTGCATAACGGCGATCTTATTGAAGACACGAAATCTGCGTTAGTATTAGAAGATATGATAGGCCAAGTGCTATATAGCATTGGCGGTGACAAAAAAGACTAGGAGCACCTATGAAATTTTTACGATGCCTAATGCTGGCTTTTCTTGCCCTACCTATGTTGGTGCAGGCTGCAACAATCGATCAGACGAATCCATATACGATGATGGATAAAGTTTCTGTTCAGTTATTTAAAACCTTAAAAGCAGAGCAGCCGAAGATCCAAGCAAACCCTGAAGAGTTGCGTATTATTGTTAAAAAAGAGCTATTGCCTTATATCAATACACGTTATGCCGCTTATAAAGTGCTAGGATCCAATTTAAAGAAAACTACCGCAGAGCAACGTGATGCGTTCACAGAAGCGTTTACGGAATATTTAGTCGCATCTTATGCGCAGGTGTTAACGCAGTATACCGATCAAAAAATTCAGATTGAGCCTGCAAAAGCAGTACCAGCCGATCGTAAAATCGTGTCTGTTCGTGTTGATATTGTTGATAGTCAACGTCCACCTATTCGTCTTGATTTCAAACTTCGTTTAAATAAAAAGACAAAAGAATGGCAAGGATTTGACATGGTAGCGGAAGGAGTCAGTATGATTTCGACTAAGCAAAGCGAGTGGAGTGGTGAGCTTCGCACCAAGGGAATTGATGCGGTAACGCAAAACCTACGCGATCTTGCCGCTAAGCCAATTCAGATCGAGAAAAAATGATCATGTCTGAGGATAGGATCAAATGGCAAGCTCTCGGTAATGACCAATATTGCTTGTCAGGTTGTTTAGAACGTGACACAGTGCCAGCTTTTTGGCGACGTAGAAATGAGTGGGTACCTGATTCAAACAAGGTATTGCTCGATCTAGGTGGCTTGAGTCGAGTAGACTCAGCTGGCATGGTGATGTTATTGCATCTTCACCAGCAATTAAGCAGCGCAGGATGTGACTTCACCCTGCTTAATGTGCCCGAGCAACTAAAAACATTGTTACGCTTGAGCCATGTTGAACCCATTTTAGCAGCTTGCATGAAGTGAGCTGTAGAGAGGATAGCTTGTGGAAATCTCCGAGATTAAACAAATTCTAGAAAATGCCTTAGATCTTGATGAAGTGATTGTTAAAGGTGAAGGTAGTCACTACGAAGTCATAGCAGTGAGTACTATTTTTGACGGCATGAGCCGAGTGAAAAAACAACAAACTATTTATGGTCCGTTGATGGATCGAATTGCAGCAAACGACATTCACGCGTTAAGTATCAAAACGTATACACCAGAAGAATGGGCGCGTGATAAAAAGCTAATGTCGTTATAACGAGGTAAATGATGCAGAAGTTTCATATTCAGGGCGGTGGTCCACTAAGCGGTGAAGTGTCAATTTCTGGCGCTAAGAATGCAGCATTGCCGATTTTATTCGCCGCTTTGCTTGCTGAAGAGCCTGTAGAAATTGCAAATGTCCCTAAATTACGTGATATCGATACGACGATGGAACTACTTTCTCGCTTAGGCGTAAAAGTATCACGTAATGGCTCTGTACACATTGATGCAAGTGATGTGAATGAGTTTTGCGCACCTTACGATTTAGTGAAAACCATGCGCGCTTCTATTTGGGCGCTAGGCCCATTGGTTGCTCGTTTTGGTCAAGGTCAGGTTTCACTACCTGGCGGTTGTGCGATTGGTGCACGCCCTGTTGATCTACATATTGTAGGTTTAGAGCAACTAGGCGCAACAATCACGCTTGATGAAGGCTACGTGAAAGCGAGTGTTGATGGTCGTCTTAAAGGCGCACATATCGTGATGGATAAAGTCAGTGTTGGCGCGACAGTAACGATCATGTCAGCAGCAACCTTGGCAGAAGGCACAACGGTTATTGAAAATGCCGCACGTGAGCCTGAAATTGAAGATACAGCTGCATTTTTAAATGCACTTGGCGCGAAAATTTCAGGTGCTGGTACTGCAACAATTACCATCGAAGGTGTTGAGCGTCTTGGTGGTGGCTACCACGAAGTCGTTGCTGATCGCATTGAAACGGGAACGTTCCTTGTTGCTGCCGCTGTTTCTGGTGGCAAGATTATGTGTCGTAATACCAAGCCTGAATTAATGGAAGCGGTATTAGCGAAGCTTGAAGAAGCTGGCGCATTGGTAGAAACAGGTGAAGATTGGATCAGCCTTGATATGACAGGACGTGAGCTTAAAGCGGTTAATATCCGTACAGCGCCACATCCAGGTTTCCCAACCGACATGCAAGCGCAATTCTCACTACTGAACCTCATTGCCAAAGGCACAGGTATTATTACTGAAACGATTTTTGAAAACCGTTTCATGCATATCCCTGAATTAATTCGTATGGGCGCTCACGCTGAAATTGAAGGTAACACTGTTATTTGTGGTGATACTGATGGTTTAAGCGGTGCTCAAGTGATGGCAACTGATTTACGTGCATCAGCAAGTCTTGTGATTGCAGGTAGCATTGCTAAAGGTGAGACGATTGTTGATCGTATTTACCATATCGACCGTGGTTACGAGTTCATTGAAGAGAAGTTTAGTGCATTAGGCATGAACATCGAACGTATCTCTGCTTAATTGATTACTTAAGCTCTGATAGCAAAAACGCCTCATATGTGAGGCGTTTTTTTATAGTCACTATTTGTAATGACGACTATCGCATCGGTTTATTCTCAGAGGCAGGGCGATTAGCCACCGTTACTGGAATAATCATTGGTTTACCATCACGTAGAATTTTTACATTCACATGCGTACCTGGGCGGATATCAGTTACAATATCTCTAACGCTTTGTACATTAGTGACTTGTTTACCTGCAATCTCGACCACAATATCATTTTTCTGAAAGCCAGCTTTTGACGCTGGGCCGTTAGGATCCATGCCCTCTACGATAATACCATTCACCTGATTGGCATCATACAGCCTTGCCATAACAGGGTTAATCTCACGTCCTTGAATACCAATCCAACCACGGATAACGCGACCATCAGCGATTAGCTTATTCATGATTTTGATGGTTAGTTGGTAAGGGATAGCAAATGAAATACCGTAGGTTTCAATATTCGTTGCTTGTTGGAAAGATGCAGTATTAATACCAACGAGCTCTCCACGGGTATTGACTAATGCCCCACCTGAGTTACCACGGTTAATTGCGGCATCCGTTTGGAGAAAATCTTGTGGGCCATAAAAGCTCATGCCTGAACGCCCTGTTGCTGAAATAATACCAAAGGTCGTTGTTTGACCAAGGTTATAGGGGTTACCGATAGCAAGAACAACATCACCGACTGTCGCTTTGTATTCAGAATTAACTGGGATGACAGGTAAATTATCTGCATTAATTTTTAAAACTGCGAGATCGGTTAATTGATCTAAGCCGATTAGCTGCGCGTTTAAAATACGACCATCTTGCAGTGCGACAATAACTTGATCTGCATTGGCGACAACGTGATAGTTCGTCACGATATAGCCTTTATCACTCATGATCACACCTGATCCTAATCCTTGAGTGATTAACTCTGGCTCTGGTCGTGATTCATTATTTTCATAGCGGCGGTTATAAATATTCACAACCGCAGGGGAAGCGCGTTTAACGGCGTAGTTAAATGATAAAGGGGCGGGCGCATCGTCTAATTGGGGTAAAGACACCGGTGATGATGGGCGCAAACTTGGTACAGCAACAAGTACAACACATGCTGTGATAAGGCCGAGCAAAATAGAACGACCAAGAAAAGCCAACATCAAGAGTCCTTAAATAATACAAGATAGTGAATGGCAAGAAGAATACCATTCCTACTTATAGAGACCAATAATAAAGTCAGAGCACCGTTTCACTCTGACTTTATTTGAAGGTTAAATGAGAAATGTATTGTTATCGAATGATCAGATACAGGACGTTGTTACCACGTTTGACTTCCATCGCAAGCACATCAGGTTTTGCTTCAAGTGCTTTACGAAGTTCTCCGAGGTTATTTATCTTATTACGGTTTAGGCCGATAATAATATCACCTTTTTGTAGGCCATAACGTGCAGCGATAGATCGCTCATCAAGTTTTGATACCTTAACCCCTTTGACTTTATCGCCAGCAACGGTATTGGTAAATTCAGCACCGGCTAGGCTAGGGTGAAGATTATCAGCTTTTACTTTATTTTCACTTGCCGCTTTTAAAGTCACATTGACGGTTTGCTTTTTACCGTCGCGAATAATACCTAAAGTTAGTGTCTTACCAGCACCCATAGTCGCAATTTTCGCTCGTAACTCACTGAAGGTACGGATAGGGTTACCGTTTACTTCGGTAATAATATCTCCCGCCTTCAGCCCTGCTTTTTCAGCAGAAGAGTCAGGCATCACTTGGTTGACAAATGCACCGTGGTTAGTTGAATAACCGAAGGTTTTAGCAAGCTCTGCAGTTAATTCACCGCCTTGAACACCCAAAATCCCGCGTTTTACTTGGCCAAATTCTAAGATTTGATCAGTTAAGCTTTTCACCATATTAGAAGGAATAGCAAAGCCAATACCGACATTACCGCCGTTAGGGCCAACAATCGCGGTGTTAATACCAATGAGTTCACCATTGAGGTTAACTAATGCGCCGCCTGAGTTACCGCTATTGATTGCAGCATCGGTTTGAATAAAGTTTTCAAAGTTCTCGATATTTAAGCCACTACGACCCAATGCCGAGACAATCCCTGATGTTACTGTTTGGCCTAAACCAAACGGGTTACCAATGGCGACAGTAAAATCACCGACACGTAATTTATCGGAGTTCGCCAGTTTTACTTCCGTTAAGTTTTCTGGTTTGTCTATCTGTAGTAATGCAATATCGGACATGCCATCGCTACCAATAAGTTTGGCATCGACTTCACGTCCATCAAAAAGCTGAACACTGATTTTATCTGCGCCATCAATAACATGATGGTTAGTGACTATATAGCCTTTCTTTGCATCAACAATAACCCCAGAGCCTAAACCTCTAAATGGACGCTCTTGGACTTGCTCTGAAGGGAAGTCTGGACCAAAGAAATAACGGAAAGACTCAGGTAAACGTTGCTTAGAAACGTGCTTACCTTCAACGGCAATACTAACAACCGCGGGTGTGACTTGTTCCAACATTGGCGCAAGGCTTGGCATGGGTTGGCTATCAACAGAGGTAGGTAATGCAGCAATTGCAGTTACTGGGGTAATAGCAGAACTGATACCTAATGCTAACGCAGTAAGAACAAGAAAAGGCTTTTTAATCATTATTGAACTCCAGTTTACAAGTGACATTAAGACCTATAAAAAGAAGTCAAAGTTCACTTTCACTCACTTTTTTACGAATAAACAGCAAGTGAAAGTGAATAAATGTGACAATTAGCTCGCTTTTGGCTCGGCATGTAGTTGAGCTTTTTCTTCTTCTGTCACTGCGGTGTTTTGCCCCTTAAATAATCCCGTCGCGCCATTAGCGTAATCGCGAGGGGCTTGGTCAATATTTTCCTCGTCTTTTGCATCGTCTTTCACTGCTTCTAAACTGGTGATGCGTTTTGCAAAAGGGTTATCTTGTGCTGGAAGGTTTGGCATCAACTCGGTTGAGGTTTTTGCCATATGCTCGTAAAGTTTGCTGTAATCTTTAGCGACATTATCGAGTAAATCAGCACTGCGAGCAAAGTGATCAACGAGTTCTTGGCGGAACTGTTCGAGCTCATACTTTGATTTATCAAGCTCTTTTTTGAGTGTTTTTTGCTGTTTTACACTTTTGTTTGTTAGACGAACGGCAAGAGCACCAATTAAGATCCCTGCTAAAAATATAATAATGGCCCAAGTCATGGTCATGAATAAACTCCTTGTGACTTATACGTATATACGAATATTCGTGTATCAATGTTTATCAACGATGGCTGTCACGTTACTATACCGTGAGGTTAAGCGACATGATAGTCAATAAATATGATGTAAGAGTCATGTTGCGGTTCTGCCTCTCATAATTAGAGATAACTCATGGATGAAACAGGTAAGGTTAGGATGACGCCACTAGAAAAGTATCAACTCGATTTACAGCAAACAGATTTTTTTGCTGATCCCGCACAAGCCAATGCTGTTTCCCATCTTGATAATTTATACCATCGTATATTAGCGCCTAAACCTGAGCCTAAACTGTCTTTTATCCAACGTTATTTTAAATCTAACTCAACTCAAGCAGATATTGTGCCAGTGAAAGGATTATATTTTTGGGGAGGGGTGGGACGAGGTAAAACTTATCTTGTTGATACCTTTTACGATTGTTTACCACTTAAACGTAAAACGCGGATGCATTTTCATCGTTTCATGCATCGTGTACATCATGAATTAAAACAATTAGATGGAGTTGAAAATCCATTAGAACACGTTGCTGATAAATTCAAACAAGAAACAGATATTATTTGTTTTGATGAGTTTTTTGTTTCTGATATTACTGATGCGATGATTTTGGGGACTTTGCTTGAAGCGTTATTTAAGCGGGGGATCAGTTTAGTCGCGACATCGAATATTCCCCCACTAGAGTTGTATCGAAATGGTTTGCAACGAGCGCGATTTTTACCTGCTATTGCATTGATAGAGCAGCATTGTGACATCGTTAATGTTGATGCTGGCATTGATTATCGTCTGCGAACGTTAGAACAAGCTGAAATTTACCATTACCCATTAGATGAATGTGCAACAGAGAATTTAAAACGTTACTTCGAACAATTAACCTCCGAGCCTCGTAATCAGCAAAAAATGATTACCATTAATTCACGGCAAATAATGGTGCAGCGAGAAGCGGATGGAGTGGTGCAGTTTAGTTTTAACCAATTATGCCAAACGTCACGTAGTCAAAATGATTACATGGAAATAGCACAAATCTATCATACGGTTATTCTATCTGATGTGCCGCAAATAACGGCGCAGGAAGACGATGCTGCACGGCGCTTTATTGCCATGGTTGATGAGTTTTATGAGCGAAATGTCACTTTGATTATTTCAGCGGCAGTACCTCTTGAACAACTTTATCAGCAAGGGCGATTAACCTTTGAATTTAAGCGATGTTGTTCACGTTTAATCGAAATGCAAAGCCATGATTACTTAGCCAAGCCGCATTTAGCATAGAAATTGCCTCGTTATTGGATGTTGCTTTTAATGATAATCAGGATTTATCGACTGCTTTTGCCCTAAATTGTAGCTAATAAGAAAAAAAGACATTTTTTTTTAGGAAAAGAGGTGATTTTTTCCTCACCCTTCCCTATAATCTTGCGACCCACCGTACCTGTGAAGGCGAAAGCCTGGAGTGCCAACCACTCGAAGGGGTGATGACTGGGCTCTTATACAGAGGGATCATCATTTGATGGTTCTAGTAAGTGAAACTATTTAAATTATTGGGTATTAATTAGCATGAAAACTTTCGTTGCTAAACCAGAAACTGTAAAACGTGACTGGTATGTTGTTGACGCTGAAGGTAAAACTCTAGGTCGTCTTGCAACTGAAATCGCTTCTCGTCTACGTGGTAAGCACAAGCCGGAGTACACTCCACACGTTGACACTGGTGACTACATTGTAGTTATCAATGCTGAGAAAGTAGCAGTAACTGGTAACAAGCGTACAGATAAAATGTACCACCACCACACTGGCTACATCGGCGGCCTTAAGTCAATCAGCTTTGATAAGCTAATCGACAAGAAACCAGAAATGGTTATTGAAACTGCTGTTAAAGGCATGCTTCCTAAAGGTCCTCTAGGCCGTGCTATGTACCGTAAGCTAAAAGTTTACGCAGGTACTGAGCACAACCATGCTGCACAACAGCCTAAAGTACTAGACATCTAATTGGGAATTATGACAATGGCAGAGAATCAATACTACGGCACTGGTCGCCGTAAAAGCTCAGCAGCTCGCGTTTTCATCAAACCGGGTACTGGCAACATCGTTATCAACAAGCGTAGCATCGAAGAATACTTCGGCCGCCCAACAGCGCGTATGGTTGTTCGTCAACCTCTAGAGCTTGTTGAAATGACTGAGAACCTAGACCTATACATCACTGTTAAAGGTGGTGGTATCACTGGTCAATCTGGTGCAATCCGTCACGGTATCACTCGCGCTCTTATGGAGTACGATGAAACTCTACGTCCTGCTCTACGTGCAGCTGGCTACGTTACTCGCGACGCTCGTTGCGTTGAGCGTAAGAAAGTTGGTCTACGTAAAGCACGTCGTCGTCCACAGTTCTCTAAGCGTTAATTTTCGCTTCCAGATTTTATCTGGTTACTGTGTACAGAAAGCTCAACCTTCGGGTTGGGCTTTTTTTTATTTATTAATAAGTTACCCCTCAATTTTTTTCCTTATTTACTATTTCATTATTGCTTTCTACGCCGAAAAAAATCAATTTTAAGTAACGATGTTATCGCCAGGTTGTAAAAAAGAACGCGCCTCTCACATTTGTTGCAAAAAAGTAGCTTTAACTTGTCAAAATATCGCCTTTTCTTTATCCTCTTGATGTTGGAAACAGTTTAAATTTGTAATTTTACTGTTACCTTTTCGTTGGAAGTTAGCCGTAGCTCCAGGGACGCATAAGGACATAATAATAATCCAAAGCGGGAGTAAGGGAGAATATTGGATGAGCAATGCGCCAGTAAGTAAAGGACGACGTCGCTTTCTGACCGCAACAACCTCGGTTGTTGGCGGGTTGGGAGCTGCAGCTGTCGCCGTTCCTTTTATCAAATCATGGAATCCGAGTGCGAAAGCAAAAGCAGCCGGTGCCCCTGTCGAAGTTGATATCAGTAAATTAGAAGATGGACAAATGGTTCGCGTTGAATGGCGAGGCAAACCTGTGTGGGTTGTTCGTCGCAGCGAAGCTATTTTACAAGAGTTAAGTACCCATGATGGTCAATTACGAGATCCTTCATCAGAAGAACCTCAGCAACCATCTTATGCACAAAATGAATTCCGTTCAGTAAAGCCTGAAATCTTTTTAGCCGTGGGTATTTGTACTCACCTTGGCTGTTCTCCGACTTATTTACCAGATAGCTTTAATGAACAAGTAAATGGCGTATCGTCAGGGTTCTTCTGCCCATGTCATGGTTCCAAATTTGATATGGCAGGTCGTGTGTTTGCAGGCGTGCCTGCGCCATTGAACCTCGTGATACCTCCATATCAATTCTTAGATGACAACACGATTATCGTTGGTGTTGATGGGGAGGTCGCATAATGGACGCGCTATTAGGTTGGATTGAAAAACGTCTACCTGTAATGAATGCTTACAAGAAGCACGTTTCAGAATATCCAATGCCGAAAAACTTTAACTTTTGGTACATCTTTGGCTCACTAGCCATGCTAGTACTGGTCAATCAGATCGTCACAGGGATCTGGCTGACCATGAACTATGTGCCATCAGGCGATGGGGCATTTGCTTCCATTGAATATATCATGCGAGATGTGGAATACGGTTGGTTGTTGCGTTATATGCACTCAACAGGCGCATCGGCATTTTTTGTGGTGATTTACCTGCATATGTTCCGTGGTTTGATCTACGGTTCTTACCAAAAGCCTCGAGAGTTATTGTGGCTATTTGGTATGTTGATCTTCCTTGTTCTAATGGCTGAAGCCTTTATGGGATACCTATTACCATGGGGACAAATGTCATACTGGGGCGCACAGGTAATTATTTCATTATTTGGTGCAATACCGGTTATTGGTGATGATCTTACACTGTGGATCCGTGGTGATTACGTGATCTCAGGAGCAACACTAAACCGTTTCTTTGCGTTACATGTTATTGCGCTGCCAATTGTATTGTTGTTGCTTATTGTATTACACGTACTTGCACTACATGAAGTAGGCTCAAACAACCCTGATGGTATTGAAACTAAATTACCAAAAGGTTCAAAAGGTGAAGGGTATAAGACACAATTCCCATTCCATGAGTACTACAGCAAGAAATATGACATCATTGATTCGATCCCATTCCATCCATATGGAACGGTAAAAGATATGGTCGGTGTCGCTGTCTTTGCTTTCTTCTTTAGTTACGTGATTTTCTTTAACCCAGAAATGGGAGGTTACTTCCTTGAGCCGCCTAACTTTGAAGCTGCAAACCCGCTAAAAACACCTGAGCATATTGCACCTGTTTGGTATTTCACTCCGTTCTATGCGATCTTGCGCGCGGTACCCGATAAGCTATTAGGTGTAGTGGCAATGGGAGCATCGATTGTCTTCCTATTCCTGTTACCGTGGTTCGATCGCTGTAAAGTTCGCTCTTTCCGTTATCGTAGCAAAGTGCATTTGATCAACATTTGTCAGTTCACTATAAGCTTTATTGCATTAGGTATTTTAGGTGCGCTACCAGCAACTCCTACCTATACATTGCTTGCACAGATCTTTAGCTTTGCTTACTTTATGTTCTTTATTTTGCTGTTCTTCTACAGTAAAAATGAGGCAACAAAACCGCTACCAGAGAGGGTGACATTCAAATGAAAAAATTGATTGTAACGCTGCTGGCGGTGCTTCCTACCTTTGCTTTTGCAGCAGGTGGTAATGTACCTTTAGATGCGGCGAATAATGACTTAACAGATAAAGCATCACTTCAACGTGGCGCAAAGACATTCATGAATTATTGTTCTGGATGTCATTCAACAGAATATCAACGTTACGAGCGAGTAGCAGAAGATCTTGGTATTCCTCCAAAGTTAATGAAAGAGAATTTGATTTTTGATCAAAACGCTAAAATTGGTGATTTGATGACAAATGCGATTTCAACAGAGTATGCGGGGGCTTCATTTGGCGCACCTGCACCTGATTTAACCTTGGTTGCGCGTGTTCGAGGCACAGATTGGATCTATACTTACTTACGATCCTTCTACGCTGATCCGAGCCGTCCATTTGGTGTGAATAATGTCGTGTTCCCAAGTGTCGGTATGCCACATGTTCTTGAAGAACTACAAGGCGCGCCACATAAAGTATTTGAAACCAAAACGATTGACGGTGAGAAAGTTCAAGAGTTTGTAGGAATCGAATCTGATGGTACCGGAGAGCTAAACGCCGAAGAATATGACGACATGGTACGTGATTTGGTTAACTTCCTCGATTACTCTGCTGAGCCAATGAAGCTGGAACGACAGCAAATGGGCTTGTGGGTGATGGGCTTTATTGCGGTATTCTTTGTTTTAACAGTATTGTTGAAGAAAGAATATTGGCGTGATGTCCACTGATAAGGTAATCTAGTGGGTTAAGAATCTCGCAATGGGGGCTTAAGCCTCCATTGCTTTTTGTGTATTAAATATACTGGAGGGGTTGATGGCTGTTGCTGCCAATAAACGCTCTGTGATGACTCTGTATTCTGATGCTTCAGACATCTACAGCCATCAGGTGCGTATCGTACTAGCCGAGAAAGGTGTTAGTGTTGAAATCGAGCTGGTTGATCCATTGAATCTACCTGAAGATCTGTTAGAGCTGAATCCATATCAGTCAGTTCCGACATTGGTTGATCGTGAATTAGCACTATACCAAGCGAACATCATTATGGAGTACTTGGATGAGCGTTTTCCTCACCCACCTCTAATGCCGGTTTACCCTGTTGCTCGTGGTAACAGCCGTCTAATGATGTACCGTGTTGAGCGTAACTGGTACTCACTTGCAGAGAAAATCAATACTGGCACTGCTGATGAAGCTGATAAAGCACGTAAGCAATTACGTGAAGAGCTACTTGCATTAGCACCAGTATTTGCAGAATTCCCATTCTTCATGAGTGATGAATTCAGCCTTGTTGATTGTTATCTTGCTCCACTATTATGGCGTCTACCTGAAATGGGTATTGAACTAAGTGGTGCTGGTGCAAAAGAAGTGAAAACTTACATGACACGTGTATTTGAACGTGATTCTTTCCTAGCTTCATTGACTGAAGCTGAACGTGAAATGCGTTTAGCTGGCCAGTAGTATGGATATGGAAAAAATGACACCGCGTCGACCTTATCTGTTGCGGGCATTTTATGATTGGTTAGTGGACAATGATCTCACACCTCACTTGGTTGTTGATGCAACATTACCAGGTGTACAAGTACCAATGGAGTTCGTTAGTGATGGTCAAATCATCCTAAATGTAGCTCCTCGTGCAGTGGGTAATTTAGAACTGGGTAATGAAGCGGTTAGCTTTAATGCGCGTTTTAGTGGTCGTCCACATTCTGTTATCGTACCTATGTACGCTGTGCTTGCTGTTTATGCGCGTGAAAACGGAGCAGGAACAATGTTTGAGCCAGAACCTAGCTATGAATCAGATATGCCTGTCTTTGATGATGTTGATGATATCGAAGAAATGATTGATGACGCGTCAGAGTCAAGCTCTCCATTTGCCGTGGTAAGTGAAACTGAAATTGCGGGTGATGAGCCTGATGATGAGCCACCACGTCCTCGTGGTCGTCCAAGCTTACGTGTTGTTAAGTAATTAGTTTCTCTTTAATAAAAACGCAGCCAATAGGCTGCGTTTTTTTATGCATTTATAAAGCGCTGTTAGCTATTTTGATGTGGTTCAAATAATGTAACAACTTTTTGTACCCCACTGATATTGCGTGCGATATTCACAGCAACATCTCCTTGGCGTGGTGTTACGTAGCCTAATAGATAGACTTTTCCACCTTCGCTGATCACTTTAATCACCGCGCCTGTGAGTTGTTTACTCGCGATAAGCTGGGATTTAACTTTTGTTGTTAGCCAAGCATCATAACTAATATCACCAACTCCTAGTAAGGGTCTTACTTCGAGCTGGTTATAGACATCTTTGACATTAGCAAGATGTCTCACTTGCTGACCAAATTGCGCTTTTACTGAAGCTGATGTAGCTTGACCAATCAATAATACTTTGCCGTTAAGGGACATGCTATTTGCACTAATTGAGCGTGTAAATTGGCGACTATTCGCCATGCCTGCAATATCCATTTCAACTTTTTGATCTTGCCAGTGTTGTTCTATATCTCGTGGATCTTGTGTAGAAAAACTTGAACATCCTTGTAACACAAAGACGCACACAAGAAGTAAGCGACTTAGCCAATTCATGGGTTATCCTTCGTGGTGCGGGAAGAGTACTTGGTCAATAAGATCGCATAAGCAATGTACTGTTAATAAGTGAACTTCTTGAATACGAGCGGTTCGTTGTGAGGGAATTCGGATTTCAACGTCTTGTACGCCAAGTAATCCTGCCATTTCACCGCCATCTTTACCCGTTAAAGCAATGATCGTCATATCTCGTGTGAGTGCCGCTTCCATTGCTTTGATAATATTTTTACTATTACCACTGGTAGATAAAACAAACAGAATATCCCCGGCTTGACCGAGAGCACGCACTTGTTTTGAAAATACTTCATCGTGGTGATAATCGTTAGCAATCGCTGTCAAAATTGTTGTGTCAGCGGTTAATGCTAAAGCGGGAAGGCTTGGGCGCTCAGTTTCAAAGCGGTTAATAAGACATGAAGCAAAATGTTGTGAATTAGCTGCTGAACCACCATTACCGCAACATAAAATTTTATTACCGTTTAATAGGCTTTGCACCATAACTTGGGCGGCTTTTGAGATGGAATCTGGAAGTGCTTCTGCTGCTGCAATTTGAGTTTGAATACTTTCGGTAAAACTTTCGCGAATGCTATCTAGCATGATTAACCTTCAACTAAGATGTTGGTATGCCACTCGATATGGTGTTCTTGGCCTTCAATTGTCACGACATCAAACCGACATTCAGTTTGTTCGATTGAAAAGCCATTTTTTTGTAACCAAAAAAGGGCGGTGCGTTTGATTTTTTGTTGTTTATGCCAATTCACCGCTTCTGAAGCTGAACCGAAATGGCGATGTGTCCGGTATTTTACTTCAATAAAGACAAAACATTTACCTTGTCGCATAATTAAATCAATTTCACCACCGCGACAGCTAAAATTTCGTTCGATAAGCTTAAGACGGTGGCGAGACAAAAATTGTTCCGCCATCCGTTCATAAGCTTGACCTTGCTGTCTTTTATTCAGGTTGAATGCCGTCTACGGTGAATTTACCCCAATCAATTTGGCGGTTAATTACACATTGGTGGTCGGCACTTAATTTACCAGTAGCGCCTTGTGTAGTGTAATCACTCATTGCACGTAATTGCGGTAATTCAGTACTTAACAGGTAGGCATCCATACCAAAGGCATGAAGACGAATACTTGTGTTGCCTTCATTAGGCCACAACTGGTTGAAACGCTCCATATAACTTGCTGGAGGGTTGATTAAGAGTGGAATATCACCAAGTTCAACACCACGGATCTCTGGAGAGTTTCCTTTGCGATCAGGGTTACTTCGAGAGCCGACATAAATTTGTGGAGGATTACCACTTGGCGGTAATGATGCTTCAATAAATGGTTTGATAGTCATCAATTCATTTTTACTAGCAACTATATAAATAGCATCGGTACGGCTACCTGGTGCGCGACCAAATACTTGACGGATTTGCTGTGGGATCTCGTCACGAGCACCAAAGGTAGCTATCTGTGCTGGTTGACTATTTAAGCTTGTCCATTCTTGATTAAAGGCGGTACTGACTCGTTGACCGTAACTGTTCGAAGGTACAAGTACCACAGGGTTACGATGACCCTCACTGAAAATATGCTCTGCGGCTTGTTCTGCATCTTGCTCTGGCGATAAAGCAAAATAACAAGCATTAGGGTGACTACTATTAATTTCAGGTGGCATATTTAACGCCAGTGTATTGATGTGAGTCGTATTATCTTGCTGAAATTCTAATATTTTATTTTTACGCAGTGGACCTACAACAAATTGTGTTCCATTTTGTTGTAGTTTCGCCATGATCGAAGCCATAGGTTCAGCTTCAGTATCATAGATATTAAGTTCTGTATCAGCGTTTCGCCCTGCATCGTCCATCATGGCATTTACGAAGCCATCACGAACGGTTTTACCTTGTGCGGCAAAGCGACCGGATAAGGGTAAAAGTAAGGCAACATTATCCAACTTAATGGCTTTAAGATTCATTACCGCTTCTAGCTCAGCCGGTAAATATTGATTAGCTGGATGGTATGGATGTTGGCTTAACCATTGTTCAACCGCATCTTTTAGCTTTCCGGGTTGACGGCTAGCGCTATTTTTAAGCATGGCAAGTTCAACCCAGCCTTTCAATACGCCTTCATCACTACCAATTTTTACGTTGCTAAGTTGTGTGTTGGAGTAACCGGATAAATCATTCCACAGGTTATTCCAATTGGCTGCTTTTTGATCATGACTTAAGTAAAAATCAAGTTTGCTACGTTCACGGGCTGCTTGAAATTTATGATTAAGTTGATCTAATAATTCAGCACGGAAAGTGTAATAGCGTTGGTACTGACTTTTAGTTAACTGCCAAGATGGTTGGAAGTTCAAACTATTAAGTGCTTCTTGATATTGCCCTTGATGATAGCGGATCGCAGCACGAGCAAGTTGCCATTCAGCAATTTGCAAAGGGCTCATCGATTGTTGTGATAGTTTGGCTACTTGTTGGTCAGCTTGCTGCCATTTGCCTTCTTCTATCATTGCTTTAAGAGCTAATATTTCCCAGTTAATACGCTCGGCACCTTTACTGGCTTGAGCTTTACTGAGGTAAGCGGCTGAGCTTTGAGCGGCTGCCGCAGTGATATCCGTTAATGGAGCCTGCTGATTGTACAGGTTTGGCGTGCTACATCCTGCTAAAATAACAGCAAGGGCTACAGGCGCCATTAGTCGTGATACACTTTTACGCTTATGGGTAAAATTGGGCATTGAATTCATTCAACTGTGACAAATTACTCTTGATATTAATTGCAGATGAGATCTAAGACAAATGAGTGAAACCAATTCAAGCATGGTTGATGTTGCTACGTTATACATCGTACCTACACCCATCGGTAATTTGGCTGATATAACACAACGAGCATTAGACGTATTAGCAAATGTAGATTTGATTGCTGCTGAAGATACTCGCCATACATCACGCTTGTTATCCCATTTCTCTATCTCAACCCGCACCTTTGCGCTTCATGATCATAATGAGCAGCAAAAAGCTGACTTCTTGATTGAAAAGCTTCAGTCAGGTACCAGTATTGCTTTGGTATCGGATGCTGGTACGCCGCTGATCAGTGATCCAGGGTATCATCTTGTTAATCGCTGTCGTCAAGCGGGTGTTAAAGTTGTGCCATTACCAGGCCCATGTGCAGTGATCACTGCCTTGAGTGGTGCTGGTTTACCTTCTGACCGATTTAGTTTTGAGGGTTTTTTACCCCCTAAAAGTAAAGGTCGCCGTGACTGTTTTCAAGCGTTAGCAAACGATGAGCGCACGTTAATTTTTTACGAATCGCCACATCGTATTAATGATTCCCTGAGTGATATGTTAGCCGTGCTTGGTGCCGAACGCCAAGTAGTATTAGCGCGTGAGTTAACAAAAACTTATGAAACAATCCATGGTGCACCATTAGGAGAGTTAATTGAGTGGCTTGCTGAAGACAGTAATCGTGTTCGTGGCGAGATGGTGGTTTTAGTCGCCGGTCATCGCGCACAAAAAGAAGAACTATCAGCAGAGTCATTACGTACATTGGGTTTGTTAGTAAAAGAATTACCATTGAAAAAAGCCGCAGCATTGACGGCGGAAATTCATGGTGCGAAAAAGAATGCGCTGTATAAGTGGGGTTTAGAAAACTTAGGCTAAAAATAAAATTAACGGCTTCCAATTTTTTGTGCTTTGTATGACAAGAGTTGATGGGAATCCCCCTTTTTTGCTGTTTTTTTAGCCGGGCTGTAATTTTGTTTCGTTTTTCGCTAGCAACTGTGATCGTTGTCTTATACAATCCGTGTCGGAGTTGGTCAGGTAATCGCTGCTTCATTGATGTCCTTTGGGAGACTGATGAAGGGGAGGAAAGTCCGGGCTCCATAGGGCAGGGTGCCAGATAACGTCTGGGGGGCGCAAGCCCACGACAAGTGCAGCAGAGAGCAAACCGCCGATGGCCTATTGCTTGCAATAGTGCACAGGTAAGGGTGAAAGGGTGCGGTAAGAGCGCACCGCGCAGCTAGTAATAGTTTGTGGCAGGGTAAACTCCACCCGGAGCAAGACCAAATAGGTCCCTAATGGCGCGGCCCGCGTTGGGGACGGGTAGGTTGCTTGAGTCTGTGAGCGATTGCAGACCTAGACGAATGATTGCCGCCGCGCAAGCGGAACAAAACCCGGCTTATCGACCGACTCCCTACATTTAGAGAAGGTGGTGTTTGGATAACAAACACCACCTTTTTTTCGTCTTATTCCCGCATAAACATAACTTTTCGCTTGATGACTACAGAGTGTGTTAGAACTCTGTTTGAATTACTGTCAGACGCTTGACATCGTTTTTGTCTCATACGTACACTTTATGGTGGGAATTTGTGGGGAAAAGTGGTGCTTTCTCATTCTGTTTATTTTTATTCTGCTAAAGTCGGTTACTACGGCTGATTTTTAGTATCATTGAATGGGCATTTGAATGTTAAGAGGCGCAACAGTTATATCGCTCGATAACAAAGGACGCATTGCGATTCCTAAGCGTTATCGTGCCGAAGTAACAGATCATTGCGATGGCTTATTCGTTTGCACTATTGATCACCAGTTTTCTTGCTTGTTGCTCTATCCCATCAGTGAATGGGTACACATTGAAGCTAAGTTAGCGACATTATCAAGCCTTCATCCTGCGGAGCGTCGAATTCAACGTTTGTTACTCGGCTACGCTAGTGAATGTGATATGGATGGGCAGGGACGAATACTACTTCCTGCTACCTTACGACAATACGCGCACTTACAAGATAAGATCATGCTTGTAGGCCAATTAAATAAATTTGAAATTTGGTCTGAATCTTTGTGGCAACAGCAAATTGAACACGATATCAACCTTCAGGCTGAGGATGCGATAACACAGTCATCGCGCCTTAGTGAGCTTTCACTTTAGCTGAACTTATATTTATGTCTGAACAATTTGAGCACGTTTCCGTTTTACTGAATGAATCTGTAGACGGATTAGCAATTAAACCCGACGGTATTTATATCGATGGTACCTTTGGCCGAGGGGGACACAGTCGCCTTATTCTTTCTCATTTAGGTGAGAATGGTCGTCTTTACAGTATTGACCGAGATCCTCAAGCGATTGCTGAAGCTCAGAAGATTGATGATCCTCGCTTCGAAATTATCCATGGTCCATTCTCTGGCATGGAAAAATACATGGAAGAGCGTGATTTAATTGGTCGTGTTGATGGTGTGTTATTAGATTTAGGTGTGTCATCACCGCAATTGGATGATGCCGAACGCGGCTTTAGCTTTATGCGAGATGGCCCACTTGATATGCGTATGGATCCTACATCAGGTCAGTCAGCTGCTGAATGGTTAGCAGAAGCGGAAGCGGATGATATTGCATGGGTCCTAAAAGAGTTTGGTGAAGAGCGTTTTGCCAAGCGTATTGCTCGCGGTATTGTTGAGCATCGTGAAAACCCGGAAAAAGAGCCATTAACACGTACCCGTGAATTAGCGAGCTTAATTGCAGCGGTATCGCCGTTTAAAGATAAGCACAAACACCCAGCAACACGTAGTTTTCAAGCGATTCGTATTTACATCAACAGTGAGTTAGATGAAATTGAAACAGCGCTAAACGGTGCGGTGAATATTTTAGCTCCTGAAGGTCGTTTATCTGTGATCAGTTTCCACTCCTTAGAAGATCGTATGGTAAAACGCTTTATTCGTAAACAGAGCAAAGGACCTGACGTTCCTGCTGGTTTACCGCTTACTGAAGAGCAAATTAAAGCCTTAGGTAGCGCCGCGCTTAAAACGGTAGGCAAAGCGATTAAACCTTCTCAAGATGAATTAGGGTATAACACGCGAGCGCGTAGCTCTGTACTACGGTTGGCTGAGCGTCTATGAATCAACCTACAGAATCATCATTGAATCTGGCTCGCCTGATTGGACGTGATCTCGTCACCGTCGGGCTTGTTCCTCTCATTCTTTCTTTTGTTATTCTCGCATCAGCATTGTCTGTCGTGTACATCACCCATGACACACGCCAGCAAATTGTGAAACAAGAACAATTATTAACTGAGCGTGAAGGCTATGATGTGGAATGGCGAAATCAGATCCTTGAAGAAAACTCGCTTGCAGAGCACAGTCGTATTGAACGATTAGCTGAGACTGAACTCAAAATGCAACGACCATCCGCTGATAGTGAAGTTGTTATACAGTAAACATGAAATTATTTAACCGTTCGACGTCGAAAAATAGCGTAACTAAGAAAGCGAAACCATTTATTAAGTGGCGCTTTACTGTTGTTTGTATTTTTATCTTGTTGGGATTTTTCGGCTTAATTGCTCGTGCCGCGTATATACAGGTACTGGAACCTGGGCGTCTTATTCAAGAAGGTGATGCACGTTCTTTACGAACAAAGTTAATGCCTTCTGCGCGTGGTATTATTTCTGATCGTAACGGTGAACAGTTAGCGGTTAGTGTGCCTGTTCAAGCGGTATTTGCTAACCCTGCAGAAATATTTAAACATGGTGGGTTAAGTGATGTGGAGCGATGGCATGCATTAGCTGATGTGTTAGATCTCGACCGCAGCTGGCTATTACATGAATTAGAAACAAAGAAAAAACGCCGTTTTATCTATCTTGCCCGTCAAGTTAGTCCTGCGATGGCAAATTACGTCCATAAATTGAAACTTCCGGGTATTGGTTTAAAAGATGAGTCTCGCCGCTTTTATCCTTCAGGTGAAGTTAGTGCGCACTTATTAGGCTTTACTGGTATTGATGGTCATGGCCTTGATGGTGTTGAAAAAACCTATGACGGCTGGTTAACCGGAGAGCCAGGCCGACGCACTGTACGTAAAGATCGCTATGGTCGCGTGGTTGAAAATATTTCTCAAAAAAGTCGCCAACCGGGTAAAGCATTACAACTTAGTATTGATCAGAGAATTCAGGCGGTTGCATATCGAGCGGCTAAAGAAGGCGTGATGGATATCCCCGCGACTTCTGTCAGTATTGCGGTATCAGATGTGCGTACTGGTGAAATTCTGGCGATGGTCAATGCACCATCGTTTAACCCAAATAATCGTAATGATCGCCAACCATATAAAATGCGTAACCGTGTCATTACCGATACTTTTGAACCTGGCTCAACAGTGAAGCCTTTCGTTGTGTATACCGCGCTTAAGCATGGTATTGCGAATGAGCACACATTAATTGCGATCCCTCAAAGTAAGCATTTCCGTGTGGGTAGCAAAGTTATCACCGATGTTTCGCGTATCGAACCATTAGCAACGGTACAACGCATCCTACAAAAATCGAGTAACATTGGTGTGACTAAGTTGTCACTCGCAATGCCCGTTGATTACATCATTGATACTTATCGTAAAGTTGGTTTTGATGAGCCATCAGGTATTAACTTGATCGGTGAAACAACGGGTCATTTCCCTAACCGTTACCGTTGGTCTGATATTGAACGTGCAACGTTAGCGTACGGCTATGGTTTATCGTTAACGCCAATTCAGTTACTCCATGCTTACACTACGCTGGGTGCTTATGGTATTAAACGCCCATTATCAATACTAAAAACTGAGAAAGTCGTACCAGGTGAGCAAGTGCTCGATCCAAAGATCGTTAAGAAAGTCTTGTTAATGATTGAATCAGTAACCGATAAAAAAGGTGGCGGTGGTGGCTGGCGAGCAGCGGTTCCAGGTTATCGAGTTGGTGTGAAGACAGGTACGGCTAAAAAGGCAATTGCAGGCGGTTACGGTGATGATTACTTCTCTTACACCGTGGGTGTTGCGCCGATCAGCAATCCTCGCTTAGCGATCGTCGTTATGGTTAATGAGCCGAAAGGTAAAGTTTTCTATGGTGGTGCTGTTGCTGCGCCAATTCTATCAAAAGTATTAGGCAGCGCTTTACAGATTTTAAATGTTCCGCCAGATGCAGATACGTTGCATAAAGTTGATAAGGGAGCCTAAATAATGGCATCGTCGAAGGTTGTGATGAAATTAGGGGCACTGTTATCACCGTGGCTGGCAATTGATAAGTTGCCTCTTGAACTTACAGAGAGCCAGATTGACGCGATAACATTAGACAGTAGAGAAGTCACCGCCGGGAGTTTATTTGTAGCGGTGAAAGGACACACTGTTGATGGTCGTCGATTTATTGAAACGGCGATTAAGTCAGGAGCAAGCGTTATTATTGCAGAGTCTGATGGGATTGCTAATGAAGGGGATGTAGCACTGAAAGATGGTGTTTATATTGTTTACCTTCAAGATCTTAATCAGAAGCTATCCGCAATTGCTGGACGCTTCTTTGATCATCCAGATCAAAAGCTAGCACTGTATGCTGTAACAGGGACTAACGGTAAAACCACCATTAGCCAATTATTAGCACAATGGGCTAATTTAATTGGTTACAAATCGGGTGTGATGGGGACGACCGGAAATGGTTTGTTGACTTACTTAAAACCTGCAGCAAATACCACTGGTAGCGCGATTGAAATTCAACAAACCTTAACCCAACTTGTCGAGCAAGGTGCTGATTTTGCTGCGATGGAGGTTTCATCACATGGCCTAGTTCAAGGTCGTATTCGTGATCTTCATTTCAAAGCAAGTATCTTTACCAATTTAAGTCGTGATCATTTAGATTACCATGGCAACATGCAAAATTATGCTGAAGCAAAGAAATCTCTATTTATCGAGCATGATGCAGGCGTACCAATTATCAATGCGGATGATGCTATTGGCGCGGCATGGCTAAAAGATATACCACATGCGGTAGCCGTTGCGATTGATCCACAAGCGGTTGTCAGTCATGTTGGCTTAAAGCTGTGGGCGACAGACGTCCAGTTCAGTACTCAAGGTGTCACGATTGAATTTGATTCAAGTTGGGGAGGCGGTAAATTTACTGCGCCATTGGTTGGATCATTTAATGCCACCAACTTGTTGTTAGCGTTAGCGACATTACTCGCAACTAACCATTCAATGACTGATTTACTTGAAAAAGCACCTAAATTACAAGCAGTAATTGGACGTATGGAAGTTTTTCAAGACACTGACAAAGCCATGATGGTGGTCGATTATGCTCATACGCCAGATGCGTTAGAGAAAGCATTGCAGGCACTGCGTGTGCATTGTGACGGTAAGTTATGGTGTATTTTTGGTTGTGGTGGTGATCGTGATAGCGGTAAGCGGCCGATGATGGCTGAAGTTGCCGAGCGCCTTGCAGATCAAATTATTCTGACTGACGATAACCCTCGCAGTGAAGATCCAAAAGCGATAGTTGACGATATGCTAGCAGGCCTTATTTCTCAAGAATCCGCAACTATTATTCATGATCGTGAAACAGCTTGTCGTCATGCGCTTAGTCATGCTTCTTACCAAGATATTATCTTAGTAGCTGGCAAAGGGCATGAGGATTATCAAATTCTAGCGGATCGTACTATTCATTATTCTGACCGAGAAACGGTAGCTGCATTATTAAAGGAATTGGCATGATTGACGTTCAACTAAGTCAGCTTGCATCGGTATTAAATGCCGAATTAATTGGCGCTGATACTTCAATTGCTGCGGTATCGACAGATACACGTAATATCCCATCAGAAACGCTATTTATCGCGTTAAAGGGTGAGCGTTTTGATGCTCATGATTTTTGTCAAACAGCGAAAGATAACGGTGCTAAAGCACTATTGGTAAGTAAACGCTTACCTGTTGAGTTACCACAGTTAGTTGTTAGTGATACACGTATTGCTTTAGGGTTGATGGGCGCATGGCTTAAAGCTCAAATGACTGAAAATTATGGTTTAAAGACATTAGCATTAACCGGAAGTTGCGGTAAAACAACCGTAAAAGAAATGTCTGCCGCGATTTTAGCTAATAAAGGTCAAGTATTAGCAACCGCTGGTAATTTTAATAATGATATTGGTGCGCCACTGACTTTATTGCGTTTAACACCTGAATATCAATATGCAGTGATTGAGCTTGGTGCTAACCATCAAGATGAAATTTCGTATACCACGAATTTAGTTAAGCCTAATGTTGCGTTAATTAATAATATTGCAGCTGCGCATTTAGAGGGGTTTGGCTCGTTACAAGGTGTAGCAAAAGCAAAAGGCGAAATTTTTGAGGGGTTGGTACAAAATGGCACTGCCATTATTAATCTTGAATCGAATGATTTAGCATTATGGCAGCCACTATTAGCGCAGCATCAAGTATTAACATTCTCGACAGACTCGCATCAAGCGGATTATTTTGCTGAAAAGATAAAGATTACCAATCAAGGGTTAGCTTGTTTTACAATGTGCACCCCAATTGGCAAGATCGACGTTAATTTAGCACTAGCGGGAATGCATAATGTATCCAATGCGTTAGCTGCGGCTGCGTTAACGATTTCGTTAGGTGCAACATTAGCCGATGTTAAAGCTGGGCTTGAGACAATGGCAAATGTAAAAGGTCGTCTTGATATTACAGAGCCTTATGCAGGATTACGTCTGATTGATGATACCTATAATGCCAGTGTTGCTGCGGTAAAAGCAGCTATTGAGGTGTTAGCAAGCTTTGAAGGTAAGCGCTACTTCATTTTTGGCGATATGGCTGAACTAGGTGAAGAAAGTGATAACTTACACCGAGATGTGGGTGAATTTGCTAAAGCAAAACAGCTTGATTGTGTGATGACGTTTGGTCATTCAAGTGCTGTTGTTAGTGAGCTCAATCAAGGACAACACTTCAGTGATAAAGGTGCGCTAATCATGTCACTGAAACAACAATTACAACAATATTCTCGTCAACCTGATGCTGAGACTGTCACTGTGCTAGTAAAAGGCGCAAGAAGCTCGAAAATGGAAGACGTAATTGCAGCCTTGCAGGAAGATAAATAATGATTTACTGGTTAGCTGAACAATTTCAGTCAACACTCCCTTTTTTCCGATTGTTCGAATACCTTACATTTAGAGCAATCATGAGTATTCTAACAGCGCTGCTGTTTTCGTTATGGTTGGGACCTCGGATGATAGCCCGTTTGCAAATGCTGCAAATTGGTCAGGTAGTACGTAACGAAGGTCCTGAGTCTCACTTTAGCAAACGTGGTACGCCGACCATGGGCGGTATCATGATCCTTGCTGCGATCACTTTTACTGTACTGCTATGGTGTGACTTAACTAACCCTTATGTTTGGGCTGTACTCATCGTGATGTTGGGTTATGGTGCTGTGGGCTTTGTTGATGATTACCGTAAAGTCGTACGTAAAAATACCGATGGCTTGATTGCGCGTTGGAAATACTTCTGGCAGTCAGCTATCGCATTAGTTGTTGCTTTTGCGCTATATGCCTACGGTAAAGATACTGCTGCCACCCAATTAGTTGTGCCTTTCTTTAAAGATGTCATGCCTCAACTTGGTCTGTTCTACATCGTGATGACTTACTTTGTGATTGTTGGTACCAGTAATGCGGTAAATCTAACTGATGGTCTTGATGGTTTAGCGATTATGCCAACAGTGATGGTATCGGCAGGTCTTGCTTTTATTGCATGGGCAACGGGTAACTTTAACTACGCAGAATACCTTCATATTCCGTACATCAAAGATGCTGGTGAGCTAGTAATTGTCTGTACTGCTATCGTTGGTGCAGGTCTTGGCTTCCTATGGTTTAACACCTACCCTGCACAAGTCTTTATGGGCGATGTTGGCTCATTAGCATTAGGTGGCGCACTGGGTACGATTGCTGTTCTTGTTCGCCAAGAGCTACTGCTTGTGATCATGGGCGGTGTCTTTGTAATGGAAACAGTGTCGGTAATCCTACAGGTAGGTTCATATAAACTACGTGGTCAACGTATCTTCCGTATGGCACCGATTCACCACCATTACGAATTAAAAGGCTGGCCAGAGCCACGTGTTATCGTGCGCTTTTGGATCATTACATTGATGTTGGTATTAATTGCGTTAGCAACGCTTAAGGTTCGTTAAAAATGAAAGGCTTGGCTGGTGTGAATACGATCGTTGTGATCGGTTTAGGGATGACAGGGCTATCTGTCGTAAATCATTTAATGCGTTTACCACAATCATTAACTATTAAAGTGATTGATACCCGTGATAACCCGCCAGGCCAAGATCAATTGCCAGACTCCGTAGAGCTATGTAGCGGGCAATGGAATAGTGAATGGCTATTATCTGCTGACATGATCATTGCAAGCCCTGGTATTGCATTAGCAACGCCAGAGCTTGTACTCGCTGCTGAAGCTGGCGTAGAAATCATTGGTGATATCGAACTGTTTGCTCGTGAAGTTGATAAACCCGTCGTTGCGATCACTGGCTCTAACGGTAAAAGTACCGTAACGAGTCTAGTGGGTGAAATGGCAAAAGAAGCCGGTATTGATGTTGGTGTTGGTGGAAATATCGGCTTTGCTGCGCTTGATATGCTAGCGCAGCAACATCAGTTGTACGTGCTAGAGCTTTCGAGCTTCCAGTTAGAAACCACGACATCTCTTGAGTTAACCGCAGCTGTTTACCTAAACCTTTCTGAAGATCATATGGATCGTTACCCTGGTGGTTTAGCACAATATAGCCAAGCGAAAATGCGAATATTTGAACATGCAAAATTGGCTGTATTCAATCGTGATGATCTAGCGACAAAACCGACTCAGTTTAGTGGTGCAATGACAAGTTTTGGTTTTGATAATCAAGACTATGGCATTGTTTTAGTTAATGGAAATGAGTGGTTAGCCGTGAACGGTGAAGCGATAATGGCTGTAGCTGATATTGCTTTAGTCGGACGCCATAATGTTGCCAACTGTTTAGCAGCACTTGCGCTTGCAGATGCTGCTGGGATCCCGCGTGATGCAGCATGTCGTGCAATGCAACGTTATACCGGTCTTGCACATCGTTGCCAACTTGCAGTTCATCGTCACGGAATTCGATGGGTTAATGATTCAAAAGCTACGAATCTTGCAAGCACGTTAGCAGCGCTGAATGGTTTGCAGCTTGAGGGTAAATTGCACCTATTGATGGGCGGTGATAGCAAAGGTGCCGAGTTCAGTGAACTAAAACCTGTTTTAGCTGACTTAAACGTACAGTTGTATAGCTTTGGTCGCGACCGACATTTATTTAACGATGTTGTTGATAATGCCATTAGTGTTGAAACCATGAGTGACGCTATGGTCTGTATTAGCCGCACCGTTCAATCTGGAGACATGGTTTTATTATCGCCCGCTTGTGCAAGTTGGGATCAATTTGCCAACTTCATGGCACGTGGCGATGCTTTTGTTGAACAAGCGATTCAGTTACAAGATTCGGTTTCAGGAAATATTTGATGTTTACAATGATCCGTAATGGATTTGCTGCTGTGGGGGGCTGGTTTGTTAAGCCAAGTAAGCCCTGTTTGTATGATCGCCAACTGGTTTGGATTGCAATTGCATTGATGATCACAGGCCTTGTGATGGTGACATCGGCTTCTGTTCCTGTAGCTACACGCCTAACAGGCATTCCTTTTTATTTTGCCTATCGTCATGCATTCTTTCTTTGTGGCGCAATTTTTATTGCTGCCATTGTATTGCAAATACCACTAGCGAAATGGAAGCAATATAGTTTTCCTATGTTGTTGATATCCATAGTTTTACTCGCAGTCGTGTTAATTATTGGACGATCAGTTAATGGTGCTGCACGTTGGATCCCATTAGGCATATTTAACCTTCAGCCAGCCGAAGTTGCCAAGCTCTCTTTATTTATATTTCTCGCCGGTTACCTTGTCAGACAATATAACCAAGTGCGCGGCAGCTTTATTGGCTTCCTAAAACCACTTGCCGTACTAGGGATTCTTTGCGTGTTATTGCTGATGCAGCCCGATTTAGGCTCATCGGTAGTAATGTTTGTTACCACTATCGGTATGCTCTTTATCGCAGGTGCAAAACTCTGGCAATTTTTAATGATGCTAGGCACAGCGCTTGTGGGTATTGCCTTTTTGATCGTTTTAGAACCCTATCGTATGCGCCGCGTAACGTCATTTCTTGATCCGTGGCAAGATCCTTACGGTAGTGGTTATCAGCTGACTCAGTCATTAATGGCATTTGGTCGTGGTGAATGGTTTGGGCAAGGTTTAGGTAACTCAATTCAAAAGTTGGCATACCTACCTGAAGCACACACTGACTTTGTATTTGCGGTTTTGGCTGAAGAGTTAGGCTTAGCGGGTGTGATTGTTGTGCTGTGTCTACTATTTGCTCTGGTTTACAAAGCCTTAATGATTGGTCGTAAATGTCTTGAAAGTGGCTTGCTGTTTGGTGGCTTTCTAGCATTTGGTTTCGGCTTTTGGTTTGCATTCCAAACCCTTGTTAACGTTGGTGCTGCAGCCGGTATTGTTCCAACCAAAGGTTTAACATTACCACTGATCAGTTACGGTGGTTCCAGTTTATTTATTATGGCAGCAGCGGTTGCCATTCTTATTCGTATTGATTTTGAGCAGCGTGTCGCGGAGAAATTTGAGTCAGCAGAGCCGGCTGAAATTGATGATGAAGCGCTCGATAATATGGACGGAGCGGTGCAGCAAGTTGCTACCGATCCAGAGGCTTTACTTAGTGAGCCTACTCAATTAAATAATGATAAAAAAGATGCTCATGACAAAGAATAAACGTTTATTAGTAATGGCGGGTGGTACTGGTGGACATGTATTTCCAGGTCTTGCCGTTGCGCAAAAATTGCAACAACAAGGATGGGAGATCCGCTGGTTAGGTACCGCAGATCGTATGGAAGCAGATTTAGTACCTAAACATGGTATTGAAATTGACTTCATTAAAGTGAAAGGTTTGCGTGGTCAAGGTGTACTGCGTTTACTGACCGCACCGTTTAAAATTGTGGGTGCGATTTTACAAGCGCGTAAATATATTAAAGCATGGCAACCTGATGTTGTACTTGGCATGGGGGGATATGTTAGTGGTCCTGGCGGTGTTGCGGCTTGGCTATCTGGCGTACCTGTTGTATTGCATGAGCAAAATGCTGTAGCAGGGTTAACTAACCAGTGGCTTTCAAAAATTGCAGCTAAAGTACTACAAGCTTTCCCTGGTGCATTTCCGAATAAAGACGTTGTGGGTAACCCTGTGCGTCATGACGTGACAGTTTTACCAGCACCAACTGAACGTTTTGCTGAGCGTACTGGGCCGATTCGTATTTTGGTGATGGGGGGGAGTCAAGGCGCACGCATTTTGAACCAAACCATGCCTGAAGTGGCAAAGGTATTAGGTGATAGCGTGACGATTTGGCACCAAGCAGGTAAAGGCAATCAGCAATCGACTGAGCAAGCTTATACCGAACAAACCACAACTCCTCATAAAGTCACTGAATTTATTGATGATGTCGCTGCCGCTTATAGTTGGGCAGATTTAGTCGTTTGTCGCTCAGGGGCGCTTACTGTTTCTGAATTGTCTGCAGCAGGTGTTGGTGCCATCTTTATTCCATTTATGCACAAAGATCGTCAGCAGGCACTGAATGCCGATCATTTAGTGCAATGTGGCGCTGCAAAAATGATTGAGCAAATGGATTTGACGGCGTCAGGTTTAGCAAATGAAATTCAACAATTAGATCGTCATGCGCTTGAAACAATGGCGTGTGCTGCACGAGAAGCTGCTATTATCGATGCCGATGAACGAGTAGCAAATGTGATTAAGTCACTAGTAAAAAATTAATACGGGAACAAAGTGATGAGTAAACTGGATAACCAGCAATTAGCAAAAATTCGCACAATGGTGCCTGAGATGCGCCGTGTTGAGCGAATTCACTTTGTTGGCATCGGTGGTGCTGGCATGAGCGGTATTGCTGAGGTACTTGTAAATGAAGGCTACCGTATTAGTGGTTCTGATATTGCGCCTAACGCTGTGACTAATCGTCTAACTGCAAAAGGTGCTGAGATCTTTTTTGGTCACTCTGCTGAGAATGTACAAGGTGCAAGCGTAGTTGTCGCATCAACGGCTATTAGTAAAGAAAACCCAGAACTTGTTGCTGCTACAGAGTTACGTATTCCTGTTGTACGTCGTGCTGAAATGCTTGCCGAGTTAATGCGCTACCGTCATGGTATTGCCATCGCAGGTACGCACGGTAAGACGACCACGACAGCATTAACGACACAGATTTATTCTGAAGCGGGATTAGATCCAACGTTTGTTAACGGAGGGCTAGTGAAAAGTGCCGGTACTAACGCACGTTTAGGCTGCAGCCGTTACTTAATCGCAGAAGCGGATGAAAGTGACGCCTCTTTCTTGCATCTTCAGCCTATGGTGTGTGTAGTCACGAATATTGAAGCTGATCATATGGATACTTATGGCGGCGACTTTGAAGTATTAAAACAAACCTTTATTGATTTTTTACATAACCTGCCATTCTACGGCTTGGCGGTAATGTGTATTGATGATCCAGTAGTCCGTGAATTACTGCCGCGTGTGGGTCGTCCAATGTTAACTTACGGCTTTTCAGAAGATGCTGATGTACGTTTGGTTAACTACAGCCAAACAGGTCAGCAAGGTCACTTTACTGTATTACGTAAGGATAAGCCGGCGCTAGAGATTACTCTGAATATTCCTGGTAAACACAACGCATTAAATGCGACAGCAGCGATTGCTGTTGCAACAGAAGAAGGCGTTGATGATGACGCGATCATGCGTGCATTAATTGAGTTTGAAGGAACAGGTCGACGTTTTGATCATTTAGGTGAATTTGAAACGGGTAACGGTAAGGTAATGCTGGTGGATGATTATGGTCATCATCCAAGCGAAGTTGATGTGACTATTCAAGCTGCGCGAGCGGGTTGGGCTGATAAACGCTTAGTGATGATTTTCCAACCTCACCGCTATAGTCGTACTCGCGATCTCTATGATGATTTTGCTAACGTGCTCGATCAAGTTGATGTGCTAGTCATGCTTGATGTTTACTCTGCTGGTGAAGCACCCATTGCAGGTGCTGATGGTCGAGCGTTATGCCGTACTATTCGCTCCCGTGGCAAAATAGATCCTATTTTTGTTCCTGAAGCAGAAGAGTTACCTGCTATTCTTGCGAATATTCTTCAAAATGATGATTTAGTTTTGACACAAGGTGCCGGTGATGTCGGCAAAATAGCGCGTCAGCTAGCAGAAATGAAGTTGAATATCGAGATGATGCAAAAAAACGTACTAAATTAGTACATGGCAGCATGTATGCGTCGAAAATGATAATAGCTGGCTATAGATTGTGTACACAATAGCCAGTTATTTTGTTTTTTTCGATATTTTGGTGGATATACACAAAATTATTCTCAGGTTGTGCACAGAAAACGCCTCATGAGTGTTGGAGTGGGTCGAGTTGCTCGGTATAATTGTTCAACTTTGCTTATTACATCTGAGATAGCTGGCAGCTAATTTATGCCTGTATGGTAAGGTTAAGCTGAATTGGTAAAGCGAAGAGTAAACAATGACTGAAGAAGTCGTAGACCAAGAGCATACACATCCATCTCCCAAAAAGTGGTCACGCTGGGGTGGATTGGCGTTTTTCCTCTTTGTCATTGGTTTTACGGTTTGGTTATTCAGCGCAACAAAAAGCTGGATGACAGATACAAACCGTTTGCCCTTATCACAATTAGTGATTCAAGGACAATTGCATTATCTAACCAACGACAATGTACGCCAGACTATATTAACAATTGATCATCTTGGCACCTTTATGACCCAAGATGTTAATACTATTCAGGCTCATGTAGAAGCACTGCCGTGGGTTGCTCACGCAGCAGTACGAAAACAATGGCCTGATACGATAAAAGTTTTCATTGTAGAAAACCAACCAGTAGCGCAATGGGATCATAAGTATTTGGTTAATAAAGATGGCCAAGTATTTAAAGCGCCTGCTGAGCAAGTTGCAGATTTAAACCTGACTAACCTATCTGGTCCAGAGGACAGTAGTGAAGAGGTATTAGCTGCACTGCGAGAAATGCGTCCCTTATTGAAAAACGCTGGCTTAAGTATCGCGTCATTATCATTAAATGAACGTCGAGCGTGGCGAATATTATTAACCAATGGCATTTCGCTTGACTTGGGTCGTGAGGCTCGAATGGAGCGTCTTAAGCGTTTTATCGAAATTTATCCAGAATTAGTAAAACTGAATAAACCGATAGAATATGTGGATTTGCGTTATGATACTGGCGCAGCAGTGGGTTGGAAAACAATACCGGAACATGATGCTCATGTATCGGATACCAAATAAGAGCGTGTGTTAATGACTAAGGCTGCAGATCAAAAACTTATCGTTGGTCTTGATATAGGCACATCCGAAGTTACGGCTTTGGTTGGGGAAGTGCTGCCTGATAACACAGTAAATGTTATCGGTATGGGAAGCAGTCCGTCACGCGGAATGGATAAAGGTGGGGTTAACGACCTTGAATCTGTTGTTAAATCAGTGCAACGTGCTGTTGATAAAGCTGAGTTAATGGCAGAATGCCAAATCAGTTCCGTGTACTTGTCGTTATCAGGTAAACATATTAGTTGCCAAACAGAAAATGGCATGGTGCCAATTTCTGAAAAAGAAGTGACACAAGACGACGTCGATAATGTTATTCATACGGCGAAGTCAGTAAAATTAAGCGATGAACAACGAACTTTACATGTAATTCCTCAGGAATTTGCTATTGATTATCAAGAGGGAATTAAAAACCCTGTTGGTTTATCAGGGGTTCGTATGGAAGCCAGTGTTCATTTGATCACGTGTCACAATGACATGGCGAAAAACATCGTTAAAGCAGTAGAGCGTTGTAACTTGAAAGTTGATCATCTGATTTTCTCAGGATTAGCATCAAGCTATGCTGTACTGACACCGGATGAGCGAGAGCTAGGCGTATGTGTTGTCGATATCGGCGGCGGAACGATGGATCTTGCTATTTGGTCTGGTGGTGCATTACGTCATGCGGCAGTAATTCCGTATGCGGGTAATGTAGTAACCAGTGATATTGCTTATGCATTTGGTACACCGCCGGGTGACGCTGAAGAAATTAAAGTGAAATACGGCTGTGCACTGAGTGAATTGGTGAGTAAAGATGCCAAGGTTGATGTTCCAAGTGTCGGAGGTCGACCGTCTCGCAGTTTACAAAGCCAAACACTAGCAGAAGTGATAGAGCCTCGTTATAGCGAATTGCTGGGGCTGGTTAATCAAAAGCTGTTAACAGTACAAGAACAGTTGCGTGAAGCGGGTGTTAAACACCACTTAGCCGCGGGCATCGTCCTAACCGGGGGCGCTGCACAAATGGAAGGTCTGACTGAATGTGCAGAACGGGTGTTCCGTCACCAAGTGCGTATAGGTCAACCTTTAGAGTTAAGTGGCTTAACTGATTATGTTCAGGCCCCAACTTATGCAACTGCAGTAGGATTACTGCATTACGGAAAGGACAGTCAATCATTTGATGAAAGTGAGCTAGAACCTAAACGTTCAGTTACTGGTTTATTTTCACGAATTAGTGGTTGGTTAAAAAAAGAATTTTAAACCTGATGCGAACAGGATAACGGAGAGAACACATGTTTGAACCGATGATGGAAATGTCTGATGAAGCGGTAATTAAGGTCATTGGCGTTGGCGGCGGCGGCGGTAATGCTGTCGATCACATGGTACGTGAATCTATCGAAGGCGTGCAGTTCATTAGTGTTAACACTGATGCACAAGCACTACGTAAAACAAGCGTAAGTACAGTTATTCAAATCGGTGGTGATATCACTAAAGGTTTGGGTGCGGGCGCTAACCCACAAGTAGGTCGTGATTCTGCACTAGAAGACCGTGAAGCAATCAAAAAAGAGCTAGAAGGCTCTGATATGATCTTCATTGCTGCTGGTATGGGTGGTGGTACTGGTACTGGTGCTGCTCCAATCATTGCTGAAGTGGCAAAAGAGCTAGGTATTCTTACTGTGGCGGTGGTGACTAAACCATTTAGCTTTGAAGGTAAGAAGCGTATGGCTTTTGCTGAGCAAGGTATCGATGAGCTTTCAAAGCATGTTGATTCATTGATTACGATTCCAAACGAGAAGCTACTAAAAGTACTTGGTCGTGGTATCACATTGCTTGACGCTTTTGCTAAAGCAAACGACGTTCTTAAGAACGCTGTTCAAGGTATTGCTGAGCTAATCACACGCCCTGGTATGATCAACGTCGACTTTGCTGACGTACGTACAGTAATGTCTGAGATGGGTCATGCAATGATGGGTAGCGGTGTTGCTTCTGGCGACGACCGTGCTGAAGAAGCGGCTGAAATGGCAATTTCTAGTCCACTACTAGAAGATATCGATCTAGCTGGTGCGCGTGGTGTTCTTGTTAACATCACTGCGGGTATGGATATGCGTCTAGACGAATTCGAAACTGTGGGTAACACAGTGAAAGCATTCGCATCTGACAACGCAACTGTTGTTATCGGTACATCTTTAGATCCAGATATGACTGATGAACTACGTGTAACAGTTGTTGCTACAGGTATTGGTAAAGAAGTAAAAGCGGATATTACGCTAGTGACTTCATCTAAGCCTGTACAAGCGACAGTAGCACAAGAAAAAACAGTTGTTGCTGAAGAAAAGACGGTAACGAATAATGATGGTCAAGCGACGGCGGCTAAGCCACAAGCGGATCATGATTACTTAGATATTCCTGCATTTTTGCGTAAACAAGCTGATTAATATCTATAGTTAATAGGTAATGCTGATTGGTTATATAAAAAAGCAATGACATTAAATATACCCATATTGAAATGTTATGGTTTTTATAGCTAGATAATCAGTAACTTAGTGGTGCCTTTTTCGATAAGTTTAAAGGCACTTGTTTAGCCTATTTCAAATTATTTTGGATATTTAGTAGCTTATGGTATTATTTATACCCATTTCACGTAATTGTAGTTGATAATGGGTTTTATTTAGCTTAGTTGCTTTATGACAAAAGTTTGTTTAACAGTTGAGATATGAGCAGATGATCAGACAACGTACACTTAAAAGCATTGTGCAAACGACTGGTGTGGGTCTCCACTCTGGACGTAAAGTGACGCTTATTCTGCGTCCTGCAGCCGCGAATACAGGCGTGATTTACCGCCGTACAGATTTAAATCCACCAGTGGATTTTCCTGCAAATGCAGACTCTGTGCGCGATACCATGCTATGTACAGCTCTTGTTAATGAAGAGGGCGTGCGTATATCAACGGTTGAGCACTTGAATGCAGCACTAGCAGGTATGGGTATCGATAACGTGATTATCGAAGTGAACGCACCAGAAATTCCAATTATGGATGGTAGCGCGAGCCCATTTATCTACCTGCTTCAATCTGCAGGTATTGAAACGTTGAATGCACCTAAGCGTTTTCTACGAATCAAAAAGCCTGTTCGCATTGAAGATGGCGACAAGTGGGCGGAGCTCGTTCCTTATAACGGTTTCCGTCTAGATTTTGCTATCGAGTTTAACCACCCTGCGATTGAATCAGATCAGCAGCGTCTAGTGTTAGATTTTTCAAGTAAGTCTTTTGTTAAAAATATCAGCCGCGCTCGAACCTTTGGTTTCATGCGTGATATCGAATACTTACAATCACAAAACTTATGTTTAGGTGGTAGTTTCGATAATGCTATTGTACTGGACGATTATCGTATTCTGAATGATGACGGTTTGCGTTTTGATAATGAGTTAGTCACTCACAAAGTATTAGATGCCATTGGTGATCTCTACATGTGTGGACATAATATCATTGGTGAGATGCGTGCTTATAAATCAGGACATGCGTTAAACAACCAATTATTACGTGCAGTATTAGCTGATCAAGAAGCCTATGAATGGTCAACGTTCGAAGATGAGCAGCAGGTACCGGTTACTTTTGCTCAACCTGGAATGGTTCTCGCTTAATACCAAATGCGAAAAGAATTAAAAAACGCCGAGCAGTTGCTCGGCGTTTTTGTATCTGGATTTTATTGGCATTAGTGTTTTTTCTTTTGTGCCAATAGAGCAAGACGCTCTAAGCGTTTCTTAACTTTATCCGGCGCAGTCGCTGCCGTCGCTAAGAGGTGTTGAGCCGCAACCTCAGTGATCGGCTTTTGCACAATATCTGGTATTTTATCTTGTTTCTGTTTCTTTACTGACGCAAGAGAAGGGTTCACTTTGATTTCAATATCCTGCAATTTAGGTAACAGCTTTTCTCGCAATTTCATCATCAGAGTATGGCGTTCGTAATTAAGACGCATCGACCATGCTGCTGATTCAGTCTCAATGATCAAAATTCCATGACGATAATTACTCACACGGCAATGCTCAGCACAATTAACATGTTGCTTTACTGCAGTATTTAACTGGCTTAAAGCGATAGCTCGCTGTTGGATATTATTAAGCCCAGTTTCCTCTAAAAGATCCCCGGTAGTTTGGGGACGGCGATCTCTCATCGTCTGTGATCCTAAGTAATGTTATAGCCCAAAGTTAAAAAATTGCGGATATGATCCTAATTTTACGAATATAAAAAGTGTTGAGCCTGCTTTTCCCATAGGCGATGACACTAATATGACTTATTATATCACTCATATAGGTTAATATATCTTGAAAGATGTACCTGCAAGTGTTGTTACTGCCACCGTCGTATTTAAGCGTTAAATTGCTATCTCGTTTTATTTGGTGATGGTTATTAATGAAGACCCCTTGAAAAGTTGTTTTCATGACACAATATTAGTATGACACAGTTTCAGGATTATCCTCTTAGTCACCATTGTGGCGATTCTAGTGGGACAGGGATTGCTTACGGTCCCCCAGAGAATGAAACCAGATTAAGCGATTCAGCAATAGATACGCTGATATAACAAAGAGAAAACGGCATCGCCATGTTATCAAAACTACTGACTAAAGTTATCGGTAGCCGTAACGACCGCACTCTGCGTCGTATGCGCAAAATTGTTGATCAAATCAATAAGCTAGAACCTCAATTTGAAAGCCTGCAAGATCATGAGCTGCAAGCAAAAACAGCTGAATTTCGTGAGCGTTTAGATCAAGGCGAAACGCTAGATCAACTACTACCAGAAGCCTTCGCGACCGTTCGTGAAGCATCCAAGCGTATTTACGGTATGCGCCACTTCGATGTCCAGCTGCTTGGCGGTATGGTATTGAATGATTGTAAAATTGCAGAAATGCGTACCGGTGAAGGTAAAACTCTTACTGCAACTCTTCCTTCATACTTAAATGCTTTAACAGGTAAAGGCGTTCATATCGTAACCGTGAACGATTACCTAGCTGCACGTGATGCCGAAACTAACCGTGAGTTATTTGAATTTCTCGGCATGACTGTAGGTGTAAACGTACCTAATATGTCACCACCTGCGAAAAAAGAAGCATATGCAGCAGATGTTCTTTACGGAACGAATAACGAATTTGGCTTTGACTACTTACGCGATAACATGGCATTCCGCCCAGAAGATCGTGTTCAACGCGAACGTTTCTTCGCAGTAGTCGATGAAGTTGACTCCATCTTAATTGATGAAGCACGTACTCCATTGATCATTTCAGGTCCAGCTGAAGACAGCTCTGAAATGTACATCAAAATCAACGCATTAATTCCTCAGCTTGTTCGTCAAGATAAAGAAGATAGTGAAGAGTACCGTGGTGAAGGTCACTACACCGTTGATGAAAAATCGAAGCAAGCTTACCTTACTGAAAATGGTCAGGAGTTTGTTGAAGAGCTATTGATTAAAAATGGCTTAATGGAAGAGCACGATACCTTGTACTCTCCAGCAAATATCAGCTTATTGCATCACGTCAATGCGGGTTTACGTGGTCACGTATTGTTTGAAAAAGACGTTGATTACATCGTTCAAGATGACGAAGTGATCATCGTTGATGAACACACTGGTCGTACAATGCCAGGTCGTCGTTGGTCTGAAGGTCTTCACCAAGCTGTTGAAGCGAAAGAAGGCGTGAAGATCCAAAACGAGAACCAAACGCTAGCATCTATTACCTTCCAGAACTACTTCCGTTTGTACGATAAGCTTTCTGGTATGACAGGTACAGCTGACACTGAAGCGTTTGAATTCCAGTCTATTTACGGTCTAGATACGGTTGTTCTACCAACTAACCGCCCAATGGCACGTATCGATAACGGTGACTTGGTTTATATGACAGAAACTGAGAAGTTTGCTGCGATTAGCCTAGACATTAAAGAGCGTGTACAAAATGGTCAGCCTTGTTTGGTGGGTACGGTATCGATTGAAAAATCTGAGTTACTGTCTAATGCACTTAAGAAAGAAGGCATTAAGCACAACGTACTAAACGCTAAATTCCACGAAAAAGAAGCAGATATTATCGCAGAAGCCGGTGCGCCAGGTGCGGTAACTATCGCAACTAACATGGCCGGTCGTGGTACCGATATCATGCTTGGTGGTTCGTGGAAGACTGACGTTGAAAAGCTAGATAACCCAACTGAAGATCAAATCGCAAAGATCAAAGCGAAATGGCAAGAAAAGCATGATGCAGTATTAGCATCAGGTGGCTTGCATATTATTGGTACTGAACGTCATGAATCTCGTCGTATCGATAACCAGTTACGTGGTCGTGCGGGTCGTCAAGGTGATGCTGGTTCTTCTCGTTTCTACCTATCTATGGAAGATGGCTTAATGCGTATCTTCGCTTCAGATCGTGTTTCCGGCATGATGAAGAAATTAGGTATGGAAGAAGGCGAAGCGATTGAGCATCCTTGGGTATCTAAGGCTATCGAAAACGCACAGCGTAAAGTTGAAGGTCGTAACTTTGACATTCGTAAGCAATTGCTTGAGTTTGATGATGTTGCTAACGATCAGCGTAAAGTTGTTTACGAATTACGTGATGAATTAATGCATGCTGAAGATATCAGCGAAATGATTGAGCACAACCGTGAAGACGTGCTAAATGCATTAATGGATAGCTACATTCCACCACAATCACTTGAAGAAATGTGGGATATCGAAGGGTTAGAAACACGCCTGAAAGATGATTACGATCTTGAGCTACCGATTCAACACTGGCTTGATACAGAAGATAAACTTTACGAAGAAGCACTTCGTGAGCGCATTGTAGAAAAAGCGCTGGAAGTTTACCGTGAGAAAGAATCGGTTGTTGGTGCTGAAGTGCTACGTAACTTCGAGAAAACAGTGATGCTACAGAACCTTGATACGCTATGGAAAGAACACCTAGCGGCAATGGATCACCTGCGTCAAGGTATTCACCTACGTGGTTACGCACAAAAGAACCCTAAACAGGAATACAAGCGTGAATCGTTTGAACTGTTTGAAGAAATGCTAGATAACTTGAAGAGTGATGTTGTTGCTATCTTAAGTAAGGTACGTGTACAGCAGCAGGAAGAAGTTGATCGCATGGAAGAAGAGCGTCGTCAAATGGCTGAAATGCTAGCTCGTCGTCAACAGTTCCAGCATCAAAGTGCAGAAAACCAAATTGCTGATGAATCATCAGAAGAAGAGGCTGAAGCTCAAGGTACTTACGAGCGCGAAGAGCGTAAAGTAGGTCGTAATGAGCCTTGTCCTTGTGGTTCTGGTAAGAAGTACAAGCAATGTCACGGTAAGATCAACTAAGATTGTTCTTATTGTAGATACTAAAAAAGTCGCTCTAGGGCGACTTTTTTATTGGCTGAAAATCAAGGCTAATGATGTAGATTCTAGTGGATCTTCAGCTAATTTATTAAGCGAAAGACTGCTGTATTTTATCGAGTACAGATTTATTAGCATCAGGGAAAGGGTAATCAGCAAGTGCATTGATAGCGACCCACTCACCCGGTTGACCTTCTTTACCAAAGGCTTCGCCATCAAATTGATGGATCAGAAAGAAATCAAACTTTAGTGATTTATCTGAATAATCATGAGCAAGGGCAATAAAAGGCTCAACGTCAGTAGCATGAATACCGACTTCTTCTTGCAATTCACGGATCACCGCTTGCTTTGCTGTTTCACCTGTTTCTACTTTTCCGCCAGCAAACTCCCATAAGCCACCTTGATGCGCTTTATCAGCGCGGCGGGTAATGAAAATATGCTTTTTCTCTGCATCTAAAATAATGCCTGCCGCAATCCAAACTTGCTTTTTATCCATACTGTTAATAACCCATATTTTCAGACCAGCCATCTGAATCTGATAGATCTGGTGCGCCTGGAATAGATTTTTCTTCTTCCGCCCATTCGCCAAGATCGATTAATTGGCAGCGTTTACAGCAAAAAGGACGAAATGGACTCTGCTCACCCCAAACCACTTCAGTTTTACAGGTAGGACACTTTACGACAGTAATATTGGTATTGGTTGTTGATTGAGACACAAAAACCTCAGCAAATGGCTAATTTAAATTCAATATCGCTTGCGACAGGATCCCCTTCCACAAAAGGAGAAAAACGAATAGCAAAGCGACTACGATGTCCCGATATCATAGGATAAACGCCATCTTTAGCGCAAATTTCTAGCCGTAATAAACAGGCATCTTCAGCGTCATACTGAAAGAAGCCATTACGTGCATGATAGGTTTTATATTGTGCGCTTTCTCGGGTTAACTTCAACCAGAGATTAAGTGCTTCATTAAGCTCAGAAAGCTCATGCAGCCAGCCTTTCATTGCCTGTTGTTTATGCTCATCGCTAAGGTGCAGCCAGTGATGCAATGAGGGGAGATCAAAACAACAACTACCGCCAGGGATGGAAAATCGTTGTTTTATGCTGGAAAGAAAACGATCTTCTCGTAAGTTCTGTCCTAAACGAGGAGATGAAATTAACGCTTTATGCGCTTGCTCCATCGAATCGATCATTTGTTGCAATGCATACTCGTCAACACCATCAATGTTTAACCAATTCATCAGTTGCTGACGTTGTTTCTCGATATCTTTGGCAAGGTCGGTTTTAACTTGTACTTGGTCTAAGATCTCAAGCAAATCAAAAAGGGCATGGAAGAATATTTTATATTGCCAAGGATCATTTTGGTTGCTGCTGTGATGCATTTGTCGCAAGAGATAATCAAGGCGTAAATAAATACGGACTTTTTCTGTCAAAGGGTGTTCATAGCGCGTCATTTGCGTAGCTTGCATAAGGGGAATACCAAACAGGAACCAAGATCGAAGTAAGAATTATCATATCTAAGACAGTATTTTACTACTGATCATGACACATTTTGAGATATAGCCTGTGAAGTTGCGCCACTTGTGAAGTTAATGCCTGATTATCACCATTATTCGTGATGACATCATCGGCGACATCGAGTCGTTGTTGGCGTGTTGCTTGGCTCGCTAAGATATTTTTGATTTGCTCAACAGAGACATTATCGCGTTGTTGCGTACGCTCGATTTGGGTTTGCTCATCAACATCGACGACCAATAAACGGCTAGTCAGAGTTTGTAGATTATTCTCTACCATTAATGGCACAACTAACAAACAATAGGGTGACTTGCTTAGATTAATATCATGCAGCATCTTTTCATGGATCAATGGGTGAAGTAGCTCATTTAACCATTGTTTTAATTCAGGCTGACTAAAAATAGCCTCACGCAGTTTTGCGCGATTCAAGGTGCCATCTTCAAGTAAAATATCAGCGCTGAGTTTTTCGATAATAGCGTTTAAACCAAGAGTATTTGGCTCGACGACTTTGCGCGCAACAATATCGGCATCAATAATATCAATGCCGTAGTTATCAGCAAATAAGTTAGCAACCGTGGTTTTACCGCTACCAATTCCGCCTGTTAGGCCAATGACAATACTCATTAATTACATTCCTAAATACGAGGTAACATACCAATTCACAATAGGCTCACCCCATAACAATGCTATCCAACCCGCAACCGCAAGGTAAGGGCCAAATGAGAACGGGGTTTGATTATCCGCATCTTGCATTTTCAGTAATACAATACCGCACAGCGCGCCGACTAAAGAAGAGAGCAACACCACAAACGGCAGCAATTGCCAGCCAAGCCATGCACCTAACGCGGCGAGTAATTTAAAGTCGCCATAGCCCATACCGTCTTTTTTAGTCAGTAACTTAAAGACCCAGAATACGCTCCACAACGATAAGTAACCTGCCATTGCACCAATCACCGAATCAGTCAGAGATACAGGGCTAATACCCATTACAGAGAGCAAAATACCCGCCCACATTAGCGGTAAGGTAATTTGATCGGGCAGCAGCATTTTATCGATATCGATAAAAGTAAGCGCAATTAACGCGAAGGTGAAAAAGATCACCGCGATTGCCCACCATGTTGGCGGTAGCATCAGTGATACCGTTAAGCTCATTGCCGCTGTCAGTAATTCAATCGCTGGGTAGCGTTTGCTGATTGGCGCTTTGCATTCTTTGCATTTGCCGCTCAGAGCTAACCAGCTGATCACTGGAATATTTTCAAGCGCACTAATAGCGTGATTACAGTGTGGGCAGCGTGAACGTGGCACACTTAAATTAAATACCGAATCGTCTGGCTGGTTATCTATTTCAGGAAAACATTCTTGGCACTCTTTGCGCCATTGACGCTCCATCATAATCGGCAAGCGATAAATCACCACATTTAAAAAACTGCCGACCAATAGACCAAAAATAACGGCAAAAAGGGGATATAACCAAGGGTAATAGGAAAGTACTGCCATGTGAGGATCTCTTAAAAATTAGGCGGTTATTGTAAGGCAAACGGCTAGGTGATCCTAGCCGATGATTATGGGAAATGAATAATGCGATTTACTTGCAGATGGCTACAAAAAATAGTCTTAACCGATAACACTCATCAAGGTAAAGATTGGCATATACATAGCAACCAGTAAGCCACCAATTAATCCACCCAAAATAATAATAATGAAAGGCTCTAATATTTGCCCGAGGTTATCAACGGTATTATCAACATCGGCCTCATAGATTTGCGCCATTTTATTCAGCATGTCATCGAGTGAGCCAGATTCTTCACCAATCATCACCATTTGCAGCATGAGTTCAGGAAAGACCCCTGATTGACGAAGGGCTAAATACAGTGGCATACCGCCAGCGGTACTTTCATAAACTTCTTCAATCGCCTTTTCGATATACAAGTTACCACAGGTTCTTCCTGCCGATTGAATACCGGATAAAAGCGGAATGCCTGCTGTAAAGGTGGTGGCTAAAGTACGAGCAAAGCGAGAAATAGTAGCTTTAAGTAACACATCACCAAAAATAGGCAGTTTTAGTACAAATTTATTGGCTTTATAGCGAAAATCATCGGATTTTTTATAAAAATAACGATACAGGAAAACGGCTATTCCAACGCCAGCTCCAAGATAAATTCCATAATCAATTAAAAAATCGGATGCCTTAATAACTAGTTGGGTAAAAATCGGTAATTCAGCGCCAAAACCATCAAATATTGCTGCAAATTCAGGAATCACAAATAACAACATAACAACAGTAACAATAACTGCTGTTAATGTGACCATTGCAGGATAAATCATCGCTTTTATGACTTTCTTGCGCATTGCTTCGCTTTTTTCACGGTATACCGCAATACGTGCAAACACTTGTCCTAAGTGGCCGGTTTGTTCACCGGTAGCGACTAAATCACAGAAGAATTTATCAAACAGAGGAGAGCTTGAGCGCATCGCACTAGAAAGCGAAGCACCAGATTCGACTTGGGTAGTAATTTGCAGCAAGGTTGCGCGCATTTCAGCTTTATTATAACTGCTTGCCATCAGTTGCAGAGCTTGTACTACAGGCACGCCAGATTCGATCATGGTAGCAAGCTGACGGGTTACTGCGGTGACATCTTCACCTTTCATTTGATCGCGCATTTTGGTCAAAAAAGAGGGTGAGGTTTTCTTGATTTTTTTAACCACAATTTTCTGTTCAAGCAGTTGGTGACGCACTTCTTGCTCCTGAAAACCTAAAGTGGTGCCTGAGACTTTACGTCCTGCTTGGTTGGTTCCCCGCCAGTTGTAATAACGAATTTTAGTGGCTGCTGTACTCATAAGCGAAATTCTCTATCAAACAATTAATACAAAGTCGGGAAGGTTATAACTGTAGTACTCGTTGCAATTCAGCAAGGCTGGTAATGCCGTCTGTTAATTTTTCAATGCCGGATTCTTTAAGCCGTTTCATCCCTTGCTGTGCGGCAATATCTTCTAATTGTAGGGCGGTAGCATTGGTCATTAAGGCTTCGGCGATCTCACGGCTAAACACCATGACTTCATAAATACCAACGCGTCCTGCATAGCCTTTGTTGCAATCATCACACCCAGCGTTATTGGCTTTATACACACTGGTGTTTTGCGGCAGGTTTAAACGTTGACAGGTAATGGGGTCAAGTGGGTGTGGTTGTTTGCAGCTTTTGCATAAACGACGGGCAAGACGCTGGGCGATAATTAAGCTCAGTGATGAAGCGAGGTTAAAATCTTCTACCCCCATATTGGTTAAACGGGTAATGGTTTCAGCGGCAGAATTCGTATGCAAGGTTGATAATACTAAGTGTCCCGTTTGGGCGGCTTTTACCGCAATAGAGGCGGTTTCTAAATCACGAATTTCCCCCACCATGACAATGTCGGGGTCTTGACGCAAAAATGAACGCAGGGCATCGGCAAAGCTTAAACCGACTTGCTGATTAATTTGTACTTGGTTAATACCAGGCAGGTTAATTTCTACTGGATCTTCGGCAGTCGAAATATTGCGCTCATCGGTATTTAAAATATTTAGCCCAGTATATAGCGAGACGGTTTTACCACTACCTGTTGGACCGGTAATTAATATCATCCCTTGTGGGCGCTCAAGAGCGGTTAAATAATCGGATTTTTGTTTATCGTTATAACCTAAAATATCAATATTAAGATTCGCAGCTGAGCTATCTAAGATCCGCAGTACGACTTTTTCACCCCATAGCGTCGGTAGGGTCGAAACACGTAAATCAATCGCCAAATTATCCGAGAGTTTTAGCTTTATTCGTCCATCTTGTGGTTGACGTCGCTCGGCAATGTTGAGTTTCGACATCACCTTTAAACGGGTCGATAATCGGCGAGATAAACTGGCAGGCGGAGTTAAGTGTTGGTGCAAAATACCGTCGCAGCGAAAGCGAATACGGTAGTTATGCTCATAAGGTTCAAAATGAATATCGGAGGCTTTTCGGCGTACTGCATCTAATAATACTTGGTTGATATAACGGGTAACTGGGGCGCTGTCTTGGCTTAAATCGGTAGCATCATCGAGTTCAGCATCGCTAATATCAACCAGTTCACCTAAATCGGCATCACTGACCTGTTTATTGTGGTTGGTTTCACCAATATCGCTGCCATAAACACGGCGAATGGCGGATTCTAACTGTTTGTTTTCTAAAACTAGAAATTCAACGGTTTTACCTACAGCAAAACGAAACTCGTCTTGCGCATCCATATTAGTGGGATCGCTGACGCCTAAAAATAAACTATTAGCATCTTGGGTTAATGGTAGGGCACGATGACGTAGCACTAATTCACGCTGGTAAACGCTTTGACAACAACCGTCATAATCGTAGTGGTGAACATCGACTTTTTGTAGGCCAAATAAATTAGCTAGGTTATCAGCTAAATCGATATCGCTTAATACCCCTAAACGAGTTAAGGCGGTCGGGACGTTAATCCCTTCCGCCGTCACAAACTCGACCACTTGTTGTTCTTGCTCTGGGCTAATTAAATTAGCTTGAGCTAGGATTGAAGCGAGATTAGTTTGCATATTAAGTTATGGAGTTGGTTCACCACAGCCTTTAGGTAAAGCCGCTGGATCGATCGTTAAATCAGTTTGTGGAGTGAAGGTACATTTCCAACCACTAGCACTACGTACAAACTGCGCATCACTACCATCAACTGCTGATTTTGAATTAAATAGGAATTTGATTGTTCCATTTGCGCCACTGATATCAATAAAGCTAAGTGCACCTAGTGAGCTCATATCTGTCGCTCCACCTACAGCAGTAAAACCTGCTATATTGTTAGTTGGGAATACGCTATTTTCTTGAATATACAAGTCTGTGTTAGTTAACAAACCTCGTGCTGTTGCTACACCTGATGCTATATCTGATTTAACGATATAGTTTTTGTATGTTGGAATTGCAATAGCACTTAATACGCCAATGATTGCTACAACGATAAGCAATTCAATAAGAGTAAAACCCTGTTGTTTTTTCATTTCTCTGTCCTTAAGTAACAAAATAATAAATGAGTTAACTTCATAAATTCGCGAATGGAATTAAGTTCAGAATAGAGGCTTTATTGTTAGAGTGAATAACGAAAAAGGGATAGCTCGGCACGGGTGGTAAAAATAAATAATACGTTGCAGAAGTTGCAAAGATCAAAGCGAGTAACCGCTCGGAATTAGGTTTGATTTTTATAAAATTCAGTAAGATGTGAAGTAGAAAGAGAAAAATCAGTGGTTATTTTTCTCTTTCTTTATAAATAAAGCTATCAGCTAAATATTTTTGTCACAAAAAGCTGATAGTAGAGAGGTGCTACTTAAAACGCATCGATAAGTCCATCGCTTTAACGTGCTTAGTCAGTGCGCCTACCGAAATATAATCAACGCCCGTTTCTGCACATTCGCGGATATTAGTAAGGGTAATATCACCTGAGTTTTCCAATGCCACACGTCCTGCGTTAAACGCGACTGCTTCACGCATCATGGCTAAGGTAAAGTTATCCAGCATCACAATATCAGCGCCTGCTTCAATGGCTTGTTTTAGCTCTGCAAGGCTTTCGGTTTCAACTTCGACAGGTTTATTGGGATTTAGCTGTTTGGCTGTAGTAATCGCTTGTTCAATACCACCACAGGCAATGATGTGGTTCTCTTTTATTAGGTAAGCATCAAACACGCCAATACGGTGATTAAAACCACCACCGCAAGTTACGGCATATTTTAATGCACTACGCAGGCAAGGAACGGTTTTACGGGTATCAAGCAGGCGAGTGTTGGTGCCTTCCAGTTGTTTGACATATTCGGCGGTTAATGTCGCGCAACCTGATAGGGTTTGAATAAAGTTCATCGCGTTACGCTCGCCAGTAAGCAGCGCACGTGACGGACCAGATAGGGTACACAAGGTTTGATTGGGCTCGACTACATCACCATCTTCTACATGCCAATCAATGGTGACTTCGCCTCCGAGTTGCTTAAATACTTCATCAGCCCACATTTTGCCGCAAAATACGCCCTGTTCGCGGGTAATTATGGTGGCAACGCCTTGGCTATCGGCAGGAATTAGATTGGCAGTAATATCGAGATTGGCATTAATCTCACCACCTAAATCTTCGCGAAGTGTATCGGCAACAGTACGGCTGATCTCGATTGGGAGAAGTTGTTTAAGGTAAGCGAGGCGGGCACTGCTATCGTGTTTGTGTTCCATATCTGTCTTCTTGTATCCATTGCGCGTTTAGCAGCAAAAGTGCTGCGAATGATGGCGCAAATCATACCGTGAGAAAGGAGTGGGATAAAGTGAATACGGGTTAATCGAATGTTAATAACCAAATATCTGGTTGTTTCTATCTATTACTGCGATAGGTGAAAGTGATGAGAGGAAATTGGCTTTTTGTTATAAGCTAATGATACTTTACCCGTTAATCTGGTTTTAGTAATACGTAAATAGAAGATGGATTATGACGTTAATCATTAACGATGATCATTGGTTACAGACAGCAAGGCGTGTGCCATCGCCTTTTTGTGATACGCGACCTCATGACGAGATGTCATTGCTGGTGGTACATAATATAAGTTTACCGCCGGGTAAATTTGGTGGGCCTTATATTGAGCAGCTGTTTACTGGGCAATTAAACCCTGCTGATGATCCGTATTTTGAAATCATCCATCAGTTTCGTGTTTCTGCTCATTGTTTGATCCGTCGAGATGGTGAAATAGTACAGTTTGTGCCTTTTAATCAGCGTGCTTGGCATGCAGGGATATCAAAGTTTGAAGATCGGGATAAGTGTAATGACTTTTCAATTGGTATCGAATTGGAAGGCACAGATCACCTACCGTATACTTCTGAGCAATATCAAATGCTGACAAAATTGACTCAATCTTTGATGTCTAATTACCCAGCCATTACTCGAAATCGTGTAACAGGGCATGAATTTATTGCCCCTGGGCGAAAAACCGATCCCGGTTTATCGTTTGATTGGCGACGGTTTAAAAAACAGCTTTAAAAGGGCAGTTATTAGACTAAAGTTTTATTTACGAATGGAAATTGGTCAAATTGGTCTGACCAATTTCCACAATCACTCTGCTTTTTCTTTCTTCCTTTCACTTTTTTCGTTGCTTGGCTGTTTCTAGTTCTGAATATGTATTGTATTAGTAATAAGTCAAAAGTTTAAATTTTTGTTAAAACCCACTTCGTTCTATGATTTCAATCAAGTTGCGTGTGGACATCTTTATTTATTTCTGTACACTTTCCCCCTGTAAAATAATTGGTAATACCAATTATCCGATGATTCGGTCTTTATGAAACGGATTTAATATAAGAAGCGTCGATAAAAATGACTTATAAACGCATTAAACAACCTAAGCTTTCTGATGCTATTGAGCAGGAATTGGAGCGCTTGATCCTTGAGGGCATTTTGTCTCCAGGTCAGCAATTACCTCCAGAGCGAGAGTTGGCAAAACAATTCGATGTTTCTCGTCCTTCCGTTCGTGAGGCGATCCAACGTTTAGAAGCAAAGCATTTGCTTACTCGCCGTCAAGGTGGCGGGACATTCGTAAAAGAAAAGTTATGGCAAAGTTTTTCTGAACCACTATTGGATCTATTAGCGACTCATCCGGAAACACAATTAGATTTATTGGAATCTCGCCATGCGCTTGAAGGCTTAGCCTCTTATTTTGCCGCATTGCGAGGTAACGAAGAAGATTTTGAACGCATTCGAGATTGTCATCACCGTATTCAAGACGCGCAGCAACAAGGGGATTTACCCGCTGAAGCGACGGCGGTGATGCAATATCTTATTGCGGTAACAGAATCGGCTCACAATGTGGTGTTATTACATATTATTCGTAGTTTAGCGCCGCTACTTGAGCAAAACGTATTACAAAATTTCGAACTCCTAAACCGCCGACCTGAAGTGGTGGAGAAAGTAAGAAAGCACCGAGCTAATATTGTGCAGGCGATTGTTTCTGGTGAGCCTGAAAAGGCCCGTGAAGCATCGCATGCACATTTGGCTTACATCGAGGAAACCTTGTTGGATTTATCGCGTGAAGATAGCAGACGTGAACGCTCTCTTCGTCGGATTCAACAGCGCAAGGACGGGTTAGAGTCTTAACTTCATACCTAAAAACGAAGTTAGACCTAGTCGCGACATTGTTAGTAGATTATCAACGAAAGGATAGATCGCATGTCTGAAGTCATGAAAAGTGACGTGGATGTACTGGAAACTCAAGATTGGCTAGAAGCACTTGAATCAGTTGTCCGTGAAGAAGGTGTAGAACGCGCACAGTTCTTACTTGAGCAAGTATTAGAAAAAGCTCGTTTAGATGGTGTAGATATGCCGACTGGCGTAAACACAAACTACATCAATACAATTCCAGCAGCACAAGAACCCGCGTACCCAGGTGATGTAACATTAGAGCGTCGTATTCGTTCTATCATCCGTTGGAACGCAATCATGATCGTTCTACGTGCTTCTAAGAAAGATTTAGACTTAGGCGGCCATATGGCTTCTTACCAGTCTGCTTCTGCTTTTTACGAAGTATGTTTCAACCACTTCTTCCGTGCGCCTAACGATGTTGATGGCGGTGATTTGGTTTACTACCAAGGTCACATTTCTCCAGGAATTTACTCTCGTGCGTTTGTTGAAGGTCGTCTAACTGAAGAGCAGCTAGATAACTTCCGTCAAGAAGTTGATGGTAAAGGTATTCCTTCATACCCACACCCTAAACTAATGCCTGAATTCTGGCAGTTCCCAACGGTTTCTATGGGTCTAGGTCCAATTTCTGCGATCTACCAAGCTCGTTTCCTTAAGTACCTAGAAGGTCGTGGCCTTAAAGATACTTCAGCTCAGCGTGTATATGCGTTCTTGGGCGATGGTGAGATGGATGAGCCAGAATCACGTGGTGCTATTTCTTTCGCTGCGCGTGAGAAACTAGACAACCTATGTTTCCTAATCAACTGTAACTTACAGCGTCTAGACGGCCCAGTAATGGGTAACGGTAAGATCATTCAAGAGCTTGAAGGTCTATTTAAAGGTGCTGGTTGGAACGTTGTTAAAGTTATCTGGGGTAACAACTGGGATGCACTACTAGCGAAAGATACGTCTGGTAAGCTACTACAGCTTATGAACGAAACTATCGATGGTGACTACCAAACATTCAAATCTAAAGATGGCGCTTATGTACGTGAGCACTTCTTTGGTAAGTACCCTGAAACAGCGGCACTTGTTTCTGACATGACTGATGAGCAAATCTTCGAATTGAAGCGTGGTGGTCACGATTCTTCGAAACTATTTGCTGCATTTAACAATGCAAAAGAAACAAGCGGTAAGCCAACTGTGATCCTAGCTAAGACTGTTAAAGGTTACGGCATGGGTGAAGCGGCTGAAGGTAAGAACATCGCTCACGGTGTTAAGAAGATGGACATGACGCACGTTCAATACTTACGTGATCGTCTAGGTCTACAAGATCTTATCTCAGAAGAAGATCTTAAGACTCTGCCTTACCTAAAACTGGAAGAAGGCTCAGCTGAGTACAACTACTTACACGCTCGTCGTGATGCGCTACACGGTTACACACCTAAGCGTAGCCCTAAGTTCACTCAAGAATTTAAAGTGCCTGAGCTTGATGCATTTGCACCACTACTAAGTGAGCAGAAGCGTGAAATCTCAACCACTATGGCTTATGTTCGTGCACTAAATATTCTTCTTAAAGATAAAGCGATCGGTAAGAATATCGTTCCAATTATCTGTGATGAAGCGCGTACGTTCGGTATGGAAGGTTTATTCCGTCAGGTTGGTATCTACAACCCAGATGGTCAAACTTACACACCAGAAGATAAAGGCATCGTTTCTTTCTACAAAGAAGCAACATCTGGTCAGGTACTTCAAGAAGGTATCAACGAACTAGGTTCAATGGCATCTTGGGTTGCTGCTGCAACATCTTACAGCACCAACGATCTTCCAATGATCCCATTCTACATCTACTACTCAATGTTCGGTTTCCAACGTATTGGTGACATGGCATGGTTAGCAGGTGACCAACAAGCACGTGGCTTCCTACTAGGTGCTACTGCAGGTCGTACAACACTGAACGGTGAAGGTCTACAGCACGAAGATGGTCACAGCCATATTCTTGCAAACACAGTACCTAACTGTATCTCTTACGATCCAACGTTTGCTTACGAGCTTGCGGTTATCATGCAAGACGGTATTCGTCGCATGTACGGTGAAAACCAAGAGAACGTTTACTACTACCTAACAGTAATGAACGAAAACTACGCAATGCCAGCAATGCCAGAAGGCGCTGAAGCAGGCATCCGTAAGGGTATTTACAAGCTTGAGTCTCACGCTGGTGATAAGTCTAAAGTTCAGTTAATGAGCTCTGGTACTATCATGAACGAAGTACGTAAAGCGGCACAGATCCTAAGCGAAGAGTACGGTGTAGCGTCTGATGTTTACTCTGTAACATCATTCAACGAACTAACTCGTGATGGTCAAGATTGTGAGCGTTACAACATGCTTCACCCAACTGCAGAGAAGAAGGTTCCTTACCTAACAACTGCAATGGGTTCTGAGCCTGCAATCGCTGCAACGGACTACATGAAGAACTACGCAGAACAAGTACGTGCATTCATGCCATCTGAGTCTTACAAGGTTCTTGGTACTGATGGTTTCGGTCGTTCTGATAGCCGTGCAAACCTACGTCGTCACTTTGAAGTGAATGCTGGCTACGTTGTTGTTGCTGCACTTTCTGAACTCGCTAAACGTGGTGATATTGATAACGCTGTAGTTGTAGACGCAATTGCTAAGTTCGATATCGACGCTGACAAGATCAACCCGCTATACGCATAAGAGGCAAATTAAAAATGGCAATCGAAATTAATGTACCAGACATCGGTGCGGATGAGGTTGAAGTAACTGAGATTCTTGTTAGCGTTGGCGACAAGGTTGAAGAAGAGCAATCACTGATCACTGTTGAAGGCGATAAAGCTTCAATGGAAGTTCCTGCTTCTCAAGCGGGTATCGTTAAAGAAATCAAAGTTGCTGAAGGCGACACGGTTTCTACTGGTTCTCTAATCATGATTTTCGAAGCCGAGGGTGCAGCTGACGCTGCACCTGCTCCTGCGGCTGAAGCAGCGCCTGCTGCTCCAGCTCCAGCAGCAGCGGCTGAACTGAAAGAAGTTCATGTTCCAGATATCGGTGGTGATGAAGTTGAATGTACTGAAATCATGGTATCTGTTGGCGATACAGTAGAAGAAGAGCAATCTCTAATTACTGTTGAAGGTGACAAGGCTTCTATGGAAGTGCCTGCGCCATTCGCTGGTACAGTTAAAGAAATCAAAATCGTAGAAGGCGACAAGGTTTCTACTGGTTCTTTAATCATGGTATTTGAAGTGGCCGGCACTCCGGTGGCTGGTTCTGCTCCTGCAGCAGCACCTGTTGCTCAAGCGGCAGCGCCTGTTCCTGCAGCAGCACCTGCGGCATCTGCAGCGAAAGAAGTTAACGTTCCAGATATCGGTGGCGACGAAGTAGAAGTTACTGAAATCATGGTATCTGTTGGCGATACAGTGGAAGAAGAGCAATCGCTAATCACTGTTGAAGGTGACAAGGCTTCTATGGAAGTGCCTGCACCATTCGCTGGTACAGTTAAAGAAATCAAGATCGCAGAAGGCGATAAGGTTTCTACTGGCTCACTAATCATGGTATTTGAAGTGGCTGGTGCAGCACCTGCAGCGGCTCCTGTAGCTCAAGCGGCAGCGCCTGCTCCTGCAGCAGCACCTGCGGCGGCTCCAGCAAAAGCTGAAGCGCCTGCTGCAACAGGTGATTTCGTTGAAAACAACGAATACGCACACGCATCACCGGTTGTTCGTCGTCTAGCGCGTGAGTTCGGTGTTAACCTTGCGAAAGTTAAAGGTACTGGCCGTAAGAACCGCGTTCTTAAAGAAGACGTACAAAACTTCGTTAAAGATGCACTTAAGCGTCTTGAGTCTGGTGCAGCAGCTTCTGCGTCAGGTAAAGGCGACGGTGCGGCGCTTGGTCTACTACCTTGGCCGAAAGTTGATTTCAGCAAGTTTGGTGAAACTGAAGTTAAGCCACTTTCTCGCATTAAGAAGATCTCTGGCGCTAACCTACACCGTAACTGGGTAATGATCCCTCACGTTACACAGTGGGATAACGCAGATATCACAGCACTTGAAGCATTCCGTAAAGAGCAGAATGCTATCGAAGCGAAGAAAGATACTGGTATGAAGATCACGCCACTTGTGTTCATCATGAAAGCGGCTGCTAAAGCACTTGAAGCATTCCCTTCATTCAACTCTTCTCTATCTGACGATGGCGAGAGCTTGATCCTGAAGAAATACGTGAACATCGGTATCGCAGTAGATACGCCAAACGGTCTAGTTGTTCCTGTATTTAAAGATGTGAACAAGAAAGGTATCTACGAGCTTTCAGAAGAGCTAATGGCTATTTCTAAGAAAGCACGTGCTGGTAAGCTAACTGCATCTGATATGCAAGGTGGCTGTTTCACTATCTCTAGCCTTGGTGGCTTAGGTGGTACTGCATTCACACCAATCGTGAACGCACCAGAAGTAGGTATCCTAGGTGTATCTAAGTCTGAAATGAAACCAGTATGGAACGGTAAAGAGTTCGAACCGCGTCTACAACTTCCATTATCACTATCATACGATCACCGTGTGATTGATGGTGCTGAAGGTGCGCGCTTCATCACTTACCTAAATGGCTGTCTATCAGACATCCGTCGTTTAGTACTTTAAGGTTTCACATCCACAACGCCATGCCTACAATGCGTAGGCATGGAATTGTTGTGTAGCTCACAGGCTGCGGTAATTTATTTTTCACCTTGTTAACAGGTCTGTAGACTTGTTGTCCATCTGAAAGATAAACGTATACAAATACGTAAAAGTTACCTGATAGCTTGTTAGGGATATAAGACTTACAACGAGGTCATAATGAGTAAAGAAATTAAAGCCCAGGTAGTGGTGTTGGGTTCAGGCCCTGCTGGTTACTCTGCTGCATTCCGTTGCGCTGACTTAGGTCTAGATACGGTTCTAATTGAAAAATTCAACACACTAGGTGGTGTATGTCTTAACGTGGGTTGTATCCCATCAAAAGCATTACTTCACGTAGCGAAAGTTATCGAAGAAGCAAAAGCAATGGCTGAGCACGGCGTTGTTTTTGGTGAACCACAAACAGACATCAACAAGATCCGTCTGTGGAAAGACAAAGTAATTACTCAGTTAACTGGCGGTCTTGGCGGTATGGCTAAGATGCGTAAAGTAAATGTTGTTAATGGTTACGGTAAGTTTACTGGTCCTAACAGCATTGTTGTTGAAGGCGCTGATGGCCCAACAACGGTTAACTTTGATAACGCGATTATCGCGGCGGGCTCTCGCCCAATCGAACTACCATTCATCCCGCATGAAGACCCACGTATTTGGGATTCAACAGATGCGCTAGAGCTTAAAGAAGTACCTGAGAAGTTACTTGTTATGGGCGGCGGTATCATCGGTCTTGAAATGGGTACGGTTTACCACGCGCTAGGTTCTCAAATCGACGTTGTTGAGATGTTCGATCAAGTGATCCCAGCTGCGGATAAAGATATCGTTAAAGTATTTACTAAGCGTATCGCGAAGAAATTCAACCTGATGCTTGAAACAAAAGTAACAGCTGTTGAAGCAAAAGAAGACGGTATTTATGTAACGATGGAAGGCAAAAAAGCACCTGCTGAGCCTGTTCGTTACGATGCAGTTCTTGTTGCTATCGGTCGTGTGCCAAACGGTAAGCTAATTGACGCTGAAAAAGCGGGTATCAATGTTGATGAGCGTGGCTTTATTAACGTTGATAAGCAAATGCGCACTAACGTTGCTCACATTCACGCGATTGGTGATGTTGTTGGTCAACCAATGTTGGCTCACAAAGGTGTGCATGAAGGTCACGTAGCGGCTGAAGTTATTTCTGGTAAGAAGCACTACTTCGATCCTAAAGTTATTCCTTCAATTGCGTACACTGAGCCAGAAGTTGCGTGGGTTGGTAAGACTGAGAAAGAAGCGAAAGCAGAAGGTATCAACTACGAAGTTGCTACATTCCCATGGGCTGCATCAGGCCGTGCTATCGCATCTGATTGTGCTGACGGTATGACGAAGATGATCTTCGACAAAGACACGCACCGTGTGATCGGTGGTGCTATCGTAGGTACTAACGGTGGTGAACTACTAGGTGAAATCGGTCTAGCGATCGAGATGGGTTGTGATGCTGAAGATATCGCATTAACTATCCACGCTCACCCAACACTACACGAATCAGTAGGTCTTGCTGCTGAAGTATTTGAAGGCTCTATCACTGACCTTCCAAATGCAAAAGCGGTAAAGCGTAAGAAGTAATTACTACTTGTTATGATAATAAAAAAGCGCCTAAGGGCGCTTTTTTGTTGTCTGCTGTTTAGCAATGCTAACATTCAATTTCAGGTTACAACTTAAACGTACCGACCATATCATCAAGACGTTGTGATAGTTGACGTAATGCTTGGCTGGAATCGGCTAATTGCGCGGCTGTTTCTGCGGTTAGCTGAGTGGTTTCATTAATCTCTTCGATATTACAATTGATATCTTGTACCACGGTTGATTGCTCTTCTGTCGCAGTAGCCACTTGGGTATTCATATCAGCAATTAAACTAATGCGCTCAGAAATCGACACTAAAGCGACAGAGGCTTGATCTGAGGCTGAGACACCATTTTCAGACAACTGACGGCTTTGCTCCATCGCAACCACAGCATTGGATGCTTCTTGTTGTAAGCGGTTGATCATCGTTTGGATCTCGTCGGTAGAATCGGCAGTACGACTAGCAAGATTACGTACTTCATCGGCGACGACCGCAAACCCTCGACCTTGCTCGCCAGCACGCGCGGCTTCAATAGCGGCATTAAGGGCAAGTAAGTTAGTTTGCTCTGAGATCCCACGGATCACATCTAAAATACTACCAATTGACTGGGTATTACTTGCCAGTGAGTCAATGACATCGCTAACTTGGCTAATATCTGATGACAGTTGATTTATGGTATTACGTGCTTCACCAACAACGGTTTGACCATCATGGGTTTGTTGCTCTGCTTGTTGAGTTGATTCAGCAGCTAGGGCAGCATTGCTGGCGATTTCATTAACCGTCGCTCCCATTTCATTAATTGCAGCGACAACTTGAAGGGTTCTATCACGCTGGCTATGACTATTATCCAGTGTCAGTTGAGCTTGGTGAGCGACAGATTCTGCAGCTTGGCGCAGTGAATTTCCGGTTTCAGCGACTTCTGTTACTGAGTGATGGATCTTACCAATGAAGCCATTAAACCCTGATGATAATTGTGCAATCTCATCATTTCCTTCCACAGTTAAGCGGTGACGTAAATCGCCATCACCTTCACCCAGATCTTTAAACATAGCCGCGAGTTGTTGAATAGGGCGAGTAATGCTACTAGCAAGGAAAATCGCAATAACAATGAAAATGGCTGCAATTAGACAGGTAAAGAGAATAACTTGATTACGAATAGTGGTAAGAGCTGCAAACGCTTCCTGTTTTGGTAGTTCACCAATAACGTACCAATCCATTGCTGGAATATAGCTGGCTGCTAAGAACACATCTTGTTGATTATTCGTCGCTTCCACTACGCTAAAGCTTTGTTTGTTTAATAGTTTTGATGCGATATTTGAATCAAATAAGGTGGAGATTGAGTTGTGATTTAGCATCTTATTATTATCGCGGTGGATCTTAACTGTCCCTTTACTATCGACTAAATAAACAAACCCTGTTTGTTCTATTTTAAATTGGCTAATGAAGTTCGCCATCTCATCAAGTGACTTAGATAGCCCTGCCAATGTGTCACCATTGGGTTGTTGATAGTTAACAAACAGTTTTACCTCGCCATTATTCTCACGAAAAATACTTAAGCTACGAGCTTGATTACTGCGTACAGCATCAAAAAACCAACTATCCTGTTGAGGTGTTAACTGACGAAGAAAACCATTTTGATTCCAATAGTCACCGTTATTTCGGTTAGCAATAGAGACATCGAGTAGGTTGTATTGATTCTTTATATTTTGTAGTTCTTGAACCAAACGCGCCTTATCTTGTGGTGCTTTGTTATTTAATACGCTATCGACAACATAGCTGTTATTTGCCAGTTGCTCGGATGCAGATTGAAGTTGGATAACTTCTTTTTCTACGTTGTTACGTATTTGCAACAAAATTGCGGGTAATTCGAGATCTAATATACGGGTGGTGATCGCAGCACGAACTTGGTTTTGACTGAGTACACTGACGAGAGTGGTAGAGGCGAGAACAGCCATCGTTATCGCGATGATCAGTTTAGATTTGATACTTAAATGTTTGTAATTCATAAAACGGCTTATATTTATGAGCAAGTGAACAGACCATGCATAACGTGACAACGCAATACTGATCAATGAAATGAAAATACGCCGTTATGTATCTGCAATTTTGTTACAAAACTTTAGTGATTTATGTCACTAAATATGACCTGTAGCTAAAAAAGAGGAAATAAAGCCAATATGAAACAAGCGACTTTTGTTTTATGCGTTATAAATATTGAGGATTGCTTTACACATTATGAGTAAAGAATTTTTCTAAAGTGTGAATGTTGTAAAAAAGCAGTAGTTTTTAAGTTTACGTTAAAAATGGTATAATGCTGCCCAGTTTTGGTCTCTCCTAAAGGGTTTTGGCTCTGACAATGCTCAGCAAAACATGATTATAAGAATCTGGAGATCACTCACTTCCAAGGATGTTTGGCCTATAGTGCCAGACCGTAATATGAGGAATATGTCGTGCTTGAAGCCTACCGTAAACACGTCGAAGAGCGTGCTGCTGAAGGGGTTGTTGCTAAACCATTGGATGCTGAACAGGTTGCCGCTCTTGTTGAGTTACTAAAAAATCCGCCAGCAGGCGAAGAAAGTGTTCTGCTGGATCTACTAGAAAATCGTATTCCCCCAGGCGTTGATGAAGCCGCTTATGTTAAAGCAGGTTTCCTTGCTGCTATCACTAAAGGTGAAGCGCAATCACCTATTGTAAGTAAAGAAAAAGCCGCAGAGTTATTAGGCACCATGCAAGGTGGTTACAATATTGAGCCATTAATTGCATTGCTTGATGATGCAGAGCTTGCTCCGATTGCTGTTAAAACATTGTCACATACGCTATTAATGTTTGATGCGTTCTATGATGTAGAAGAAAAAGCCAAAGCAGGTAATGCATTTGCTCAGCAAGTTCTACAATCATGGGCTGATGCAGAGTGGTTCCTATCTAAACCAGCATTGGCTGAAAAAATCACCCTGACTGTATTTAAAGTTACAGGTGAGACCAATACCGATGACTTATCACCAGCACCTGATGCGTGGTCTCGTCCAGATATTCCACTTCACGCACTTGCGATGCTGAAAAATGAACGTGAAGGTATCGTTCCTGATCAACAAGGCTCTGTTGGTCCAATCAAGCAAATCGAAGCGTTAAAAGAAAAAGGTCACCAGCTTGTTTATGTTGGTGATGTTGTAGGTACTGGCTCTTCTCGTAAGTCTGCAACTAACTCCGTACTTTGGTTCATGGGTGATGATATCCCTTATGTACCGAACAAGCGTGCGGGTGGTTATGTTTTAGGTGGCAAGATCGCTCCTATCTTCTTTAATACGATGGAAGATGCAGGCGCACTACCGATTGAAGTTGATGTGACTCAACTTGCGATGGGTGATGTGATTGATGTGTACCCATTCAAAGGTGAAGTTCGTCGTCACGAAAGCGATGAGCTAGTTTCTACTTTTGAGCTAAAAACAGATGTGTTGATTGATGAAGTGCGTGCGGGTGGTCGTATTCCATTGATTATTGGTCGTGGCCTAACCGATCGTGCGCGTCAATCACTTGGTTTACCATCATCGGATATTTTCCGTCGCCCTGTTGCGGTTGAAGATAGCGGTAAAGGTTATACCTTAGCGCAGAAGATGGTAGGTAAAGCGTGTGGTGTTGAAGGCGTTCGCCCAGGCACTTACTGTGAGCCTAAGATGACTACGGTAGGTTCGCAAGATACCACAGGTCCTATGACTCGTGATGAATTGAAAGACTTAGCGTGTCTTGGTTTCTCTGCTGAACTTACGATGCAGTCGTTCTGTCATACCTCGGCTTATCCAAAACCGATTGATGTTAACACTCACCACACATTACCTGATTTCATCATGAACCGTGGTGGTGTATCACTTCGTCCTGGTGATGGTGTTATTCACTCATGGCTAAACCGTATGCTACTGCCTGATACCGTTGGTACAGGTGGTGACTCACATACCCGTTTCCCATTAGGTATTTCATTCCCAGCAGGCTCTGGTCTTGTCGCTTTTGCTGCGGCAACCGGTGTGATGCCATTAGATATGCCTGAATCAATTCTGGTTCGCTTTAAAGGTGAGATGCAAGAAGGGATCACGTTACGTGATCTTGTCCATGCGATCCCATACTATGCGATTCAGCAAGGTCTACTGACGGTTGAGAAAGCAGGTAAGATCAACGAATTCTCTGGTCGTGTACTGGAGATCGAAGGTGTTGAGCACCTAACAGTTGAGCAAGCATTTGAGCTATCAGATGCATCAGCAGAGCGTAGTGCGGCAGGTTGTACGGTTAAGCTTTCTGAAGAGTCGATTGCAGAATACTTAAACTCAAACATCGTGATGCTGAAGTGGATGATTTCTGAAGGTTACGGCGATCGTCGTACCATTGAGCGTCGTATTACCGCGATGGAAGAGTGGTTAGCAAATCCAGAGCTAATGACGGCAGACAATGATGCTGAATACGCACACGTGATTGAAATTGACTTGGCAGATATCAATCAGCCAATTCTATGTGCGCCAAATGATCCGGATGATGCGCGTTTACTGTCGGACGTTCAAGGTACACAAATTGATGAAGTGTTTATCGGTTCATGTATGACGAACATTGGCCACTTCCGTGCAGCAGGTAAACTGCTAGAGAAATTTGGTGGTCAGCTAGATACACGTTTGTGGGTCGCTCCACCAACGAAGATGGATAAAGATCAGCTAACGGAAGAAGGCTACTACGGGATCTTTGGTCGTGCTGGGGTTCGTATTGAAACTCCGGGATGTTCACTGTGTATGGGTAACCAAGCACGTGTTGCAGATAAGGCGACAGTGATGTCGACATCAACCCGAAACTTCCCGAACCGTTTGGGTACAGGTGCGAATGTTTACCTATCTTCAGCTGAACTTGCTGCAGTTGGTGCTATTTTAGGTCGTATTCCAACTAAGGAAGAATACCTAGAATACGCGAAACAAATTGATGCAACAGCGGCGGATACTTACCGTTACTTAAACTTCCACCGTATGGAAGATTACACTAAGAAAGCGGATGAAGTGATCATTCAACAACCAGCTTAGTTATTGATTAAATAATAAAAATGCCTCGAATGTTCGAGGCATTTTTTGTTGGTATGGAAAGTTTCTATTAGCGATCTAAGGTGTAAATCGCTGCGACATTACGTGCTGTGATCTCAACGTTAATTGCAGCTTCTGCTAGTGCTTCAGCTAAACTTACCGAGCGTGGTACGACACTGAATACCGCATCAATACCGTGCTCATGAACGACATCACAGTCATAAGATAAACATCCCGCAATGCCAATGACAGGTTTGTTAAAACGCTTGGCGGTACGTGCAACACCAATCGGGGTTTTACCGTAAATCGTTTGGCTATCAATACGCCCTTCACCAGTGATCACTAAATCAGCATCTTTTAATACATCTGCTAAATTGACCGCATCCATGACAATCTCAATACCTGGACGTAACTGTGCGTTAAATAGTCCAAGTAAAGCAGCACCCATACCGCCAGCCGCCCCTGCACCAGCCATGTCTTTTACATCAGTACCTAAATCACGTTTTATGATCTTGGCGTAATGAGCAAGGTTATCATCGAGCTGGGTTATCATCTCAGGCGTTGCACCTTTCTGTGGACCAAATACCTGAGATGCACCTTTGTCACCACATAGTGGGCTATCTACATCGCAGGCAACTTCTAATTTGACCTTAGCAAGACGAGGGTCGATATCACTAATATCAATATGGTGTAAGCGAGCTAATGCGCCGCCGCCATAGCTAATTTGTTTATTATTTTCATCGAGCAAACGTACACCCAGTGCTTGTGCCATGCCTATGCCACCATCGTTAGTCGCGCTACCACCAATACCAACGATGATGTGTTCAATCTCTTTATCTAATGCTGCTAGAATTAATTCACCAGTACCAAAGCTGGTGGTCAACATGGGGTTTCGCTGCTCTGGACCAACAAGATGTAAACCCGATGCGGCAGCCATTTCAATAATGGCGGTTTTTCCATCACCCATTAAGCCGAAGAAGCCATTCACTTGTTCACCTAACGGTCCTGTTACTGTGCACTCAATAATGCGCCCGCTACTAGCATCCACCAATGATTGTACTGTGCCTTCACCGCCATCAGCCATCGGTAATTTAATGTATTCTGCGTTTGGTAATACTTGGCGAAAACCGTTTTCAATCGCGGTTGCCACTTCCATTGCTGTTAGGCTTTCTTTGTAAGAATCTGGGGCAATAATAATTTTCATCATGATGAGCCTATTAAACGAAGAGAAGGAAGATGGTCATTTTTGTCATGGTTACGTCATTGTGTACCACGATTTGCTACTACTTGTGGTATTGAGTTGCATTTCTTGAGTAGATCCTGACAATGGGCGGCAAGCGTATGAGCTGTATTTTATCAGCTTATTAAAGCAAGAAGATCATCTCTGAGGAACGAAAGGTATGGACTACGAATTTAAAAAAAATACCTTGGACGGTACTTATCACGCTATTTTTTCCATGGGCCATGAAGTATTAGGTCGTTGGATTATTGAAGAAATAGGTAAGGATACCGAGAAGCTCGATCTCATCATGGATCAACTTAGTGCAATGAAAAACAGTAGCCAAGAATGGCGTTTAGTGGGAGAAGAATTAACCCTATTATTGCAAGATAATGAAGCCTTAGTTCAAGCTAACTGTTTGTTTTCAGAAGAAGAGGAAGACTTTGAAGAGGATTTTCATTTTTATGATGAAGAAAGTCTTTCAGTATGTGGATTTGAAGATCTTGAGCAAGTGTTAGAAGGTTGGCGTACTTTTATTGCTCGTTTTTAATGTTCTAATTGAAATTTAAAAATAGAATTGATTTGAGGCGTTTTTATGCTTCATGTTAGTGAGAAGGCTGCACTGTTATGGTGCGGCCTTTTTTCATTTATTATCCCGTAATATCTTAACTAATTGAATTTATTGTGAAATAAAAATTGGCACAATGCTTGTTTGTTAAGTAAGTGTAAACATCAAGGATTGGGTATTTGAGGAGCAAGCAATGAAGATTATTAACGCCATTATTAAGCCATTTAAATTGGACGACGTACGCGAAGCATTAGCCGATGTTGGTGTAGAAGGTATGACTGTCTCGGAAGTCAAAGGATTTGGCCGACAGAAGGGGCATACCGAGCTTTACCGTGGTGCTGAATATCAAGTTGATTTTTTACCTAAGGTAAAAATTGAAATTGCGACACAAGCTCAGAATTTGGATGCCATTGTTGAAGCCATCAGCAATGCCGCACAAACCGGGAAAATCGGTGATGGCAAAATTTTTGTTTACGATCTTGAGCATGCAGTACGTATTCGTACTGGTGAAGTGGACACAGAAGCACTGTAGTTCATAACAATAAAAGAATTGATGAATTGGGTTATTAGGGGAAGACGACCATGGAATTATCAACAACAGTAATAGAATTGCGTTATGCGCTAGACACCTTTTTCTTTTTGATCTCTGGCGCATTAGTGATGTGGATGGCAGCAGGTTTTGCGATGTTAGAAGCAGGTCTTGTTCGTTCGAAAAACACCACTGAAATTTTAACTAAAAATATTTGTTTATATGCTATCGCTTGTACCATGTACCTACTGGTTGGTTACAACATTATGTATGTCGATAACAGTGCGGGTGGTTGGTTACCCTCATTTGGAGCATTAATTGGTACGCAAGCTGAAGGCGCTGATCACTCTTTAGAATCTGACTTCTTTTTCCAAGTTGTCTTCGTTGCGACTGCAATGTCTGTTGTTTCTGGTGCGGTAGCAGAGCGTATGAAATTATGGTCATTCCTTATTTTCTCTGTGGTACTAACTGCCGTTATTTATCCTGTAGAAGGCTACTGGACATGGGGCGGTGGTTTCCTATCAGAAGCGGGCTTTAGCGACTTTGCAGGTTCTGGTATTGTACATATGGCAGGTGCAGCAGCAGCACTAGCAGGTGTATTACTATTGGGTGCACGTAAAGGAAAATACGGTAAAAACGGCGAGATTTACCCAATTCCGGGTTCAAACATGCCACTTGCAACATTAGGTACATTTATTCTGTGGTTTGGTTGGTTTGGTTTCAACGGTGGTTCACAGTTAATGGTATCTGACTTTGAAAACGCAACAGCTGTTGGTCAAATCTTCTTAAATACTAATGCCGCAGCTGCCGCTGGTGCCATTGCAGCGCTAGCGGTATGTAAAACAACATGGGGTAAAGCTGATTTAACTATGGTATTAAACGGTGCGTTAGCCGGCCTGGTGGCTATCACGGCAGATCCATTATCACCATCACCAGTTGCTGCGGTAATTATTGGTGTGGTTGCAGGTGCATTAGTTGTGTTTAGTATTATTGCGCTAGATAAAGTGAAGATTGATGATCCAGTAGGTGCGATTTCAGTACACGGTGTATGTGGTCTATTTGGCTTAATGGTTGTGCCATTTAGCAATGCTGATGCAAGCTTTATGACGCAGTTATTTGGCGCAGCGGTTATCTTCGGTTGGGTGTTTGCTGCAAGCCTTGCTGTATGGGGTGTATTAAAGGTAACGGTTGGTATTCGCGTAACAGAAGAAGAAGAATTGGAAGGTATGGACTCACATGACTGTGGTGTTGATGCTTACCCTGAGTTTGTTAGCGTGAAATAAAATATAAGTAATTAATTACTTTATAGTTAAAAAAATCGCCACCTATTTATAGGTGGCGATTTTGTTTTTTGATTGTAATTATTTGTAACAAGTGGATTGCGAAGGGAAGTGTTTTACGTATAATGAATCTTATTGAGAAACATTATCATTACATTTTGCGTTTAAGGGAATAATCAATGAAAAAGCTTTTAGCTTCAGCAATCCTTATGGGTTTAGCCGCTCCTCAAGTTGCCACTGCTGCTGAAGAGGTAAATGTTTATTCATATCGCCAACCTTTTTTAGTTGAGCCTATGTTTAACGAGTTCACAAAAGAAACTGGCATTAAAGTTAATGTGAAATTTGCTAAAAAAGGTCTTGCTGAAAAACTACAGCAAGAAGGCGAATACAGCCCTGCAGATGTAGTATTAACAACTGATATCAGTCGTCTTGTCGAGCTTTCAGATAAGAAGCTAGTTCAGCCAGTTGATAGCAAAGTGATTGATAGCAATGTACCTGCTCAATACCGTGATAACGAAGATGAGTGGTTTGCTCTAACATTGCGTACGCGAAACGTATATTCATCAAAAGATCGTGTAGGTAAGCTACCAGCTTCTTTTGATTATGCTGATTTAGCAAAGCCTGAGTGGAAAGGTAAGATTTGTACTCGTTCAGGTAAGCACCCGTACAATGTTTCATTGGTTTCATCGATGATTGCACATTACGGTGAAGCAGAAACGAAAACATGGTTAGAAGGTGTGAAAGCAAATCTTGCTCGTAAGCCTCAAGGTAATGACCGTGCACAAGTTCAAGCGGTTAAAGAAGGCTTATGTGATTTAGCGATTGGTAACAGCTACTACCTAGGTAAGATGGTTAATGACGAAAACCAAAAAGCATGGGCTGAAGCGGTTTACATTAACTTCCCTGGTCAAGAAGGCAAAGGTACACACGTTAACGTAAGTGGCATGGCAATGGCAAAAAATGCGCCAAACCAAGCAAATGCTCTGAAGTTAATGGAGTTCTTAACATCGGATAAAGCACAAGAAATGTATGCTGAAGTGAACTACGAATACCCAGTAAAAGACGGTGTTAAGCGTTCAGAGTTAGTTGCTTCTTGGGGTGATTTTAAAGCTGATGATGTATCACTAGACAAGATTGCACAGTACCACAATGCAGCAACAAAACTGCTAGATGAAGTGAAGTTTGATCTGTAATTAGTTACAAAATAAATGGGGCGCTAAGCCCCATTTTTACATCATACTTGGTAAGTTTTGCAATAAGTTGTGGTAGTTTTCTCTTCCCGTTATGAGGGAAGGTCGATACTGAATTTAGTCACTTTTTGTCATGGCTAAAGATATTGAAAAATACTAAGTAGTAGTAAATGAAAGAGAAGTTTTTGTTTTGGAAAGCCGGTAGTTGGACGTTTGCTCTACTACTGGTTTTTCCCATTCTGGCAATATTTTTTACCGCAATGGGCAACTCTGATGAGGTATTTGGTCACCTAATGAATACGGTGATGCCAACTTATGCCTTTAATACCGTCGTGTTGGTTGTTGGCACGGTATTGTTGTCGCTCTGTTTTGGTATTCCCACTGCGTGGTTAATGGCAATGTGCCGTTTACCTACTGAAAAAACACTTCAATGGGCGCTTGTTTTACCTCTAGCGATGCCCGGCTATATCGTTGGTTACCTTTATACTAACTGGTTTGATTATGCTGGCCCAATCCAAATATTTTTAAGAGATATTTTTGGTTGGCAACATATTAGCGATTATTGGTTTCCTGATCTTCGTTCATTAGGTGGCGCTTGTTTTGTATTGGCTCTAGTGCTTTATCCTTATATTTATCTTCTCGTGCGTGCGGCATTCATGGAGCAGAGTGTTAGCTTATTACAATCAGCGCGTTTGCTTCGTTGTACACCATGGGAAAGTTTCCGTCGTATTTCACTGCCGTTAGCACGTCCAGCTATTGCTGTTGGCGTATCATTAGTAGCAATGGAAGCATTAGGCGATTTTGGTACCGTTAGTTACTTTGCGGTTAATACGCTAACAACAGCGGTTTATGATACGTGGTTAGGGTACTCAAACCTTTATGCTGCCGCGAAAATTTCAGCCATCATGTTGCTTGTTATTTTCTTTTTGATCAGCAGTGAACGTTTTAGTCGTCGTAAACAAAAGATGTTTCAACATCAATGTGACAATGATGGAGACGTTAAGTACACCTTAAAAGGATGGAAAAAGTGGTTGGCACTCATATGGTGCTGGGGACTTGTTAGCTGTGCTTTTATTTTTCCGTTGCTACAGCTCGGTTATTACGCCATTGAGTATTTCAGCCAGAGCTGGACGCCAGAATTTCAACAATACAGTTTAAACAGTTTATTTGTCTCGATTACCGCTGCTGTTATCGCGGTAATTTTAGGGCTTTTGGTTAATTTTTATCGACGCCTTGATGGTAGTGGTTTTAGTCAGATGCCAATCCGCTTATCGTCATTAGGCTACGCTGTACCTGGTACAGTGTTGGCGATCGGAGTAATGATCCCACTCACGAGTGCTGATCATCTGGTTAATGATATTGCGATTAGCTTAGGGTTAGGTCGTCCAGGATTGATTTTCTCAGGTACGATATTCGCGATTATTTTTGCCTTTGTGGTCCGTTTTGCTGCCGTCGCAATTGGTAGCATTGAAACAAGTTTAACCAAAGTCTCGCCATCATTAGATATGGCGTCGAAAACCATGGGTTATGCCTCAACAGCAATGTTGAGAAAAGTCCATCTGCCATTAATACGTCGTGGTTGTTTAATTGCTGGGTTACTGGTGTTTATTGAGTCAATGAAAGAGCTCAATGCGGCATTGCTGCTACGACCATTTAATTTTGAAACCTTAGCGACTTACGTATTTAATTTTGCGTCAGATGAACAGCTAGAGCTAGCAGCATTACCGGCTATTTTGCTGGTGGTTGTGGGTTTAATTCCCTTGGTATTGGTTAACCGATCTTTGGAGCGAAAGAACTAATGAAACATGCATTATCTGTCAGCGTCTTAACCTGTAGTTACCATGGTCAGCCAGTGTTGAAAGACTTATCGTTAGCGGTTAACTCAGGTGAGATCGTTTGTCTGTTAGGTGCAAGTGGCTGTGGTAAAACAACGCTATTAAAAGCGATAGCAGGATTGCTACCTTTAGAACAGGGTTTTATGTCGATTAATGGGCGGACAATTGTTGATGAATACCAGTGGTTACCACCAGAGAAACGTAATATTGGGATGATCTTCCAAGACTATGCGTTGTTCCCGCATTTAACTGTGGCGCAAAATATTGCGTTTGGTCTGCGCCACTGGGATAAAGCACGTATTGTTGCCAAGATAGATGAAATGTTAACACTCGTACATTTAACGGGGTTAGAGGATCGTTATCCACATCAATTATCAGGTGGGCAGCAACAACGTGTAGCGATTGCTCGTGCGCTGGCGTGTGAGCCTGATTTGATTTTGTTAGATGAGCCTTTTTCTAATATTGATACACAAGTACGCCATAGCTTGATCCGTGATATTCGTAAGATTTTTAAAGCGCAGGGGGTTACCGCAATTTTTGTGACTCACAGTCGTGAAGAAGCTTTTGCTTTTGCTGATAAGATGGCAGTGATGAATCACGGCGTGATTGAACAATTTGGTACGGCAACGGAGTTGTATTATCAGCCAAGTAGTCGGTTTGTCGCAGATTTCTTAGGTACTGGCTCTTATCTTCCTGCAACGGTAAAAAATCAAACACGGTTATTAACTCCACTGGGGGAATTAGCGTTAGCATCTAATGAAGCTTTGCTGGCTGAAGGCGCTTCTGTTGATTGGTTATTAAGGCCACAAAACTTACGTGTAAGCTTACAGCAAGATGGCGATGGAGAAATTATTGAACAACAATTCATGGGAGATAGCTGCCGTTACACGGTTGATTTTTCCGGCCATCAATTGATTGTTAATTCACATTTATTAATGAATATTGGCGATCGTGTTGCGGTTGAAGTAGAGCCTCATTTACCGGTGGTATTTGCGGTTGCGTAGTTGCTTCTAAAAGATAGTTGTTTTCAACGTCGCTAATAGTAACAAAGCCTGTGTAATGCAGGCTTTGTTATTTCTATACTTGGATTAGCGATTTAATGCTAATGCTTCAAGGTAGATTTCAGCTTGTTGCTGAAGTGCTGTTTGATCTGGTAATAAGTTGGCTTGGATATAAATTACATAACAAATGCCGTGTAACAATTTAGCTAAATCCTCGGCTTTTTGTGCTGTAGTAATTTCACCGTTATCGATAGCTTGAGCAAACGCATCACGTACTTTATGCAGGTTATTACGATTGGTTTCGACAAACTGTGGCCATACTTCATCACGTACAGAAGTACTCCATTCAAACCAGACTTTAATCCAATCTTGTTGGTCTAAAACCGTATCGATAAGATTGTGGCTAATGCAGGTTAAACGCGCATGAAGCGTCTTGTCTTTATCTCCCAGACATTCTTCTAGTAATGCACTAAACTCGTTTTCAACTTCAACTAAGACTTGCTCAACCAGTGCTTCTCGGGTTGGAAAGTAATTAAATACGGTTGCAACGGAAACGTTTGCCATTTCAGCGATATCAGCATGTCCTGCACGGCCGATACCTCTTCTTGCAAAAACTTCCAATGAATAATCAAGCAGTTGCTGTCTTCTCTTTTCTGGTGAAAGACGAGTACGGGTTTTTTTGGTAATCGTATCCATAATTAATAATCCCTAGCCTAAGTATAAAAACTGTTTATGCATCTGTTTTAATAAGGCTAGGTTACATAATAAACAACTGTTCGGCAAATATAACTAATCTAAAGTGTTTCGTATAATTGACACTATTGATTAAATAACCATTATTTCAAAGGAGTGGTACAATGCGATTCCTTTGAAATAAGTAGCCTGTGATGGCTAGTGCAGTCGCACAAATGGAGAAGAAAATGAAACATACAATTGAAGTAATGATTTCTGAGCAGGAAGTTCAAGAACGTGTTAAAGAGCTAGGTAAGCAAATCACTGAGTGTTATAAAGATTCAAAAGATTTAGTGATGGTAGGCTTATTGCGTGGTTCTTTTGTGTTCATGGCTGATCTTGCACGTGCGATCGACTTGCCTCATGAAGTCGATTTTATGACTGCATCAAGCTACGGTAATACCATGGAAAGTAGCCGTGATGTTCGTATCTTGAAAGATCTTGATGATGACATCAAAGGTAAAGATGTACTGCTGGTAGAAGATATTATTGATACTGGTAATACACTGCATAAAGTGTGCGAGATCTTATCGCTACGTGAGCCTAACTCTATTCGTATTTGTACGTTATTAGATAAGCCAGAGCGCCGTGAAGTCGACGTAAAAGTTGATTGGTATGGCTTTGTTATTCCTGATGAGTTTGTTGTCGGTGTTGGTATCGACTACGCACAAAAATACCGTCATTTACCTTTCATCGGTAAAGTGGTTCCAGTTAAGGAATAAGAAAAAGCGACCATCGGGTCGCTTTTTTTATCGTTAGATATTCAGAACACTTAGCTTGTTTTTTCTGCTATATGATCGTTAATAGATTGCTCTAGCGGTGGTAGTAGTGAAGACATGGCTGCTTGATAGCCCACTTCTAATGTTTCACGGCTAGTTGAAGTTACACCGAGATCTTTAAGTACGCCATTGCTTGTGCCGTAGATCCAACCATGGATCTTAACGTCTTGTCCTCGTTCCCATGCTTGCTGCAAAATGGTTGAGTTACCTAAGTTATAGACTTGAGAAGCGACGTTAATTTCAGATAATTTATCATCCCACTCTTGGCGAGGAAGGGCGCCTAAATCAGTACGGTGCTTTAAATAAAGATCGCGAATATGTAGCAGCCAGTTATTAATCAAGCCTAGCTGTGGGTTTTCAATTGCTGCTGTAACACCACCACAGCCATAGTGACCACAAATGATGATATGTTTAACCTTCAGTACGTCAACAGCATACTGAACTACAGATAGACAGTTAAGATCGGTGTGGATCACTTGGTTGGCTACGTTACGGTGAACGAATAATTCACCAGAAACAAGGCCTGTTAAACGTTCAGCAGGAACGCGACTATCAGAACAACCAATCCATAGGTATTGTGGATGTTGTCCTTTTGCTAATTCAGTAAAGTAGTCAGGATCTTCATTTTTAATGTTTTCCGACCAAGATAGGTTGTTTGCGAAGAGCTGCTTAATATCTGCCATGATGATACCTTATATTGATATGTTCCTTACTATACACAAGCTTCGCTAATAGCAAATCGGATTAGTGATAGATAAGTAATAATTCCTTTTATTTTTGTAACAGAAAGAGCGCAATTTATGAACGCTTTAGAAATAAAAAATGTAAGAAAAACTTACAAGGGCGGTGTAGAAGCGCTAAAAAATATGAGCTTAACCGTTAATGAGGGCGACTTTTTTGCTTTGTTAGGTCCTAATGGTGCGGGTAAATCAACCACGATTGGTATTATAAGCTCACTGGTGAATAAGACCTCGGGATTGGTAAAAATCTTTGGTTATGATTTAGACTCTGAAAAAGTCGATGCGAAAAATCAGCTTGGTTTAGTACCACAAGAATTTAATTTCAATCCTTTTGAAACCGTTGAACAAATCGTGATTAACCAAGCCGGTTATTACGGTGTAGAGCGTTCGCTTGCTAAAGAACGTGCCAAAAAATATTTATCACAGCTTGATTTATGGGGTAAGCGCAGTGAGCGTGCTCGTAATTTATCTGGTGGAATGAAGCGTCGATTAATGATTGCTCGAGCATTAATGCATGAACCTAAGTTGCTGATTTTAGATGAGCCAACTGCGGGTGTTGATATTGAATTACGCCGATCTATGTGGACGTTTTTACGTAAAATAAACCAAGAGGGGGTGACGATTATTCTTACCACTCACTATTTGGAAGAAGCCGAAATGCTGTGTCGTAATATCGGTATTATTAACCACGGTGAATTGATTGAGCATACCTCAATGAAAAACTTATTGGGAAAGCTTGAATTAGAAACGTTTATTTTAGATATCAATCCACAACAGACGCCACCAAACTTAATTGGCTTCAATAGTCTATTGGTTGATAGTGCAACTTTGGAAATTGAACTTAAAAAAGGCGAAAGTTTAAACCCTGTATTTAGTCAATTAACTGAGCAAGGGATCGAGGTTAAATCGATGCGTAATAAGAGTAACCGCTTAGAGGAATTGTTTGTCACTTTGGTAAACCAAGCACAGAATAATAAAGGGGTTGAGGCGTGAAGAAACAATATTGGATCGCTTTTAAAAGCTTAATTGCCAAAGAAATCCATCGATTTACCCGTATTTGGGTACAAACGTTAGTCCCCCCTGCAATTACCATGACCTTGTATTTCATTATCTTTGGTAACTTAATTGGTAGCCGAATAGGTGATATGGAAGGGTTTAGTTACATGGCCTATATAGTGCCGGGGTTGATCATGATGTCAGTGATCACTAATTCTTATTCTAATGTTGCGTCTTCTTTTTTTAGTGCTAAATTTCAGCACAACATTGAAGAATTATTGGTTGCGCCAGTTCCTAACTATATCATTATTGCCGGTTATGTCGGTGGTGGTGTACTACGTGGTTTAGCCGTAGGGACATTGGTTACTATTGTGTCATTGTTGTTTGTAAAGCTTCACATTGCACATATTGGTGTGATTGTAGCAACCGTGGTAATGACATCTATCGTGTTCTCATTAGGCGGCTTAATTAATGCGGTATTTGCTCGCACGTTTGATGATATCAGTATTATTCCAACGTTCGTGCTAACGCCGTTGACTTATCTTGGTGGGGTGTTTTACTCGATCAATTTATTACCTGAATTTTGGCAAGGTGTATCGAAAATCAACCCAATTGTTTATATGGTCAATGCCTTCCGTTACGGCTTTCTTGGCGTCTCTGATGTGGGGATTGGTACCTCTTTTGCTGTATTGGGTGTTTTTGTTATTGCGTTGTATAGCGTGGCATATTATCTAATATCACGTGGAATTGGATTACGTTCATAACGTTATATTTAAAATAAAAAAATACCGCTCAATGAGCGGTATTTTTTATTAACCGTTATTACTAACGTTTATTCAGCGATGTCTTCATCTGATGTTTGAGTCGGTCCCAAGTCAACAACTTGGTTATCAATCAGGCGGACTTTACCTAATTGAGATGACATCAAGATCACCGCTTGCTGAGTTTCTTCGGTTACAGGCAGTAGTGTTACAGCATCGCGGATAAAACATTTATCAGGTTGTAAACCAGCGGCACGTAATTGATCATTGGCATCAACCACTAGCTCGTCATAGTCAGTTCGACCACCACGCATTTGGCTGCTGATCCAACGCATAGTACGAGCAAGTACAGGTGCTCGTTGACGTTCATCTACTGTTAGTTTGCCATTGCGTGAGCTCATGGCTAAACCGTCCATTTCACGTACCGTAGGTACACCAACAATTTTGATATCGAGTTCAAGATCGATAACCATTTGACGAATAAGTGCCAATTGTTGGAAGTCTTTTTCACCAAAGCAGGCAACATCAGGCTGAACGATATTAAAAAGTTTGTTAACGATGGTTGCTACACCACGAAAATGACCTGGACGCAATTCACCTTCTAAGATGCTAGATAGGCTTGGTACTTCAACAAATGTTTGATTGTCTAAACCGCCAGGGTACATTACCTCCGGCGTAGGCGTGAATACCACATCAACCATATTTTGTTGGTGCAGTTTGACTATATCTTGTTCTAACGTACGTGGGTACGTTTGTAGATCTTCAGCCTTATCAAACTGCATGGGATTAACAAAGATACTAGCAATTACAACATCGGCATGCTTACGCGCTTTACGCATCAGCGTTAAGTGGCCTTCATGCAAATTACCCATAGTTGGAACAAAAGCAATACGACGACCCTCACGGCGCCAAGTACGAATTTGCTCTCTTAGTGGGGCAATATCGGCGAATGTTTGCATCTTTTATTCCTTATTCAAAGGTATGTTGAGATCCTGGAAATTCACCGGTCTCAACATCTTTAATATATTTAGTGACGGCCGCACGCATGTCGCCAGTTTCTGTGAGGAAGTTTTTCGAAAACTTCGGCATATAATTGGCAGAAATGCCGAACATATCGTGCATAACTAGAATTTGACCATCGGTACTGTTACCTGCACCAATACCAATCACGGGAATTTCTACCGCTTTGGTAATGCGTTCAGCAAGGCTAGCTGGTACACATTCAAGAACAATGATTTGTGCGCCTGCATTTTTTAATAGGATAGCGTCTTTAACCATTTCATCGGCTTTGTCGATATCACGGCCTTGTACCTTGTATCCACCAAAAATATTGACTGATTGTGGTGTTAAACCAAGGTGAGCACAAACAGGAACGGCACGTTCAGCTAACATAGAAATGGTATCTGCTAACCATGCGCCGCCTTCTAGTTTGACCATATTAGCGCCAGCACGCATTAGCTTTGCAGCGTTTTCACATGCTTGTTCTGGCGTTGCATAACTCATAAATGGCATATCAGCCATCAGTAATGCATTTGGACTTCCCGCACGAACACTACGCGTGTGGTAAGCGATCTCTTCTACAGTAACAGGAAGCGTATCTTCACGGCCTTGTAAAACCATGCCAAGAGAATCACCAACCAGTAATACTGGCATTTCCTGCTGCTCAAACAATTGAGCGAAACTTGCATCATATGCAGTGACAGATGCGAACTTACGACCTTCTTGCTTCCATTTCATGAGATCGTTGATAGTAATTTTCTTCATAGCTTTTCCTCGCCCTGATAGATTTTTATTTTTGCCAGATAGCTAAGCCATTGAGGTCTACCTGATCCAATAGAGTGGATAAAGGGGTGTTGTCAGGTAGAATTAACTTAGGGCTTATCTCAGCTAACGGATAGAGTACAAATTCTCGTACTTTCATACCGTAATGTGGAACGGTTAAACGTTCGCAATGGTGCTTAAGATCACCATATAACAGAATGTCGAGATCCAAGGTTCTTGGTCCCCAACGTTCATCTTTTCGCACTCGACCATGTTCAAGTTCAATGGCTTGAGTTTGATCAAGTAATGTGAGTGGTGCTAAATCGGTATCGATTGCTACCACGGCATTAATATAATCGGGTTGGTTTTGTGGCCCCATTGGCGTACTGCTGTATAGGGATGACACGGCAACGACTGTTATATCGGGATGTGTGCGTAAAGCATCGATGGCGCTATTAGCTTGGGCGATAGGATCGCCCAAGTTACTGCCTATTGCGATATAAGCTCGGATCATGATGATTTCGGCTGTGGCTTTTTACGGCGCTGCTGTGGACGGCGACGACGTGGGCGACGACTGCCGCTTTCATTAAGGTTCATCACCATTTTACCACGTTGGTTGCGATCCACGTTTTGGAACTCACTCCACCATTGCGCTAACTCTTTAACGTCATGACCTTCAAATAGGGCACGCATTTCTAAGAAATCGTATGCGGCACGGAATTTAGGATGTTCCATGGTTTTAAACGCACGCTTGCCACTGCGACGAGCAAAGCGTAATTGCTGTTGCCAAATATCGCGAACAGTCGTGGTATGGCGGCGTGGGATCGCAATAGTACGAACTTGATCATCAAGAATATCGTTACTAGCCACCATAAATGCGTCGTAGAACGATAAACCACTGGCAAAAGATACTTCTTCTGCACGGATCATCATTGGATACCACAGCATTGCCGCATAGATAAAGGCAGGGTTGACGCGTTTATCTTCTGCAATACGCTTATCAGTAGATGCCAAGATATGCTCAATCATCTTCTCGGTTTGGCTACTGTGATCTTCGGTGAAATGATCGGCCAAAATCGGGAAAAGTTGTTGGAACAGGTTATATTCACGTAGCATGCGGTACGTTTCTAAACCTTGTCCTGATTGCAGCAGTTTTAGGCTTTCTTCGAACAAACGTGCCGATGGGATATCTAGCATGAGTGGCGCAAGATCTTTGATCGGCGCAGCCGTTGTTGGATCAATTTCCATGTCTAGTTTTACCGCGAAACGTACTGCACGTAACATACGTACAGGATCTTCTCGGTAACGGGTTTCAGGATCACCCATTAAGCGAACAATACGATTGTTAAGATCGTGAACACCGTTGGCGTAATCGGTCACCGTAAAATCTTTCACACTATAATAAAGTGCGTTGATGGTGAAATCACGACGCTCTGCATCTTCTTCAATCGTGCCGTAGACATTGTCACGAAGTAACATGCCTTCTTGGCTACGCGATGAGATTTGCGGTTTTTGTTTGCTATCTTTTGGTGCTGTAGCTTGTACAGGAGCGTCAGAATGGTGGCCGCGGAATGTTGCCACTTCGATAATGTCACGACCAAATAAGATATGGGCAAGACGGAAACGACGACCAATTAAGCGACAGTTACGAAACAGCTTTTTAATGTCTTCTGGTGTTGCATTGGTTGCAATATCGAAGTCTTTAGGTTGTTTGTCTAGTAGTAAATCACGTACGCCGCCACCTACTAAGTAAGCGTCGTAACCGGCTTTGTTTAGACGATATAGTACTTTCAGCGCATTTTCGCTGATATCTTTACGTGAAATGCTGTGCTCTTGGCGTTGGTAAACTTGCAAAGTTTGTTCCTCTGGAACGCGAGTACTACTGTCGCGATTCAATACTTTACGGCAAAAGCTGGCTACTCGATTAAAGATAATACACCCCATTATGTGCATCTGGTTCAACAAACAGCCGTATATAATATATCACGGCAGACTATTTTAGAATGCTAGTGTGATAGCGGTGGTTTTTGGTAGCTTATCTAGCTGCCAGTGCGCAACGCCCCACATTAAAATTTCTTCTACAGTGTGTGCAGCAAGATCTGCTGGTGGCGCAAGGCCTAAAAACTGTAGCGCTGCAACCAAGGCCGGACGCGGATTGGTTTTATCAATCGCAGGTGCATGGTTTTGTTTTGACAATTTATTGCCATTTTCCGTTACAGCGAGCGGTAAGTGTAAATAGCTCACAGGGGTATGACCAAGTTGTTGGTATAAGCCGATTTGACGTCCCGTAGGTTCAATTAAATCAGCACCACGAACAATTTCAGTGATCCCTTGTTCGATATCATCAAGCACAACCGCAAGATTATAAGCAAATAACCCGTCTCGACGTCGAATGATAAAATCTTCTCCCGCAACCGCAGTTGGTAGAGCGATTTGACCATGTAATTGGTCATCGAAAAGAGTGATAGGTTTGTCCACTTTTAACCGAACAGCACTGTCTTTAGGCTGTTGATTGAGGTTACGACAGGTACCTGGGTAAAAACCGCCTGCTTCTTTGATTGCTTTACGACTACATTGACAATAATAAGCATCGCCTTGGGCTAACCATTGGTCGATTTGACTTTGGTATGCATCATGACGTTGGCTTTGATACATAATCCCACCGTCCCATTCAAAGCCATAAGCTTCAAGGGTACGCAAGATATCATCAGCAGCACCGGACATTTCTCGTGGAGGATCGAGATCTTCCATTCTGACAATCCAGCGCCCTTGGTTTGACTTGGCTTGCAAGTAACTACCGAGTGCAGCTATCAATGATCCGAAGTGAAGTGGCCCTGAGGGTGATGGCGCAAAGCGTCCTATATATTTTGTCGTCTGTGTCATAAATTATGAACAATAAAGCAGCCTAGGTCTGATTAGGTGACTAGGCTCGGCGTTAAAATATGTTGGCCAGAGCTAGGGGATACTGCAGCAAGGCAACCCTCCAAACTGAATAAGATTCTTAATACAGAACCTTATTCAGTTTGGTGCGAGCTAATCTTAAGCTCAACTGAGCGTGATTAGAGCGCAAGCAATGACTAACATGGATAAGTCGCGCTAATAATAGCGCGACACAAATTAAATCGCACGCTAGTGTAAACGAAAGAGGGAGCTTTCGCTCCCTCTAAAATTAGGCATTAACGCAGGCGACGTAATTAGCCAGCCATTTGCTTTTCTTTGATTTCTGCAAGTGTCTTACAGTCAATACAAAGTTCTGCTGTTGGGCGAGCTTCTAAACGACGAATACCGATCTCGATACCACAAGAGTCACAGAAGCCGAAATCATCTTCTTCAATGCGCTTTAGGGTTTTTTCGATTTTTTTGATCAGTTTACGTTCACGGTCACGGTTACGTAATTCAAGGCTGAATTCTTCTTCCTGAGCTGCACGATCGACAGGATCGGGGAAGTTAGCGGCCTCGTCTTGCATATGGTTTACTGTACGATCAACTTCTTCACGAAGCTGATTACGCCATGCTGAAAGAATCTTATGGAAGTGATTGCGTTGAGCTTCACCCATATACTCTTCACCAGCTTTTTCCTGGTAAGGTTCAACCCCAGCAATAGCCAGGATGCCTAGTGATTTTTTAACGTTGGTCTCTGGCATATAGCATCTCCTAATGTACCTAATAACCGTCACTGGTTAATTTTGGGCGGTATCTATAGCAGAAAGGGTTGGCTGTGGCAATTACTGTCTTTCTTCAATTCTATACCAATGTGAAGAAACCATCATTTTTTAGTTTGAATGACGAAATTCTATACAATTGGTCAGCTTGATTTGGTCTTTATTGAGCTCTGCTTTGTAGCAAAGAACCTCAACACCAGCCTTTACTGCTTGCGTTAGTAGTTGAGCGTATATTGGATCAATATGATCAGCTACTGATACGTTATCAATTCCCGAATGTAAAACTGCAAACAAGAGCACCGATCTGTTGCCTTGATCAACCATCTCCATTAATTCTCTGAGGTGTTTTTGCCCTCGAGTGGTTACGGCATCAGGAAAATAACCTTGTCTATTTTTCCCTAATAAGGTGACGCTTTTTACTTCAATATAGCAGGGCGGTCGACTTTCTGACTCAAGTAATAAATCAATGCGACTATTTTCAGTGCCATATTTAACTTCAGCTCGCAGTGATGTGTAATCGGTTAGTTCATCAATTACGTCATTTTTAATTGCTTCTTCCACTAATCGATTTGCTTGGGCTGTGTTTACGCAAATCCAATCATTATTCAATGTTTGAGTGAGCTCCCAACTATTGGGGTATTTACGTTTTGGATTATCAGAGGTGGAATACCAAACAGTACTGCCAGGCTCGGCACAGCCTGTCATAGCACCCGTATTGGCACAATGGATAGTGCGAACGTCACTATTATCAAGTTCAATGTCAGCTAAAAAACGCTTATAACGTTTGATCAGTTTGGCCGATTGTAAAGGTTGCGCAAATTTCATAGTTCTCTCAGTGGCTGATTATTGTTTTTCGTTGTCGGTTACCTTTTCGCTACAATGGCAATTAAAGGTATGGGCATTAGCCAATAAATTAGATCATGACATAAGGTACTCAGCTTGTCACAACTCCCAATAGCAGATGTATTACCCAATTTATTATCAGCACTGACATCTTCATCTCAACTGATTTTAAAAGCACCACCGGGGGCAGGTAAGTCGACATTTCTACCGCTTTCATTATTACAACAAAATACGTTTACCGGACGTATCGTAATGTTAGAGCCAAGACGATTAGCGGCAAGAAATATTGCGGGATATTTAGCTCGTCAGTTAGGTGAGAAGGTCGGGGAAACTGTCGGTTTACGTGTACGAGGTGAAACTAAAGTCAGTGCAAAGACCAAGCTTGAGATTGTCACCGAAGGGGTGATGACCCGAATGTTGCAACAGGATCCTGAACTGACAGGCATTGATTTACTGATCTTCGATGAATTTCATGAGCGCTCTATTCACGCCGATACCGCATTAGCGTTAGCACTCGAAGTACAGCAAGCGCTTCGCGATGATTTAAAGGTTTTGGTAATGTCAGCAACCTTATCTCAGCAAGCATTGATAGCGCTATTGCCTGAGGCGAGCTATATCGAATCGCAAGGGCGCTGTTTTCCTGTTGAATATCGCTATGTTGGGCAAACTGAGCCGAGAGATCTTATTGAAAAAATGGCGCAAGCAATATGCCAATTACTTAACGCTGAATCTGGATCTATGCTGGTGTTTTTACCTGGCGTTGGTGAAATTAAACGCTTAGAGCAACTGCTAAAAGAACGCTTAGATGGCGAAACATTACTTTGTCCGCTCTATGGTCAATTGAGTATTGAACAGCAACAACAAGCGATCAATGCGCCAATTAATGGGCAACGTAAAGTGGTGTTGGCGACGAATATTGCTGAAACCAGTTTAACTATTGAAGGTATCCGATTAGTGGTTGATAGCGGGTTAGAGCGCATCGCACAGTGGGATCCAAAATCAGGTATTAGCCGCTTACAGCAAGTACGTATTGCACAGTCATCGGCAGAGCAACGAGCAGGACGAGCTGGACGTTTATCGGCGGGTATTTGTCTGCGAATGTACAGTGAAGAGCAACTACAGCGTCAACCAACAAACCCTCAGCCTGAAATTTTACGCAGCGATTTAACCTCATTGGCAATGGAATTAGTGCAGTGGGGCTGTCATGATCCCGCTGAATTACAATGGCTTGATATTCCTCCTGCGATCGCATTGCAACAATCTCGTGAATTATTGGTACAACTTGGCGCCATGGATACGCGAGGTCAACAAACTGAGCGAGGAAAACTGATCCAAGCTTTAGGTGCTGATCCTCGTCATGCTGCGGTTCTAGCCTTTGCCCTTGAACACTACCGAGCGCAACAGGATGAGACAATATTGTCGACAGCAGCCATGCTTGTGGCGTTATTAGAAGATCCGCCGCGTGGGATGGACAATCCGGATCTCGGTTTTCAATTACATTTATTGGAAAGTCAAAAGCTTGTCAAAGCAGGGCATTACTGCCAGCGCGCGAAACAAGCCCAACAAAAACTTTATCAATACCTTGATGACAAACCCAAGATCACGTCATTAACAGTGAATAACCAATGGCTAGGTGCATTGTTAGCAGCCGGTTTTCCTGATCGTATTGCAATGACACGTAACCATGATGGACGTTATCAGTTGGCAAACGGTCAAGGTGTGATACTCGATGTGGATCAAAACCTGGCATCTGAACATATATTGGTGGTCGCGGATGTAGTGAAAACACGCCAAGGTGACAGTCGAGTTTTTTCTGCTGTGTCTGCTGATTTAGCCCAATTACAACAGGCGCACCCTCAGTTATTTACCAAGAAAGACTGGCTGGATTGGGATGATAAAAAAGGGCGATTAAGCGCTGAGCACCGGATCTATTGTGGCAAACTTATTGTTAGTCGATATATTGCCGCCGATCCTGATCCCGCCCTCGCCAGTGAAGCGCTGGTTAATGCAATTAAACGCAAAGGGTTATCGGTATTAACGTGGACAGATAAAGCCACTTCGTTGCTGACACGTGCACGTTGTGCTGCTCGCTGGTTACCAGAGCTTGAGCTTCCTGCATTAGAGGAAGCGGATTTACTTGAAGCGGCTGATCGTTGGTTATTGCCTTATATGAATGGGATCAAAACCATGAAAGGTGTCGCTAAGTTAGATGTACTTGCCGCATTAGAAGCGTATTTAGGTTGGGATAAAAAGCAACAAGTCGATTTGCTACTGCCTACGCATTATCAAGTCCCAACAGGGACTACTATAAAGATCCGATATCATGAGCAACAGCAACCTGTGCTAGCAGTGAAATTACAAGAAATGTTTGGTGAAAAAGTGTCGCCTTGTATTGCTAATGGCAAAGTGGCACTGGTATTGGAATTATTGTCTCCCGCACAAAGGCCACTGCAAATTACACAAGACTTAGCCGCATTTTGGCAGGGCTCGTATAAGGAAGTACAAAAGGAAATGAAAGGTCGATATCCGAAGCACCCATGGCCGGATGATCCTGCTAATCACGTGCCTACCCGTAAAACCAAAAAATATATGTAGCAATAGACCTGTATATATAATCAGGTATAGTGTTCATTATTAGCTATAATCACGTTTTTAGGAGCAATGATAGTTGCTCCTATTTTAATATAGGAATGACCTTAGTTGATGCATTATGATTAAGTTGCCTCTTCATTTTCAGTCAAGAAAACACGTTGCACCACCCAAAGACAGTGGTGGAAAAAAGCCGACGACACCACGAAAGAAAACCCCAGTAAAACCTACAGCAAAAAAGCCCACTAAACGTACTCCTGCTGCGAGTGCAACCAAAAAGGTGCCAGCTAAGAAATCAGCCACGAAAAAAACAAAGAAGTCGGTGAAAACAGATCGTCCTTGGTTACGCAAGCTGGGTTGGTTGAGCTTTAAAATCGGCTTAGTGGTTGTTGCTGCCATGCTGGTTGTGGGGATTTACCTTGATACGATTGTACGTAATAAAATGGATGGTCAAATTTGGGATTTACCGTCCGTTGTGTATGGTCGAGTATTAACACTTCGCCCTGATCAACACATCAGTATTAGGGATGTGCGTCGTGAATTGGATTTATTGAAATACTACAAAGTGCGCACGCCAACCCGTATTGGGGAATACTCTGCTTCATCAACTCGCATTGAATTGATCCGACGTCCGTTTGATTTTCCTGAAGGTGCAGAGAAGAAACAGCATGTGTTGCTGACGTTTTCGGGCACTACGCTAACAAGCATTAAAGATCTCACCACCAAGCGTTCGTTAGGTTATTTCAACATTGAACCGAAAATGCTAGGCATGCTGGGGCTTTCAGGTAATGAGCAGCGTATTTTTATGAAGCGCGACGAGTTTCCACCACTCTTAATTGATGCATTACTCGCGACAGAAGATAGAGATTTCTATCAGCATGATGGTGTATCACCATTGGCAATCATTCGCGCCATGTTTGTGAACTTGCGTGCGGGTCGAACGGTACAAGGAGGCAGCACCTTAACCCAACAGCTCGCTAAGAACTTATTTTTAAGTCGTGAGCGTAGCCTATGGCGTAAAGTTCGTGAGGCTTACATTGCCGTTATTATTGATTATCGCTATAGCAAAGATCGGATATTAGAAGCTTACCTTAACGAGATTTATCTGGGGCAAAATGGCGGTAAAGAAGTTCATGGCTTCCCATTGGCTGCTAGATTGTATTTTGGTCGCCCATTAGAAGAGCTCACATCAGCCCAATTAGCAATGCTGGTGGGTATGGTTAAAGGACCTTCTCAATTTAACCCTTGGCGACATCCTGAACGTACGTTAGAACGCCGTGATTTAGTCCTCAGCCTATTGTTGAAAAATAATACCCTTACAGGTGCTGAATATGAAGTGGCAGCCTCTAGCCCATTAGGGGTGCAAAAAACACCGAAGATTGCGAGTCGACAGCCCGCTTATTTCCAGCAGCTACAACGTGAATTAGAGCGTGATGTCGGTGATATTTATAAGTCAGGTAAAGGGCTGCGTATATTTAGTACGTTAGATCCATTGTCTCAACAAGCGGCTGAGCAAAGCGTTGCATCAATGGTACCTAAGCTAAATAAAAAAGCAGGGCTTAAAGTAGAAACCGCGATGGTAGTGGTTGATCGCTTAAGTGGGGAAGTACGTGCTGTTATCGGCGGAAGTCGTCCTGGTTATGCTGGCTTTAACCGCGCATTAGATGCCAGTCGTCAAATTGGTTCATTGGCAAAGCCTGCGGTGTATTTATCGGCATTAAGTCAACCGAATCGTTTTAGCTTAGCAACCAGCTTAGATGACAAATCCATTGTTCTACGAGGCAGTAAAGGTAACTCTTGGCGTCCACGTAACTATGATCGTAAGTTTAGAGGGCAAGTACCACTCTATTATGCGTTAGCGAATTCATTAAATGTGCCGACTGTTAATCTGGGTTTAAAAGTCGGGTTAGGGACTGTGATTGATACCATGGCTAAGTTGGGGGTGGATCGTAATGAAGTGCCTAAGTTGCCGTCTATTTTGTTAGGTTCATTTACCTTATCGCCTTATGAAGTTGCGCAAATGTTCCAGACAATCACAAGTGGTGGTCGCAGAGCAGATTTAACGGCATTACGCGCGGTTGTTGATCAGAAAGGTAGGATTCTTTATCAAAACTACCCTAAAGCCTCTCAGGTGGTACCAGAGCAAGCAGCATGGCTGACAACTTATGACATGAAGCGGGTAGTGAGCCAAGGTACAGCCCGTTACTTACAGAGTAAATTTAGTGCTGCGAAATTGGCAGGTAAAACGGGTACCACAGATAAAAACCGTGATAGCTGGTTTGCGGGAGCTGATGGGCATGAAGTCGCAGTGGTATGGGTTGGGCGTGATGACAATACACCAGTGCGATTAACGGGCTCTAGCGGTGCATTAAGAATTTATGCTGATTACTTAACACGTCGTAAGCCTGCACCATTAACGCTGCCATGGCCTAAGCAGATCACTACCATGAAGTATGATAAGCAAGCGAATGGGACATTAACCCCTAATTGTAGTGGTAATGTAACCTTGCCGGTTTGGGATCAGGATGGGCAGCTTAAAGCTCAGTGCTCAACTAAAAAGCCAGCAGCTTGGATCACAAATATGTTCACGGGTGGTTAACCGCGCGTATTAATCATTATTGGTAAAGCCTCGCTCATTGTAGTGGGGCTTTTTTTTATCTAATAATTGTTAGATAGGCTAGGAAACAGAATAGATAATTGATTTTATCGAGATGAAAAAAAACCTCATCAAAGATGAGGTTTCAAAAGATGGTGCCGACTACCGGAGTCGAACTGGTGACCTACTGATTACAAGTCAGTTG
>NZ_JADQAQ010000073.1 GCF_022129445.1 Photobacterium sp. Ph5
ACCGTAGTCGAGCTTATGGGCTTTCACTCTGCCGCGAAGCGGCTTCGTTCAACAATCTGTTTAAGAGTGATTCGCAACGCGTGGCATTTTTACCATGCGTTGGTTTAAGTGATTAAGGTGGTATGCGGCGGCATCGGTATTGCGTTGCTCACACCTTAACAGGGCGTTAAATTTTGGATATGAATCGAAGATCGTTTCTTGAAATATTGATTACGACATTTGCCGCTAGCAAATTATACGGATGTAGTGGAGATACTGTGGTGCCTCAAATAAAGCATAAAGATATTAATATCCCTAAATTTTCTACTGAGGTTCTTCACAATAGCTTAGATAAGCTGTTGAAAGCATTCGAAGCGAAGGGAATGAAAGTTAGTGAATCACTGCTTCCACCACTAGATGAGCAAGAATTAAGAGAAAAATGTTCGTGGTTTCCAGGAGATCTAACTGAAGAAATCATTGCGCTTTATTCGTGGAGAGGCGGTCAGGTGAATGACGCTTGGGATTCTGAATATCCATTTTGGTTCCGCGACAACAGTTTCTGTAGTATCGAAAGAGCTAAGAATGAATATAAAAGTATGATGGATTCTTACGGAACATATAAAGAAGACCATTTCATGCTTAAGAATTCATTTCCAATAGCGTCCTTTAATGGTGGCTGGTATGTGATCCCAACAAAAGGTAATAACCTAAGTTCTGTATTAGAGCGGCCAATAATCTCGGTTATGCAAGGAATTGATGTTTATTTCTATTCCATACAAAAAATGGTCGATACGTGCGTAGAGTGGGTGGAAAATGATAAATATAAAGAAGATGGTCTTTATCCTGAAGAGCTAGAAATGGAGATTTGGAGCAAACACAATCCAGGTATTTTTAGCTAGAAAAATTTAACAAGCGCCTGCAATCTGACCTCCGGCCACTGTCTCCTTTTTTGCCAAAACCCCGGCAAAAAAGGCGCCAGTAGCCTCCGGCAGTTGATGCGGGCGTTAAATTTCCAGAGGGATCAGGAATGAGTCAAGTTTCGGAAACAATCGACTATATTGAAAATCTTTTAAGTAGCATTGATAAAAAAGTCGACGCTTCACCTGAAATTCAAGAAATTGAAAATATAATCAAAACTAAGATTCCTGATAATGTTAGAAATCTGGTGCAGCTTGTAAAGTTAATCACAGATGAAGTTGATATATTTTGCGGCTATGAACTCGAGAATGACCAAACACTCTTACAGCATTACAAGGATGCATTTAAAAAACACACTGTTTCATTCTTTGCAGGAAACTTTTTAGATGAAAATTTCCAGGCATTTGAAGAGTGTGGCATCAAGTATTATGATGAATATAGCAACTCTCAGCATTATTCCGAGGACGATGAAATAAATGATCTAAGGCTTATTTTGCCTCTATTTATGGCTTCAGGTGGTTACAATATTGTCCTGAACTTGGGAGGGAAGCAGCCAGGAGAGCTATTGGCAGTAGCTCAAGATTATTACTTTAGTGTACTCGCCCCAAGTATCGAGGAGCATTTGAGTGATTTAATCGGAGGATTAAAGAGCGGTGCATATCAAATAGGGGACGAAGGCTATAAACAAGTTGTTTACCCTATGAGTTGGGGGGCCAGAAGTATGGTTAGGTCTGGTGAGTATTTCATGGATGAAGATTATGAAATGGTTAAGAAATAGAAATTTAACAAGTGGCTGCACAAGACCTCCGGTCACTGTCACCTTTTGTGCAAACCCCGCACAAAAGGCGCCATTGGCCTCCGGCATGTTAGCCGGGCGTTAGATTTCAGGGCAAGCGCGGTTAGGCTTTCATATGTAAGGATTAAATATGAATATTGTTCCATTAATAGCAGGCTATGTTTTTGGTGTATTGGGGAGTTATATATTATTTGACTACTGGCGCTTTAATCAAAAAGCACTGAAAACTAAGGGTAAAATACTACGCTATTATGAATATCAATCCAAAGATAGCGATAACAGTAAACAGACAATGTACAGACCTAGTTTTGAATTTTCTTTAAATGGAATTACTTACGAAGTTCAATCAAAAACATCTTTTAATTCTAAGATAATACCCATAGGGCAAAATACTGATATTTTGTATCACAAAGGCAATGAGGCCAATGCTCGTTTAGCTAAGGGAAATGGTTTTCGCTTGGGAATTTTATTCATTGGGCTTTCAATACCTGCAATTTATATAGGCTTGTATCAATAATTAACTAATCAAACCTTTAAAAGGAATCTAAATGACATTTGATAAAAAACTATAAAAACATTAATTGCGCTATCTACCCTTTTTATAGTTATAGTTATCTATAACAGAGGAAGTATCTTATTAAATTCTGAGATCATCTCTGCACAAGTAACTAGTTGTAAATGATCAATAGGCTGATTTCGGCTGGCGTTAAAATATCAGGTAAGGTTTTCACGTGCGGCGGCTTTACAATGTTCAGCCACACCCAATCACGTTGAAGGACATGCTTAAAGAAAAACTGTAAGCCATTTCGATCAATTTTTACGGTACTCCATGAATGTGTTTGATCAGTTGCGTAAAATGTTGTTTAAGATCTTCGGTAGTTAATGTGTCTGGTGATTTATCCAGTTGATGGGTAATGCGACGTAGAGCACGACTATAAGCATCAATCGTAGCGGGGCGTTTACCTTGCAAGTTGAGATGGGTAAGGTGTTGTTCATAAAGATAATATGAACGATGTTGCTGCGCTTTGTTCATGATAAATATTCCTTTGGGAAGGTGTATTTACCGTAGTTGAGCTTATAGTTTTTTACTCTGCCGCTCAGCGGCTTCGTTCAATAAGTTGCTTAAACGGAAAAATAACAGTTGACCATCGCTTCGCGATTATAGCCAACCATTATTTTCCGCTTAGCAAGGCGTTATAAACTAAGGATAGTTATGGATTTTAAAATTGAAGTAGAAAAGTTAATTGGTCTTACAGTTAATGAAGCTAAAAATACAATATTTTCAGCAAACGCAAGGAAGTTAAAAGAGTTATCATTTGTAGATTTGTTAGTAGATGATAATAATGAAGCTATGCGTCATGGTGTTTATATAATATTTAACTCAAACTCTGAATGTGTTTATGTTGGTAAGTGCTCTTCTGTTCATTTTGTTGATCGCTTAGGTTCTCATTTAGGCATGTCTAAAAATTATAAATATACATTTTTAAGTAAGCTGGTTAGTTATCTAGAGTTACCAAACGATTTTAGTGGTTATGTATCTGCTGCAAAAGAAATAAGTGATTACAAATATTTAATTATTAATGCAAATCGAAAAGGTACTGACTATATAGGAAAGCTTGAAAAAATATGTATGCTTACTCTAAATCCAACATTAAATAATCGCCCTAAGAAAATGAAAAAAATAACATTGTCTGGTGAGGAGGTATTTGATACCAAGCTTTATAGTTAATCATTATTTATAACAAAGCCATTAAATCGGACTTCAAATGTACAGCATTTTCGCTTCGCTCAAAGTATAGCCGTGTGTTTTTCGCCGTTATAAAATTGGAGGAAGCATCCAAAGAATTCTTAACTTAATTTTGGTACCACCGTTGAAGATTGTTATGGAAGTTTTTAGTGTGGTTAGAGATTCTGAAGCGTTCATTGCCTTTGTTAATATTACATGTTCGCTTAACTGTACAAGTTGAGTCTGTAAGCCTATACTTGTGCTATTCAACGTACATGTGGAGGTTCTAATGAGAATCGTATCTTTTACTGAAGCTAGAAATAGTTTAAAAGCAGTTTTAGATGGTGTCGTAAATGACGCAGATACAACAGTAATTACCCGTCGTGATGCTGAAGATGCAGTAGTCATGTCTTTAGACTATTACAATAGCCTTATGGAGACGGTTCATTTACTGCGTTCTCCTGAAAATGCAGAGCATTTAAATCGTTCAATAGCACAATATCGAGCAGGGAAAGTGACTGCACGTGAGCTTATTGATGAGTAGTAGTCAGCGTTTACTGTCTTGGACTGATGGTGCTTGGGGTGACTATTTGTATTGGCAAAGCCAAGATAAGAAAACGCTTAAGCGTATCAATAAACTTATCAATGATGTGAAGCGCTCTCCTTTTGAAGGGATAGGTAAACCAGAGGCATTAAAAGAAAATTTATCTGGTTTTTGGTCTCGCCGAATTGATGATACAAACAGGCTCGTATATGCAGTAGATGCACAAGCAATTACGATAATTTCATGTCGCTACCATTACTAAAATAGGCTTTTACGTCAGGTAACGATTAAATAAGAATAGCCGGTTTGTAGCCGACACCTATCCGAAGCATTAGTTAAGCCTAAGCCACCCTATATAGTAAATATCGCAATTACTATGATGCTTAAAGCATAGGAAAAGTTATGCTTTTAAACATATTCTCAGCTAGGTAACGGCAACATATCTTAAAAATAAGTTATCTCACGAATAAGAGCCGTTTGTATGTGATTTGAATCTGTCTGTGAGCTGGCAGCCAAAAGCCCCATATTCTGATGAATATAAAAAGCAATAATGAATAATACTCATTGCTGCTTTTTTGTTTTCAACTTAGTGGCTGGCTTATTCGCTACAATTCTTTTTTGGTATCCGTACCTGTACTTGAAAATCCCCATGTCCTAACTGGTTTATTGATAGATCGTATTCGTTGATTTTGCAGATGTTATCAACGATAGATAATCCTAAACCATAGCGATCGTTATTGGAGCGAGAATCATCATGCTGAAATAGCGGTTGCACTAGTTTATCGACTTCCTGCTCCGTGTAATTAATAGAGGATTGATTGGTGATAGTGAATATCACATCCGGAGCATTATCATTAATCGCAATATTAATAGCTGTATTAGGCAGGCTGTAAAACAGTGCGTTATCTAATAAGTTGGTGATAATGGTTTTTAAACAAAACTCATCAGCAATAATAGGCTGCTGAAGTGTGTTATTTAAAACTATACGCTGTTTAATATCGTCATATTTAAAGTTTAAATCGTGAATCACGCTACTTAATAAGGTTGTGATTTCAATCGGCTCTTTATAAATAGAAAGCGAATGAGAAGTGCGTTGCAGTAATAATAGGTTTTCTACAATGACTTTCATTCGGTTCGATATTTGGAGAATGTCCGAGGTGAAGGTTTTGGCTAAACGTTCATCATCTGGAAAGCGTTGATGCACTTCGGTAAGGGTGATGATTTCAGCAATAGGCGTTTTAATTTCATGAGCGATATCAGAGGTGATGCGTTTTTCGTTATCGACCATTTTACGGTTGGTTTCGAGGAAGTTATTTAGCTCGTTGCGGATCAAATCTACTTCAATATAAGAGGGAGTATTTTCTTCAAACGTAAAGCTATGGTTTTGACGTTGTTGTTTTTGATAGTTAAACAGTTTTATTTGATCGTTTAAGTTAACGAGTGGATTGAGCCCTTTATTAACAATAGCTCTCGCGACAACACGCATAATGATCATTGAGAGTAAGAAACTACCAATCAGCAAAATATCAAGAATGCCCGTGACCTTATCAAGCCCTGTCGTGGAGGCATAAATGGTTAAGTAAATAGGGGTTGGCTTTTGATCTTTGGGTTTTGCTAAGTATGAATATAAGAACGCCTTGCCGACTTCTCGGTTAGGTAATGTTATATTGACAATTTGATAGCTATTTAGCGGTAACTTCTTATGTAGCAAATTAATATTTGGATAATCGCTAAGGGAAGCGGAGCGATAAATAACATCATCATTTTTCCAGATCTGGTAATAAGCATAATCTTTATCACTACTAATGGCATCAGCAAAGGCTTGGATATTGGTGATAGTTTTAAATTGTCCTGCTTGCTCTTGGATCTCTAATTCAAATTGCTCTTGTACCCAATTATCGACACTGACGTCGACAAAGGTAAATACAATAATAATAAAGAATCCAAATACTGCACTAATGGCATTAATAAGGTTCTTTTTAATTGAACGGACTTGCGTCATGTTTAATTCTCGATGTAGTAACCAAAACCACGTTTGTTTTTAATCGGCAGTACAGCATCAATTTTTTTTGCTTTTTTGCGCATCGTCGAGATATGTACTTCGATAGTATTCTTCGCAATATAATCAAAGTTATTCGCAATATTATCGCTGATCATGCTGGTAGTGAGGATTTTGCCTCGATGAGTAAATAGGTAATCGACAATCTTAAACTCATTAGGGGTGAGCTCTAAATCATGGCGACCGTAGAAAAGGGTTTTCTTGCTTGGATCTAAGATAAAACCATCAATTTCAATGGTATTGGTAACATTGATTGCTTGGCAGCGACGAGAAATGGCCAGTACACGAGCATGGAGCTCATCAAAGGAAAAGGGCTTGGTAACGTAGTCGTCAGCACCTTGCAGTAAGCCGTCAATGCGATCTTGGCTATGGGTTTTGGCGGAAAGAATAATAATGCGAGTTTCAATGCCTGTTTGACGAAGTTTATTTAAGATCGTCATACCATCAACGCCCGGTAACATCAGATCTAAAATAATAATGTCGTAATCATTATTTAACGCTAGGCTGAGCCCTTCATCACCATTTTCAGCTTCATCAGTAGTCAAACCTAGATTATTAAAACCCACCGCTAAACTGCGACGTAATGCCGATGAATCTTCGATAATTAATATCTTCATGGAGAGCTCAAAAAATGTATACCTATAAGAGATTATAAGTATACATTAATTTCGAGTGTTAATTCAGGTGTTTATGCTGCCACTTGACAGCTTGAAGTAATGTCCAGCTTAGGATTTATCACTTTTGATTTCACACCGTATAAGCTCAATAGGCTAGGGAATAAACTATCCTGTGATAGTCCTGCTTGGTTTTCTTTTTTCTCTAGACACGTTTTGTTGATCCCTTTCGCTTGTGTGTATTGGTTAGGTAACCATAGTAGCCAAGGTACGTGTTTTTGCTCTTTAGGCGCAATTGAGAAAGGGGCACCATGAAGGTAGAACCCGTTCTCGCCTAATGATTCACCGTGATCCGACATATATAACAAGGCAACGTTATATTTATCTTCTTCGGCTTTCAGCATTTTGATCATTTGCTCTGTTACGTAGTCGGTGTACAGAATGGTGTTGTCGTACACGTTTTTAATTTCTTGATCGCTACAGTTTTCAATGTCACTACGGTTACAAGACGGTTTAAATTTGTCGAATGCAGCAGGGTAGCGTTTGAAATAAGTTGGACCATGGCTGCCAATTAAATGCAGTACTAATAGCTTATTCTTATCGTCTTTGTTTATGAAGGCTTGGGCTTTATCTAACATCACGCCATCGTAGCAGCTAGTGCCATTACAGAACTGGTTATGCTGTGATGGATCTGTCGCTTCATAATTGACCCGATCAGCAACACCTTTTGAGCCGCCATCGTTATCAAGCCATAGCACTTCAGTACCTGCACGGTGGATAATATCAACCGCATTATCTTGTGAGTAAGCACGATCTTGGTTGTAGTGTGCTCGCGTTAAATTCGAGAACATACAAGGTACTGAAAGCGCAGTGTAAGTACCGCAAGATTCAACGTTTTTGAACGATATTATACCTTCATTTTTGGTGTACGGATTGGTGTCGCGCTTATAACCATTATAAGCATAGTTATAGGTACGTGCGGTTTCACCTAACAGCATTACAAACAACGTAGGTTTATGATTATCTGTTGGTTTTAGCTTGGCATCCAAACCTTGTTGTTTAAACGGTAGTGGCTTGTAGATAAACTTTTTATATAGATATTTACCACCAGCATACACGTGACCCGGAATGATCATACGGTTTAAGAAGTGGTTATTTCGACCAACTGCTGCATAGGTTTTAAATGTGGTTAAACCGACCAACAAGATGGCCGTACAAGCGATACCTAGTAATGCGATACGTGCAACAATGGCTTTGATAAAAGATTCACGCTTGGTGATTTTAACCATGGCGATCCAAATACTTGGCACTATACCAAAGAAAACCACATACATGATGGAAGTGGTATTGAGGTAAGAAAATGCTTCATCTGAATTGGTTTCAAAAATGCTTTCAATTACCGCATTGTTAAACAGAGTGTGGTAGTTCACTTCTGCATATAACGCCATGGATGAGGTAATGGTTAAGAAAATCATCACCGGCTTAAACAGATAAGGCCAGCACAGTAGAGTAAAAATAATGATGAAAGCTGCCATCAATACTATCGGTGCGGTGTAAGGGAATAACGCATTAGATACTGAATGGCTTAAATCGAAAATTTTAGCCAAGGTCGGATAGTTAAAGCATAGGGTAAAGTATGCTGACATTACAATGATGAAGCTTGTCATCTTAATTTGGAAAATTTGACGCATTGCTGGCTCTTCTGAATTAGCGAATAGCTATATCATCAGCTTTAGAACTTAAGGCTTACTTAAGATTTGGAATAAGAATGTTTTTTAGTAAAAAAAGTAAACCTTATATTCAATAAAATTGATTATAAGGTGTGTGTTTATTCTCGTATTATCAAAGAAAAATACCATCTTATTATGAATATTTATCTTGTAGAAAACGTGCAACTTACCGTGCCACTTTATACGCTGTTAGGCAATATATCGACTAAACTACGGCAGGCAATATTTAATAAATTCGCCTCATATCAAAGCTATGGTGATGTTTATCATTGTAAACATTTGAAGATGTTAAATGCCAAAATATGGAAGTATAAAGGGGCGATTTTCAAGCTGCGGGTCGATAGCGGTAAAGAATCGGTAAGAGTGCTGTTTATTAAACATAATAATGATCTTCTGATCCTTCATGCATTTCTAAAATCGACGCAGAAAACACCAAAGAAAGAAGCACATCAAGCTATTGCTGTATTACAACAAATAAACACAATTGACAGGGTAATTTGGTCACTGTCGGCGAATTAGAATGAGTTTAATGTAATATTGACGTTAATCTCATGCTCAACCAGTAAAGGTAACTCAGTGATTACTCGCTAGTTTGTCAGGTTTATTCATGCTATACATGAAGAATTAGAGATAAACGAGTAAGGGAATTGAGTAGTTATGTCTAGTAACAAATTAGATACTGCGCTAGTAAATGCAGGACGCAAAAAAAAATTCACTCACGGTGCAGTCAATAGCGTTATTCAACGTGCATCATCATTAGTTTTCGATACGGTTGCAGATAAAAAACATGCTATTAAGAACCGTGCGAAAGGCGAGTTGTTTTATGGACGTCGTGGCACGTTAACCCACTTTGCGCTTCAAGATGCGATGGTGGAATTAGAAGGCGGTGCTGGTTGTTATTTATATCCATGTGGTGCGGCTGCGGTATCTAACAGTATTTTAGCGTTTGTTGCATCGGGCGATCATGTATTGATGACAGGTGCAGCCTATGAGCCTACTCAAGAGTTTTGCAATATTGTCCTTAAAGGATTAGGGGTTAGTACTACTTATTACGATCCCTTGATTGGTGAGGGGATTGCAGAACTTGTACAGCCAAATACTAAGGTTGTTTTCTTAGAATCACCAAGCTCTATCACAATGGAAGTGCAAGATATTCCAGCAATTGTGAAAGCAGTGCGTGCTGTTAACCCTGATGCTGTGATCATTATGGATAACACATGGGCGGCAGGGGTGCTATTTAAAGCGCTCGAGCACGGTGTTGATATCTCTGTTCAAGCCGGTACGAAATACATTGTTGGTCATTCAGATGCAATGATTGGTACAGCAGTAAGTAATGAGCGCTGTTGGGATCAACTACGCGAACGTTCTTATTTAATGGGGCAGATGGTTGATGCTGATACCGCGTATGTAGCTGCTCGCGGATTGCGCACTATGGGCGTTCGTTTAAAACAACATCATGAAAGCAGTATCAAAGTAGCGGAATGGCTGGCAGAGCGTCCAGAAGTTGCAACGGTTAATCATCCAGCACTACCAAGTTGTAAAGGCCATGAATTCTTTGTGCGTGATTTTGCAGGAAGCTGTGGCTTGTTTTCATTTGTCCTTAATAAACGTTTATCAAATGAAGAAGTCGCTAATTTCTTAGATAACTTTAAGCATTTTAGTATGGCGTATTCTTGGGGCGGTTATGAGTCTCTTATTTTGGCCTGCCAACCTGAAGAGTTAAATCGTATTCGTCCTGTGGGCAAAGTAGATTTTGATGGCACGCTTATTCGTGTACATATTGGTTTAGAAGATTGCGACGATCTAATTGAAGATTTAGCCAATGGCTTTAGCCGCATCGCTTAATTAACCTTAAATATATCCTACAAACTAAATCGCTTCTTTCATCTGTTATGACATTGGAAGAAGCGATTTTTTATTGCTTGTGTAAACAATAATTTACGAATGGATTTTCCAATCATCCCTTTAAAGTTAAAAATAATCAACCTTATCATATTCTTATTGTTTATTATTACTCTGCTCAAACTCTATAATGACCTTATAGATACAGATAATGGCGGCATATAGCACTTTTATTTAATAATTTTTCTTTATAGTCAGTATTGTAATCGTTGCGGAATGGATTTAATCTACAACTAAAGATGATAATGATTATCAATTAGAAGGTAATTGTTAAATGCCATATGGAAATGACAGCGATTAAAAAGACTAATCTACTTAACTCATGATGTTGAGTTACAAGGGGCTGTTATGAAAAATACACGTATTGTTCTACTTCGTCATGGTCAAAGTGTTTGGAACAAAGAAAACCGTTTTACTGGCTGGGCAAATGTCTCTCTTTCTGAATTAGGCGAAAACGAAGCGCGTAATGCAGGTATTAAATTGAAAGAGAATGGTTTCAACTTTAATTTTTGCTATACCTCAATGCTTGATCGTGCGATCAAAACATCTAACTTAGCATTAGAACAGCTTGATTCTTTATGGATCCCTGTTGAGCACGACTGGCAATTGAATGAACGTCATTATGGTGATCTTCAAGGATTGAATAAAGCAGAAACAGCAGAAGAGTTTGGCGACGAACAAGTGCACATTTGGCGTCGTAGTTATGATATTGAGCCACCACAAGTGAGTGAAGATAGCTCTTTTTACCCAGGTAATGATAGACGTTACCAAGAGCTAAAACATAGTCAGCTTCCGCATGGTGAATCGTTGAAAGATACCTATGATAGGGTAATACCATTCTGGAATGAGAATATTGTCCCTAATGTTAAACCAGGCTCTGATATTTTAATTGCCGCTCACGGTAACAGCTTACGTGCTTTGATTAAATATTTAGATAATATTCCTGATGATAAAATTACAGAATTAGAAATACCAACAGGAGCACCATTAGTTTACGAATTTAACGAGCAGATGAAACCTGTACAGAGCTATTATTTGTAATGCTAATAAAATATTGATAAAAATGCCCTATTGAATAGGGCATTTTTTGTTACAAAAACGAGTTAATTCCTTAAGAAGAGCAACTAATTTCTAATTCTTTACCCCATTTAGGTGGAAGATCGGCAAGATCCTCAAAGTTAGGATGCTCATCAAAAGGATCATGTAAAACTGTTAATAGATTCTCTACAAATGTGAAATTCCCTTGCTCGGCACCATCGATAGCAAGCTGTGCCAAATAGTTACGAAGAATATATTTCGGGTTACTTTTAAGCATTAATGCCAAACGTTGTTGATCATCGGTATTTGAGATACGTTTTTTGTAATCAGCTAACCATTCATCGATTGCTGTTGTATTTTCAGAGAGGGATGAAAAGTGTGAACTGGCGTTATCGAGTTCGTCTTGGGAAAGCGTCGAAAGCGTGCGGAAGAACTGGGTGTAATCGATTGATTGTTGCTTGAGTAAATTAAATAACTGCTGGAATAACTCATTATCTTGTTCTTGGCTATCGAACAAACCTAATTTCTGGCGCATAAGTTTGCTGTAATGCATTTGTAGTTGGTGCTGATAAATTTCTAATGCATGTTCTATGTCTGATTTATCTATAATGGGTGCTAAGGCGTAACCGAGTGCTGATAAATTCCATAACCCAATGGATGGCTGTTGATTGAAGGCATAACGACCAGAATAATCGGAATGATTACAAATATAACCCGGATTATAATCGTCCAGAAAACCATAAGGGCCATAATCAAACGTTAAGCCTAAAATCGACATATTGTCGGTATTCATAACGCCATGAGCAAATCCTACCGCTTGCCAATGGGCGATCATCTTAGCTGTATTTTCACAAACTTGCTCAAACAGGGCGGCGTAAGGCTTTTCGACTTGTTGGCATTCAGGGAAATGATGCTGAATAACGTAATCTGCTAATAAGCGTAATTGATCGTGTTGTTGGGTATAAAACAGATATTCAAAATGACCAAATCGGATATGGCTTTCTGAAACTCGGATCAGGGTTGCGCCAAATTCTTGTTTTTCACGGTACACATGAGTATCACTACCAATAACCGCGAGTGCATGCGAGGTTGGAATACCAAGACCTGCCATCGCAGCGCTAGCTAAATATTCTCGAATACTTGAACGAATAACGGCACGACCATCGCCCATACGCGAATAAGGTGTAAGTCCAGAGCCTTTTAAGTGAATATCCCACTTTTTACCATGACTTGTTTGTACTTCCCCCAATAATAAACCTCGACCATCACCCAGATCGGGGTTGTATTGCCCGAATTGGTGCCCAGTGTATTTCATTGCAATGGGATCAAACCCAGCTAAGGTGTCGTTACCACTGAATATATTAATAAAATCATCAGATTGAATGGCGTTTATATCGAGTTCTAATAATTTCGCAATGTGTGGATTCACACTTATTAAGTAAGGATTACTCAGCGGTTGCGGAGTAACGAAGGTGCCGAACAGAGAAGGGAGTTGGCTGTAAGTATTATTAAAAATAAGCTGTTGTAATGATTTCATAACAAAGGTATTCGGTGGGTTTAACAAGGATTATAGATCTAACCATATATTATAGTTAAGTACTTACATCTATTACATTTCTAATCATGAAGTGTATCGAGTAGGGATATCGCTTAATAGAATAGTATCTAGTTTACCAATATGATCATTTGTTCATTTCTACTGGTTTGTTATTGAAGGGAATACAATGAACTTAACAAGGAACATACTTTTTGCCAGCACCGCCTTAGCGCTATTGGGTTGTGGTGGCGGTGGAAGTGGTGAGTCAACACCACAAGCTAAAGCTGGTGATGATATTTATACCTATGCTAATAAAAGTGTGGTGATTTCATCTAACAATATTGATCCAAACGGGACAATTGTGGATGTTTCTTGGGCGCAATCAGACGCAGATGCAACAAAAGTCGAACTGATAAAAGTAAATAATAGCGCTACGTTTACTGTTCCTGATATTCAAGATAATGAAGTGTTTAATTTTACAGTTACGGTCACTGATAACGACGGTGATACAGCAACTGATGATATCAGTGTATATGCAAAACCTGCGGAAAAATCCTTATCTCTTTCTTTTGTTGGCTTAGGTGATACTAAGCAAGTAACCAATGAAGCAAAGGTGACTTTAAAAGGAAATGTTGTTTCTGATCATGATATTAAACAGATCTTAGTGACTAACGGTGCCACCAAGCTTTCTGTGAATGCTGAAGTTGATGAAATGTGGTCAGCAACACTTGATTTGGTTAAAGGTAAAAATCAAATCACCGTAATGGCGTTAACCGCTGATGAAGCGCAGGTTGAGATTGTTTCAACGATTAACTATCACCCCGCGATGGATTTCACTACGCCGTTAACATTAAGCCAACGCTCTTTTGTGTTAAATGAAGATGCAGTAACGATTTACGCTAATATTGGCACATCAAATAATAAGGATCCAGAGGTTACATTGATCGGCTCTGGCGGCAGCATTAGTTTTGATGAAGGTGCAGATGGAATCGATGATGATGGCATTTATGCGACCTCTTTCTCTTTTAATCCAACTAAAAAAGGTAAATTTTGCTATCAAGCACAAGTATCTGATAGTGAAGAGAATGTATACCAATCAGAGCCTGCCTGTATCTGGGTGGCTGAAACATACACCTCAGATCAAGTCGCTAAGTCTGTTGATATTGCTGACAGTGTTGAAACATGGTTAACCTCAGAATTAGATAAAGGAAAAGATGTTCATGCTTCAGCCAAAGCGGTGGTTGATCAACTTAACATCCATAAGGATGTAGGTGCTGCTGGGTATACCTATGAAGGAGGTATTTGGTGGGTGAATGAGGATGGTATTTTAGGACTTCATAATCCTCTGGTTGAAAATTCAAAGTCAACAGTGCGTGGTGGGACTGTTGCGCCAACACCTGTTGTAAAAGCGGCATTTGAAACGCGTTATTATGATGATGTATTTAAAAACCAGCCTACAACCTACTCATCAGTAGCGACGGCAAACCGAATTCAAAGCTCTAAAGCTGTGATGATCAGCCCCTATATTAATAATCCTGATGTGTCTGAGTTTAGTAACTTCTTTAAAGCAGATGATTACTATGGTGTTTGGAAAACAATTAAAGATAGTCAATCATGTAAATTATTCCCTGATAGTGAATTTGTGAATAACGAAACTGTGGGTGTTTCGCTTGATAGCTTTAAAGATTTTACTACTTTTGGATATATTCATTTTTCTACTCACGGTAATAATTATTTCAGTGGATTATTTAAAATCTGGGATGAAAAGTGGGGGCCGAGTGACTTCTTAAAAGGGTATCTATCAGTTTCTGGTTTATATACAGGCATAGTTTTACCTAAAAATGAAGATGGCACTTATAACCTTGAAGGTTATGAAAGCGATCTTTATATGAAGCGCCTAGCCATTGGTGCTGGTGGCGCGTTGATTATTCTTCCTTCGTTCTTTGATCATTATCTTTCCACTATGCCTAAGAGTTTAGTTGTACTATCAGCCTGTCGGTCTGTTTACAACAATTCACTTGCCAATGTCTTTTTATCAAAAGGCGCAGGAGCGGTGATTGGCTATGATGACTATGTGCTTTCGTCTTATGCTCAAGATACGACGAATGCCATTATTAGTGACATGCTTGAAAATGATTCGACATTGAAGGAAGCCTTTGATGTTGCTGTTAATAAACATGGTAAAAGTGATAGCAGCAGTAACGAAGCATTCATTCGTATGAGAGGTGAAGAAGATTTAAAACTATCAAGTGGTTCATTTGATAATCTCAGTTTTGAACAAGGAGAACTGAATGCTTGGGCGAAAAATGGTGATGGACGCATCATTACTAATTTAGGTGGTACTGCGCCGTTAGATGGTCAATTTGTTGGTGTTGTTTCAACGGGGTTAGGCTATACCAATGAGCTAGGTAGTATCGAACAATCTGCTTGTTTAGATAAAAACGTAACAACATTGAGTTTTGATTGGAAGTTCTATTCAGAAGAATTTTTAGAATATTGTGATACTGGTTTTGATGATTCATTTACTTTAAACGTGTGCGAGGAAGGAACAACAAATTGTGCATCTTTTGAAACCAGTGTAAATAAGCTTTGTGAGAATCAAGAGGCGCTAATCAAGTCTGATGTATCGTTTGATCAAGGTGATGTACATAACACCCCTTGGGCAAAAGAGCAGTTAGATGTCTCTGCTTTGGCTAATAAGCGTGTTAAGCTAACAATAGAGGCGGTAGATAAAGGTGATACAGCATATGATAGTGCGATATTGATTGATAACATAGAAGTTAAATAATTAGAGTGAGGTGCGCATATGGTGAAAATATTTTCTTTGTGCGCACCATTATTATTTTTATTGATGTTGATTTATGGTTGTAACGTTAAATCTGATGTGGTTTATCAATCTGAAGATTTAGGCAAAGTCTTGTATCAATATAAAGATAATAGTGGTTGTGAATTAGAAGCAGTAGGTGAAAATATTGCTCAATTTTATCTACGGATAGAAAGAAGGGAGTTATTACCATTAAAGGCCGTGTACCAAGAAAATGATCCTTTTATTATGAAGATAAAAACATTGCCTGCATTAGTACTTATAAAAGATGATGCAACATGGTATATCCCATTAACAAAAGGCAGTGACTGGATTTTTGTTAATGTTAATGACACTGTTAACGTATTTAAATATCCTGAGGTGTTTCGTCAATTATGCAAAAAATAACCTGATTACCACTATTTAACAGCCACTATTAAATTATCTCCTATACTTCAAGATATTGAAGTATAGGAGTGACGTTATGCCTA
>NZ_JADQAQ010000074.1 GCF_022129445.1 Photobacterium sp. Ph5
ACCACCGATGCCAGAGAAATTATTAACCTTGGCTGAGTCTCGCTGGTAATCAGGTTAAATAATACAAATATCCCTCAATATTTTTAAATTACGTTATACTCATCGTCTATTTTATAATCAGTAGCTTATGCATGTATCAATTAACGTTCTCTCTAGAAAAATTTCTTGCCGAATATTGGCAAAAAAAGCCAACTATAATTAAAGGTGGCTTTAAACACTTTGTCGATCCCATTAGCCCTGATGAATTAGCAGGGCTCGCAATGGAAGAAGAAGTTGATTCTCGCTACATTGCAAAAATAGATAATCAATGGGAAGTTCGGCATGGTCCATTAACGTTTGATAATACACCAAAAGATAATTGGTCATTCATCGTCCAAGCTGCTAATCATTGGCATGAAGGTGCTGCACAATTAGTTTCTCCCTTTCGTCAACTCCCAGGCTGGTTGTTTGACGATTTAATGATCAGCTATTCAACCCCTGGTGGTGGTGTTGGTCCTCATATTGACCAGTATGATGTATTTATTGTTCAAGGTTCAGGTAAGCGTCATTGGCGTGTGGGTGAGAAACGTGATGATTATGAGGAAGAGTTTCGTCATTCGGCATTACGCCAAATTAAAGGTTTTGAGCCAATCATTGATGAAGTATTAGAAACGGGCGATATTTTATATATTCCACCCGGTTTTCCACATGACGGCTATTCTGTGGAAACATCTATGAGTTTTTCTGTCGGTTTCCGCTCACCGAAAAAACAAGAATTATTAAGCACCTTTGCTGATTTCGTGATCTCAAACGATATTGGTGATGTCCACTACCATAACCCAGCACTTTCTACCCGTAGCTGTAATGGCGCTATTTCTGAGCAAGACTACCATGATTTAGAGACCATGATGCGTAGCTTGCTTGATCACCCGCATTTATTAAAACAATGGATGGGGGAACATTTAAGCCAAAATCGTCACGAGTTAGATATTGTTCCGTCTGACCCTGAGTGGAGCAATGAAGAAACGTATCAATGCTTAATGAATGGCGATAGTTTTAATCGTATTGGTGGCTTACGTGCGTTTTATCATGATGCTCAACCTGAGATCATCTTTATCAATGGCGAAAAATACGAATTGCCTAATGAATGTGCTGATACCGCAAAGCAATTTTGCAATGAGCAAACCGTCACTACTAAATCGCTAGGCAATGCCATTCATCATCCTGCCGTATTAACGCTATTAACTCAGCTCATCAATCTGGGCTATTGGTACTTAGTTGAATAAAAAATAATACTATCACCATAAAAATGGCCTAAATATGTCAGAGCAAGCCTCTACTCTTAGGTCATATTTTTAAGCCACTAAATTATTCATCCAACGCCGTGAATGTACACGAAACGATGATGCAAACCATTTGACTAGTTCTTCTAAACCTAATAAAGCATAAACCCACTCTATCGGCCAATGTAAAACAAAGGCACAGAATGCGGTTACGGGAATACCAATCATCCACTGCGCAATAATATCTTGGTAGAAACAAAACTTAATATCACCACCAGCCCGTAATACACCAACAATCATTACCATCGGAATACTTTTTAATACCAAAACAATGGCAAAAATATCAAAGAAATGATCAGTTAACGTACGTACATCAGCAGTAAGCCCTGAAAACAGGGTCAATAACGGCTGTTTAATTAAAAACATCACACACACCGTTAATAATGCAAAACTTAAATTTAGTAACGAGAATGCCCATGCTTTTAAATATGCTTCATCATTTTTATTAGCTCCGAGTAAATTGCCAATAAATACAGCTGACGCATTAGAAATACCAATCAACATCGCAAGCGACAGTGACTCAATTGGCGTGATCACCGACATAGCAGCAAGCCCATCAACACCCAATTGTCCAATAATCGCATGATAAACAAAAATCCCCCCCGCCCATGCAAGGTGATTAAACGTAATCGGTAACGATAGTTTGAGAAAACGCTGGATATCTTTCTTATTACAAACGGCTATAATCGTTTTAAAATTAAATGCTAATAAATGCTTACGTCCATATAAATAAGATGCAAGTAGTACGAGTTCAATACCACCACTAAGCAACGTCGCCCATGCCGCACCTTTTATCCCCATTGCAGGCAAACCCAATTTACCAAAAATGAATACCCAATTAAGGAACATATTGGCACCAATACCAATTGCACTAAAAAAGGTACTGACACCCGGTTGGTGCATCGAACGTAAACCCACAGCGATACCAATACCAAATGCAGCACCGAGTAAATTAAATGCCGTAATACGCAAATAATCAGAACCTAACGCGATAACTTTTGGTGATTGCGTGGCAAGCCCCATAATCCATTCAGGCACAAATAAAAACAGAGCGGCTGCAACTGATGCAAAACAACCACTGATCATCACGGTTAATGCCGTTGCTTCTCTTACACCTCGTTTATTATTCGCGCCCCAATATTGGGCAGTCAGCATCGCACCGCCTGTCGAAACGCCAAATAGCATAATGATGGCAACAAAAAAGGCTTTACCTGCAATACCTGCTGCAGCTACTTGGGCATTACCTAGCTGTCCTAACATTAAAATATCGACAAGACTACGGCTCGAAAACAACATAGACTGCAATGCAATAGGTAAAGCAATCCAAAATAACGAACGAAGAAAGCTTCTATCAAATTGTTGAAGTATGAGTGTTGGCATTGCAATTATCCCTAATAACAACAGTCGATATGCGATAATCAATATCAAATAACTATTGGCAAAAATTACTAATGATTGACCATGATGAAAGTAGAATAATTATCTAAAATTAAGCATGAGCGTAGATAATCAATTTAACGTAAAATGTTATGCTAATCGCGAAAATAATTTGATGCCATACCTATTAATCCGAACTTGGTTACAATTAACAAAAATATAATTATTTATATCGACGATAACTATTCTTAAGTAACACCATAAGGAAATGGAGCAATGAGGTAATGAAAAAAACAATTCTAGTGGTAGGTGCATCAGGCTATGTTGGTAGCCATTTAGTGCCAGAATTGCTAAATCAAGGTCATCACGTTAAAGCTACTGGGCGAAATTTACAGTTGCTAAGAAAGCGTGGCTGGAATGATCTCGATAATCTTGAATTAATTTACCTTGATCTCAATGATGATAGTGATCTTACTGATCTCTTTAACGGTGTTGATATTGTTTTCTTCCTTGTGCATGGTATGAATCATGGTCATGACTTTATTGATTTTGAATTAGATTGTGCACGGCACTTTAGCCAATATCTAGAACAGAGTCAGGTTGAGCAGGTGATCTACTTAGGAGCACTACAATCTGAAGATGCCGCTTCAACTCACCTGCTCGCTCGTAAAGAAACAGGCAATATTCTTCGTAATAGTGGAAAAACTATTGTTGAATTACGTGCAGGAATAATTATAGGTCCAGGCTCAGCCGCTTTTGAAGTAATGCGTGATTTTGTAAGTCACCTCCCTGTAATGCTAACACCACAATGGGTAAGTTCTCGCAATTCTCCTATTGCACTTAGAAACTTGTTATTTTATTTAACTGAGCTAATTAAAAAGCCCAATAATGAAAACCTTATTTTTGATGTGGCAGGCCCCGAGCAGCTTACTTACCGCGATCAAATGGTGCGTTTAGGTACACTGCTTAATAAGAAAATTCGAGTGATACCGCTTAAGTTTTTAAGTCCTGCTATGGCGGCTTATTGGCTGCGCTTTATTACCTCAGTGCCAACCAATATTGCCAGAGCATTAATCAACGGACTGCAATACGATTTACCAGCTGATGGCAGTAAATTGCAACAATACATTCCACAAGTATTAATCAGTTACGATGATGCGGTATCAGAAGCGTTAGAAATGAATGATGAGATCATTGACAGTGAGATTTGGGGATTTGACCCTGATGCTTTATCACGCTGGCAATCAGATTATGGCTATTACCCTAAACAAGCTGGCTACACGTTAAAAACCGATGCGAGTGCGGAAGATTTATGGCGACAAGTTCAACTGGTTGGTGGAGAAGAAGGCTACTTTTTTGCCAACAGTCTATGGCGTATTCGTGAATGGATGGATTCAATGATTGGTGGTAATGCTTTAGAACGTTATCGCCGTGATCCTCTTCATTTACAATTGGGCGATCGCATTGATTCTTGGAAAGTGATCAGTCTTGAAGAAAACCATTTCTTATCACTCCTGTTTGGGATGAAAGCGCCTGGTTTAGGACGATTAGAATTTACCATTAATGATCATGGTGATCACCGCACTGTCGATATACGTGCGTGGTGGCACCCAAAAGGATTTAAAGGTCTTTTATACTGGTTTGCCATGATGCCTGCTCACCTGTTTATTTTTAGAGGCATGACATTACAATTAGTTAAACGTTGTAAAGCGAAAGCGAACGATGGACATATTGATACCGTATAACTTTCGCTTTTCTTAATAAATTGGCTCATACGTAATAACAACAAAAACGCCCAATACTGCATGTTATTTCTAACAGCGATATTGGGCGTTTTTCATTTATTCTAGGTCACCGTTAATTATGGTGATAAACCGTATTTTATGCTGCTACTTGTTTTTTCGCACACGTCATACGATATGCAGCGATTGGACCACTGATCAATGTGAACGCAATCAAGATAGAAACAGGTACAGCAGTGATCACAATGAACGATTGCAGTGCATTTAGGCCACCGTCACCTGCAAGTAATAATACCGCAGCCACTACACCCATAGTGATCGCCCAGAACAAACGATGCTTACTATCAGGTTCATTATCACCAGAAACCACCATCGCAATCGAATATGCCATTGAATCACCAGTGGTAACAACAAACGTTGTCGTCAACACAAGAAATGCAGGTAATAAAATACCGCTTAATGGTAAATTAGACAGTGATGCTAATAATACCGCTGGTAAACCACCGTCATTCAGTGGGCCAGAAATTACACCCGGTGTTTGTAGCTCAAGGAAAATACCAGTACCACCTAATACAGCGAACCAGAAATTCGTCACGATAGGAGCACCAATCGCAACCGCAAGAACTAAACCACGAATGCTACGCCCTTCTGAAATACGTGCAATAAAGATTGCCATCATCGGTGCAAAACCGATAAACCACCCCCAGAAGAACCATGTCCACCATACATTCCAAGAAGGCTTATCATTCGCTAAGCTAAGCTCGCCGAAATGATGAATGTAATCACCAAAAGCGCTACCAAACTCGGTTAAAATAAATTTCGTTGGGCCTAAGAATAGCATTGCAAGTAATAGTCCAAACGCACCGATCACGTTTAAGCGTGATAGCCACTGTAAACCTTTATCCATTCCTGACGCAGCAGAAATAGAATAAATAGACACAACGACTGCAAGGATCATTAACTGAGATTGAACGTTATTTTCAAGCCCTGTTAGTAGCTCTAAACTATAACCTAACTGCGATGCTAGGAAACCAATAGGTCCAATCGTACCCGCTGCAACGGCTATAATTGAGCAAGCATCAATAACACTACCTAGCCAATGTTCTTCTAACTTCTTACCAAAGATAGGAAAAAGTAAAGCACGAGGACGTAATTTTACGCCATGTTCATGGTGTGCATACATTAATACAATAGTAGCTAACGTACCCAATACAGCCCACGCTAAAAAGCCCCAGTGTAAGAACGCTTGACCAAGTGCAGGATCAACGGCCTGTACTGTCGAACCTGTAACACCTGTAAATGTCGGCGGTGGTGTAATGAAATGATAAATAGGCTCAGCCGCAGACCAGAATACGCCACCACCTGCTAATAAGGTACACATGATCATGGCTAACCAACGGAAAGTACCGATTGTTGGTTTTTTTACTGAACCCATCACTTTTTTACCTAAAGGGCTAAAAGCAATGACTAGAGCAATAAGAAAGTTCACCAGCATCAAGATCTGCCAGCTATGACCAAAAGTATTGGCTGCAGATTCAAAACTAGTTTGAATTAATGCTGTAAAACTGGACATATCAACCAGTGCAGCAAAAATGAATAAGGAAATGAAACCAATAGTTAGAATTGGAACTAGTTTTGCTTCAAAACGAGAAGAATCTGAGTTCAAAGATGTGTTGTTACTATCAGCTATTTGACATGCATTACTTGGCATAAATATCTCACGTTGTTTGTGAGGGGCGAAAGATTAGCAGGTAAAAAGCACAAACACCAGCAAAAAACTCCTTTATTTTCAATCAAAAAACCATACCTATCTATTATTATATGGCTTTTTAATTGGTAGATCATAATGTTACACTTTTGTATTACAAACTTAATTAACGATAACTATTTGAATATTTTTTAAACAAACAATATTAGTCGGATGATAATAAGCGATTAAGAAAAGTATTTATTGCTCTAACTATTTTACACCTACTGCTATTAAACCTGTTAGATAATCATGCAACAATCACGACCGCTTTTGTATATTAACCGTTATAATGTCATACAAGTTTTTATCTCGTACGACGTCCTTGCATATAACAATAAATAAATTGACTTGATTGTTCGCCTAACGCAGTAAACTCAGAGTAAAAAAGTGGGCTGTAACGTATAGAGAGAACCTCTGCCGTATACTGTGGCCATGCGCTAAAACCAATCCTGGAAAAAAGCGCATTACGTCCAACACTGTTACCATAAAGATCAGAACATAGGAGATGTATTGCGTTTCTTTGAATAATTTTATATTTGTCATGACCTGTGCCTTTGAATATATGATCTGTTTTTTTGAATATAAACCATCCAAAGTCATGACTATTATTATTTGCGTAAGTTGTTGCTGGAAATATTATAAATAGAAGAAATATAAAAAGAGTACCTTTCATCGCTAACCTCTCAACTAGTGGATTTATTAGGGTATTACCTAGACACTAAGTCAGAAAAAAAAGATCAGCGAATGAAAAACGTTGAAAATAGAAGATCAGTAAAAATCAGGTTCTTAATAACCCAATTAATCGACAATCAAATCGTAAAAAGTCAGTGAATGACGACGATCAATATGGAGGATCTGTTGCTTAGGCATTAAAAGCCAGTTATTTGATTGCTCTAAAGGCTCAGAAGCTAATGTCACACTATCTGGTTGTTGTTTTATGTAAATTGTTGGTGCAACGTTATCAGTGCTATAACGTATAACCCAAAAACTATCACCATCTGAAATACAAATAGAAGCATGCAGAGGTAGCGTGACCTCTTTTTCAAGCATTGCCTGTTCTATTTCATACATGGTTTGATTAATCGCTGCGATAGGATCAATTTGTAAACCATTTTTAATCATCAATAAAAAAATAATTTCACTATCTGTTGTCCCGACTCGCTTATTGTAAAGTTCTTCTGTTAATAATCGCTCTAGAGTAAACCTGACTTTATCAAAGCCCCCTATTTGACCATTATGTAAAAACATCCATTGTTCATAAATAAAGGGATGGCAATTAGCACGTGATACCTCAGCACCAGTAGAGAAACGTACGTGTGCCATAAAACGATGAGAACAAATATGATGGGTTAAAGAACGTAAGTTATCATCTGCCCAAGCTGGTGATATTTCATGATAACGACCAGGTATATCCTGCTTTGAATACCAAGCAAGCCCAAAGCCGTCACCATTTACATAATTAACAGACTTACGTTCTTCTAAAGTTTGATGAATTAATGAATGCTCTGATTGATAAATCAATTCATCGAGATAAATCGGTTTTCCGTGAAACGCTAGCCAACGAGACATAGCCCAACCTATTTGCCATACAAATAAAGAAATAGACTATTAACCATCAAAAAAATCAAGCCTAAATCATTATGTAAACAAATATCTAAATAATTTAATCATTAATCCGTTGTTTAATATATTGTTTAGGTGGACGTCCTAATGTCTTTTTAAAGAAAGTAATAAAAGCACTTACTGACTCATAACCTAAATCTTCAGATACTCGTTGTACAGGTTCCCCTGACGACAGCTTTTGCAACGCAATAACAATATGGAGCTGTCCACGCCAATTACCAAAGGTTAATCCTAATTCCTGCTTCACCAAACGCGCTAAGGTTCTTTCACTCATCGCATATTTACTTGCCCATTCACCAACAGTACTACGATCACTTGGATTATTAATGAGCTCTAACGCAATACTATGTAACCGTGGCTCTGCTGGAATTGGAAAATCAAAATGTTCAGATGGCATATTCGTTAATTCATCAATTAACACATCTACCAATCGCCCTGTTTTACTGTCTGATTTATATGATTGCTCTGATTCTGTTAAGCGAATAATAAGCTCACGTAAAAGTGGAGAAATTGATAACGTACATGCTTTTGATGGCATTCCTATCACATCTTGATCAACGAACAACATACACGTATCAGCATCAAGAGAAACACTATTACTGTGTGGAACTTGACTGGGGATCCAAACAGCACAATTAGCAGGCACCATCCAAATTGCATCAGCAATCTTACAACGAACGAAACCACTTAAAGGAAGCACTAATTGCCCTTTATGGTGTTGATGGAATGGGATTTCTTCATCCTTCTCTAATCCAGAAAGGCGTAATGCAACAACCTTTTGTGGGTAAAGATCAGAGTCAAACTCAGGGAAATGGATACTGTACTTCATAACTTGTCCGAATTTAGATATCTACTGTCAATATAGCTTAATACAGATAAAATTAGGAGAGTTATTATGTCACTAAAGATTTAAGGAGAGACCTATGTCACATAAAAACAAAAAAACAGTCCCTAAAGTAGCACGACCAGCATTGGTCATTTTAGGCATTTTACTTATAGCAAGTAACCTACGTGCGCCACTTACAGGGTTAGGACCTATTCTAGAGTTCATTTCACAAGATTTAGGTTTGAGTGCTACGCAAGCCGGTATGTTAACTACTTTGCCATTGTTGGCTTTTGCCCTATTTTCGCCGGTATCATCAGGCCTTGCACGTAAAATTGGCTTAGAGCCATCTCTTATGATAGCTCTGGTTCTTGTTGGCGGTGGTGTACTTATCCGCTCCGGTGGCTCAACCGTAATGCTATTTTTGGGTACCTGTATAATAGGTCTCGGTATAGCAATTGGTAACGTACTATTACCAAGCTTACTAAAAAGAGACTTCCCAACAAAAGTCACTACTTTAACAGCTGTATATGTATTAATCATGGGTATTGGCTCAACATTAAGCTCAAGTACAGCTATTCCAATGATGAAACTTGCTGGTTCAATGGGAATCACTGCAATTCCACACTGGGCATTTGCTTTAGCAACCGTACTGATCTTCCCTATTGTTTCAATTATCGTATGGTTACCACAACTAGCAGGCCATACTCGCCCTTCTGCAGATACTGCTGAGATTGATAGCCACAGCTATCTATGGCGTTCAGCTGCTGCATGGCAAGTAACTATCTTTTTAGGCTTGAACTCTTTCATCATGTACATCTTTATCAGCTGGTTACCAAGTATCCTAATTGATAACGGCTACACAGAGAACCAAGCGGGTTACTTACATGGTGTATTACAACTTTCAACTGCCGTACCAGCATTAGTGCTTATCCCACTAATGGCAAAAATGAAAGATAAACGCGGCATGAGCTTTGCTATGGCTGTACTGGGTTTCATCGGTATTCTTGGCCTGCTTATGATGCCAGAACACGCATTAATCTGGGTGATTTGTTTTGGCTTTAGCTGTGGTGGTGGTTTTATTCTTGGCCTGTCATTTGTTGGTATTCGTACTCATGATGCTCACCAAGCAGCCGCACTATCAGGTATGGCACAATGTATGGGTTACTTACTTGCAGCAACTGGCCCTATTATTTTTGGCTCGCTACATGAATCAACACACAGCTGGGAAGCGCCACTATATATGACACTTGCAGTATGTGTGGTATGGGGGTTCTTAGCACTGTTTGCAGGACGCTCACACGTTATCGTTCGCTCAGAAAGCGGTAAAGATATCGTTATTGATTCACCCGTTCATGAAAATATTCACGAAGAACTTAAACGTTTGAAAAATGAATTAGCGCTAGTGACTGAAGAACGCAACGAACTTAAAAAAGCATTTAACGCAAAATTATAAAGCTCTCTTTAATTGGCATGGACGCCAATCTTTTATTACTTACATATCGGCAGGATGCCGATATTTTTTTATCTTCTAAACATACACTTATGCAATTACAGCTTGTAATAACAATGATTGCTGCAGATAACAGTTAGTTTTAACGTAAGTTTTATTTTTACGGACAAACTAAAATGAAACCTTCCATTATTCTTACTGGTGCTACATTGTTCTCACCGCTTGCACTCGCCAATTCCGTACAAACTCAGCCACAACAAAACGTATTATATATTCTTGCTGTCACTATCGTCTTTTTGATCGCCCTTGCATGTTACCACGTAACAAAAAACAAAGTACGTCAGCACAAACCTGAGATCCCTTCATTCCTACACCATCTCATTGGCTTTGTTATCGGCTTTATTTGCTTCTATGCATTATTCTTTGTACTTGGCTTCTGTTTTTAATTCTATTCATCAATAAGCGAATAATAAGATGTCACCCACTATTCATTTTGTACACTATGGCTAATAAATTTACGGTAATTATTATCCTTCATATTTACAATTGTTAAACCTTACAATAATAAAGTGATATGTAATTCATACAATATGCTGACATTAGGTGCCATAAGGATATATATCCTCAAAGTGTTAGTTTTACTAATGGCACAATACCGTGCGTCACAAAGGAAATAGTATGAAAGGAATAGCCATCACTAGTGTTTTACTTACCACAATATTACTCACAGGATGCAATAAACAACAAGATCATCAAATTCACGGTACGTTAACTCACGTAGGCATTGCTACTAACTTTGACTTAAATAACGCTCCTGCTGTCAGTATTATCTTATCGAAAGACAACGAACATTACTTAACCATTTCACTAAATCAGCATGGTCTTAAAACCTTACTCGCACATCAAGATACCCAAAACTTCAATCAAAAAAATAAAAACCTTGATGCCAGCTTAACTTGGGATGGGCTTTACATTATCGATAAAGCGAAAGCATCCGGTATCGTGTTAAACCTAGAACACGTGAATAACACAACGCATAGTGCAAAAATTCACTACACCGCTACACTTGTTAACGCCAAGAAAGAAAGCAATAAAACTGTAGAACTTAGCGACTCATTCACTTTACCTGCTAATGATTGGAAGGTAATCCAAGAACTTACTCTTCCCCCCTCCCATTAATAGGTGAAATAAACGGCTTCATCGTTAATTGGTTAAGCATTTTAACAAGGTTATGGGATATTAATGGACATCGTCGCGTGAACACGTATGATCAGCGCCAATCTATTGAATCCCATATTGGAATAGCATTTTGATTAGAGAAAATGTATTTACCTCATACGAAAATTGGACAAAACCTTTCGTATCAGAAGTCGCTGAAATCATTAACCTGCTGAAAGATCATGGCTATGATGCGAAGAAGTTAGCGTTAGTCACTGGTTTGCAAGAGAAGAATGTAAGTAGCTGGACAGCGAAATACAAAAAAGAACCTTTCAATGTGTCGACTATTCCATACCCATGTTGGTGTTTCTTAGCGGCATTAATTGGCAAACAAAGTATTGCAACTAATGGCAAAGTGATCCCAGTTGAGGATATTCGTCGCGTACTACGCTTATTCAAGCCATCAGCATTTGGTGCTCGTAACACGTTTGTATGCCCAACTAACGAACAATTTGCCAAGCTAATTGATAGCGGTTTATTTGAAGAAATGACAGCGCAGAATATCTGTGAGTTATTTAGTTGGAACCCAAGCCAGTTTGTTGAAAGCATACAAACAGGTAAACTCCCGTTCCTAAACTGGTGCTTAATCATCATGATGTTAGGGATTAATATTCAGAAAATGGTACTTAAAGATTTAGAAGCACCATTAGAATACGTGCCAGAATAATCCTCAGATTAGCATTCAAATCCCCCACAAACGGCTGTCTTACTACAGTCGTTTTTTTATACTCAAAAACGGTCAATCTCTTAATAATTCGCATATTATTTACATAGCTTTACAATCCAATACTCGAATTTTAAATAGCCCTTAGTAATAATAATATTTTATAAAATTGTTAAGGAAATGCTATATGAAGGGTAAATTATCTAAACCGACTATCGCCTTACACTGGATCACCGGAATACTTTTTATTGGTGTCATCATGCTTGGGTTATATGTTGCAGATCTACCAAGGTCCCCTGAAAAATTCGAACTACTCGGTATACATAAATCTTTGGGCACTATCATTCTTGCCGTAGCCTTAGTTCGTATTGCATGGCGTTTCAAGGAAGGAGCGATTCCAACGACTACTGAACGCAGCAAACTACAACGTATTCTCGAGAAAAGTGTCCAACACTTGTTATTACTTGGTACTCTACTGATGCCGGTGTCAGGCATTATGATGAATATGGGTGGTGGAAGAGCATTAGAAGTATTCGGTTATGAATTACTTGCTGCTGGTGATAAAATACAGTGGTTAGGATCATTAGGTCATACTATTCATGTTATTGCGTCTAAAGTAGTACTCGTACTTATAGTGCTTCACATACTTGCCGCTTTAAAACATCAGCTCATCAACAAAGACAACACGTTAGTACGTATGTTTGGTCGTTAATTCATATCACAATAAAAACATATCGAGTCAGTGGGTTTATGCTGGCTCGCACTAAAACTGATTCCCTATCAAGGTACGCAGCAGTAAGTTACTTTTTAAATACCCTCCCCCCAACTTAACTTTATAACTTCTATTATGTTAGGAAGTCATAAGCTTGTTCTGAATGATTCACTTTAGGTTAAGTTACACCTGATATAGTGGTAATACATTACGTATAACTATCGTTATTTCCTCTCCACTGTTTAATGCTTCTGGCTACTCTGCGCGCGGAAGATCGTTACCACTCATGAGGTGACTATGACGAAACCATCAAAACACCTTACATGGCTACCATGGATTGCTGGCATTGCTTTTTTTATGCAAACCCTTGATGCCACCATAATTAATACAGCAATTCCCTCACTTGCAAAAAGCTTGCATGAGTCTCCATTAACCATGCAATTAACCATCATTAGCTATACCTTAACGGTGGCGATTTTAATTCCTATCAGTGGCTGGCTTGCTGACAAATTTGGTACCCGCATTATTTTTGGCTGGGCTGTTGCCTTATTTACATTGGGCTCGTTGGCGTGTGGATTATCCGACACATTAACGCAACTGGTTCTATCTCGCATTCTCCAAGGTGTTGGTGGCGCAATGATGGTACCTGTAGCCCGCTTAGCATTATTACGGAGCTATCCACGCAATGAATTTGTTCACGCGTTAAATCTAGCAACAATGCCGGGATTAATCGGCCCTGTGATTGGCCCAGTGCTTGGTGGTGTATTAGTTACTTACGCAAGTTGGCATTGGATATTCTTAATTAATATCCCTGTCGGTATTATTGGGCTATGGATGACCAAACGCTATATGCCTAACTTTACTTCAACTGCGAGTAAGTTTGATGGTTGGGGATTTATTCTATTTAGCTCAAGTTTAATTACTCTTTTAAGTGGCATTGAGCTCTTAACTAAATCAGAAACAGTTTTAATTCCTATTATCACTTTATTAATGGGTTTTACTCTTCTCGTCACTTATATTTATTACGCATCAAAAAAACAAAACGTACTAATTCCTTTATCACTTTTTAAGACTAGGACTTTTTCTGTTGGTATCGGTGGAAATGTCTTTTCTCGTTTAGGTACAGGGGCTATTCCTTTTCTTATACCACTTATGTTGCAAGTTGGAATGGGAGTATCAGCCTTATATGCAGGGTTAATGATGGTACCCTTAGCCTTTGGCGCATTATTAGGTAAATCATATGTCGAAAGAACCCTTAAACGTCTAGGCTATCGTAAGACATTGTTTTGGGTAACCATTGTTATTGGTATTATTACAGCGGCATTTGCCCTTATATCAGGCCAGTTATCTCTATGGTTAGCCCTACCATTACTGTTTGCGTTAGGTATTGTTCGCGCAACACAATTTACCGCAATGAACACCATAACATTAGCTGATTTAGATGATGAACATGCAAGTGCAGGCAATAGTATGCTAGCAGTAACGCAACTACTTTCAATTAGTTTTGGCCTTGCTATCTGTGCCTGTGTTTTACACTTCTTCTCTACCTATTACGCTGGCAATGATATATCTCATTTTCACCAGACATTCATTGCTATGGGCCTACTAACCGTTATTTCTGCGGTGCCCTTTTTATCCTTAAAACGATCCGACGGTAATAACTTAATACACAGATAACATTCATATTATCGATGAAATAAATGAGCATCTGTACTAAAAATACTGATGCTCACATCTGTAGTGGACAACAACAATCAATAATCAACGAGCTAGCTCGAAAGTGGACAGAATCTGCTTAGATTATTTGCTCTATTTCGGTTAGCATGTATTAGGAAAAGTAAGGGTAATGTTCGACATTACCCTAAATGATATTTCAATATTTACCTATATAAGTCCTTCGGTTAGGTGTCGGATTCGCTACACATATGCTTATTTATTATAAATCTATCATATGACTTATCTCGTCTTTAATTGGAATAATCTGTTCGTAAAGTCGGTGATATGCCTTGCCTATTGCGCCTCTAAATTGAATTAATTCAGGTGCATTGTCACCAATATTAATAATATGATCCTGTGCAATGCCTGGGTACGGATCGATAAATATAATTTCAGACATACCTAGTTGATAAGCTTTCTTAGCACACAGCTCACAAGGACTTGCTGTTGTATAAAGTTTGCCACCTTCAACTCCTGAGCTACCGTATTTAGTTAATTGCAGAAATGCATTTTCTTCTGCGTGTAAAGCTCTCGTATGAACTTGATTACCTTTATCATCAAGGCTGTTATGAATATCCTTGAAACAATAAGGTAAGTTATGCCCTTCAAAGATCTGGTTTTTAGAGTTTATCTCTTTAATTTTAATTAATTGTTCATTTGCTTTAGCACGAAAGCTTTGATTATTCCTTTCATAATGACTATAAGCAACTTGATTAAATTCTTCTATCAGACCATTTAGCGAACGCATAGAACAAGGTACTTGACCTTTTGCTACATCATTCCATCCTACAGACTTAATTGAGTTATTAGAATCAGTAACAACTGCGCCAACTTGACGAGATATACAGCCTGAGTTCATTTTCATGGTATAAGCAACTTGCATAACACGCTCCATCGAGGATGGAGGAACTAGTCTAGGATGTTGCATCAAGGCAACATACCAAACAATTTGTGCTTTTAGGATGTTATTGTTATCAAATTCATTTTTAGGATTAAACAGGTGGATATCAGAGATTTCGATACACTTTTTCACATTTTGATTTGTAAACGCGACGAAGTCCCCCTTTACTTTTCCTGATTCTATTTTTTCAATGGTATCAATTTGTTCTGAAGAAAATTTATGCAGTTTCTGCATATATTTACTTCGATGTTCATCTGGCGCATTAATTGACACTAAGTGAAAAGCTGCATAACGATCTTTGAAAAACTTCGCTTCGTAAGGATTACGAATCGCATCGATTACGATATATGCTTTATTTTTTGTAACTTTGCGAATCATTTTAATGACTCGGTTAATTGTTTCAGGTAAGTGAAATACGCATGTAGGGTCAAAGTCAGCTTTATTGTATGAATTTTGTACACAGCCCGTTTTACGTATTGAGTTACCACAAGTTTGATAAGTTGATACATAAAGACCATGACTAATATCGTCTAACTCTGCCTTAAAATCTCTCGTAAACTTTCGGATCAAAGTAAGGATGCGAATAAAGTCATTTGCTTCTTTTTCAGTAACATCTAGATCTTTCGAATGTTCTATTAAGTTGAATATTAAGTCTTTGTAATTTGACACAAGTCGGTTATTGCTAAAAACGCCAGTTTGTAGCTTTTTATATATATGATTCTCATCTAATGAAAACTTACTAGAACTACATATAAACTTAGCTAAACCTGATTACCACTATTTAACAGCCACTGTTAAATTATCTCCTATACTTCAAG
>NZ_JADQAQ010000075.1 GCF_022129445.1 Photobacterium sp. Ph5
ACACATCTATAGGATCGTTCAACTGATCATTTTTGTCTTAACTGATCGGCATTACCTAATTAATAGGGCGTTTTGGTTAATGGGGAAGAGAACTAAACAGCAACACTGGTTGGGTGCAAGTATTGCTGCCAAGCCGTTTGGTATAAGTGCAATGATTCTTGTCGAAGCTTATTAATCTTTGACTGTTCAAATTCAGATACCGGACGCTTTTCTTGTAGTGCTAGACGCTCAATTTTTTGGATTTGTTCGTAAATTTCATGCTCTTTGCCATTTTTCACATCAGAAATATCTTTTAAGTGAAGTTGCACTTCTGCAATGATTTTACTTTGTGGCAGTTCTACTAATACATTTAAATCACGGTAACCTGAAGCCGTTGGTTTTTTAAAACGGTTTTTAACACCAACAATCGTGGCTTCTTTGCTTAATAGCTCAAATGATTGAACAAGTGATGAAACATCGTTTGCAACCAAAGATGCACGAGCGATATCGGTAATTTTATTGGTTTGACCATTGAGCTCTGTTTCAATTTTATGTTGTGCGCGTGCCATTGATTTAACAGCAGGCACCAATGCTTCAGTTGATGAAACAAGGCTAATGCTACGCATAAGTTGTTCTAATTCAACTTGCGCTTGAGTTGATGCTTGGTACAAGGTAGCAAAGTCATCATAAGGTTGTGCAATGTTGTTATTTTTCCAAGATTGGATGCTATATAAACCACTTAAATCACGTTGAAATGACTTACGGCTTGCTTGAGATAAGCGTGTTGGTGATGGTTGGTCTGTGATTGTGTATGCGGGCGCAACAGCAGGTGCTGCAACCACTGAACGGCTAAGCATACAGAATAGAATAAAGCTTGTACGTAGAACAGATTTTACATCCATTAAGCAACTCCCAACGATATTGTTCTTCAATATCAAACACACAAAAAGGGTATTAAAAAGTGTTGTGTCGTTTGTCGGCGCTTGGTTTTACTTTCGGATTTGATGTTAACAATATAGCCTGAATGGGAAGTAAACTCTGTGTCAATATTCATAAAATCACAAAAATGCCGCATAAAAATGCGGCATATATCACATTATTGTATGTTGTTTTATTAGCTGGCTAGATTGAAAGGCTGGGTATAGGTTTGCCATGCTTTTGCATATAGTGCTTGAGACTTATTCTGTAAGCGCTTGATTTGCATTTTTTCAATATCATTTAACGCTCGGCGTTTAATGATCGAAATACGTTCGATGTTTTGAATCGCTTCATAGATATCATGCTCTTCACCATTTTTGATTTCTGCAATGGCTTCAAGGTGCAGTTGAATTTCAGCGATAAGTCCACTATTGGTAAGTTGAACTAATACTTTGATATCGCGATAGCCTGATACAGTAGGGGCATCGAAACGGTTTTTCACTTTAACGATATTGCTATGTTGGGCTAAGTAGTTATATGTTTTTACTAAATCACTAATATTTGTTGCGACAACACTCCCACGCACAATATCGGTGAGTTTGTTTACGTTACCGCGTAATTCTGTAGCAATTTTTTTCTCAGCCCGCTTTTGGCTTTTAATACCTGGTAAAAAAGCCTGTGATTGACTAATAAGTGCAGCAGCCTCTAACAGCATATTTAACTCTTGTTGAGCTGGGTATGCGTGCTGATATAGCTTTTCTAACTGATCATAAGGCTGTGTAATATTGTACTGATGCCAGCTAGGAATTTGCTGTAACTCTTTGATAGAATGCGATGAATAAAGTAATGCATTCGTCGTATCAATAAGCTTAAATTCATGGCAATTTTTTGAATGTTGAAACATAGCATCAGCAATCGTGTTATTGCTAACAGCAAAAGGTAGTAGACGATGAGTACGAGCTACAGTGTGAACAACCATTTTTTACTCCTTTAGCACAGCGCACTAGCAAATGGCAGCTAAGTCTGTGGTTTATTCTTGAACGTCCTGTTCTGGCGCTAAAGATAATACTTTATTTCGGAATGTGGTAATAAAAATGTTGATTTCTATTAACGATAAATCAACATTGTGAGAAAGGTCATAAAACCACACCCATTAAAAGGGTAATTATGCTTTTAATGGGAGTGGTAAGTTACTTTTGTTGTTTGAAATTTGTTCAATGTAAGTTTTTATAGTATTTAATCGTAGGGATAGTAAGTAATGCAGGAAAATCTATTAATTGGTTTTATCGTTATTTGGGTAGCACTGGTTGTTGGTAGTGTGATGATATTTCAACGCGGTAAGGATGTAGCAAAAAAGCGTAAATTATGGCCAATTTATACCGTGTTTAGTAACGTTGTGATTGGCGGGTTTATTATTTATATGCAACCACCAACGGTATGGTTAGTTGCGATTCTAGTGTTATTGGTGCCATTAACATTGCTGACTATTCGTTCTACCAAGTTTTGTGATAGCTGTGGTCAGGCAACTCGCTCCCCATTTTTTATGAAGCCTCCGCAGAAATGCAGTCATTGTAATAAGCCGTTAAGCTAATTTTTCAATTATTATATTAAGCAAGCCATCATCGTATTACTCTAAGTTGATAAAGAGTAATTATCGTGATGGCTTGTTTGTGATTAAGCTTTAGCCGTTAACGGGAATGTATCAAATTGAATGCCAGACCAACCGTATTTAATGAAATGACGAATATTTTGATGGTCATTGTTATCAGGATATTCTAACACATCTTGACGGTAATATTGACCAAAACAAGCTAGCGTTTCTTGTTCTGATAATTGATTTAATTGTGCAAAAGCAAAAATCTTGCATGAACCTTCATTTGTTCCTGTATCATTTTTTAACGTATCATCTTTTAAACCATTGTAAAAAGTTGTGGCTTGATAATCGTAATGCTTGGTGATCACAGCCATAACGTCGGCAAATTCAACGGTGGTTGGATTTTGTTTAATGGTTTGAAGTAGTGCGTCCATTTACGTTTTTCTCCTATAAAAAAGGCCAGAATAATTCTGACCTTAGTATTGTAAATTCGAGCAGCGATTAACGCTGTTTTTTTGCTTGGTTTTTTAGCTCGTAATCTAGTTCGTCAGGGTAGATCACTAAACCTTCTTGATCTTGAATTGGGAATACAACGATAGCCAGTTCGTCATCTTCAAGGCCATGAGTCCAACGGCTATGCCATTTGTTTAATGAAATAGCTTCTGCTTTACAATTATCCCATTCACCAGTCGCCCATGCTTCTGCAAACTCTTTATTTGGCCATACTGGTACACAGTCTTCATCATCGGTATTAAGCATTACACAACCGTGTTCATCGATAAGGATCCAAATTTCACGGTTAGCGACAACTTCTTTAACTAAATGCTTGTAACGCTTTTCGGCATCAAAACCTTGGATTGTTTCAATTGCTGTTGCATCTAATGGCGTAGACATGGGTGTATTACCTTGGTAGTTATGTCGATTGTTTGTAAGAATAAATCAAAATAGAACAGAGATCTTGTTTTATCCTACTGATATTACAATTTTATGGGGTTTTATTGGGTTGTCATGCAAGATGAAATAATAAAGGGATTTATCTATATAGCACAAGGAGCCTGTGTTGTTTACTTGCCGTACTATTGCAACGACCGTGTCATTATCATTACTACTCTCTGGGTGTAATTGGGTTTATTGGGATGAAGATTTTGAAAGTTATCATGATCTTTCGTCATCGAATCCTTACCCATTTCATCAAGTTGATATTTATCAGCCGGATAGTGGCGTAGGACGCAATGACATTACGGTACTAAATAGCGGTATTGCAGCATTACAAACCCGTATTGATATGATCCAACGTGCCCATAAAACGATTGAGGTGGAATACTTTATTTTTTCTCCTGATATGAGTGGGAAAATAATAGTGCAAGAATTAGTGGCAGCAGCAAAGCGAGGAGTAAAAGTACGGGTATTAATTGATAAATCTGCCACCGTATTTGAGTTTGATGAATATTATGCTGATGGTTTGAAAGCTCATGGTATTGATGTTCGCTATTATAATGCCGCACCTCTGTATTATATTTCTACGATAAACTTTCGTAATCATCGAAAATTGCTGGTGGTTGACGGTAAAGAAGCGATAACTGGGGGACGAAATATCGAAAATGATTATTTTGATCTTTCAGAACAATATAATTTTCTTGATCGTGACCTGCATGTATCAGGATCGATTGTTAAAGCGATGCAAGATTCTTTTAATGCGTTTTTTGAACATGATATCAGTGAGCGTTATTACTCTCCTGAAGTACCTAATAATCGTATTGAGTTACAAAAATATGAGCGTAAGCAGGAAGCTGTTCAAGCCTTTTTGGCTCATACAGAAATAGAAGAGGCCGCAAGAGCAAGAATAGAAGCTATCGCAAGGCCGATTTTAATGGCGAAAAAGACTTACTTATGTCCTGAAACGACATTTACTTCAGATGCACCAGGCGGATCTTTCTGGACCCGATTTAAAGATCCGTATAGTGATAATTATCGTTTTTTACGTAAAACCATTTTCGATAAAGTAATGACAGTAGATAACAGTTTAATATTGGCATCTCCTTATTTACTGAATAATCGAAAGTCAGAGCATTTAATGCAAATATTACTCGATAAAAATATCGATATGACGCTATACACTAATTCTTTATCCTCAACCGATGCCACTTATGTGGCCGCGCAATTGTATAGTCATGTCTATGATTGGCAAGCTGCTGGAATGCATGTCTATCTTCATGCTGGTGAATGGATCAATGAAACAGCAACAGTGAGTAAAGCGGTTGAAAGTGCGCGATGGGGCATGCATTCAAAGACACAAATATATAAACGAAATGGTGCTGCTCAAAGTGAAGTGATGGTGGGAACGTACAATATTGATAACCGTTCTAATCATTATAATACTGAAATGGGGCTTTTTTGCCGTGGTAACGATCAGCTTGTCGCTGACATTGAGGGGAGTATTCGTTCCCGAGCACGGAATGGATACCAAATTGTAGGGGAGAGTCAGGCAATCGATAGCCAAAATAACCCAGTTAATGTTTATGGTGCAGGTGAGCCAGATACAACAAAAATGAAATTTATGTGGTTACCTTCATGGCTATTTAATTTCCTACTATAATAAGAATGTAGATATTCTTATACAAGAAAACATAAGTAATTAGATATTTAAAGATATTTATATCTTGTATTTTATTGTCAAAAGAAGAATTAGATAAAAATATAACATCAAAAAAATAGTTATAATTAATAAATAAGATAATGAATTAGATAAAATAATGTATTATTTTGCAATTTGGTATGCAAAATAAATGGTATATATTTTATTTATGTCTCGATATTAATACGAGGCATATTATTCATTTATTGCCTATATTATAAAAAAGAGGGAAATTAACGATATTATAAAAGGTGACCTCAATGGTAGCACAGTGTGATAAGAAAACATTTAAAGCTAGACTCGTTGCTATTGGCTGTACTTATGAACCTTGGATTGCGTTATTGGAACAAACTGGATGGAAAACACATTGTTGTTATGACCTTCGTACTGCTGATGCCATCTTGGAAGAATATAGTCCTTGTATATGTATTGTCGATCTTAGTAATAATGATTTTAGTTTGAATAGCATTTCTTTAAGGGCAAATAAAACCAAGCAAGTAAAATGGATCGCTGTTATTAAGAAAGAACAGCTCGGAATGGATGCTATTTGTCAATTTATAAATAATTATTGTATTGATTATTTTTCAATTCCGATCCCATCAACACATTTATTAGAAACTGTCGGTCATCAATTGGGAATGTTAGAGATTGAATCTAATTCTTGGACTGAGTTAGATTCTCAGCAAGATGTAGGGTTATTTGGTGAATCTAAATCAATTAAGCATTTAAGGGATATGGTTCGGCGTGTGGCAATGACAGACGTTAATATTTTTATTAGTGGTGAGCAAGGGACTGGAAAAGATCTTATTGCTAATTCTATCCATAATTTAAGTAAACGAAGAAATGACAGTTTTACAATGATAAATTGTGCATCAGTCATGGATGATGATGAGCAAATAGCCTTTTTAAATACAGACGGAGAACATGTATCTGATAATACGATAAGAGCAGGTACTGTTTTACTCAATGGTATTGAGGAGTTATCCAAAAACCTACAACAGAGACTTCTTGCTTATTTACAAAAGCCGACCAATGATTCTTTAGAAGACACCAGAGAGTGTGATGTTCGTGTTATTGCCTGTTCCAGTGCCAATTTAGAGCAAGCCATTGCGAATGAAACCTTTAGTAAAGAGTTGTTTTACCGTCTTAATGTTTTTCATATTTCAGTACCTACGTTGCGTGAAAGAGGTGCTGATATTATTGCTTTGGCTGAATATTTCTTACAAAAGTACTCAAGAGAATATAACACCATTGCAACTCAGTATAATGAAGAAGCGAAGCAGTTACTTCTTCGTTATAATTGGCCGGGTAATGTACGAGAGTTAATTAATCAAATTAAACGAGTTTCATTATTAACAGATGGTAATGAAGTAGGTGTTGAGCATTTTGATTTACCTAAGAAAATTAATATGAAGCAAAGCTTACGTAATATTAAAGATGAAGCAGAAAAAGACGTACTGGTTGCCGTATTAGAAACCCATCGTGGTCAGGTGGCATCAGCCGCAAAAGATCTTGGCGTTTCAAGAGCGACAATGTATCGACTGTTGAATAAACATAATATTGTGCCTGATGTGCGTTACTACAATGGTTCAAATTACGCAGCAGACTAAACTTAGAAGAATAATAGCCCACTTATTCAGTGCTTTTTCGTTAAAGTATTGGTAAGTGGGTTTTTCTATGCCTGTTGTTTATTGCCGTTGAGGAATGAAGAGCGAGACGGCGTAAAGTTGAGATCAAAGATTATTGGGCAGTGATCACTTAATTGGTTATGTTCGACTTGTTGGGGAGAATAGGGGATCTGTTGAACAGACGTGACATGGAAACTATTACTACTATAGCCGTGATCAATTAAATGTTTATAACGACGATAATAGGGTTTGTTGTTTTTTATTCTTTTGGTTAAACAATTACCTTTAACATTTTTAGTTAGCCATTTTATAGTACTTTGCGGATTGCTTCTGGATAAAAAGTGAGTTGTGTCATTTGCTGTATTAAGTGATATACGATGATTGAAATCGCCAATTAAGATAAAAGGCTGCTTTTTCATTTCTTGCTGGTTGATCCACTGTTGCAATAATATTCGTTGTAAATCTAGTGTTTGGCAGGATTTTTTATGTTTTTTTGTGAGCTGTTTAGGTGAAAAGCAACCTGATTTTAAGTGTACGCTTACAATGACAATATCATGTTGATTCAGAGTTACTTTAATTGCAGCACCATAACGTAATTTTTGTTTAAAATGCTTTTTTTCTAGTGCAATTGCTGGAGAGCTTAACGTTGTTATATCTGGATATGTTTTAACAGCAAGATGCTTTTTAACAGCAAAACCTGTGAATTGATTGCTTCCGTTAAAAATATCATCTTTGTTTTTTATCCTTGATGACATGAATATCTCATATTGATCGTTAGGAACAATGCGATACAAGCTTGCTGCATCATTGACTTCTTGAAAGGCGAGAATATCAGGTTCATAGGTTAAAAAAATCTGTTTTAAGATAGTGTAATCTTGCTGGGTGCGTTTTACCTCTTGCTGTTGCTCTGAAAGCCATTGCAAATTCCACGTCATTAATGTGAATGAATTTGCCTGACAAACACTAGCGAGTATGAATTGAATTGCAAAAAAGCATAAATACGGGATTATGTACTCCTTATTTTTACGTTAAATTTTAAAGCTTTATTATAATATTTATGATGAAAATTCAGTTTCATTATTACTGGTAAATGTAATTTTCTGGAGTGAGTTATCACACTACTTGAAAGCCATTCTTAATATAGTATGCAGTGCGTTATCTCAAACAAAATGTATGGGTTATTACTTTTTAAGCTGCAATATAACAATTTCGTCCTGATTTTTTAGCATCGTATAAATTGTTATCTGCTATTTCTACAAATTGGGTTGGACGTTGGTTTCTCTCATATGAGGTTATACCTTGGCTAATTGTCACGACATGACTGGTTTGAGAGGCTGGATGAGCAATAGCAACTTTTGCTAAGTTCTCTTGAATACGTTGTGCAACTAAAATAGCACCGTCAAGATTAGTATTTGGCAGTAAAACGACAAATTCTTCTCCTCCAAATCGAGAAACACTATCTGTACCTCGAAGTAAGCTCGCATCAATTACTTTTGCAACCAATTTTAAACATTCATCTCCCGCAATATGTCCTTGACTATCGTTAAATGTTTTAAAGTGATCAATATCAATTAATATTAGAGATAAAGGGATACGTAAGCGTTGTGCTGTTTGAATTTGCTTCTCAAGTTCAATTTGGAAAAAACGACGATTTTTAATTTGGGTTAATTGATCTCGTGAGGCGAGATGATTTAATTCTTTTAACAAACGCTTATTTTCGTGCTCTTGTTGAACACGGTTACTGAACCAGCGATATAATACACGACGCCCAGATTCTACGATGATAGCAGTGATCATAAGCTTCTCAAACGAGAACAGTAATGTGAAGCGATCATCTTCGATTGTTATCCAAGTACTTAAAGCAAGTATTGGTGCAACCGCGAGATATAAGGCATTTCGATAGGTGTAAAACCCAAGTAATGCCACCATCGTCGTCAGGTTAGCTAAGACTTCAGAAAGCAAGGTGAATTGTACATATAGACCTAAAATTAAGATGGTTGCGCCCCAACTTAAACCATAGGTAAAGCTATAAAAGGCGCTAACTAAGCGATAATTTGCTGGCTCTACACTTCGGTTAAAATAAATGAGTCCAAAACCAGAAAGTAGGATCTGCCAAGTAAACTGTGCTGTTAATACGAATGAGACATCAGATCTATTCGTGAAATGATTGAGCCATAACGTGACTAACATTAAAGATAAGATCATCATAGATATCTTAGATGACCATAAAAAACCAATACGAAGGTTTTTATAGGTTACTTTATTGATACGCTGTGTAAGTGTTAAGCCATCCATTAAAAATTTAAATCAACCTTGAAAAAAGTAGTCAAACAAGTCTACTTCATTAAGCAGAAAAGCAAGAATTTTTTCTCGTTTTTTTTAGTTAAATACCAAATAATTTTATTGACAATTGTATATGTAAATTTGCTTCCATAAAGAATTTTGTGACGTATCAAACGCATCGCTCGGATCGTAATCTCTCTTAAAAATAAATTGATTTAGATCAATGTTTGTTTTTCGAAAATCTCGCCTAATACCCACATCTTGTTGTTACGTGTATACCGAATACCTATATTTTGTGTTTACGTGACACTGTAATGAATATTGTATATTTAGGAGCCTGGTGTGAAACTTGTTGTGATTAAGCGTGATGGCTGCCGTGTACCCTTCGAAATGCAACGCATTAAAGAAGCGGTAATGGGTGCAGCTAAGTCAATCAATGACATGGATATGAGTGAAGTGGATGCAATGTCTGTTGCTGAAGCGACATTAGCTCAATTCCAGCATGCTGAAGAAGTAGAAATTCACGCTATCCAGGACGCTGTAGAGAACCAATTGATGGTTGGTCCTCACAAAACAGTTGCCCGTGCCTATATTGAGTATCGTCATGACCGCGATATTGCACGTGAAAAGAAAAGTCGCCTAAATAATGAAATTCGTGGTTTGATTGAGCAAAGCAATGCGTCTTTACTTAATGAGAACGCGAACAAAGACAGTAAAGTGATTCCAACTCAGCGTGATTTACTGGCTGGTATTGTTGCTAAACACTATGCGACTCAACACTTGTTACCGCGTGACATTGTTAAAGCACATGAGTGTGGTGATATTCACTTCCATGATCTGGACTATTCACCTTTCTTCCCTATGTTTAACTGTATGCTGATTGATTTAAACGGCATGTTGACCCATGGTTTTAAAATGGGTAATGCAGAAATAGATACTCCTAAATCTATTTCTACCGCAACAGCAGTTACAGCTCAGATCATTGCGCAAGTTGCAAGCCACATCTATGGTGGAACAACTATCAATCGTATTGATGAGGTATTAGCGCCTTACGTTACTGTTAGTTATGAAAAGCATTTAGAAGTAGCAAAAGAGTGGGGAATTGAAGACCCAGTTGCTTTTGCTAATGCACGTACAGAAAAAGAATGTTACGACGCATTCCAATCACTAGAGTATGAAGTAAACACATTACATACCGCAAACGGTCAAACACCGTTTGTTACATTCGGTTTTGGTTTAGGTACATCTTGGGAATCACGTATGATCCAAGAGTCTATCTTGAAAAACCGTATTGCGGGTTTGGGGAAAAACCATAAGACAGCAGTATTCCCTAAGCTTGTGTTTGCCATTAAAGATGGCTTAAACCATAAACAAGATGACGCGAACTACGATATTAAGCAATTGGCGTTAGAGTGTGCTTCTAAGCGCATGTACCCAGATATTTTGAACTATGACAAGTTAGTTGAAGTAACGGGTTCATTTAAAACGCCGATGGGTTGTCGTAGCTTCCTTGGTCCGTATGAAGAAAATGGTGAATTGATCCACGAAGGTCGTAATAACCTTGGTGTTGTAAGCATTAACCTTCCACGTATTGCATTAGAAGCAAAAGGTGATGAAGCACGTTTCTTTACATTATTAGATGAGCGTTTGGCCTTATCTCGTCGTGCACTTGATGCGCGTATCTCTCGTCTTGATGGTGTGAAAGCTCGCGTTGCTCCTATTCTATATATGGAAGGTGCATGTGGCGTGCGCCTAAAAGAAGATGATGATGTATCAGAAATCTTCAAAAATGGTCGTGCTTCCATTTCTCTTGGCTACATTGGTATTCATGAAACAGTAAATGCACTTTATGGCAACGACACGCATGTATACGACAGTGAAGAGCTTCGCCAAAAAGCGGTTGCCATTGTTCAACGTTTACGCGATGCAACAGATGCATGGAAGAAAGAAACTGGGTATGGCTTTAGCTTATACAGTACGCCAAGTGAAAACCTATGTAGTCGTTTTTGTGCAATTGATACTAAAGAATTTGGTGTTGTTGCAGGTGTAACGGACAAAGGGTACTACACAAATAGCTTCCACCTAGATGTTGAAAAGAAAGTAAACCCATACGATAAAATTGACTTTGAGATGGCTTATCCTGATGTCGCGAACGGTGGTTTCATTTGTTACGGTGAATATCCAAATATTCAACATAACCTTGAAGCATTAGAAGACGTGTGGGATTACAGCTACTCACGTGTGCCTTACTACGGCACTAATACACCAATTGATGAGTGTTATGAGTGTGGCTTTACGGGTGAGTTTGACTGTACAAGTAAAGGCTTTACATGCCCTAAGTGTGGTAATCACGAGCCATCAAAAGTATCAGTAACACGCCGTGTATGTGGTTATTTAGGTAGCCCAGACGCCCGCCCGTTTAACTTTGGCAAACAAGAAGAAGTTAAACGTCGTGTTAAGCACATGTAATCTCTATTTTGAGTGCATAGTGTAAATAGATAAAAGTGCCTGAGAGGGCACTTTTTCTTTTTAAGATTATTATTAAATGAAGAATAAGTGAGTGTAGGTGACCAATATGAATTATCACAACTATTACCCTGTCGATATTGTTAATGGGCCGGGCACTCGTGCAAGTTTGTTTGTTTCTGGGTGTATTCATCAGTGTCGAGGTTGTTATAACCAGAGTACATGGCGATTAGACGCAGGACATTTCTTTAGCCAAGAGATGGAAGATCAGATCATTAATGATTTGAACGATACTAGAATAAAACGTCGTGGTTTATCTTTATCTGGGGGCGATCCGTTACACCCAAAGAATGTGCCTGATATTTTAAAGTTGGTAAAACGTGTCCGTAGTGAATGTATTGGTAAAGATATTTGGTTATGGACTGGATATAAACTTGCAGAGTTAACAGAACAGCAACAAGAAATTGTTGATCTTATTGATGTGCTTGTGGATGGGAAGTACGAACAAGAGAAACGAGATCCCTCTTTAGTGTGGCGTGGTAGTGAGAATCAAGTTATCCACTATTTAAATAAAAAAGATGGATAATTAATATTTCATAAAATATTGGATTGATATCATAATTCACTGATTGTGGGATAATTATTTCTGGATAAAAAGCACACGAAAAGTGTTTTTTTTCACAGTGTTAGTAAAGTTATCCACTGTTTCTGTGCATAACTATGGGAAAAGGCAGTGTATGATTTTACTAATGCCTAGGAAGCGAGAATACGTTTAAAACATGTCAACGTGCTTATTTTTACATTGTTGTTATCTTGGTTGTATGTCACTTATTTATTTGAGATACCACTCTAAATAGTGTATCAAACATTATTTTTACATGTTTTGTGTGAAGTGATAGGTAGCACAGTATTTTATAAATTATCAGTTATAATAAATTGATATGATTGATAGTATAATTTACTGAAATATAATAATAAGTTAGCGTTGTTCGTGATGATTGAAATGATTTTATTAACACGAATGTTGGTACGAAACCGTGAAATACAGGCAGCGTTGAGCTGATAGTATTTATCATAATTAAATAAGAAAATAGTTATGACTGTTTACAGAGTAATGTCAGAGCTCTCGTCGAATAAGTATCTTGTTGCTGTTTCGAATGTCTTTATTATGGCTCTACCACTGGCATTAATATCCACATTTTGTGAACTTATAGCGATATTTAGCGAACACTACGGCTATGATTCATTAACTGGCACGATAAGATATGTAGGTGAATCAACGGGTTTGATGTTTCCTATACTGATCAACTTTTATCTTGTTACATACCTCTCTTCTGTAAAACGTATTCCTAAAGGGGCATCCATTGCCAGTGCGTTAACGGTTTATTTCGTTGTTTCTTATCAATGGGACTTTTTATCGGCAATTATGCCATTGCCAAACAGTTTCCCACTTTCTTTATTAACAGCTTACGTCACTTGTGAATTAATTTCTCGGTTAAAGAAATTCCGCATATTTAGAGGCAGCGATCGTGATTCAGTGATTGATAGTTCGGCAAATATGTTAGCTGGCGCCGTTGTGTCAATTGGTACGTTGATAACCATTAGTCAGCTTATCTACCTTATTGTTAATTCAGTAACCTTGTCATTTGATATTCTGCCATCACTTGATCCTACATCGTTTATTGATGGCCTTATTTATGAATTATTGCGTGGGGCTTTTTGGTCGGTAGGAATCAATGGTCATAACGTACTTCATATGTATAAAGCTGAACTTTACGATATTACTATGGTGAATATTTCAGCTTGGCATAATTTTGGTGTGGATCTTAACATTATCAGCACTAATTTTTATGATTTCTTTACTGGTATTGGTGGTAGCGGTAACTTATTAAGTTTAGTTATTTGTATGCTTTTATTTGCAAAAAGTGAAGGTTATAAAGTATTAGCAAAAGCTTCCTTAGTATTATGTATTTTTAACGTTAATGAGCCTGTACTTTACGGCGTGCCTGTGATTTTTAATCCAATTATGATTATTCCTTTTCTTGTTGCTCCTGCTATTGGTTTTGTGGTGGCTTATGGGGCGATGTATTGGGGAATTGTGCCGCCATTAACTGAGATCCAAAGTTGGTTAATGCCACCTTTACTTAGCGGTTATATTGCAACTGGAGGGGCTATTTCAGGCGCAATTTTACAAGCGGTTATCATCTTAATTGGTGTGGCAATTTATTATCCGTTTTTTAAAGTAATGGATAAACGGAGTCTTGGTATTGGTGTCTCAGATGTATTTTCAAATCGCTTATTTACCAGTGATGAAATTGAAGTGAAAACACGCTTAACAAGCTTTATACCATCGTTACATCAAAATTTAAAAGCACAAAAAGAGATCGAGCGGTTACAGGCGGAAGGGGAGTTTTTACTGTATTTCCAGCCTCAGGTTGATGTCAATACCAATAAGGTTATAAGTTTTGAAACCCTAATCCGTTATCAAAATAATGACGGAAAAATTTTCCCCCCCACGTTTTTAGCAGCCTTTAATCAATTAGGGTTGATGCCAGATTTAGATTATTGGGTTTTTGATAAAGCATTACGTGCCGGCGAGCGGTTTGCCAAAGTAAATGAGAACGTTAAATTATCAATAAATATTTCACCGGATACTGTCTTATCTAAAAACTTTATTCAAACAATTAAAGCACATATTGAGGAAAGCTCACTGTCATTTTCTCAAATTGAAATTGAGATCACTGAAGAGTTATTGGTCCAAAATGAAGCGGATGTTGCGAAAGTCATCGATCAATTACATGAGTTAGGTATTGCAGTAGCATTAGATGATTTTGGTACTGGCTATTCATCACTGGCTTACTTATCGCGTTTTGATTTTGATAAAGTAAAAATAGACCGAACACTCGTTCTTAATTTGGAAACACAGCGAGGTAAAGATCTGTTTAGTCTCGCTGTACAACTCGGTAAGATCACCAATGCTGAGATTGTGGTCGAAGGGGTAGAGCATCTAAAAGAAGTTGAATTTATTCAATCTGTAGGTGTGCGCTATATTCAAGGTTTTTATTATTATCGACCAATGTCGCAACAAGATATTTTTGCTAATAACTTATTACAAGACTTTGTTTCTAATAACAATATAAATAATGATCTAACAATTAATAAGGTAACAGCGACCGACGTATAGTTTTATGGTGACAGATTTTTAAATAATACCGTGTTGTTTACACTTCCATCTTAAAAGGATATACGGTAAATTTCGTATCCATTTTTATGCTCTACTGGGGACGTTATGTCACGCACTATTATCTATACCTACAAAAATGAAGAAAAAGAGCTGATTTTTTCATTTGATCAATACCGTAATATTCATGAAGCGGTAGCAGCTGCAGAAGGTATCGACTTAACGTCATTTCTAAAAATGGAATTGCAAGTTGAAGCAGTTTCAAATTCAAGTAAAGCAGCACGTGACTATCGTGATAGTCATTTTCGTAAGCTAGGCTTTGGTAAAATCGCATTAGCGAAAAAAGAAAATCGCGGTGTTGGCCAAAAATAGTTGGTAAATAAACGAAAAAAGCTGGCTATAATCGCCTAATGCCGATCGTTTAAGGTACTTGAACGATCCTAAGATTGCGTGATAATCCCTACCAACTTTTGTTGGTAGGGATTTTTATTATGTTAGTTGATGAGTTAAACCAAGCGCATGAAACGATAGAAAATAGTAGTAACTATGAGTCTGTTGTTAATGCTATTGAGATGGAATGGATTGAACAGGCTCTTCATAATACTAACAAAGCAAGTATTCGGCGTCGCAGATTACCAGCTCAACAAGCCGTATGGCTCGTCATTTGGATGGGTTTACAACGCAACAAGTCTATCAAGGAAGTATGTAGCTCTCTAGACTTGGCACTCCAACCTCAACCTGAGAATAGTTGGTCTAGAGTTGCGCCTAGTGTGCTCACAGACAGTCGACGTCGATTAGATGAAGCTCCCTTAGCTGCGCTTTTTAAGACCGCTATTTCGGCGTGGGAAGCCGATGCACTTCAGCTAAACAGCGTCCTAAACCTCAATGTTCTTGCTGTCGATGGTACGACTTTTCGATGCCCTGACTCAAAAGAAAATGCTGAATCATTTGGCTTCATTTCTAAGAGTTACAAACCTTACCCTCAGCTTCGATTAGTTGGATTGATGGCTGCTGAAACTCGCATGATGCTGGGCGCATCATTTGATGCGTGCAATGTTGGTGAAGTGACATTAGCGCATCGCCTGCTAACTGATGTTCCCGCTAATTCACTCACCTTATTCGACCGTTGCTATTTCTCTGCAGATTTACTGATTAACTGGCAAGAAGCGGCAGTTAACAGTCACTGGCTAACACCAATAAAACGTAAGCTTCGTTATGAAGTCATTGAGGAATACGCTGACAACGACATGCTCATCGAGATGCCAATATCCCCGCAGGCGAGAAAGAAGAACTCTGAGCTGCCTGCCAGGTGGCAGGCAAGGCTTGTACTGTACAAAGATCCTGCGGGTGAAATTGAAGGTTTTATTACTTCTTTGGCTGATCCAAATCAGTACCCACTCGAAGAGCTACTGCGCATCTACTGGC
>NZ_JADQAQ010000076.1 GCF_022129445.1 Photobacterium sp. Ph5
ACACATCTATAGGATCGTTCAACTGATCATTTTTGTCTTAACTGATCGGCATTACGCTCATTGAGCGCTCTTTTTTATTTCAGTAAACGAAGTAGATATTATGACTGGGTATGTTTAGCAAAAACTTCTGGCATTTTTTCTCGAATGACTTCAGCCAGCTTTTCATAACGGGCTTTCAGTGGTGAACCCGGACGATAAGCTAACGTGATCAAGCGTGTTGGCTGTGGATGTTTTGCCGCGATATAACACACACCATCACGGCAATGCTCCTTCGGGCTCGCTAATTGTGGGAGTAACGTAATACCACTGCCAGCTGCAACCATGTTACGTAAAGTCTCTAAACTAGTGGCTTTAAAGCGGCCATCATCACGCGCACCTGCAGCAAAACAAAAGCCAAGCGCTTGATTACGCAAACAGTGCCCATCTTCTAGCATTAATAAACTTTCACCATGTAACAAAGACATATCAATGTCTTTTTCTTTTGCCCATTTGTGCGTTTCAGGCACTGCTAGCATCATCGGCTCATCATATAATGGCAACTCAATAAACGGCTCACTTTCTTTCACCGCAGCTAAAATCATACAATCTAATTTGCCTTCTTCTAACTGTTGAACCAATTGATGGGTTTGCGCTTCATGCAAAAACAGTTCTAATTCAGGAAAGGCTTCTTTCAAGCTTGGAATAATTTGCGGTAAAAGGTACGGGCCAACCGTTGGAATAAAGCCAATATGCAACGGTCCCGACATACTTTCTCCTTGCACACTAGCAAGTTCTGTAAGTATTTTGACTTCAAGCAACACTTTCTGTGCCTGAGCGACTAAACTCAACCCTGCGTCAGTGAATAGTACTCGACGGCTAGTTCTTTCCAATAATGAAACACCTAGCTCATCTTCTAGTTTTCTAATTTGTCCACTTAATGTGGGCTGGCTGACGTAACAGGCTTCGGCTGCTTTACGAAAGTGTTTGTGCTCAGAGAGAGCAACAAGATATTCCAGATCACGAATATTCATTAGTATGTCTTATAATAGGATTCGACTATTGAAACCATAGCAGCAAACGATTGGAGCTATCAAGAGTAAAGTTACATAATATCTACAGTAAATGGAGCAAATGATTAAACACTCCGATTACATCAGACTTATTTATATTTTTAAGGGATTACATTATGTTCGCATCTAAAGAAGGTCAGGCTGTACCGCAAGTTACTTTCCACACACGTAAAGGTGATCAGTGGGTTGACGTAACAACTGAAGATTTATTCGCTAATAAGACTGTTGTCGTATTTAGTCTACCTGGCGCATTTACACCAACATGTTCTTCAAGCCACTTACCTCGTTACAACGAGTTAGCACCAGTATTTGCTGAAAATGGCGTCGATGACATCCTATGTGTATCTGTAAACGATACGTTCGTAATGAATGCATGGAAAGCCGATCAAGACGCTGAAAACATCACTTTCATTCCCGATGGTAATGGTGAGTTCACTAAAGGCATGGGCATGCTGGTTGAGAAAGATGACCTAGGTTTTGGTGCTCGTTCATGGCGTTATAGCATGCTAATTAAAAATGGCGTTGTTGAAAAAATGTTCGTTGAAAATGAAGAACCAGGCGACCCGTTTAAAGTGTCTGACGCAGACACGATGCTGAAATACATTGCGCCAGAGCAGAAGTTACAAGAATCAATTACCGTATTCTCTAAACCTGGTTGCCCTTTCTGTGTGAAAGCAAAACAAAACTTGATCGACAAAGGTCTACAGTATGAAGAAATTATTCTAGGTAAAGATGCGACAACCGTTTCTTTACGTGCAATTACAGGTCGTAGCACTGTTCCTCAAGTATTCATCGGTGGTAAGCATATCGGTGGTAGCGAAGAGTTAGAAACTTACCTAGGCTAAGCTTTCAAGTATTATCTGGATTGTGGTCCAGATTGCTCATCAATTAAAACCTGCAGTTTAATTGGTGAGCAAAAACAAAACCGCAACAACTCTCCAAATAAAAAGCCCTCTTGATGAGGGCTTTTTTCGATGTAGAAATGTGCAAATTAACCGTTAAGCGACATTAACAGTAGGTATTCGCTGCTCTTGATCCAATCGCACTTCAAGCGCGACTTCATCACAGGCATGCTGACGAGGACAGCGATCACAATCTTTCATTACCTTCTCTGGCAATAAGGATTTCGATGTCGGAGTAAAGCCTCGCTTCATAAAGAACTCTGGTACTCGGGTCAAAACAAAGACTTTCTTAATTGCCATTTGCTCAGCTTTTTCAAGCAAGTGCTCAACAATTGCTTTACCTTGTCCTTGCTGCTGCCAACCCGCTTCAACACCTAAAGAGCGAATTTCCGCAAGCCCTGAATCATAGACATATAACGACGCACAACCTGTCACGACACCATGATGTTCTGCCACCGCAAACGAGCCAATATCACGGACTAATTCATTTCGATTACGTGGTAAGTTTTCACCAAGCCCTGCCCAGTACACCACCATACCTTCAATCGCATCAAGATCCGTTAAGCGAGCGCCACGCACTTTCACGCTTGGTGAGTAACGTTTTTCTAAGCGTTTTTCAGCCTGACTAATCGCGTAATCCACTTGATTTGGTGCAACGCCACCCAGTGCACAACGTTTATCTAAACACGATTCAATGGTCAGAATTGGATATACATCCTCATCAATCACGTCAGAGAATTGCTTCATCTCTTCAAGTGATAACTCTTCTAGTGCGCAACCTTTGGCAATCGCTGCCACCACTGCTACACCAACAATATGGTGCGCTTCACGGAATGGAATCCCTTTCGCCACTAAATAATCAGCAAGCTCTGTCGCATTCGAATAACCTTGCATTGCAGCTTCTAAGGTACGGTCTTTATTAACCTGAATACCATCAAAACACAGCGCTGCCATTTCCATACAGTCATGCCAGCTGTCGAGCGCATCAAACAAGCCTTCTTTGTCTTCTTGCATGTCTTTGTTGTATGCAAGCGGTAAGGCTTTAACCGTCATCATCATACCAGTCATCGCGCCATACACACGCCCACACTTACCACGGATAAGCTCTAATGCATCTGGGTTTTTCTTCTGTGGCATCAAAGATGAACCTGATGTCACCGTATCTGCCAACTCAATGAAATTAGATTCACCAGAGTTGTAGAAGATCAGATCTTCTGCCATACGAGATAAGTGAAGCATAGATATAGAAGCGGTAGAAAGCAGCTCCATCACATGATCGCGATCGGAGACTGAATCTAAACTGTTACGGGTTGCACGGTGGAAACCTAAACTATGAGCCAATACTTCACGGTCAATCGGATAAGCCGTACCCGCCAATGCGCCAGAGCCTAACGGACAGGTATCTAAACGATCGAGCGCATCGGTTAAGCGAGAATAATCACGCTCAAACATCTCGACATAGGCTAGACACCAATGGGCAAAAGTCACAGGCTGAGCACGTTGCAAGTGAGTGTAACCCGGTAGAACCGTCGCTTGATGATCACGAGCTACCATCACCAGTTGCTGCTGTAAGCGATCGAGCATTAACAATAATTGTTGGCCTTGCTGACGACACCATAGTTTTAAATCGGTCGCTACCTGATCATTACGTGAACGTCCGGTATGAAGCTTCTTACCTAAATCACCCACTTTAGCAATCAACTGCTGTTCGACCCAACTATGAATATCTTCCGCATCTGAACGTAAAATTTGCTCAGGATCTTCCATCACAGCAAGTTTTAGCTCATTCAATGCCAGCTCAAGCTTTTGCTGCTCTTGCTCAGTTAATACATCGACCTGACGAAGGGCTTTAGACCATGCGATTGAGCCAACAATATCTTGCTCAGCAAGACGGTAGTCAAAGCGCAGTGAATCATTGAATTGTTTAAACCGTGTGTCAGCTGCCTGACTAAAACGTCCGCCCCATAATGCCATGGTACCTCTCCTTTGCTCAGCGTATCGACTTGCTTATCTTGTTATGGCGTGAATTCAACGGGGCATAAGTAGGGAGCCCCGTTGAGTGTGTTACTGATTATTTCTTTTGACTGTTTAGCGCACGAATACGGCTTGCTAGTGAATAAAGGCGAATGAACCCACCAGCATGGCTGTGATCGTAAACCTCATCTTCACCGAAGGTAGCAAACTCTTCCGAGTACAAGCTGTTAGTAGAACGCTTCTGGATCACCGTCGCTTGGCCTTTGTAAAGCTTCACTACCACTTCTCCACTGACATCTTTTGCTAATTCATCCGCTGCGGCAATCAACGACTGGCACAGAGGTGTAAACCAACGACCATCATAAATAAGGTGAGAAGCTTTAAGACCCAATGTTTGACGGAAATCGAACGATTCTTTATCTAGCACTAGCTGCTCAACCGCACGTAGCGCTTCCATCATAATTGTGCCTCCTGGTGTTTCATAACAACCACGAGACTTCATACCGACTAGGCGGTTTTCTACGATATCGATACGACCAACACCATGTTCGATACCTTTCTTATTGAGATAAGTTAGCACGTTGTATGGCGTCATCGCTTCACCATCAACTGCAACCACTTCACCTTGCTCAATCTTAAGTGTTACCGTTTCAGCTTGATCTGGTGCTTGCTCTGGATCTTTTGTCCAAACCCAACAGAGATCGTTTGGTGCGTTCCACGTATCTTCAAGCACACCACCTTCTGTTGATACGTGCCAAGCATTAGCATCACGTGAGTAAATTTTCTCAAGCGATGCGGTACATGGAATATCACGCTCAGCAAGGTAATCCAGCAATGCTTCACGACTACGTAAATCCCACTCACGCCAAGGAGCAATCACTTTTAGCTGAGGTGCAAGTGCGGCAAATGCACCTTCAAAACGCACTTGATCGTTACCTTTACCAGTACAACCATGACATAGCGCATCGGCACCCACTTCCAATGCACACTCAACTTGTGCTTTAGCGATAATTGGACGCGCCATTGACGTACCAAGCAGATATTTACCTTCGTACACCGCACCTGTTTTTAATGATGGGTAGATGTAATCTTTTACCATCTCTTCTTTCAGATCGGCGATGTAACAAGATGAAGCGCCTGAAGCCAATGCTTTTTCTTCAATGCCTTCTAGCTCCTCTTCGCCTTGACCCACATCGGCCACGAATGCGACAACTTCACAGTCATAGTTCTCTTTCAACCATGGAATGATAGCCGATGTATCTAAACCGCCCGAATAGGCTAATACAACTTTATTAATCTTACTCATGTGCTGCTCTCCTTATCAGCCTTGCGGTTATTCCGTTCAGGCGATGTGCTAAATATTGTTAACTAAAATTCAATTACAACGTAAATTTGGTACCGATGCTTGCGCCATCAAATAATGCTGTTAATTTTTCAGGGGAACGCCAACTCGCTACTTCAATAGGACGGCCTAGCGCTTTTGCGGCATCAAATGCTGCACGTACTTTGACAATCATGCCATCAGTGATCACCGCTTGTTCAATCAGCGATTCCGCTTCAGCTTCTGATAACACTTCAATTAACTGCCCTTGGCCATCTAACACGCCACTCACATCAGACAAAAGTACCAATTCACCATCAACAGCAGCGGCAACAGCAACAGCGGCTTGATCTGCATTGACATTCATCAACTCGCCCTGTGCATCTAAACCAATCGAACTAATGATTGGCATATAACCCGATGCAATGATTTGTGAAACCAGTGTGCCATTACCCGGCTTAGCATTACCCACTGAGCCTAACTCAGGATCTAACTGTGAAACTTCACACAAACCACCATCCGCAAGGCTGAGTCCTACCGCTTTAACGCCAGATTTAATCGCCTGCCCTTGCAGTAACTTGTTGGCGGTACCTGCTAGTGCTCCTGCAATAACGGGGATCTGATCACTAGGAGTGACACGTAAACCTTGTTTTTTAATCGTCGGTAATTGTAGTTTCGCCATTAAGTCATCCACTAAATACCCCCCACCGTGCACCAACATTAATGGACGGCGAGAGTTTTCTTGATAACTGTTAATCGCTAGAAACAATTTTTCTAAGGTTTCAGAACACGAAAGAACTGCACCACCTAATTTAATGACCAATGGAACCTGATTCATTATCGAACTCCTACACTAAAGCCGTTAATTGCGGGAAACCATTTCGAATATTTATGCACTGCATCGCTTGCGACGATGCTCCTTTTAACAAGTTATCAATCGCAGAGGTTAAAATGATGTGTTGACCATTCACCTGCCAGCCAATATCACAGAAGCAAGTCCCCACCACATTTTGTAAACATGCCGCTTGTGTTCCTAAAAGACGTACCGCATGTTTATCTGCCGCAGATGCATAAGCAAGGTTCAATGCTTCCGTTACCTGCTCGAGCGTAACGCCATCAGCCAACTTGGCTGTAATAGTTGCAAGAATGCCACGTTTAAAATTGCCAAGATGAGGAGTAAAGATAACGTCGCGACCTAAATGGGTACTAATTTCTGGTTGGTGACGATGGGAGAACAAACCATAAGCTTGCAGGCTAACTTCACAGAAGCTATTGGTCATGGTTGCTTTACGTCCTGCGCCAGACACACCACTCACCGCATTGATCACTGGCCACTGCTCAGTATCAAGTAAACCAGCTTCAATGAGAGGCTTAAGTGCCAATTGCGATGCAGTTGGATAACAACCGGGTACTGCAATTAGCTGTGCCGTTGCGATCGCTTCATAATTCCATTCTGCTAAACCGTAAACCGCTTGCTCAAGCCATTCAGAATACTGATGTTCAAAGCCATAGTACTGGGTGTAGAAATCATCACCTTTAACACGGAATGCACCCGATAAATCAAACACCTGACAGCCTTGCTCTAGAAAATCAGCAGCTAAGTCATGACTCACTTGATGTGCTGTTGCCAGCAGTACTATATCTGCTTGTTTAGCAATGGCTTTGGGGTCGACTAATGGTTGTAGCGGTAAATCAACGATGCCTTTCAATTGACCATGCAAATCACTTAAAGATTTACCAGCATCAAGACTATTTTCAGAAACAAATAACCCTGCTAATTCTAAGTGAGAATGGTTAACCACCATTTTCGCAAGCTCTGCGCCGGTATAGCCGCTTGCACCGATAATTAGAGTCTTTAACATTACAAATTCCATTTTAGTCTAATGATTATTGTTACCGTTGAGGCGCAAACATGGCTTGAGTCTTTATCTTTTTGCAGCTGTAACGTGTAACAAGGTGTGCTGTAAACAGCAAATATGAGGGGTGCATACGCACCAAGCGAATATGACTTAGCGTCGTCGGAAGGTATGAGTAAAAAGCTTCGCTTGGTTCATGTTAAAACATCCTAAATTAACAATGGAGACCCGGCATTCCTTGCTCAGGTTACGGCTAAATAAAGCAATAAATTATTCGTTTGCGTTGCATTTATATGTTTACTGATTAATTAACGTACTGTCAACAGGAAAGCCTTAAAAACCTTTGCTTTGTTATCCTTTTTAAAACCTTTTCTTCATCTTTTTGTAACGTTTTCATCATTCATCGATTTGACATCAGTTTGAGACAATATTATTACTAACTGTTATTTGTTAGCAAACGAGCAATAATGAAACAAAATTACAGACTTCAATCTCATTTATGACCAAAATCAAAATAGAACGGTTTTAATGCTTGTAAATGTAATGATAGTTGACCTCAAAGTGAGATCACGGCTAGATTGTCTGTTAGATGTTTAAATTGGATGTAACTAAATTACGAGATGGATGCGATATGAATGAGAAATACAGCACGTTAAAAAGTAACGTAAGTATGCTAGGCCACCTGCTTGGTAATACCATTAAAACGGCACATGGTGACGAACTGTTAGATAAAGTCGAAACTATTCGTAAACTATCTAAATCAGCACATTCTGGTAGTGAAGAAGATCGAGTAAAGCTTATCGATGAACTTCAAAATCTACCTGATGATCAACTACTTCCAGTTGCTCGTGCCTTTAGCCAATTCTTAAATCTCACGAATATTGCAGAGCAATACCATACGATCTCTCGCCAATGTGAAACCACATTATGCAGCCCTGGTGCACTCGATGAGCTATTCAATAAGCTAACCGATAATGATGTTAATCAGCTTGATTCTATTGAAGCCGTTCGTGAGCTTAATATTGATTTAGTGCTAACAGCACACCCAACAGAAATAGCTCGACGTACCATGATCCACAAATTGGTACAGATTAATAAATGTTTATCTCAATTAGAGCTTAGCGAATTATCAACCTCTGAACGAGCGCGTGTTGAGCAGCGTCTTGAACAACTCATAGCACAAGCATGGCACTCAGATGTTATTCGTCAGCAACGTCCAACCCCTATTGATGAAGCAAAATGGGGTTATGCCGTTATTGAAAATTCGCTATGGCAAGCGGTACCAGAATTTCTTCGTCTATTTGATGAAAAATTACAGCAACACCTCGGCGAAGCACTGCCCCTTGATGCATCGCCAGTCACTTTCTCATCTTGGATGGGTGGCGACCGCGACGGTAACCCATTTGTCACTTCAAATGTGACACGTGAAGTGCTTTTCTTATCACGCTGGAAAGCAGCCGATCTTTACCTCACTGATATTCAAGAGTTAATCAACGAATTATCCATGATTCAGTGTAACGAAACAGTACGTAAACTTGCCGGTGAAGAACATGAACCTTACCGTGCTATCTTAAAACAATTACGTACCAAGCTACTGCATACACGTGACAATCTTGATGCGAAAATCCATGGTCAAAAACCAGCAACCGATACTCTTATTCAAGATGTCTCTGAACTGTGGGATCCACTGTACGCGTGTTACCAATCACTGCATGATTGTGGCATGGCTATTATTGCTGATGGCCTACTGCTTGATACATTACGTCGCGTAAAATGCTTTGGCGTACACTTAGTCCGTTTAGATATTCGCCAAGAAAGCACCCGTCATTCTGATGTAATTTCTGAGCTTACTCGTTATCTTGGCTTGGGTGATTATGATCAATGGAGCGAGCAAGATAAAATTGCTTTCCTTGTTCGAGAACTATCATCTAAACGCCCGCTTCTTCCTCGTGATTGGCAACCATCACCAGATGTCAAAGAAGTCATTGAGACTTGTAAAGCCATTGCTGAACAATCCCGTGAAGCATTAGGCTCATATGTCATCTCAATGGCACGTACGGCTTCTGATGTACTAGCTGTTCACTTACTTCTACAAGAAGCTGGTTGCCCATTTAGAATGGACGTGTGTCCGTTGTTTGAAACACTTGATGATTTGAATAATGGCGCAGATGTTATTGAGCAACTACTGAATATCGACTGGTATCGTGGCTTTATTCAAAACCATCAAATGGTCATGATCGGCTATTCAGATTCCGCTAAAGATGCAGGTGTCATGTCTGCCGGTTGGGCGCAATACAGCGCAATGGAGAAACTGGTTGATGTCTGTGAACAAGCTGGAGTTGAAATTACTTTATTCCACGGTCGAGGCGGTAGCATCGGTCGTGGTGGCGCACCTGCACATGCTGCACTATTATCTCAACCACCACGCAGCTTAAAAGGTGGCTTACGTGTAACTGAACAAGGTGAAATGATCCGCTTTAAGCTAGGTCTACCAGAAGTTGCAATCAATAGCCTAAGCCTTTATGCCAGTGCAACACTTGAAGCAAACCTGCTTCCGCCTCCGGCTCCTAAGCAAGAATGGCGTGAAATAATGGATGTGTTGTCTGAAGTCTCTTGTGAAGCCTATCGCAATGTTGTCCGTGTTGATCCTGAATTTGTCCCTTACTTCCGTGCAGCTACGCCTGAACTTGAGTTAGGTAAACTCCCTCTTGGTTCTCGTCCAGCGAAACGTAATCCACAAGGTGGCGTAGAAAGCTTACGTGCGATCCCATGGATTTTCGCTTGGAGTCAAAATCGCCTATTACTACCCGCATGGCTAGGTGCTGGTGAAGCGATTCAGTACTCAATCGATAAAGGGCACGCTAAATTGTTAGAAGATATGTGTCGAGAGTGGCCTTTCTTCTCTACACGTCTAGGTATGCTTGAAATGGTTTACACCAAAACCAATACAGGTATTGCTAAATACTATGACGAGCGTCTAACGGATGAGTCTTTATGGCCTTTAGGTCAAAGACTTCGAGACCAATTAGGTAAAGATATTAAAGCGGTATTAACGGTTGAAAATAACGATCACTTAATGGAACAAGACCCTTGGGGTGCAGAATCAATTCGATTACGCAACATTTATGTTGAACCTCTTAACATGCTACAAGCAGAATTGTTATATCGAACTCGACAGCAGGAAGAACTACCTTCAGCACTTGAAGAAGCATTAATGGTTACTATTGCAGGTATTGCAACAGGAATGCGCAATACTGGCTAGCAAATCGCAATAATTTATAAGGGCCATTTTATGGCCCTTTTTTTGCCCGTTATTTATCAATATGTTAAGAAAAAGCTTTTTTGTCTCAATATTGATACAGCATAAGGTTTCTTAACAGAGCTATGATAGTTGTAACTTCGATATGAGCGATGATGTATAAGATTATTCAATCGCTAATGGTGCGAGCGTTTTATCGCTATCGAAGTAAGGTCACAAGATAATAAATTTGCAAGCCTGTCTATCAGATATTTCATATTGAAGTATCGATATTGAGCAAATTAATGATATTGTATGCGGTCTCAACCAAACTGTAAGATATTAAGATTATAAATAAAAACGCCATTACGAAGCGTCTGTAATCTAGTTCGGTTGTTATTTTTATTTGACGTATTTAACGGATAGAAGAGATGTCACTACCACACGTAATTTTAACCGTGCTGAGCAACAGAGAAGCAACGGGTTATGATATAACTAAAGAGTTTTCTCATAGTATTGGCTATTTTTGGAAAGCGAGCCACCAACAGGTGTATCGTGAACTAAATAAGATGGCTACTAACGATCAAGTAACATGTCGACTTGAACCTCAAGAGGGTAAGCCTGATCGTAAAGTCTATGCAATCACAGATGCGGGTCGCCAAGCATTATTTAATTGGTTTGAAGAACCAGCACGTAATCCTACAACTCGTGATGAGTTCTCAGCAAAGCTGTTAGTTTGCGGTGTTCATAATTCAGAGCCAATGCAAAAACAACTTGCTGCATTGATCGATGAATCTCAAACACTGATCGGCCATTACAAAGAGCTAGAAAAAATCCATTTCAGCGATTACAAGTCAATGGATCGTCAACAACGCTTAGATCGTTTAACACTTCGTCGTGGGTTACATAACCGCCAAGCTTGGATTGACTGGGCTGAAGAAGTACTTATTGAACTAAAAGATATGGACAGCAACGGTAGTTCCGTCGCGCTATAGTCCTGACTATTTCTAACAAACTAATTAAGCCGCAGTTTTACTGCGGCTTATTTTTTTCAGCAAAAATCATTTACAACCCAGCATTATTTAAAAGATAAAGCCCGCAAATAAGCGGACTTTTTATCTTTTGTCAAACCGTTACAATAAACATGCAAGCCGATTTATATCTGATAATAATGCACCAGCCGTCACATCACGCCCCGCTCCAGGTCCTCTAATCACTAACGGATTATCACGGTACCAATGGCTTTCAATCGCAAAGATATTATCGCATGGAAGTAAATTAGCTAACGCATGCTCTTGGGGTAATGCCTCAACACCAACATAAGCTTTTCCGTGCCGATCTAATCGAGCAACATAACGCAAAACTTTTTCTTCCTCACGTGCACTTTCTAATCGCTCGGCTAAAATCTCGTCAAGTACTTGGGTTTGTTCAAAAAACTGCTCAACAGATAATGTTGCAAGATCGCTTGGGACTAAGCTTTCAACTTTAACCTGCTCAGGCTCAATGTCTAGACCTGATTCACGAGCTAATATCACAAGCTTACGCATCACATCACTGCCATCTAAATCATGGCGAGGATCAGGTTCAGTGAGTCCTTGCTGCCATGCTTGTTCTACTAACTCAGAAAATGGCACACTACCATCATACTGTTGGAACAACCAAGACAAGGTGCCTGAGAAAATACCAGAAACAGCGATGATCTGATCGCCACTCTCTCGTAAATCACGAACAGTATGATTCACCGGAAGCCCAGCACCAACCGTCGCGTTATACAACCAATGACGACTGCTTTTCGCGAATGCATCAATCACCGCATGATAATCCTTGCTGCTGGCAGATCCCGCCACTTTATTCGCTGAAATCAAATGTAAACCGTGTTCAGCAATTTCAGGGTAACGCTTTGACAGATCACTACTTGCGGTCACATCAAGCACAATCACATCGTCATAATCAGCACTCGCAATGTGAGAGAAAAGTGCATTCTCTTGATACTCAATTGCTTCTTGTTCAAATTGGGTCAGTGCCTGCGAGGGCTCTATACCAGAAAAGCTCATCCAGCAACGACGACTATCGAGGATCCCTATCAAAGTGAAACTTAAACCATGACGTTTTTCTAACGTTGATTTCTCTCGTTCGAATAACTCAAGCCAACGGCTACCAATATTGCCTTTGCCACAGAGTACTAACCCGACTCGTTTTTGAGCTTGGAAGAGCGCTTGGTGAATATCACTAACTAGGCTTTCTGTTTCAACATGACGTAATACAGCAACCAAACTTAGCCCTGAATCCGCTTCAGTCATAAACTCAACCGGTAAGCCTTTTAGCTGCTGATAAAAACCATGACAATGGATAGGATTATTGATCACCCCAGCCCCCACGGCAGCGACCATCGAAAAGCCTTCTCGCAACCGTAATTCTGCGGGTGTGCCACTATCTTGCAGTAAATTTAATACGTCATTAACCACCTCTCGAGTATAAGCCAGCATAATACGGCCTTTACTCTGCTCTAGGCTTTGCGCCAACGGCGCTAACTGATGACGCGACAACAAACGCTCAACGTCTTCACGTACATGTTGCACATCCATACCACGAGGAACATCAACTTCAATCAAACACACATCATCAAGTGAAGAGACAATTTTTGCCCCTCGGCCTGATGCTAGAACACGTTCAACTCGCGTGGAACCAGATTCTGGTTGATGACTACAGCGCAACGTTAAATCTATCGAACTTTGCGCCACAGGTTGTAATGTACGGCTATGCAAAACAGGGGCAGCAAGACGAGCCAGCTCATTGGCTTCATCTAATCGTAATAACGGTAATAAACAGGCATCGCTAACTTTACGTGGATCAGCACTATAGACCCCAGCAACATCACTCCAAATCGTGACTCGATAAACATCCGCTAAAGCACCAATAATTGTCGCTGAGTAATCAGAACCATTACGACCAAGTAAAACGGTTTCCCCTTGCTCATTTTGGGCCATAAAACCTGTGATAACTAATCTGTGATGGCTATGCTGCGCAAACTGCTGTTGCAATAATGGCTTCGACGATCGGCTATCAACTTCTGGCTGTGCGGCGTGCTCGGCGCGTAAAAATAACCGAGAATCCAAATCTTTGGCGGGTAAGTCACGCTGACTAAGCAATGCTGCCAATAATCGTGCAGACCATACTTCACCATACCCTTGAATGGTGCCTCGAAGCGCTGGGCTGATGGTACTTTCACCATAACGAGCAATCGTTGAGAGATCATCATGTAACAATTCAATCAAACGTTCTGCTGTCGGTGAATAAAGCAAAGACTCAATTAATTGTTGCTGATAACTGCGCACAGATAACAAGGTTTCATGGGCTTGACGGCCATCTTTTTCTAATTGCGCTAACCATGATATAAGTTGATTTGTTGTCTTTCCTGCGGCTGAAACAACAATTAAATCTTCATTGTTTGAATACTCTGCCAGAATATCCGCTACTCGGCGATAGCACTCAGGATCGGCTAAGCTACTACCGCCAAATTTATGTAATTGGCGTAATGCTTTTGTCATTAGTGAGCCTCCGCCGCGAGCTTAAAGGCTTGATCAAGATCGTCGATAAGATCACGAAGGTCTTCAAGGCCAACCGAAAGACGTAATAATGAGGTTGTGATCCCCGCTTCTGCTTGTGCTTCATCTGACATTGCGCGGTGAGTCATACTTGATGGATGCGCAATTAAGCTCTCTGTTCCACCTAATGATTCAGCCAATGAAAACAGTTTTAACTCTTTCACAAACACTTCAAGCTGAGTTTGATCACCCGCAAACTCAAAACTCATCATAGAGCCAAAACCTTTTTGCTGGCGCTTGGCAATCTCATGACCAGGATGTGATGGAAGACTTGGATGATAAATAGTACCCACCATCGCTTGTTGCTGAAGATAATCTAGCACTGCTACGCCATTCTCTTCATGCATTCTCATACGTGGTGATAATGTACGTAGGCCTCGCAAAGTTAGATAAGCATCAAATGGCGCACCAGTGGCACCAATACAGTTTGCCCACCACGCAATGGTTTCTGCCATTTCAGCGTCTTTAGAAATCAGCACCCCACCCACCACATCTGAGTGACCATTAAGGTACTTAGTTGTTGAGTGAACAACGAAGTCAGCCCCTAATTCAATTGGCTGTTGTAGTAGCGGCGATAAGAAAGTGTTATCGACAGCAACGAGGCAATCCACTGCTTTCGCTTGCTGACACAGCGCCGTAATATCAATCACACGTACTAATGGGTTAGACGGCGTTTCAACCCAAATTAGTTTAGGTTTTTTCTCTAAAGCGACTGCAAGTGCTTCTTGATCAGATTGATCAACGAACTCAACCTTAAAATCACCTTTATTGGCACGAGTATTAAATAATCGATAAGTACCGCCATAACAATCATGCGGCGCAACTATTAAATCATCAGGGCCTAGTAATGCAGTAACGAGTAAATTCATCGCTGCTGTGCCACAACTGGTTACAACACCACCTGCACCGCCTTCCATCTCACTAAGCGCGTCAGCTAACGTATTTCTTGTTGGGTTGCCCGAACGAGAATAATCATATTGCGGTACTTCGCCAAAAGCAGGAAAGCTATAGGTCGATGTTAAATAAATCGGAGGAACAACAGCATTATATTGCGAGTCAACATCAATACCGGTTCTTACTGCAATTGTCGCAAGTCGCTTATCACTCATACAAACATTCCTTGTCGGGCAGGATTTAAATCCAAGATAATAAATTTATAACAACTTTAACCACTACAAAACAAGACGTCAACACATCTGGACGTCTATATGTCTTTGCTTATGGCAGTAAATCCCGCTAAAATTCAGCCATAACAAAATAATGGTAACAACCTTACTGTAATTTTTCTGTTCAATACGGGACAAAACCGCGATGTTAACGTAATATCGCCGCCCTACAATCCCCCGTTGCTAACAGAGAGTGTCGATTCCTGTTACCACCATTATTAACCCAATATCGCTGAGAAGGTAAAACATGGCAAAGTGGAATGGCGAATATATTAGCCCTTACGCGGAACACGGTAAGAAAAACGAACAAGTAAAAAAAATTACTGTTTCGATTCCATTAAAGGTGCTTAAGATTCTGACTGATGAACGTACTCGTCGTCAGGTGAACAACCTTCGCCACGCAACAAATAGCGAATTACTTTGTGAAGCTTTTCTTCATGCCTACACAGGCCAACCGCTTCCCACTGATGATGATATTCGTAAAGATCGTCCTGACGATTTACCTGCAGAAGCAAAAGCATTAATGGACGCAATGGGCATCAGCTACGAAGACATTAATGAATAATCATTGCAGTACTATGTATACTAAAAAACCAGCCTAATGGCTTAATGCATGTGAATTAAGATAATTCACGTTTTCTTGAAGGCCTAGTCGCATA
>NZ_JADQAQ010000077.1 GCF_022129445.1 Photobacterium sp. Ph5
TGGACATAAAAGACCCCCAATAATTGGTGTCCAACTATTGGGGGTCAGTTCAAAACGTGGCTTATTTATTTCTCAGTTTTATAGTGATTAAATCTTCGGTGTATCGGTAACGACATCTGCGTTTTGACCGCGATGGCGTAATAAATGATCCATTAAAGTAATCGCTAACATCGCTTCAGCAATGGGTACTGCTCGAATACCAACACATGGATCGTGGCGGCCTTTCGTCACAACTTCCGCCGATTCACCCTGCTTAGTAATAGTTTCACCCGGAACAGTAATGCTTGATGTTGGCTTAAGCGCAATATGTGCCACAACATCTTGACCAGATGAAATACCACCTAAAATGCCACCAGCGTGATTGGTTTTAAAACCTTCCGGTGTCATCGCATCACGGTGTTCGCTTCCACGCTGTTCAACCACATCAAAGCCATCACCAACTTCCACACCTTTTACCGCATTAATACTCATTAAAGAGTGCGCAATATCGGCATCCAAACGATCAAAAACGGGCTCGCCTAAACCAACAGGGACATTTTGCGCAACCACGGTAATTTTCGCACCGATTGAGTCGCCTTCTTTTTTCAACTTACGGATCAACTCATCGTAAGCTTCAACTTTATCAACATCTGGGCAGAAAAAAGCGTTTTGCTCGATTTGATCCCAATCGACCTTATCAATTTTCACATCCCCCATTTGCGATAGGTAAGCACGCACTTCAATGCCATGAACTTGTTTTAGGTATTTCTTTGCTACTGCGCCTGCTGCAACACGCATTGCCGTTTCACGAGCAGATGAACGACCACCGCCACGGTAATCACGTACCCCATATTTTTGATGGTAAGTGTAATCGGCATGACCGGGGCGGAATAGATCTTGAATATTCGAGTAATCTTTAGAGCGTTGATCGGTGTTTTCAATCAATAAACCGATAGATGTGCCCGTTGTTACACCTTCAAATACACCAGATAGAATTTTTACTTCATCAGGTTCACGACGTTGCGTGGTATATTTTGACGTTCCAGGACGACGACGATCCAAATCATGCTGCATATCAGCTTCAGTTAATGTGAGTCCCGGTGGGCAGCCATCAATGATACAGCCCAGCGCCAAGCCATGGCTTTCGCCAAATGTGGTGACGCGAAATAGTTGTCCAATCGTATTTCCTGCCATTACTTCCTCTGTGATATCTCTATGCTTACATGCATCTTTAATTTTACTAATACTGACATAGTGCAAAGTTGTCCAATAGATTGCAAGAACAAGTGTGCAAATTGCCACCAGTGCCGTCTTTAAGAAACGAAAAAAGCGACAGGCTTTCACCTATCGCTTTTATTTAGCTCTTTAAATTAGAGATTAAGCCGTAGCTAATGCTCGTTCAGCCTTTGCTTTACGTACTTTTTTAAGTGTTACCGCAACAAGAGCAGTAACGACCATACCAGATGCCATACATAGTAGCGCAAGAGCAGGTTTGTTCATCACACCAAGTAATGCCACCACTGGACCACCATGTGCCACGCTGTTAGTGATACCGAAAGAGAAGGCCATCACTGCGGCAACCATACTACCTAGTACGTTTGCTGGGATCACCGACAGAGGATCTTGCGCAGCAAATGGAATTGCACCTTCAGATATACCCACTAAGCCCATTGCACCTGCCGCTTTACCTGCTTCAACTTCTGATTGCTCAAAGATATTTAACTTACGACCAAGTACCGTTGCTAAGCCCATACCTAAAGGAGCAACAGGGATCGCACAAGCCATTGCACCCATAAACTGTGTTTGACCATTTGCAATCATACCGACAGAGAACAAGAACGCGACTTTGTTAAATGGACCGCCCATATCAAAGCCAGCCATGCCACCCAGTACAATACCGAGTAATACCACGTTACCTGTGCTCATTTCAGTAAGCATGCTATTCATGCTATCCATCAATCCCGCGATTGGCGCACCAATAACGAAGATAAATAAGCTAGCGATAAACAAGGTACCGGTAATTGGCGCGATCAGGATCGGCACTAATGGCTGTACCATCTTGTGGTAATTACGTGTTGCAACCCAACGAACGAAATAACCTACCAGCAAACCTGCAACGATGGCACCAATAAAGCCAGTACCCGCACTTGCGCCATAAAATGAACCGTTATTAGCAATCCAACCACCAATGAAACCCGGTGCTAATGCTGGACGGTCACCTATTGCAAAGGCAATGTAACCCGCAAGAACTGGGATCATTAAGGTAAACGCAACAACACCAACATCGAGCACTTTTTGCCATAGACTACCCGCAGGAATTTGCATCCCAGAATCTGTTGGCTGACCACCAATTGCCAGTGACAATGCGATTAACAAACCACCTGTAACCACAAACGGGATCATGTGCGATACACCGTTCATCAAGTAGCGATATAAGTTCGAACGGGTTTGCGCGACTTTGCTTTCGCTAGAATCAGAAGTGTCATCACCATCAGCTTCATAAGCTTTCGCCACTAACGCTTGTTGAATAAGACCTTTGGCATCTTTAATTGGTGCTTTTACGCCAGTTTTAATCAGTTTTTTACCGGCAAAACGAGCCATGTCGACTTGCTTATCACAACTGACAACAATCGCTTCTGCACGAGCAATTTCTTCAGCTGTTGGGGAGTTCTTGACACCAATTGAGCCATTAGTTTCTACTTTTACTTCATAGCCAAGCTCAGCACCGGCTTTTTCCAATGCTTCAGCTGCAAGGTAAGTATGAGCAATCCCAGCAGGACAGCCTGTCACACCAATGATCAAACCTTTCGTTTGAGCTTGCATAACGGCTTGCTCTTTTTCTTCAAGTAATAAGGCTAAAGCTTCTTTTTCAGTCTTAGCAGCTAAGAATTTCTCAACAAAACCATCTTCAATCAACTTTGAAGAAAGCTCAGCTAATACTTCAATATGATGGTTATCGCCGTTATCAGGTGATGCGATCATGAAAAACAGTTGTGATGGTTTGCCATCTTCTGCGCCGTATTCAATACCTGTACGACTAACGCCAATCGCTACCGCTGGCTGTGCAACGGCTGCACTTTTCGCATGAGGGATAGCGATCCCTTCTTCAAATCCAGTATTGCCTAATTCTTCACGTGCTTTTACATCAGCAATGAATTGCGTTTTATCAGCCACGCGCCCTTGCGCTGCCAATATTTCAGCAATTTCATTAAACACCTCATCTTTGGTTTTCGCCTTAAGATTAAGGTTAATTAAGCTTTCGTTGATCAAGGAAGTGATCATGTTCTATCCCCAAGAATTATTTTTATCGCCCATCACACTGAGTTAGATGGATTTGAGTATGGGAATATTGTCTAGTGTTTGGCTACTTCAAAATAGAGCACAGAAAAGGCTTTAACTGGATTAATGTAACCTAAGAATAAGGATGTGAACTATCACACACTTTATTAAAACGTAACCAACTTGACAAAGAAAATGTAAAAAGCATTACTTATCAGGCACTTAAGTTAAAATGGAGATTTAAATACATACTGAAATCTGTAACGCTAAATTTTTAATAACTAGAAATAACACACATCTAATGTTTAATCTCAGCCTACTTTTAGTGAAATACTTCACACTATCAAAAACAAAAAAAGCGACAGAATATTCTGTCGCTTTAAATAAGTGCTAAGACGTTAGAACTGCTTAGTTGTAAGCGCGAGCAAAAGTACCAACACAAGTTACTTGATACTGCTCAGTATAAGCGGGAATAAATACAGACTGACCTTTCTCTATCACGACACTATCACCATTACTATGGGTCAATGTTACTGGTGCATCAATGGCAAAGACGATTTCAGCACTATTCACAGTAAGACTAATGTTGTCTACTTGCTTATAAATACTGAACTTAAAATCAGGAACAGGGATAGCGTAATGTAAACCGTTTTCTGCTTGTGTTGGGGCTAACAGCAATGAATCAAACGCCATTGGCGTGAAATAGGTGTTTGCAACGAGCTCAGGTACATCCATGTATTTTGGCGTTAAACCAGCGCGCAATACATTATCGGAGTTCGCCATGATCTCTAAACCAGTACCTTTAATATAGGCATGTGGCGTACAGGCACTAAGGAACATCGCTTCACCCGGCTGAAGGGTTAATACATTTAGCATTAACGGCGCAAATAAACCAATATCACCAGGGTATTGCTCAGCTAACTCTAATAATAAAGCAAACAATGGCTGATCTTTATGTGCTTCACTGTAAGCCAATAATACGTTTACCGCTGAAGCTTTTTGCTCACCTTCTAGTGATAACATTGCCGCAAAGAAATCACGTAAGCCCGCTTCCGTTTGATTGGCATTAAATACTGCTACTAACTCGCTGATAGCTGGAATTTCAAGTGCATTGAACTGCGCAGCAATGTCTTCAATTTGACGGAAACCATTCATCGCTTGGTACGGTGTTAACGCAAAGACTAACTCTGGCTTGTGGTTTGGATCTTTGTAATTACGGTTCGCCGCATTACGAGCAATGCCCATTTTCTCTTCTTTCGCAAAGCCTACTTCTGCTTGCTGCTTATTTGGATGAACCTGAATAGACAGTGCCTTTTCTGCCGCTAATACTTTAAATAAATACGGCAGCTCACCAAATTGTTGCTGGGTTTGTGCACCGATGATCGCATCAGGATCCGTTGCAATAAAGTCAGACAGCTTTACCGCTTTTCCCTGCACTTCAATTTCAGAGCAGCCATTAGCATGAGCGCCCATCCATAATTCTGCTTGCGGCTTAGCATCAGGGTTCACAATACCAAACAAAGATTCAATCGAGGTTTTACTTCCCCATGCATAATCTTGGATCACATTATTCATTTTAAAAAACACAGAACGGTGAGTACCAGCCATATTAATTCCTAAATTTATTATCGTTGTGCATCGATGAAATCGTATTCCACTTAGCAAATCTAAAAAGAACGAAGGGGAATGCCATTTAAGCAATGCTAAATGTTACATAAGTCAAAAAGTGGTACATCAATCAGGTCACCATAAGCCCTTATTCGATACAATCCATTAAGTTAGTTATGTTTTAAAAAATATTGCGCTGCACTATAACAAAAACAGCCATAAATATTTATTGCTAACTCACAATACCTCACAACATTGGGTGACTTAACGCAAATTATGGATACCGTATTTCTTAATCTTATTGATTCTATTCTCGAAGAGCGAGAAAGCTTTAACCATATTTGGTTTGCTAATGATCACACCACACCACCACAATTTAGTTATCAAGTGAATTTTCCTCGTCTTGAATTGGTATTTAAAGGCGAGTATATGAATCAATTAGAAGACGGCGAGTATGGCATTCGAGATATTAACTTAATGCTAGGTGATGCCCTGTACATTCCACCAAACTGCTGGAATAAACCCAATTGGATACAGAGTGTTCGGTATTGAGTCTACTATTTGGTAAAAGACAAATTGGTTTTAGTTTAGTCAGCAAAAGCAAAGACAATCCTAACTTTTTTGATGTGCAAAAACACTCAATCCAAGCCGCGACAGGACATGCTATTGATCCTATTTTATCGGCATTGAATATACTGGCAAAAGAGCCAACCAAAAAGCCAATGGATGAACACCTATTGTTGGCGCTCCTTAGCTATAGCCGCTCTATGCTCAATACCCCAGATAGGGTGAAAAAGAATCGTTGTGAAGATCTCTATCAAGGGATCTGTATTTATATTCAAGAGAATTTTCACCGCGCGATCAGCCGAGAATCCATCGCTCATCGCTTTAACATTACCCCTAATCACCTCTCGCGCTTATTCAGACAACAGGGACATATGCGGTTAGCAGATTACATCTGCTGGGTACGGTTAGAACGCGCAAAATTTATGCTCAATAAATACAATTTTCGTTTAGCGGAAGTAGCAACCCGATGCGGATTTCAAGATATGAATTACTTTTGTCGAGTATTTAAAAACAAAACAGGTCGTACACCAACTGAATATCGCAGCCTTAATCAGACGCTAGCATCGCCTCAATGATCAACGCTTGTATAACATTACTATCAGAGGCTTGGCGCAAAGCATCTGCAAAACGTTCTTGTAGTAGTTGCTTTGAAAACCGAGAAAAAGCCATGAGTACTGAACGCGATAAGGGCTTAGGTAATACCATCATCAATACCTTGCTTACATCTCCTCGTGTGCTATGCCAATCCATTTTCTGACAACAGGAAATCACCATTGCAGGCTGAGTAATGGGATCTATCATCACATGGGGCATCGCAATACTATTCCCCATCACAGTCGCAGAAATACTTTCACGCTTTTCTATCGCAGCTAACACCTCTTGATAGTCATCGACTTTAATCACCTTTTCATCCACCAGCGAACGTGTCATCGTTGCTAATAATTGTGCTTTAGTATTATCGCCCTGAATCTTTTTCAGCGTAATAAAAGACAGAGGAAAATCCAGCATTGCCATACGCTGTTTTAAAATACTATTCCCCTTACTATCGCTCGATGGCAACAATAACGGAAAAGCATATTCGTGAATAAAATCAGTTAGTACCAATAAGGCTAACTCAGCATCCACGCCAGTAATAACAAGCTGGCACAATTGATAAGGTTTACTTGCAAGCGTTGAAACGCGAAGAGGCTTAGTGACCGACTCAGAGCGTAACAGTTGCAAATTAAACACCTGCACATCGGAAGTTAAATAGCTGGCGAGCTTTTTCAATTTGTCTAACTGAAAAAGAGGTAATCCAGTGTGACCACAATAGAACGTAAGGCGTCTTTCCAACATCGTAATGCCTGCTATTGAGTAATTAATTGCTGGCAGCGTTTTAGCACAGCTTCTGGATCAACCAAGACCTCTTCAATAGTAACACAATGGATTTTACTGCCTGTGAATCGGCTGCGCTGCTCTACTTCAATATCTGAAGCTATCAAGGTTAAATCTGCTTTAGCAATATCTTGCAGTGTTAACTGATCTTCAATCCCCATCGCACCTTGCGTTTCAACGTGGATCTGAATTCCCATTTTATGGGCTGTTTTATTTAGCGCATCTGCTGCCATGTAAGTATGGGCGATCCCCGTAGGACAAGCTGTTACAGCAACAATTTTCATGCTATTTCCTTATTTACACATCGAATTACGCACCAATAAAAACGCCCTTTAAACTATCCACTCTGTCTAGAGAATGTATAAGAAACTAAAGGGCGTTATTTATCTATTTAAGTGTATTAATCTTCTCTTTTAGATTTCCACTTTTTGATGCCAGTACTTTTACCACCAAAACTTGGTTTTGAATCACGATCTGAAGTACGCGCTGGACGACGATTATCATTACGTCCCTGACCACGCTGTTGGCGCGCTTCACCGCTTTCTTCATTGCGGCGATTTTGGCGCTGACCGCCAGGGCGACGAGTAAATTCACCCGTACCACTGTAGGTTTTGAACGCTTTTTCTTGAGCACGCTTTTCATTACGCGCTTCTTGTTGGCGATGATCGTAAAGTTTCGCATCGGTGGCTTTAGCAATTTTACGACCTTCAGCATCAACTTTTGATGCTTCTTCGGTACCTGATGATTGTGCAATTAAACGGTTAATTTCACCGATTTCATCATCCGTTAAGTAGCGCCACTTACCATTAGGTAATCCATCAATCGTAATGTTCATAATACGTACTCGGCGAAGCTTATACACTTCATAACCAAGCGCTTCACACATACGACGGATCTGACGGTTCAAACCTTGAGTTAGCACAATACGGAAAGAGAAATTCGTTTCTTTCGTTACCTTACAAGGCAAGGTTACCGTATCTAAGATCTCAACACCTGACGCCATTTTTTCTAGGAATTCTGGCGTGATCACTTTATCAACACGGACTACGTATTCTTTTTCGTGAGAGTTACCCGCACGTAGGATCTTATTAACGATGTCGCCATCATTCGTTAAGAAGATCAAGCCATCTGATGGCTTATCTAAACGACCAATAGGGAAAATACGCTTGCGGTGACCAATAAAATCAACGATGTTACCTTCGATATGACGTTCAGTGGTACAGGTGATCCCTGTTGGCTTATTTAGTGCGATATAAATTGGACGCTCTTTGCTACGAAGTGGCTTATCATCAATAAGCACATCATCGTTATCCATTACGCGTACGCCCATCTCTGGTTTTTGACCATTAATAGTGACGCGTCCCTGATCAATCAGCTTGTCCGCCTCACGGCGTGAGCAATAGCCTGTATCACTAATGAATTTATTAAGACGAACCCCTTTTGGGCTCTGCTGTTCAGTTGGATTCTGTGACATGGTTTTCTTCTATAAAGGGCTTTAGGACGATCAGGGCATTACAAAATATAATAATGTTCCATATCTAATAGGTTTGAATTTTAGCTAATTTTCACAAGAGTAGAAAGTACAGCAATTAATAACCTATAAACCTACTAATTTATAACACCTTGTTGCATATATTCTAAATAAGAATAAAATGCCATTTTATCTTGATTTTATGATTAATATAGTATGAAAACGAAAATTAGCACTGCACTCATTATTGGTTCATTTTCTCTTCCAGTCTTAGCTCACACGTCAAATAATGGTGTAACACCTTTTATTAAGTCAAATAATCCACAATATTACATTTACCTTGGTTCAGGTACTTATGCTCCAAAAACAAAAGTGACAAGTAATACCAAAGCAATCTTAGAAAAAATGGATAATGACTTATCTATTAATGATTTTATAAAAAAAGAAAAAAAGCCTAACTTGTCAATTGGTGCTGGTCTGGATATTAATCAATACCTTGCTATTGAAGGATTTTACCGATACTCATCTATCGACTACAAAATACGAGAAACAGAATTAAAAGAAACATTCAGTGCAAATGAATTTGGTTTATCGATTCTACCATCAACAGGAAACATAAATAATAGCGGTATAAAATTGTTTGCGCGTTTATCTGCAAGCGCTTTAATAACAAAATTTAATGAATTTGAACAAGATTATAGCGGATTAGCTTTAGGTTTAGGTGCCGGAATTCAATGGAACATGAATAAGCAATACATGATGCGTGCTGAATATTTACATACCCAATTTGACCATTCTTTTTCTGATGTAGTAAAAGGCGATAACATCGATGGTATTCAATTGAGTATCGGTTACCGGTTCTAATAGAGAAGAGGTAGGGCGTTTAATCGCCCTATCTCTTGATCCTACTAATTATTTTGGTAAATCACCATGGCTAATACGCCCTGTGTAATCATGTTGCAGCTCTTTTTCTAACAAGCTTTCGACATAACCTGGTGATTTAGTCTTACCTGCCATTAAACGGTACATTGCAGGAATAACAAACAAGGTCACTAAGGTCGCGAACGCCATACCGAAGAACACCACAGTACCCACAGAGATACGGCTTTCAGCCCCCGCTCCCGTCGAGATAATCAGCGGAATTGCGCCAAATAAAGTCGTAAATGCAGTCATTAATATTGGACGCAGACGACGTACTGACGCATCAATGATCGCTTGTTCAAACTCAACACCTTTATCACGCAATTGGTTAGCAAATTCTACAATCAGAATACCGTTCTTGGTTACCATGCCAATAAGCATGATCATACCAATTTGACTGTAGATATTGAGCCCTTGCCCCATTAACCACAAACCAGCTAAACCACCGAAGATCCCCATAGGAACTGTCAGCATCACCACCAGCGGGTTTACAAAGCTTTCAAACTGCGCAGCAAGAACTAAGTAAGCCACTAGCAAGGCTAAACCAAAGACAATGGCAATACTGCTTTGATTATCTCTAAAGTCTTTCGACTCTCCCGCATAGGTAATCGTAATATCCGATGGCAACTTCTCTATTGCTTGTTGATCCAAGAAATTCAACGCTTCACCTAAGGTAAAACCTTCAGACAGATTCGCCGTTAACGTGATCGATTTCTGTTTCTGATTATGGCTAAGCTTCTGCGCTGAGGCGACTTCATCAATAGAAGCAACGGTATCAAGCGTGACAAGTTGACCATTTTTCGCACGTAAATAAATCTGACTAAGATCTGCGGAGCTATTAAAGCGATTCTCGTCACCACGTAGGTAAACATCGTATTCTTCACCACGCTCAACAAAAGTAGTTTCACTACGTCCGCCCAACATCACTTCCAGTGTTTCTGCAATATCTGAAACAGGAATTCCTAAATCCGCCGCACGCTGACGATCAATATTAACCATCAATTCCGGTGTGGTTTCTGCGTAATCTAAATCAACCCCTTCCATCATTGGACTGTCTTCTGCAATGTGTTTTAGCTCCGAAGCCCACTTAAACAACTCTTGATAATCAGAGCCACCGAGCACAAATTGAACTGGCTCAGAAGAACCACCGCGAAAGCCTGGCATAATTGGAATAACACGCACATCAGGAATCCCCGTTAGTGCTTTACTCACCATACCTAATGCTTGTTGTACCGACACACTGCGATCTTGCCAATCTTCTAACTGCATGATCACAAAACCAGTTTGATCTCCTGCTCGACCACCAAACGCGGGTGATTGGATACTGACAGATTTCAATACACCTTTACCCAACATTGGCAGCAAACGGCTTTCAACTTCATCCATATTGCCGATCATACGGTTATAACTGGTACCTTCTGCGCCTTTCACAAAGGCAAACAATACACCGCGATCTTCTTGTGGCGCTAATTGAGCAGGGATCACTTTCATCAACGCTGCACTTGCGCCAATACACGCTAATACAACAATCGGTGCGATAAAGCGTTTTTTAACCGCAAACGTAACACCTTTGCGGTAGACATTTTCAAGCTTATCAAACTGACGATTTACCCATAGGTTAAAGCGAGTTGGTTTTACATTGGCTTTTAAGATTTTACTCCCCATTACAGGCGTTAAAGTTAACGCAATTAATGAAGAGAAAATGACCGCCATCGCAAGCAATACTGAGAACTCAGTAAATAAGCGCCCTACCATGCCTTCCATAAAGGAGATCGGTAAGAACACCATCACCAGTACCGCTGTGGTCGCAATCACCGCAAACCCCACTTCACGGGTACCTTTAAAAGCGGCAAGCAATGGTGATTCACCCCGCTGCATGTGATGGAAAATATTCTCCACCACCACAATGGCATCATCGACCACCAACCCGATAGCAAGAATTAATGCCATTAAGGTCAGCAAATTGATAGAAAAACCAAAGAAGTACGCGGTAATAAACGCTGAGATTAACGATACAGGCACTGTTACCGCTGGAATTAAGGTTGCGCGTGCTTGTCCAATAAAGACATAAAGCACCAAAATAACCAAACCACCCGTGACTAATAACGTGCTGTACACTTCACTGATTGAGCGCTCTATAAATACCGTCGCATCATAATCAACCGTTAAACTTGTCCCTTCAGGTAAGAACTTCTGCATTCTCGCGACTTCTGCGCGAACATCTTTTGCCACTTCTAATGGGTTAGCATCAGACATAGTGACAATACCCAAACTTAAGTTAACGACCCCGTTGCTTTTAAAGGTTGAATTTTCGTTTTCTGCACCAATCGCAACATCAGCCACATCTTTTAAGTAAATCGGCGTACCATTTTCTGTGGTTCTAACCGTCAGGTATTTAAAGTCATTGGCCGTGCGGTATAAACGGGCAGTTCGCACAGCCATCACGGTTTGGTCATTACGTACTTCACCACCAGGTAATTCAACGTTTTCATCACGTAACGCATCAATAATATCTTTGGTGGTAACGCCACGACCTGCCATTAATTCAGGTTTCAGTTTTAGGTACATCACCTTATACAGGCCACCACTTAAACTGACTGAACTCACCCCATTAATTAAGCTGAAACGATCTTCTAATACTCGCTGAGCATAATCAGTTAACTGAGTACGATCCATCTCTGATGAGGATAAGTTGATATAGACGGCAGGCTCACCTGAACCATTGTCTTTCGACACAACAGGATCGCTCGCATCATCCGGTAGACGTCGTTGAGCACGGGCAACCGCATCACGCACATCACTGACACCTTCAGTAAGGTCCCAATCCATCGAAAATTCAATCGAAATACGTGACATACCATTTCGCGTAATCGAAGTGATGTTGTCAATGCCACTAATACCTGACAACTCATCTTCGATCGGAGTGGTGACTTGGCTTTCCATTACCGTCGCTGATGTGCCGTCATATGTAGTCATCACGGTAACAACTGGGCTTTCCACATCAGGCATTTCTCTTATGGCTAATTTAGAGAAAGACACCACACCAAACACACACAGCAATAAGCTTAAAACAATGGCAACAACAGGGCGTTTAACCGAAATGTCTGATAACCACATTAGCTACTTGCTCCATGCTGTGAATCATTCTTTTTTGCTGTTATATCCGAAACTTTTATTCCATCTCGCATATTCACTAATCCTTGAACAACAATACGATCGCCAATCTCTACCCCCTTATTAACGACTACGGTATTATCAATACGGGCACCAAGCTCCACTTCAGTTCGATGGACTTTTTGTTTATCGTCAACAAGGTAGATAAAGCGTTTAGTTCCTGAGTATTCAATCGCTTGAACTGGAATTACCGCTTTAGGTTGCGGTACAAAACCAATATCAGCAGCTAACAACATCCCAGGCTTAAGTGCATTATCTTTGTTATCAAATACCACTCGAACTTTGATATTTAAAGAATCGGTTTGAACACGTGAGTCAATCGCTTGTACTTCACCATTAAACACACGATCAGGCCATGCTTGGCTTGTTGCGATAACTTTCATTCCCGGTATAAGGTGTGAGAGATATTGTTCAGGAACAGGAATGTCTAATCGCATTGTCGAAAGATCGTCAAACGTCAGCAACTCCACGCCTTCAGCAACACGATACCCTTGGCTGAAATCAAACAGTCCAACTGTGCCATTGAAAGGCGCACGGATCATATGATCATTAAGCTCGGCACGCGCCGCTTTTAAACGTGCTTGAGCGATATTCACACTGGTTGTCTGCGCATCAATTTCCGTTTGAGTGATCGCACCACGTTTTATTAACCGTTTAAATTCGTTTAATTTACGTTGCTCATCATTGAAATAGGCTAGAGCTTCATCAAAAGCCGCTTTCGCTTTTTCATCGTTAAGTTGAATTAATAGCGTGCCTTTTTGAACACGTTGATTTGGCTTAACCTCGATATTTTTAATCTGTGCAGATGTTTCTGCTGCAATATTTACAGAGTGCTCAGCTTGCAACTTTCCGGTTAAAGAAAGTGATTGAGCGATAGGCATAGAAGAGACCGTTCCCGTCGTGACACTCACAACACGGCTTGATCGCGCATCCTTCTTTTCTTGCGCAGCATGAGAGGTTCCCTGAAAGTAGAAGTAACCACCAGATAACACTGCAGTTACTAATACTGCTACCGCTATTTTTTTCATTATCAACACACCATAAATAATCCTGCCGCAATCATATCTGAATCTACGGTTTAGCAACGTCAAGAAATGTAAATATAAGCAACAATTCGTAATCTGATGAAAATTCAGGCAAACACTCAGAATTTAAAAGAAAACGCTTTACAGGATCCGAATGTTTGCTATTATCCGCCCCGCACTTGTGGTGGGGTTCCCGAGTGGCCAAAGGGAGCAGATTGTAAATCTGCCGGCACTGC
>NZ_JADQAQ010000078.1 GCF_022129445.1 Photobacterium sp. Ph5
ACCACCGATGCCAGAGAAATTATTAACCTTGGCTGAGTCTCGGTGGTAATCAGGTTAAGATAAATGAAAAAACAATAATTCTCCAGACAGCACGAAATGCTAAATTTTTACGCTTTCCTAGCTGAGATTTATTAATTACAAAAATTGAGTAAGCAATAGAAAAAACTATTAGTGTCCAACAAAACCATGTTACACCAAGATCTATATTTCCAGATTTAAAAAAATTAACGAAATAACTTATAAAACCATTACCAATAAATGGAATTATAAATACTAATGATATTAACACTGGGATCCCTAGTCGAATAAATTTATCTTTTACAAATAATCGTTGAGCTTTACGTTCTAGAGACGAGGTTACAAAGTAAGCTGATATGAAGAAAAACAAAGACATAAAATATTATTGATTAACCCCTTGAAATACTTGTAATAAATCATACTGAGACGCCATAGATGACACTACACTTGGTAAATTATAGCCAACAGGCTTCCCTCCTGCTACACCCGCAGCATGATGAAGAATAACTATAATGGTTAGAAATCACTTTATATTATCAAGATAATCATATCTTTTTATTTTTTTATTCATTTTTTACCTTACTTTGTATATTGTATTCTTGCAGAATTTATAGAAGTCTGCACTTGTCAGATTGAAAATAAATTAAGTACAAAATAAGTTAAAACTATAATTTTATTATAACAATATCTAAATTGATTTACGTATTGAAGGTGTGATGATAATACATATTATATGTATATAATCGTAATAAGTTATAATGATACCTAAATAGTCATTTATATATCACACAGCGACGCTTTGTATTACGACGTAAACTCAGCAGAGGCTTTATGTAACTTGATAAGTTAAAACAAACTTGTGGTATATCGTTTAATTATCACTATCAATCCATCGTTCAAGTCTCTCCTTTATGATAGCCGCTTCTTTTGCTTTTTCTTTCGTAAGGTCGGTTTGTTCGCGATAGGCTTTACCGGCAAAAAAGCCTGCTACTAAGCAACATAAAATCAACAAGATGAATAAGCTAATTTTCACTTTCTTTATGTTTAACATCGCTATATTGCTTCTTTTCTCTCTAACTTGTATCTTCAAAACATAAGTGTAACTTTATAATAATAGTTAGAAATCCCCAAGATAACCGCTCTAATTACTCATCTACCTATTGCTGTAATAGCTATTTTATTTGCATAAAAATTTGATCTACGTTGTAATATTTGTATGATATATATCTAATTATTATTAAAAGATATAATCCAATGACTACTACACTAACGTCCCCATTAAAACGTATCCGCCGTATGCGTCGTAGCGCAAATATGCGTGATCTTGTTCGTGAAAATGAATTCAAACTTGCTGATTTAATCCACCCTATTTTCATCGAAGAAACATTAACTGAAGAAGTACCTATTAGCACTATGCCAGGTATTTCTCGCATTCCGGAAACTATGTTGGCGGATGAAGTGAAAGCACTTTATAAGTTGGGCGTGCGTTATGTTATGCCTTTTGGTATTTCGCACACCAAAGATGAGATTGGCAGCGACACATGGAATGATGATGGTTTACTGGCACGTATGGTGAGAACCATTAAAGCAGCATGCCCAGATATGATGGTGATCCCTGATATTTGTTTCTGTGAATACACTACGCATGGTCACTGTGGTGTTTACCATGACGAACATGTTTTAAACGATGAAACATTAGAACTATTAGTAAAACAAAGTGTAACGGCAGCACGTGCTGGTGCAGATATGCTTGCGCCATCAGCCATGATGGACGGTCAAGTTAAAGCGATTCGCGAAGGGTTAGATGCCGCTGGTTTTGAACATGTAGCCATTCTTGCTCACGCGGTTAAGTTCGCCTCATCATTTTATGGCCCATTCCGTACAGCGGTTGATTGTGAATTAACAGGTGATCGCAAAGAATACCAAATGGATTGTGCTAATGGACGTCAAGCGTTACAAGAAGCATTACTTGATGAAGAAGAAGGTGCTGATATTTTAATGGTGAAACCAGGGACACCTTACCTTGATGTTGTCGCAAACCTTCGCCGTGAAACTCACCTTCCTCTTGCAGTTTACCAAGTCGGCGGTGAATATGCTGGGATCAAATTTGCAGCATTAGCAGGTGCACTTGATGAAAAACGAGTGGTATACGAAACATTAACTGGCTTTAAACGTGCAGGTGCCGATTTAATTGTCAGCTACTACACCAAGCAAGTAGCGGAGTGGATGGCGCAAGATAACGCGTAAAACAAACTAACCTCTTACCTCCGTCTTAAACCTTGTTTATTTTCCTATTGGTTTAAGACGGTATTTAATGAACATTCAAATAGTATTAAAGCACATTACAAAACGATACCAAGTGTTTTAAACGCCTTTTCACACTGTGCGACATCTTTAAATTGTATTGCTAATAATCCTACTGATTTCGCTCCTTGCACATTATGAAGCATATCATCTAGAAAAACTGATTCAGTCGCAACAAGATCATATTTAGACAATAGTGCATGGTAAATTTCAGGCTGTGGTTTCAATAATCCCACTTTAGATGAAATTATTTCACCATCAAAATGTTGCCAAAAATCATAACTCGACTGTAGATGAGCGACGATTTCATTCACATTATCTGTCAAGGCATATACTTTGTAACCTGCCGATTTAGCGCGTTTAAGCAAACTTACTGAGTCAAATAATAAGATTTGGCTTTGCTTTATGTAATAGAAAAGGCGATCTGTTTCCAATTCACTTAACCCGTGCAGTTCTTGAAATTGCAATTTCGTTTCTTGCTCAGTGAGTAGACCTTTATTTAAATCCATCCATGTTTTGCTGCCAAATAAGCGGTGAGCTAACGGCTCTGGCGTTACATTGTCACCAAATGTTAACCGAACTATTTCAACGGGTGACCAACGAACCAGTACATTACCTACATCAAAGATAATATTTTTAATACTTCTGTTTTCCATCGCCTACCCCTTTAAATGTATTCTATTACGACAAGATTTAGTTTGGATTATTTTCGGTTTTATCTAAAAGCACCAATAACCTTAACGTTTTAATTTAGAACCCAAACTGAACGGTGCGTTCAAAAAACAGACAGAAAAAACAAAAAGAAAAAGGAGTAACAGCCTTAACCATTACTCCTTTTTATTAAATGCATTAAAACGTCGCTTTAATGCATCGTTGCCTTAATACTATTGGCTATTGATTCAGCTTTAGGACCTAAAATCACCTGTGCGCTTTGCTTACCAATACGTACCACACCTTTTGAACCAAGGGCTTTAAGTGCTTCTTCATCAAATAAACTACAGTCATTCACACCTAAACGAAGTCGTGTAATACATGCATCAACAGATACAATATTACTTTCTCCCCCTAATGCTTCAATATAAGCCACAGGATCAAGCCCTACTTCTTGTGATACTTTACTTTCGTCATCATCAACTGAAGGAGTAGGTAATTTAAATACCTTGATAACAAAGTAGAAAATCACAAAATAAATCACAAAATAAGCACCAATTAATGGCACCAGTAACCATGGCTTCGTTGCAAGTCCCCAGTTGAGAACAAAATCAATCAATCCAGCTGAGAATCCAAAACCATGTAAGATACCCAGTGAGTTACAAATCACCATCGATACACCAGACAACAGTGCATGAATACCGTATAAAACTGGCGCAATAAATAGGAAGCTAAATTCAATCGGCTCTGTAATACCTGTTAAGAATGAAGTAAAAGCAAGTGATAACAACATACCACCGACTAACTTACGTTTGTTTTTCGGAGATGCAAGCGTTAAGGCTAGAGCCGCTCCTGGTAAACCGCCCATCATTACTGGATATGCCCACGCCATATAAACACCAGCTGTTGGGTCGCCAGCAAAGAAACGATTTAAATCACCACGGGTTGTGATATCAGCAATCTTAGTAATAATCGAACCATCAATATTTGGCACCATTTGCCCTATTGATAAATGTGAAACAATACTTGGGTTTAAACAAATCTGATGCAGTGATGAACCGAGTTCATACGACACTTTGGTACATTCGCCAAGACTGAACCAGAACACAGAATGTAGGAAGTAATGTAGACCTAGAGGTATTAACGCACGATTTAATACACCATAGATAAACTCACCAATATAACCACTATGAGCAATCCACCCGCTGAAATTATCAATGCCTTGCTGCACATATACCCATACCTCACCGCATACGACAGCCATAATTAAACAGCATAATCCAGCAACAATCGGGGTTAATCGCTTCCCTGAGAAAAACGCTAAGAAATCAGGCATTTTGGCTTGATAAGAATAATTATAAGCATGCCCTGAAATAATACCGGCAATAATGCCAGCAAAGAATCCTAGTTTTACGTCAGGATTAATAGCCGTTGTCGCTTGTGTCAAAATAAAATACCCCACAACCCCAGCTAATGCTGCAGCACCTGAGCCGTCTTTTGATAAACCTACCGAAATACCTAAAGCAAAGATTAAGGGAAGATTATCAAAAATACTGCTACCAGCTTTGGCAATAAAAGAGATATCTAACAAATCGGGTTGTCCAAAGCGCAGCAATAACGCTGCTATCGGTAATGTCGCGATAGGCAGCATCAATGCTTTACCTAATCGCTGAAAATAAGCGAAATTAACCATATATGCATGCCTTTTATAGAGGATAGATAAGGCAGGTGAAATATAAGGGGGAATTTATATTTCACCTTAAAGTATACGGATAACATGCATTGTTTATCCCTACCCTTGCCTTTAGCCATACAATAATCTTTTCACCAATCAAGCTTTGATACTTTTTTATCAGATAGTAATACTTTTTTATCACAACCGTATTTTTAGTGAAGATTTTGATATTATATTGCCATAAAATAATACTTTTCTATCAGGTCTTATTTTTTTAGATAAATAATCTTAGGAATTCGGAATTTGAAAGCGACATTAGAAAAGGTACCACAACGTATAGGCTGTTCATGGCGATTTAAAAAAATCATAGAGCCAGTAAAAGAATTTAGTTGGCATTATCATCAAAAAGAATTTGAGATACTGATCCACCGTAACTTTCGCTCGCGCTGTCATATTGGTCATTACCAAGGTGACTTCGAACAAGCCTCAATGATCTTAATTGCACCTAATGTGCCGCATGGCATCGAGTCAATTAGTACACCTGATAATAAGAATTATGAAACTATTGTTGTGTGGTTTAAGCAAGACTGGATCGCCAATATGATGTTCAGTTGTCAAGAGTTGAGGAAGGTCGACTCGCTGCTAAAACGCGCAGAGAAAGGCTTACTTTTTAGTCCAGAGACTACACAAAAGGTGATCAGTATCGTCGAGACTATCGATGAAAAACATTTTGATCCAATTAACTTGTTGGCTAACTTAATTCATATTTTTGAAGTGCTTTGCCAAGATAAATCCAGTCAAACGTTACTCTCTCATAATGTCGAAAGCAAAAACCACGACCATTGTAATAAAGAGAAAATTGAACGCCTGTGTGCTTTTATCGACCAACATTACGCTGAACCTTTAACGTTAGAAGATGTGGCTAACTTTATCTGTACTAGTGAAAGCACTATTCATCGCTTATTTGAACAGCATTTTAATGAAACGTTTATCCAATATCTAAAGAAACTTCGCTTAAACCATGCATCTGAATTATTAGTATCAAGCAGCGAACCGATTTCTCATGTCGCAGAGCAAGTCGGTTATCGAAATCAAGCAAATTTTAACCGCCAGTTTAAACAATATAAAAATATGACTCCACGTGAATATCGGCGTACTTATAAACTTGATGCTAAGGTCTAAAAGGTTTGTTTTAAATTTCTGGTTAGGAATGATTAGGCGTTGATAAATAAACAAATCTTTTATTGTTGGAATGGCAATGATTCAATCGCATCATCTATTGCTCTAAACTGAATTTTGGTTAAACACATTTCTGCTTTTGAAAATTCATGTGCTTGAATCAAAGCTGTAACGGCCTCTAATGATAGAAGATCACCTTTCATTTGAAAGCAAAACGCATTAGTTTTGGAAAGAGTAAACGTAAACTGTTGACCATTACTATCGACGATAACATCTGCATCACTCCAAATAAGTGATTGGCACTCATCCATTAAGTCACTTTCAGAGCCTAGGTAGATGAGTTCATCATCACCTTCTAATTTAAAGAAACACGGCCAACTAATCATAATTATTACCTCTTAAGCAAGTCTATGTTTGTCGCTATTTATAAGAAGAGAACCACAATACAAACACGGTTTGCTGTCCGATAAATGGCTAAAATAAGCGCTATACCATGTCACCAAACATGAATCGTGATGCTTTGAAATCTGCGTTTCTAGCAGAAATAAAAATACTTTCATGATATTGGTCACGATTTAGCATATATAAGGTATAATATTCAGAACTCAATACCCTACTCGCTGAAAACACTGCGATTTGGTGTATTGCGAGCGTAAATACGAAGGTAATGAAAACACATGAATTTAAACCAAGAGCTTCAAAATCTTAATAACCGTATGGACAAGTGCCAGCGTAAACTTGCTGCTGCTATTCAACGAGATGACAAAGTTATCATCAAACAGTTTAAAGATGAGCTTACCAAGCTAAATAAAAAAGCTCAAAACGTTAAACACCGTAAATCATCTGAAGTGAGTAGCAAAAGTAAAGATGTTAAGTCTCTTGCTTTTAACCGTGTACTAACTAAAGCTGAACAAGCAGATATGGGTAAACTGAAGAAAACAGTTAAAGGCCTAGTTGTTGTTCACCCTATGACGGCTTTAGGCCGTAGCATGGGCTTAAAAGAAGTTACAGGTTACGCACCTAAAGCATTTTAATAGACTTTAAGTGTCAAAGAAAAAGGCGAACATTCATTGTTCGCCTTTTTGCTTTCTAAACGATAAGTTATTAAGTAAAAATCAACTTAGCTAATCTTCTTTAACCAATGCTATACGAAAGAAGCATTAAGACGCTTTTTCTGTTAATTCTACTGATAAATGCTGATCAAAACCGTAGCTTACTAAACGCTCAAACGCATCCCATACTTCATTAGGTATTGGTTGTGGTGTTGAGAATCCAAACTCTGGGTAAAAACGGATACGTTGTAAATCACCAACCATTACGTTAATCAAATCACCAAAACTGATTGTATCATTTGCATAATCATCAAAGCGAATTGCTGGAGATGTCACGATAGCTTGCATGTTAGGCCATTGTTGTTCAAACGTCGCCAGTGTACGTCGCTCCATAAAAGGCTTTTGGACGAGAACAAAACTTCTCGGTGTCAGCCCTTTTTGCTGTAATAAACGACGGGTAAAAAGCACATTCTCCCCTGTATTGGTTGACTCAGGCTCAATCAGAATCGCCTCTTTTGGCACGCCCATATCTAGCGCTATTTTTGCAAAATGTTCGGCTTCTGAAGTGTTAAATAAGCCTTCGGTTAGCTCGCCGACACCACCAGAAAAAATGATATAAGGTGCTACTCCCTTCTTATAAAGCTCTACCGCTCGCTCAGCGACACGTTCATCGTTACTTCCTAGCACAAAGATACAATCACTCTTTACTATCTCGTGATTCAACTGGTGATAATCCCAGATTATGGTTGCTAGTTCATAAATTCGTTTAGGCATAAATCGTCCTTATTCGCAGCAAGATGAATGAATAATGTCTGATAATTAACGCTGTTGATACAACCCTACATTGTTTTGCAATCAGGGATAAATGGCATAATGCGTCTTAGTTATGATTGCATAATGACAAAGATAAGAAACTCACTTAATACTGATAAAACTGTTTCAATATTGATAATTACAATAAGTCACAGTACGTATGTTTACTCACAAAAACGCTAAGCGGCTACTGCCTATTATATAAGGCACCGACTAACAAAAACTGAATCAAATCATAAAATAAGCAAAAAAAAGGTGACATAGACTCGTCTACGTCACCTAGTCTGTTTGGTCTTAACATTATAACTTGCGGTATGACACGCTTAACTCACTACTAATCCACTTCGGGGTTATGTCGTAAATTATTCGTATACAACCAACGTTAAGCGAAACATTTATTAAGTAAAATTAGCGCTTCCACCATTCAGGAATGATTGTTACGTTCGCATTCGCCGCACTCAACCAAGCCTGTTCACCTTCGATTGTTAGCTGTAATTGCATGCTACGTTCCACCACACTTTCTAGCTGTTTTAACTCTTCATCGCAAATATAGACCACAGAAACATTATCTAATGCATTGATTTTACTTTTATTTGCTTGCCACCAGATAGAAGCTGCATTATCACCATAAGCAAAGATAATCACCTTCTCTGATTTATGTGACGCTTTACGAATACGTTTTTCATCAGGCAAGCCAAGCTCAACCCATAATTCAATATCGTCAATTAAACTTTTCGTCCATAAATCAGGCTCTTCCGTACTACTTACACCTTTCGTAAACTGTAAGTTAGGATCCGCATTTAAGCCCCAAGCAACGACGCGTAACATGAAACGTTGTAAAGTTTCTGATGGATGACAAGCAATGGTATGTTGCTGATCTAAATAGACATGTCGATCCATGTCTGCCACGTTCATTTGTACTTTGTAAATAGTGGCATTGGTAGCCATATAGTAAACCTTATTATTGTGCTGTTGCATGTTATACGCCCTCCGTTGAGGTTATGTCTTACATAATTAGTGCCATTTCTGGCGCGTATAACAGTAAATTTTTTTCCTTTCGGCTAACTGTTTTAATAAACAATTAGTTATCAATATGCTTTACAACGAATGAGGATTGTATATTACTGCGGCTTAATTTTGCGGAAATAACAGATAAAGATCAGTGTTCATTTTAATTAACTGTTCTTTGCGTGCTTTGGTCAGTGTTTTTTTAATTTTATATTCAAACACCATAGCATCACGCTTATTGGGTACTTTTTGCGACCAAGCCAATGTAAGTGGTCCTTTTCCCTTAAGGTACTTTGCACCTTTTTTACTGTGTTGATGTTCTGCAAACCGACGTTCTATATCGGTCGTTACGCCGCAATATAACGTATTAGAGGAAGTTCTGATTAAATAGACATACCAAGGTGTTACATCTTTTGTTGTTTCTTTACTCATCCAATACTCATCTCATGAAAACAAAAACAGGCTCAGCAATGCTGAACCTGTTCGCGTGGGTATTCAATCATGGATGGTTTAATAGCGCAATAAAACAATGCTTAACGTATCCATTTAACCAGATCTATTCAGTTAATGAAGTAATGATTGCCTGTAACTCAGCCACTTTTTGTTTTAATTCTTCTACATCATTTTCAAGTTGGCTAATACGTTCATTATTGCCTGAACCACTTGTTACAGCTTGTACTGCACTTTCATAAGCTGAAAGATCAATCTGACCACTTAGCAAATGCATGTAACGACAATCGCGTTTGCCTGGCTCTCGAGGTAGTTTTACAACATATGGCCCTTTCTCATCACTTGATAGTTTAGTTAACACAGCTTCAGCTTCACGTACGTCAGTAAATTCACATAACCGATTGGTACGAGTTCGAATTTCACCCGCAGTTTGAGGACCACGAAGTAACAAGACAATCATTGCCCCGAGTTCTTGTTTTGTAAATTGTAAACTGCCAAATTCAGTATTACAGAAGCGATGCTGAAACTTAGAAACTCGACTACCAAAACTGCTGACATCAGCAACCATGCGTTTAGCTTTTAATTCTTCAACAGTATCGAGCACTGTTGCTTCATCAAGTGACATGACAGGTTCACGACTACTTTTTTGATTACATGCTGTAGTTAAAGCATTAAGTGTCAATGGGTATTGATCTGGGGTTGTGATTTCTTTCTCAAGCATACAACCAATTACGCGAGCTTGATTTTGCGTCAAATTAATTTCCATGATCGTCTTTCACCCTTTATAAAACTAACTCATTAAAATTAAATAATATTGATATATTAACAACTACATTTAAGCGTTACTTTTTATTCTTAATGAAAGATTATCACGTTAAATGCCGACAGCAAGCAGTAAAAATACAGTTTGTCTGCTTTTTAAACAACAACTTACTATTTAACTCACAATATTAGTTTTCACTTTGATCAACGGGGAGATGAAGATAATCAGCTGCAACATACTGATTACGGCCCTTTGCTTTTGCTTGATAAAGCAGCTTATCTACTTCCTGATATAAATTTTCAATACTTTCTAAACCTGTTGGTATCCAGGAGATAGCACCTTGGCTGACTGTTAATATTTTTGCGGTATTTGAATACTCATGCTTAATCGCTAAAGAAGTAATCCCTTCTTTTAAACGTTCACACTCTTTTACGGCTTGTTGACTATTACAATTACTAAGAAGGATCACGAACTCTTCACCGCCGTATCTCGCACAGATTTCTCCTGCGCGACTAAATTTACCTTTTAACTGCTGCGCCAATAATTTTAAGCTATTATCTCCTTCAATATGACCATAATGATCATTGAACGGTTTAAAGTGATCCACATCAAGCATAATGATCGTTAAAGGCAAACCATTACGACCATGTAACGATACAAACTCACTCAATTTTTGATCGAGATAGCGGCGATTGGCTAAGGTGGTTAATCCATCTTCATTAACTTGCTGTGATAATAACTCATTCGCCTGCTGCAACTGACTTGAGGTTTGCTTCAATTGCCGTCTCATCGCGGATATACGTTGCATTGCTTTGAGTTTAGCCGATAACACCATGCTATTAACCGGCTTAGTCAGATAATCATCCCCGCCTTTATCAATCGCTTCAGCGATGAGTTCCGGTTCTGAATGACCACTCAGAAATATAATCGGTACCCATTCAGGGAAACGGATACGTATACTCTGGGCAAGTTCCGTTCCTTGCATATCTGGCATACAGATATCCAATAGCACTAAATCTGGGTCAAAGCTGGCATAACTGTTTAATGCATCTTGCCCTGTAGAAAAAGCTTTAACCACATGCCCCAGTTTTTTCAACCTTAGTTCAAGATGCAGTCGCTCAGATAAAACATCATCAACTAATAAAATGTGCATCGGCTCCATCTAGATACCTTAAGAGTATTTTTCAATCTAAGTTATTAAGCATTTTACATGCCTAATATAATATTGGCTTACAATGGATCAATAGTTGATCTAAAAATCAGCTTATTAAGCATGATGCGACAACAGTCACATCAAGATGAAACATCGATTTATTACTGTTTTCTACATGATATATTGACATTTGACGTTAGAAATATAGGATTCTTCTCCTTAAACTTATGCTGTAGGAAAAAACCATGTCTGAGATGAACAAAAACGATGAGCAAATCGTTGAAGAAGTAACGTTTACGCTAGAAGACTGTTCACCAGAACTTCGTCAAGTTGTAAAATTTGAGAAAGTACCAGCAGAACTTATTGATATGCTAGTTAACGTATACAAGGTTTCTGAGCCAAGTACACGCGAAGCATGGAATTCACTACCTGCAAGTGCGCAAAATATATTAGATAACTTTGAGCAATTTCATGCTCTAGTTGCACTAAGTCAAAGCTACTCAGGTGTTGATTTCCTAAGTGAAATGCAAGGTACTACGTTCCCTGAAGACATGAGCGCTGAAGAACAAGCAGAATACAAAGCATCTGCGCTTGATAAAGTTCTTCATAGCTGTGTGAAGGATATGTGTAAGCAACTTAAGAAAGCACGTCAAAATCCACCAATGAAACGTGAATTCAATATGATCTTTCAAAAATAGTTATTAACTACATAGCTATAGAAGATAAGGAGTAGCATTTGCTGCTCTTTTTTTTGGCAAAATGAAGTGAAGATATAAAGCTCACAAAAAATAAATAAACACGACATATAATACATAAAATTATATTCAACGATTTGATAACTTCTCATCTCTACTTACATTGCTTACAGTTTAATCAATAATGAAATTCGATTAAATCCCCACCAAATTAACAAGTTGCAACAATTTAAAGCCCTTAACGCAAACTTAACGCAGCAGTTTTACATAACTTTTTATAGTATTTCGTGATATTATGCAAAATTGAATGATTTCAATAGCTAGAGGTTCATGGATGCCAAATACTGAGCAGATAAGATTCCAGACAAAGGTATGTTATATAGAAAGCCAAGGCGTTCTAAAAACACCAGAATCTACGCTCAAGTTAAATTTATCTGAGCAATACATTTTATCGTACCTCATAGATAATTATGGTAAACCCGTAACAAAAGATGAGCTCTTAAATGTAGGTTGGCCCGATCGCATAGTAACTGAAGCTTCTTTATTTCAAGTGATTCGCGCTCTACGCGTCAAACTTAATGAAGAAAAAAAAGGTGATGTTATTGAGACATTGCCACGTGTCGGTTATCAAATTCGTGAGTTTACTCGTGAAGCGATTGATTTATCAGAATCTCAACATCTATCACCATTAAAGAGAGTCGGTAAAAAAACAGCTCTTCTTTCTGCGATTACTTTAGCTGTCATCACAAGTGGAATCGCTTGGATGAAATATCCTTATACTGACTCACCAAAAAATTATTTAATTGATAAAGATCGTGTTGGCAGTAATGATTTTACTTTTATAACCTCTAATGCAGAAGATCTCGCAGATCTTCGAGGTAAAGTAAAAGATATCATTAAGAAACAAACTGAAAAGTACGGTGAAGTTACAACTAAAAACCAACAAATCTATCTATATAAGACGGATAGCTTTTATTCTGCAGCATGGTGCACCGTAAATAGTAGTAAAATATGCGAAAAGAATACTGATTTCAGCTATAAAATTGTTCCTGATGAATGGGATCAATTTGCCGATATCGTCATCAATAACAAGAAGAAGTACCACGGCACACCAATTATTCATACAGAGAATACGCAAGAACCAACCTCTATTGCTTATGCGTCATATATTGATAAGTCGGGAATTCAAACAAAAGTTATGCATCTTTTTCTTACTCCTACTTCCAAAGACGGCATATTTAATTACTCTATGATGTCTTTTATTCAAGAAAAAGAAACTGGGATGTTTCATCCACTCTCTATCAGTGCTGCTAAAGCAAAATTGTATAATAAAAACTCTCAATTTTTGAAAACGGTGAAGATAGAACCTGAAATGTTCCACTGGTCTTATCAACCTAGTGCGAATTTTGATGAAAAACAATCGCTAGCATTAAAACACAGTAATTTGATAGAGCAAGGCTTTAACAATAACAAACCATTTTTTAGTTATTTGGTTTATAAACAGCCACATTTAGTTTTAATGTTAGATAATGCAACTGGATTTGTCTGGAATAAAACCAGTGATGAAGATCCTTCAGTGATTTTTTCATACCGATTATCAAGCAAAGCAGATAAATAATTACCTGATTACCACTATTTAACAGCTACTGTTAAATTATCTCCTATACTTCAAGATA
>NZ_JADQAQ010000079.1 GCF_022129445.1 Photobacterium sp. Ph5
GCTATGCGACTAGGCCTTCAAGAAAACGTGAATTATCTTAATTCACATGCATTACGCTTCAGCGTCCTTTTTTATTACTTTAAATTCATTATTGGCACGTCAAAAGTGATTTAAATAATTGTTAGCGCCATATTGAATCTAAACTTCTTGATTAAATAGTGATTCGATATTTAACCCTTGATGAGTCAACATATCACGTAAACGTCGTAAGCCTTCAACTTGAATTTGACGTACTCGTTCACGGGTTAAACCAATTTCTCGTCCCACATCTTCTAATGTTGAGGCTTCATAACCTAATAGACCAAATCGACGCGCTAACACTTCACGTTGTTTAGGGTTGAGCTCTTGTAACCAGTGAACTATCGAGTTTTTAATATCATCATCTTGAGTTGATGATTCAGGGCTACCACCTTTCTCATCAGGAATGATATCAAGCAGTGCTTTTTCGGAATCCCCACCAATAGGATTATCTACCGAGCTAACACGCTCATTGAGTCGCAACATACGGTTAACATCATCAACTGGCTTTTCCAATTGCAATGCTATGTCTTCAGCGGTTGGTTCATGATCAAGCTTTTGTGCTAATTCACGTGCTGTACGTAAATAGACATTAAGCTCTTTAACGACATGAATTGGCAATCGAATTGTTCGTGTTTGGTTCATGATAGCCCGTTCAATCGTTTGACGGATCCACCATGTAGCATAGGTAGAAAAGCGAAATCCACGCTCAGGATCAAATTTCTCAACCGCACGGATCAGACCTAAATTACCTTCTTCCACTAAATCAAGTAATGCGAGCCCTCGGTTGCTATATCTGCGTGATATTTTTACAACTAAACGAAGGTTACTTTCAATCATACGTTTACGGGCGACCTCATCACCGCGTAATGCACGACGCGCATATAACACTTCTTCCTCGGCTGTAAGTAGTGGCGAATAACCAATTTCACCGAGATAGAGTTGAGTTGCATCTAATGCTTTTTGAGTGGCCTCATATTTGGCAAGTTCAGCATCATCTGTATCATCGGTCACAGGTGATGCTGCGGTAGTTTCAGAACTATCATCAGCAGACGTCGTTGCTGGTACATCAATATCCAGTTCTTCGTCTAAAGTGAATGAATCAAGGTTTGTGGCTGTGCTGCTTCTACTCATAGCGCCTCCCAGATGGCGAGTTAGCAAGACATTACAACTTCATCATGTCATCTCTTATTGCTGCATCATTGATCTTTCACTTTTTACTTCGGTAAATAACGCATCGGATCGACGGATTTACCCTTATAGCGAATTTCAAAGTGTAGCCTTACACTGCTAGCCCCAGTGCTTCCCATGGAAGCTATCTTTTGCCCAGCTTTTACTTGTTGTTGTTCTTTTACTAAAATCTTGTCGTTGTGCGCATAAGCACTAAGATAATCATCCCCATGCTTAATAATGACTAAGTTACCGTAACCCGGTAGCGCATCACCAGCATATACAACAAGACCTGCGGCAGTTGCCTTAATGGCTTCTCCTCGCGAACCTGCAATATCAATACCTCTATTGCCGTTATCTGAATTAGAAAAACCAGCAATAATTTTACCTTTTACAGGCCAAGCCCATTTAGATGTTGATGTACTAGTACCCGGCTTAGTTGTTACAGGTTTGTTAACTTTTGAATTTTCAGAGTACTCTTTTGGTTTTGACTGTGCAACCGTTTTATTGGTTGTTTTTTGCTCTGATTGTTTAACAACTGGCTTTGGCTTCGTCGATGGAGAAGTATTTGTAACTGGGGGCTTTACCACAACAGAAGGCGTTGAAGAGCGATATGGTGAACTATTGCTTCCATTAGGGATCACTAAACGCTGACCTGGGTAGATAATATAAGGTTCTGATAGATTATTGATTTTCACAATATCTTTTACATTTTGACCCGTAACATAGGAAATAAAATACAAAGTATCTCCTTTGTTAACTGTGTATGAATCTCCTCTAAAACTACCACGTTCTAGTTGTGAGTAATCTTTACTAAGATTAGCAACCGGTGCTGGTGTATGACTACTACAAGCTGATAGCAGGATCATACTCGTTGCTGCTAACAAGGAAGGTTGAATAATTTTTTTCATCATACACTCTGTACTCATGGTTTAAGCCAAATCTCCTGCCAATAACGGCACAAATCTTACGGGTTCAATCACGGTTTCGCAAAATGCTTCGCCATTTCGAACAATCAATTTCAATTCTTGCTGTTGACAACCAACAGGTAAAATTAATCGTCCACCATCAACAAGTTGAGCAAGTAAGCTCTGGGGGATCTCACTTGCCGCTGCAGTAACAATAATGGCATCAAAAGGGCCTTTACTTGCCCATCCTTGCCATCCATCACCATGTTTGGTTGATATATTATGCAATTCTAACTGTTTGAAACGTCGTTTTGCCTGCCATTGCAACGCTTTGATTCGTTCAACAGAATAAACATGCTCAACCAATTGTGCTAATACGGCGGTTTGATAACCAGAACCAGTTCCAATCTCTAATACAGACGATTGATAGGTTAACCCCAGCAACTCTGTCATTCTTGCTACAATATAAGGCTGAGAAATCGTTTGTCCGCTACCTATGGGTAACGCATTATTCTCATATGCCTGATAGGAAAAAGCTTCATCAATAAAACGTTCACGAGGCACAGTGGCAATCGCATTAAGCACGCGCTGATTGCTAATCCCTTTATTGCTTAAAAATGTTATCAAGCTATCGACTTGATTTTGATAACGCATGATTACTGGATCTCCACACTTTGCATCCAGCCTTCAATTCCAACCATTGCATCATGCGCGGTTAAATCAACTTGTAACGGTGTAATCGATACCGCCCCTTGCTCTATCGCATAAAAGTCGGTACCAGGACCGGCATCTTGACATTGACCAGGAGGACCTAACCAATATAACGGTTGACCTCTTGGATCATGCTCTTTAATCATATTTTCAGCACGATGCCTTGCACCTAGCCGAGTGACTTGCCAAGGCTTAAGCTGCTCAAAAGGTAAATCAGGCACATTGATATTTAATATATTATTGCTAGGTAATGGTTGTTTAAATAGCTGTTGAATGACTTGTTTCACAACCTTTGCAGCGGTTATAAAGTGTGTATTTCCAGCCAATGATATTGCAATAGCAGGAACACCTAAAAAATGCCCTTCTGTTGCCGCAGCTACAGTACCAGAATACAGCACGTCATCACCTAAATTCGCGCCATGATTGATCCCTGCAACGACAATATCAGGGCGCTCATCCAACCACTCATTCAGTGCGAAATGCACACAGTCCGTTGGTGTTCCTTGTACTGAAATTCGATTTTCAGCTTCTTGTCGAATGCGCAGTGGATAATCTAAGGTCAATGAATTTGAAGCACCCGATCGATTTCGATCAGGTGCAACCACAATTACATCGGCCAGTTGGCTTAATTCTTTTGCAAGTGTATTAATACCTTCGGCAAAAATGCCATCATCATTGCTAATCAATATTCTCATCATTCACAACCTCAGATTTAAGTGGCATGATTAACTCACGCACTACCGAGGTGGCAAAACTACCAGCAGGCAGAGCAAATGAAACAATCAAATCTTTGTCTTCAAAATGCCATTGCATATTATTAGGCATTAATAATAATGCGCGACGATCATGACGCATTCGGTTATCTCGAACAAGCTTAACCAATGCAGGTTCTTGCTCAACAATGGCTAACTCAAATGCTTGTGCTTCAGCTTGAGTAGGCAGAGCATTATCACCAAGCAACGGACCTGTAATAGCTACCTCGCCACGATTGACTTGCTGTTGGAGTACATCTGTTACCACATCAGCAATAAACGTGCGCTCATCGCCTGCCATTTGTAAGCAATCGCCTACCATTATGGTTGAGGTTAAACCTTGCTCTATTCGCTTTGATAATACTTGGTTAAACATCCAAGAACGTGCTGCTGATAAGTAAAAACTACGCTTACTCTTATCACGCACACGGAATTCATCATTGCCCCAAGCGCGTGCTTTAACCACGTTATTACCGCCATGACCAAAACGTTGCTCACCAAAATGGTTAGCCACACCTTGTTGTTTCACTAACTCAAGTCGTGCAGCTAAAGCATCAAGGTTATCTAAATCAGTTAATCGCAGTTGGAACCAGTTACCAGCAAGATCACCAGGACGTAATTTTTTGTCATGGCGCGTCATTTCAAGGATTTCAACCCCAGGATGCTCCGCTTCAAATTGACTTAGATCAGGATCCGCTTTACCAGGAAGATGAACACTTAACCATTGTTCAGTGATTGCATGACGATCTTTTAATCCAGCCCAGCTCACATCACGTGATTTAACACCACATGCTTTTGCTAACTCATTCACTACATATTTGGTGTTTTCACCGACTTTGCGAACTTTCACCATCAGGTGTTCGCCTGTACCGCTAAATTCAAAGCCCAGTTCTTCATTAACAATGAAATCTTGAGGACTAGCTTTAAGACGTCCGTGACAGATTGGCTTTGCATGTAGCCAATTAAAACAATCCATTATATTTTCTGCAGTGTTGGAGTGAGACATAAGCTCAAGATACCTTTTTAATTAAAACAACCGCTTCGCAAGCAATGCCTTCTTTACGCCCAGTAAAACCTAAACGTTCTGAAGTCGTTGCCTTAACATTTACATTGGTGATATCTGTTTCCAGATCTTCTGCAATCGCCTGACACATCGTATCAATATACGGTGCCATTTTTGGCGCTTGTGCAATGATAGTAACGTCTACATTACCAAGACAGTAACCTTGTGCTTTAACTTTACTGTAGACATCACGTAATAAAAATCGGCTATCAGCACCAGCCCATTCCGCATCTGTATCCGGAAAATGACGACCAATATCACCGGCACCAATGGCGCCTAATAGCGCATCACACACAGCATGAAGTGCAACATCACCATCAGAATGAGCGATCAGACCTTGCTCATAAGGGATCGCTACCCCACCAATAATTACCGGGCCTTCACCACCAAATTTATGAACATCAAAACCATGACCAATTCGCATTATGGTAATTCCTTTAATAATTGTTGCAGGTAGAACTCAGCTAAAGCTAAATCTTCAGGTTGTGTTACTTTTAGGTTATCCGCACGTCCTTTCACAAGCACAGGCGAAAAACCACAAAATTCAAGCGCAGACGCTTCATCGGTGATCACAGCCCCTTTCGCTAAAGCCATTGTTAACGCGTCTCGTAGCTGACGGGCACGAAACATTTGTGGCGTTAGTGCATGCCATAGTTGCTCACGATCAACTGTATGCTCAATCACTGCGACTGCCTTTGAATTAGCAGTACTACGTTTCATTGTATCGCGTACAGGCGTGGCAAGGATTGCGCCATATTCAGACGTTTCAGCAACAGCTATTAATTGACAAAGATCTTCGATACGTACACATGGACGAGCGGCATCGTGCACCATCACCCATGCATTATCGTCACTGATTGCAGCTAAACCTGAAAATACGGAATCAACACGTTCGGCGCCCCCATCAACCACAGTGATACGAGGATCCACCGCTAACGGTAATACTGGAAAGTAAGGATCGCTCTTACTTACTGCTATTACAACGTGTTGGATTTCAGGCAAGCTTAATAAGCGTTCAACCGAATGTTCTAAAATCGTTTTACCCGCTATTGTTAAATATTGTTTAGGGCGATCCGCAGCCATACGGCTACCAACCCCAGCAGCAGGTACAATAGCAATGCATTTATCGATCATGAAAGGTTATCTCATCACTTAACTAAAATGTGTAATTAGTTATTATCACCAACGACACGAATAAATGTTTCACCCGGCTTCACCAAACCAAGATCGGTACGTGCACGCTCTTCCACAGCTTCTTTGCCACCATGAAGATCTTTGATCTCCGCATACATTTGCTGATTACGTTGATGTAATTCAGCATTAGCAGCTTGTTGTAAGCTTACACTCTCAGTAACGGCGGTGAATTCTTTCATACCATTTTTGCCATACCAGAAATCATATTGTAGCCAAGCGATAAGAACCAATAAGACAATAATAAACAGGCGCATACTTCTCCCTGCGAAATAATTTTAAACAGCAAGCTGCATTCCGATTATTGAATAAACCTAAATAATTGGAATACATTTTGCGAGTTAGTAATAATCCCATAATCAGTCAATGGTGACTACTATTATGCCATGAGAGTTTACATCTCCCTCACTTAGCCTGTCTTTTTGTTGAAAATAAAAACAGTGTTCAGTGATGACATGTCAAACAATGTATTTAACGACACATCTACATTGACAGAGCTTATCAATAACTTGTCATGGTTGATTTATTTTAGAGATAAAAAAACCGCCTTTTTCAAGGCGGTTTAATTTAACAAAATTGAGTTAACTCAATCATAGCTTAATTAAAATTAAGCTTGACCTTTAACTTCTTTAAGACCGTTGAAAGGAGCACGCTCACCTAGTGCTTCTTCGATACGGATAAGTTGGTTGTACTTAGCAACACGGTCAGAACGGCTCATAGAACCCGTTTTGATTTGACCTGCAGCAGTACCTACCGCTAGATCAGCGATAGTTGCGTCTTCTGTTTCACCTGAACGGTGAGAGATAACTGCAGTGTAACCAGCGTCTTTAGCCATCTTAATAGCAGCTAGAGTTTCAGTTAGAGAACCGATTTGGTTAAGCTTGATTAGGATTGAGTTAGTGATGCCTTTCTCAATACCTTCAGCGAAAATCTTAGTGTTTGTAACGAATAGATCGTCACCTACTAGTTGGATCTTGTCACCTAGTAGTTCAGTTTGGTGCTTGAAGCCAGCCCAATCTGATTCGTCAAGACCATCTTCGATAGAAACGATAGCTGGGAACTTCTCAGTTAGATCTTTTAGGAAGTAGTTGAACTCTTCTGAAGTGAATTGCTTACCTTCACCTTTAAGATCGTAGATACCTTGTTCTTTGTTGTAGAACTCAGATGCAGCACAGTCCATTGCTAAAGTAATATCAGTACCTAGCTCGTAACCTGCAGCTTCAACAGCTTCTTTAATTGCTTTAAGAGCAGCTTCGTTTGACTCTAGGTTTGGTGCGAAACCACCTTCGTCACCTACAGCTGTGCTCATACCCTTAGACTTAAGAACTTTAGCTAGGCTATGGAATACTTCAGAACCCATACGTACAGCTTCACGAAGTGTCTTAGCACCTACGGGCTGAATCATGAACTCTTGAATATCAACAGTGTTATCTGCGTGCTCGCCACCGTTGATGATGTTCATCATAGGTAGAGGCATAGAGAACTGACCTGCAGTACCGTTTAGCTCAGCAATGTGCTCAAATAAAGGCATGCCTTTAGATGCTGCAGCTGCTTTTGCGTTAGCTAGTGATACTGCTAGGATTGCGTTAGCACCGAAGTTTGATTTATTTTCAGTACCGTCAAGGTCGATCATAACTTGGTCGATTGCAGCTTGATCTTTTGCATCTTTGCCGATTAGCGCTTCAGCGATTGGACCATTTGCAGCAGCAACAGCTTTAAGAACGCCTTTGCCTAGGAAACGAGATTTATCACCATCACGAAGCTCTAGAGCTTCACGAGAACCAGTTGAAGCACCAGATGGCGCAGCAGCCATACCTACGAAACCACCTTCTAGGTGAACTTCTGCTTCAATTGTTGGGTTACCACGTGAGTCAATGATTTCACGAGCTAGAACTTTAACGATCTTAGACATTGTGTTTCCTCTTGCTTTATCTTCAAATTAAAAGCTAAAAAAATAGCTGTAGCCATAACAACTACAGCTATCAGTAATCCTTACTGGTTAAGCTCACCGCGGTGGTATTCACCCGCCGCTTTTACAAAACCTTCAAACAATGGGTGTCCATCACGAGGTGTCGATGTGAACTCAGGGTGGAACTGTGCAGCTACGAACCAAGGGTGATTCGGAACTTCAATAATCTCAACAAGTTTCTTATCAGCAGACAAACCAGATACTTTTAGACCTGCTTTTTCAAGCTTAGGTAGTAGCGTGTTGTTTACTTCGTAACGGTGACGGTGACGTTCATGGATCGTTGGCTGACCGTATAACGTACGTGCCTTAGAACCATCTTGTAGATGACATAACTGAGAGCCAAGACGCATTGTACCGCCTAGATCTGATTTCTCAGTACGCTCTTCAACTTTACCTTCACTATCAATCCACTCAGTAATAAGACCAACCACTGGATGTTTAGTTTCAGTATTAAATTCAGTTGAATGCGCATCAGCCATGTTGGCTACATTTCGAGCAAACTCGATTAATGCTACCTGCATACCTAAACAAATACCTAAGTATGGGATATTGTTTTCACGTGCATATTGAGCAGTAAGGATCTTACCTTCAACACCACGGTTACCAAATCCACCTGGAACCAAGATTGCGTCAAGACCAGCCAGTACTTCTGTACCTTTTGACTCAACATCCTGAGAATCGATGTATTTGATTTTTACTGATAGACGATTTTTCAGACCTGCGTGTTTAAGCGCTTCGTTCACTGATTTATATGCATCTGGCAGTTCAATATATTTACCAACCATACCAATAACAACTTCAGAGGTAGGGTTCGCTTCTTCATAAATAACTTGTTCCCACTCAGAAAGATCAGCTTCTGGCGCCGTAATGCCAAAACGCTTACACACTAAATCATCAAGACCTTGAGACTTAATCAATTGTGGGATTTTGTAGATTGAATCTACATCTTTCATTGAGATAACAGCTTTTTCCTGCACATTACAGAACAAGGCAATTTTTGCACGCTCATTGGCAGGGATCATACGATCAGAACGACACACTAAGATGTCAGGCTGAATACCGATAGAAAGAAGTTCTTTTACTGAGTGCTGAGTTGGCTTAGTTTTCACTTCGCCAGCCGCCGCTAGGTAAGGAACAAGTGTCAAGTGCATGAACATGGTGTTTTCACGACCTTGCTCTACTGCCAATTGACGAATAGCTTCCATGAATGGTAGTGATTCAATATCACCTACAGTACCGCCTACTTCAACGATTGCCACATCATGACCTTCAGCACCCGCTAATACGCGAGATTTGATTTCATTAGTGATGTGAGGAATTACCTGAATCGTTGCACCTAAGTAATCACCACGACGCTCTTTGCGTAATACGTCTGCGTACACACGACCAGCAGTAAAGTTATTACGCTTAGTCATCTTAGTACGAATAAAACGCTCGTAGTGACCTAAGTCTAGGTCAGTCTCTGCACCGTCTTCCGTAACGAATACTTCGCCGTGTTGAATTGGGCTCATTGTGCCTGGATCAACGTTGATGTAAGGGTCTAGCTTCATCATAGTCACGTTAAGACCACGTGCTTCTAAAATCGCTGCAAGTGATGCAGCAGCAATGCCTTTACCTAGAGAGGAAACTACTCCGCCCGTAACAAAAATGTAATTCGTTGTCATGTTTAACCTGGAAGATTGGTGTAGAGGATAAATGTATCTGGACGGGAAATTAGTATACCAGACACCATTTATCGCCACAACGTGAAAACTATCACACCGCCATTTGATTTTTTTTGCTTCAAATCAAGTAAGCGTTATGCCATTGAAAAATCAAACTTTTACAAGTGATTAAATGCTTAATGCGCATAATTAACATTAATAGCATACCTATAGGTAATCACTGATTTTTACTTTCTTTTGCTTTTACACGATTCCATGCTTCATCTAACTCAGCTAATGAACACTGGCTAATGTTCTTCCCATGTTCTAGCACATTTTCTTCTACTTGGCGAAACCGCTTTTCAAATTTTTTATTGGCTTTTTGTAATGCCGACTCCGGTTTTACTTTTAAATGACGACTTAAATTCACCACAGAAAACAATAAATCGCCGAGCTCTTCTTCTATTCTTTGTGGTTCTGGCACCGCTTGAATCACTTCGTCCATCACTTCGTCAAGCTCTTCTTTTACCTTATCAACCACCGGTGCTAATTCATCCCAATCAAAACCAACATTTGCGCAGCGTTTTTGAATTTTATCTGCTCGCATTAATGCCGGTAGTGCATTAGGGATATTCGCCAGCAAACTTACATCGTGTTCTTTTGCTGCTCGCTCTTTCGCTTTTTCTACTTCCCAATTTTGTTTAACCGCAGCTTCATCTTTAAATTGCTTGTCACTAAAAACATGAGGGTGGCGACGAACCAACTTTTCGCTAATACCTGAAACCACATCATCAAACTCAAACAACCCTTGCTCTTTTGCCATCTGACTATAGAAAACGACTTGAAACAGTAAATCTCCTAACTCTTCTTTTACGTCATTCCAGTTTTTCTGCTCAATGGCATCAGCTACTTCATAGGCCTCTTCAAGGGTATAGGGAACGATTGAATCAAAGTTTTGTTTCAAATCCCATGGGCATCCATTCTTTGGGTCTCGTAACTGAGACATAATCGCTAATAATTGTTCCATCTGAGATGATTTCTTATTATCCATTCTTTATTAACCTGTAAAAATGGCGCTTTCAGTTTTCTTAACTTCAAGCGCCTAAATATCGATAGTTAATACTAGAAAACTAATTTAGAAATTCATAGCAACGATCAATCATCATCATGTTGGCAATGTTGATGATGATTATGGTGATGCTCTTTTGCGTGGTCACAATTTTCATGTTGATTATCGTCATCATAATGATGATTTTCACATCGATGTTGGTGTGACTCATTGCGATGATGTCTGCACCCCTGGTGATGTGAATCATGCTGTTGGCAATCAGAATGATGAGAGCACCTATGATTAAAAGAATCTGCGCTAGAAGACTCTGCTAATGCATAGTTCGGCAAAATAAATGACATTAACAATAGCAGTACTGTTGTAAGACTTTTTTCTCTAATCATGCTTAATACATTCAACTTCATAATATCCTCTTGATATTCACTTTAGTTATTTAAACATTACTTTATCTGCACCAGTTTTCATTCCTTGCACACAAAGAATAAAAAAACAACAATTGTTTAATTTCATGGCTAGGTATATTCATGAAGTTACAATCAGGAATAATAAGTATTGATATAAGTAATAAAACACTTACAACGCTATTTTTAGTTAACAACTTAAATAATAAATTTTTCATAATAGTTCTCTGCCGCCTTATTAATAAAGCCACATCATTAATTAATAACAACTATCACTCATCAATAATATATGAAGGGATAATTCACTTGCTAAATTAATACTTATTCTGAACTAATATTGAGGTTCAGAAATAAGCGAACCATTAGACTATAGGAGGACGATAAATTGATTTTATAACCGCAATAACAAGCGACTCTTGAAGATATTCAATCGGTAACAACTTACTGATACGATCAATCACAAGTGGTGGGAAAGAGAGTAAGTGAAATGCATTACTGCCTGTACGAGGCAATACTCTACAACATGAACATTGTGAACAGTCACTACAACCATTATCACATTGCAAGTTACAGTGATGAGATTGTTGAGTAGCCGTTTGCTGATATTGCAGTTCGTTGTTGATATTAGTATCTAAATTAACGGCATTAGATACTTGAACATTTTGACTCATATACGCAGCATTTACACTACTACTTAACAGTAATATTGCTATAAATAATGCATATAATATTTCCTGATTACCACTATTTAACAGCCACTATTAAATTATCTCCTATACTTCAAGATA
>NZ_JADQAQ010000080.1 GCF_022129445.1 Photobacterium sp. Ph5
CGTTATTACTAATATTGTAGTTGCAATAACGGGGCGGACCATACATTTTTGTTTAGAATAAAGGGGCACTAGATTAATGATGAATGCGATAATCAACCTATTTGTCATATGACAACTCTCGAAAATGAACAAATTTAAAGTGAGGGTTAATTTAATCGAGGTGATTTCGTATTTGTTTGTGCTTTTATTGGTTGATAACCTTTAATTTTACTGTTTTTAAATAATAGAAAATAAAAGCATATAAAATGGCGGTATAAAATTGCTTAGTTTATGGTTGGACTGGTTTTTATTTGATCAATTAAATAAAAAACACTCGCCATTTTATGTTTTTTTGTGAATTTTATTTTTATTTTATTTTTTACCGTGTGTTTTTATTCTTCTTTTTGGTTGTTTTTTGCTCTTTTGGGGCGTTGTTCAACTGAAAAATTGAACTTTTTTTCTTATAAATTGTGAATGGTGTTCATTTGGAGATTAATTAAGTTGTTTCATTTAACAGTCATGAAACTGCGTGCTAATTTTGTCGCCACTGATTTATGGATACATGCTGTTGTATACGGTCTATAACTTCTCTTTTTAGTAATGAAGTAAAAGAACGGTAGTTAAGTAGGCAGCTTGTTTAAAAGTAAAAACAATTAGGAAATATAATGAAAAAGAATGCACTAAGCCTTCTAGTGGCTCTATCTGTTCTAGCTCCTGTAGCAGCACAAGCAGCAGTTCAACTTCCAGCTGGTACTCAAGAACTAGGTGTTCAAGGTAATGCTAAACTAGGTAGCGGTTGGGATCTAAACCTAAACGGTTCTTACGGTACATTCGTAAAAGATAACTGGGAAGTGGGTGGTACTGCTTCTGTTCGTGCTCAAGATAAAAATGATGCAATCAGCGGTAAGCTAGGTGTGTTCACTGAGTACAACTTCGTAAACTCAACTAACTGGGTTCCTTACGTAGGTGCTGCAACTGAATTAGCTGGTCTAAGCTACGATGAAGTTAATGGCTCTAACGGAGATCTTGGTAAAGATGGTGACTCTTGGGCTCTTAACATCAAACTAGCTGCGGGTGTTAAATACTTCATTAACCCTAACGTTGCTCTAACTGCTGAAGCTAACTACAACATTGCTACTGACGACATCGACTTCGATGGCGACAAAGCTAAAGACAGCTTAACAAACATCGTATTCGGTACTCGTTTCTACTTCTAAGTTTAAACAGTATTACGGTGTAATAAAAAACCCGCTTTTAGCGGGTTTTTTTGTATCTAAAAATGGGTGGCATGATAGCGAAATAGTGGAATAAACCTTTGATTTATTAAAATATTAGCATGTTGTTTATGATACAAAGTCAATGAGGTACGAAACACTGATTGTATATGCCTATAACTAAAAAAGTCTGCTTATCCCTCACTTTTATTGTGCAGAGTGTAAACAGACTTTTGTTAGATACTACTTGTTACAACATAGCTTTGTTTTTCTTAAAGCGCTTTAGTAACCAACTGCTTGATAAGCTAACAATCGCAATGGCTAAGGTAATAAATGGCGCTACCATTAATATCATTGTTGTTACTTTGGCAATCTTTTCAGGAAGAAGCGTTAATAAATAACCTAATCCGGTTAATAGTAATACCCAAGCGGTAGCACTTAACCAAGCAAAACGGAAAAAGTGAGCTTGATTTTTAATCCGAAATCCCATCATTAAAGGTAGTAAAGGGCGGACAACAGGAATAAATCGCGCGGTAAACAGCGCAATAATACCATGTCGGATAAGCAAATTATCTACAGTCTGCATTCGATGAGGAGGCACCATATTCACCCAACCTTTTACTTTTGGTAGGTGATCAAGCCATCGACCTTGTAAATAAGCTAGCCAACTACCGATAGCTGATGCCACGATTAATAAAAAAACAATCAATTTAAAATCGATGATCCCCATCGCACCTAATGTGCCAGCAAGAATAACAATGCTATCACAAGGTAGAGGAGCTGCTGGTAAAAATGCACTTTCTAACCAAATAACGAATGTTACACAAACATAAATCATTATTATGCTTTCTGGGTTTTGTAATGCAACAAAATCTTGGTGCCAGAGCGCAGAAAAAATAGATACAAATGAATCAAGCATCTATGCGTGTCCTTGTAATAAAAGTATAAAAATAAGAAGTCGAGTGATGTTAGCGAAACAGCAATTCTCGGCTATGCGTAAAACGAAATTGAAAATTGGCAAGCGGTAAAAGTTTTTTTCGTTTTAAACAAGATTTTTCTATAGGTATCAATATGTAAGTGAGTAAAACATTACTCTTTTGTTGTAACAAAGCAAGCAAATGATCACGTTGATGAGATAATGTAACGCTCACCAGTTTAGGTAATGAGAGTAAAGTACGGTAGCGCTGCGTCGAAGATAAAAGATAGGGGTCAACAGACGTTATTGGTGTTGTTTGTTCTAGGTACAGAGTTGTTATCAGATCATTAGCTTTTGCAGACACGTTGTGATGAAAAAAAGCGCAACAGAGCAATAATAAGAAAACGTATAATCGTTGAATACACGGCATTGCTTTATCTTAAGTTAAGGTGATCTGCAGCGTTATTAGTACTGAAAATCCAATCTAAAAGCAAACGTTTAGTTGTGTATAAATATTGCGAACTTACTAAATAGATAGCGAAAAAAGCCCCAGTAACATAATCACTGAGGCATTAGGCTTAATTATTTTTAAGACTATTTAGATTTAATCACTTTCTTCATTTGGGTACCAATGAAAATAAAGCTGAAACCTTCAAATAGTAGTGATACACCAACAAAAATACCCAGTAATGACATGGAGAACTCAGGATTATTCATCAGAGTAAAGAAATAGACACCAATTGCCGTAGAAATTAAGCCACTAATTACAATCCAACGCCAACCTGCAAGGTGTTTACGGCTATTAAAGCCAAATAGCATACGAGTAACACCGTTGAAAATCATTGTGGCAATCATTAGTACAGTGATAGTCACTAAGCCAATAAAAGGTTGGCTTAGAATAAATAACCCGCCAATTAAATAAAATAGCGCACTAATAACGTACCAAATTTTAGTTTTCCAATCAGGAATACTAAAGGTGTGGTAGACCTGTACGAGACCAATTACAAGGAAAATCGTACCGATAATTGTTGTGATTGTCATGCCAGCTGCAATCGGTAAGCTAATTGCAAAAACACCGGCTAATGCGACAATAACACCAACAATAATAAACCATTTCCAGCCTTTGCTAAGCATTGAACTCACTGGATTATCCATAATAAATACCTTAAAAGTAAAAATGTGTAATTTAAATGTTTTCACTAATACTAGACACAATTATTTGATTAGCTAGTAAAATTCCACAGGTAAACAGCAATTTAAGTTTTTGAATACAACATATAGATAGATTGAGCCATGAGTATCAACGAAGGTTGAATTGGCAGTGAAAACTGTGAGAAATGAAACAAGAGAAAGATTAAATGTGTTTTTTTGATCTAAAAAATAGAGAGAAAAGACGAAAGCCTCTCGTCATAGAGGCTTTTGATTCTTTATATTAAAAAAGTCTTGGAATTAGTGAGCCTTGCCAATTCGGAATTTACGTTTATTCCAGCTTCTAACAACAGAATAACGCCATAAACTACGGATGCCAAAATAGCCGATAAGCGCTGATACTACGCTGCAAATAAAACAGCCAAGTAAAAATGGGGGACCAATTTGGCTCATTTGGTTAAGTAGAAAGTCCCATGAAAGCTCAAAATGAAAAGCAACATGAGGGCTATTTAATACCCAAGCACCTAATTTATAAGCACCATAGAATAAAACAGGCATAGTTACAGGATTACTTACCCAGACTAGAGCAACTGAAAGGGGCAGATTTACACCAAATAAAATAGCTAAACCAGCCGCCATAATCATTTGACTAGGAAGTGGGACGAAAGCCATGAATAAGCCAACGGCAAATGCACCTGACGCAGAACGACGGTTTAAGCACCATAAGTTCGGGTTATAAAGTACATTACCAAAGATCTTAAGTGCTTTTTGGCGCTTAATTACTTCATGGCTTGGTAAGAACTTTTTAATAAGATGTCTAGGCATAATTAATATTTATTAAAATGGCGATAACAGTATGTTACAAATAGCATTAGGTATCGCAATAGGTTTTCATTCACTGTATTGGTTATCATTTTTACCACCGTACTGGTGGTATATGACAGCAATAATAGTCAGTCTTGTTATTTTTTATTATTGTAAAAACCATTTTCTTTTCTGGTTTTCAATAAGTGCTTTTCTAGCGGTGTTATGTGCCGAACAATACCTTAAAAAAGTTGAAGACATTCCGCTAAATCGCACAAATCTTATCATAAATGTTCGTATTAGTGCTGTAATAAATGAAAATATACCAATTTCAAATATTGAGGTGGAGGTTGTTGATAATTATTTTCATTCTTCACCTGATATTCCTGTTTTGAATTCATCTCATAAGTTATTGCTGATCTGGCCAGATGCACCAACATTAAAACAAGGTCAGATTTGGCGCCTACCTGTTAAGTTAAGTCGAATTGTTGGGCGTGTAAATCAAGCAGGGTTTGATGCTGAACAATATGCTGTGAGTCGAAATATTCACGGTAAGGCTGTGGTGCGTCATCGATTATCATCGCTTCCATTATTACTTCCATCAAGAATAACTTGGCGACAGCTATTTTATGATAAGGCGTTAAGTTATGTCGAAAATATGCCGAATAAAGCTTACCTATTAGCATTAGCGTTTGGTGACCGAAGTGGGTTAACGAAAGTAGATTGGCTTCATTTAAGAGACAGTGGAACGGCTCATTTATTAGCTATTTCAGGGTTACACATTGCACTTGCCATGTTATTGGGATGGCAAATAGGCCGAAAATGTAAGCTCTTCTTGCCGCAGAAGAGTTACTTTATCTGGTTACCGATGCTGACAGGATTATGTATTGCATTTTCCTATGCGTGGTTAAGTAGTTTCACTACGCCGACCATACGTGCATTAATCATGTGTCTTTTTTTGGGGATCTTGAAAACGACTGGCGTGTATTGGCGACATTGGCAACTATTATTGGCTGCGCTCGCATTAAGTTTATTCATTGAGCCATTCACTATTTATAGTGCTTCTTTCTGGTTATCATTTTATGCCGTTGGTGTTTTAATACTGTTTACGCTAGGGCAGCGTTATTTTGCTGGTGCGAAGGGAGGTGATAACAGATTCTCAAACAAGAGCATTAAAACATCTTTACTACAACTGCTAAAAATACAGATTTGGCTATTGGTATTAATGTTACCGATACAATGGTTATGGTTTGGTGGTGTATCGTTGGTCGCTCCTATTGCTAATGCTGTTGCCGTTCCTATAGTTTCTATCGTTACTGTTCCTTTGGTGCTATTGGCATTAATTACGTTATGGTTTCCACCTGTATCATCATTGCTTTGGCAATGTGCTGACTGGTCTTTAATTCCTATCATTGAAGGGATCCAATGGTTGGAAGGTGCGTGGTATCCATTATCAGTGAACCTAACGCCTTTACTTTGGGGAGCCATCGTTATTTTTGTGGCATTGATATTATTGCCTTTATCTTCATTTAAGTGGTTATATAGCTCTGTGGTAGTAATTACATTGTGTTGGTTAATCAAAGAGCCGGAAAAGCCGCATTGGAAAATGTTGGTACTCGATGTTGGGCATGGATTAGCGGTATTGATTATTAAAAATGACAAGGCTGTTTTATATGATACAGGGAATCGCTGGGAGGATAGGGCGGTTGCTGAAACCACTATTTTACCGATTCTGGCACAGCTAGGTATAAAGAAATTAGATTATTTAATTATTAGTCATGATGACAGTGATCATGCGGGTGGAAAAACAATCATTATTGAAAAGTTATCACCGCAATATAAGTACAGTAGTAACTTTGAGAAGGGTTATTTGCCATGCCAGAAAGATCAAAAATGGTATTGGCAAGGTTTAACTTTCACTGTTCAATGGCCGTTGCAACGCGTATATCATGCTCGAAATCCTCATTCATGCGTTATCCATGTTCAGGCAAGTAACCTTCAAGGTCCATCTGTGTTATTAACGGGTGATATTGATGCGATTGCCGAGTTGATGATGTTAAAAAATGTACCAACACTGGACGCTGATATTTTGTTAGTGCCTCATCATGGTAGTAAAACTTCATCAACACATACATTTATTGATACGATTAATCCCTCATTAGCGATAGTTTCAACGAGCTTTTATAACACATGGAATTTGCCTGCAAAAAGTATTAAAGCGAGGTATCAGAAACGAGGGATTGAATGGTTATCAACAGGAAAATCGGGTCAGGTAAGCGTTACGATTAACGATCAAAACTACCAGGTTATTACAGAGCGAAAACGGCCCGCTACACAATGGTACCGCCCTAACTGGTTATGATTGTTGTGTTTTTAATCAGAGAGTTAATAAGAAAAGTAAAATACACCTCGAAGTTGTGTTTTTTTTGCTCGAAAAATAAATTTTTCAAAAGGATGAAGTACAAATTTGGTAGAGCGGGAAGTTAAGGGTAGAATATAAAAACTGTATTAGAAATAAATTGGTTTTCATGACTCAATCAACAGAAAAATCATCAAGCGAAACGTACAAACGTTTATGGCCCTATATTAGCATTTATAAAGCTGGTCTTGCTGTTGCAATTATCGCGCTTATCATCAATGCGGTTGGTGATACCTTAATGCTTTCAATGATCAAGCCGTTGCTTGATGAAAGCTTTGGCGGGCTTGATAAAATCGATTCTGACTTCCTAGCGATGATGCCAATCTATTTAATTGGCTTAATGATCTTGCGTGGTGTGAGTGGATTTGTTTCCACTTACTGTCTATCTTGGGTTTCTGGTAACGTCGTGATGAGTTTGCGTCGTCAGTTATTCCAACACTTCATGAAAATGCCTGTTGCTTTTTTTGATAAAGAATCTTCAGGGGCATTGTTATCTCGTATTACTTATGATTCAGAGCAAGTTGCTTCTGCTACCAGTAGTGCACTTGTAAGTATTGTCCGCGAAGGGGCATCAATAATTGGCCTAATGGCATTGATGTTCTGGAATAGTTGGCAGTTATCAGCAATCTTAATTGTGATCGCGCCTGTTGTTGCAATCAGTATTCGTATTGTATCAAAGCGTTTTCGTAAAATTTCGCGAGATATGCAAGATGCGATGGGATCTGTTACCTCATCTGCAGAACAGATGCTAAAAGGTCATAAAGTAGTATTAAGCTACGGTGGTCAGCAAGTCGAAAAAGAACGCTTTGATAATGTGAGTAATCAAATGCGTCGTCAGAGTATGAAGCTTGTTTCTGCTCAAGCGATTGCTAACCCAGTGATTCAGGTTATTGCATCTGTTGCTTTAGTTGTGGTGCTTATTTTAGCCAATACACCTTCATTACGTGCAGAACTAACCCCAGGTACCTTTGCTGTTGTATTTGGTGCAATGTTCGGGTTAATGCGCCCACTAAAAGCGCTAACTAACGTTACATCTCAATTCCAACGTGGTATGGCAGCATGTCATACTCTGTTTGAATTAATGGATTTAGAAACTGAAAATGATAACGGTAATGTTGAAGTTAAGCGTGTGAAAGGCGATGTAGAGATTAAGAATGTTACCTTTACTTACCCAACCAAAGATACTCCAGCATTGCGTGATGTCAGCTTTACTCTACCGGCAGGTAAAACGCTGGCCTTAGTTGGGCGTTCAGGTTCGGGTAAGAGTACTATTGCGAACTTGCTAACGCGTTTTTACGATATTGATTCTGGTGAAATTAATCTCGATAGTGTTGAAATCCGCGACTACAAATTAGCCAACCTTCGTGATCAAGTGGCGGTTGTTTCACAAAATGTACACTTATTTAACGACACGATTGCGAATAATATTGCTTATGCAAGCCACGATGCTTTTAGCCGTGAAGATATTGAACGTGCCGCAGAGCTTGCCTATGCCATGGACTTTATTAAAGACATGGATAAAGGGTTAGATACGATTATTGGCGAAAATGGTGTTAGTTTATCGGGTGGTCAACGTCAACGTCTTGCCATTGCTCGTGCATTGTTACGTAATGCGCCTATTTTGATTCTTGATGAAGCAACGTCGGCACTGGATACTGAATCTGAGCGTGCAATACAAAGTGCACTTGATGAACTTCAAAAAGATCGTACGGTACTGGTTATTGCCCACCGTCTATCAACGATTGAAAATGCGGATCAAATCCTAGTGGTTGATGATGGTGAAATTGTTGAGCGTGGAACACATACTGAGTTAATCAGCCATGATGGTGCGTATGCACAACTTCACCGTATCCAATTTGGTGACTAATGGCATCCCTTATCGAAAAAATGTGGTTTCAGTATCCGCCTAAAGGGTGGATGCTGTTACTTTATATTCTGCTTTGGCCTATATTCTGGCCGTTAAGTCGATTATTTGGCGTGATCAGCCAAAATAAAAGGCAACAATATGCCACAGGAAAAAAAGCAGCGTATAAAGCGCCGGTTCCTATTGTTGTAGTCGGTAATATTACCGCAGGCGGTAACGGTAAAACGCCGGTTGTGGTATGGCTGGTGGAACAACTTCAAGCTCAGGGGCTAAAACCGGGTGTTGTTTCACGTGGTTATGGTGGTAAAGCGCCGTATTATCCATATTTCGTTGAAGCAACAACCAGCACAGATATTGCAGGTGATGAGCCAGTATTAATTCAGCGCCGAACGCACGCGCCTGTAGCTGTTGCACCTAAACGCAGTGAAGCCGTCAAGATGCTATTAGATCACAATGTTGATGTGATCATTACTGATGACGGTCTTCAACATTATGCATTGGAACGCGATATTGAAATCGTAGTCATTGATGGTCAACGTCGTTTTGGTAACGAGCATTTATTACCGTTAGGGCCGTTGCGTGAAACGTGTGAACGCTTAAAAGACGTTGATTTTCTTATTTGTAATGGTGGTTCAGCGCAAGCGAATGAAGCATCAATGACATTAATCCCAACAGAGTTAATTAATGTAAAAACAGGTAAGCGATGTTCGGTACGTGACTTACAAGATATCGTAGCGATAGCTGGTATTGGTCATCCACCACGCTTTTTTTCTACCCTAAATCAATTAGGTGTAACGCCTGTGTTGTGTCAGCCTTTTGCTGATCATCAAGCATTTGAAAAACAAATATTGTTAGAGTTAGCCCATCAAGGGCAACATTTAGTAATGACTGAAAAAGATGCCGTGAAGTGCTACGAATTTGCTGAAGATAACTGGTGGTATTTACCTGTTAATGCAGATATCGGTCAGCCTCAGGCAACAGACATTATTAAACGGATCATTGAGGTAAAGGAAACGTATGGATCACCGTCTGCTTGAAATCGTTGCTTGTCCTGTATGTAAAGGCAAGTTGAATTACGATAAAGAAAATAATGAGCTTGTATGTAAATTTGATCGTTTAGCTTATCCTATTAATGATGGCATTCCAGTTTTACTTGAGCCAGAAGCACGTACGTTAAGCTCTGATGAGGTTAAATAATGACATTCACGGTTATTATTCCTGCGCGTTATCAGTCTACACGGTTACCGGGTAAACCGCTGGCAGATATTGTTGGTAAGCCAATGGTGCAGTGGGTTTACGAGCAAGCGCTAAAGTCTGGTGCTGATCAAGTGATTGTGGCAACTGACGATCAACGCATTGTTGATGTCGTTAAAGGTTTTGGTGGTGAGGTGTGTTTAACACGTGCAGATCATGAATCAGGTACTGAGCGTTTAGCTGAAGTAGTTGAGAAGTATCAGTTAGCCGATGATCATATTGTCGTTAATGTACAAGGAGATGAGCCTCTTATTCCTGATACTATTATTCGACAAGTTGCTGATAATATTGCACATAAAGACGCACCTATGGCAACACTTGCTGTTGAAATTGATCACCATAATGAAGTGTTTAATCCAAACGCAGTAAAAGTGGTTACCGATAAAGACGGTTATGCGCTCTATTTTAGCCGCGCCGCTATTCCGTGGGATCGTGATAACTTTGCTAAAGAGCCACGTATTGTTCACCACAATTTACTACGTCACATTGGTATTTATGCCTACCGTGCAGGTTTTATTAAAACCTACATCAATTGGGAACCAAGTGCGTTAGAGCAAATTGAATCTCTAGAGCAACTACGCGTTCTTTGGTACGGTGAGAAGATCCACGTTGATGTGGCGATTGATGCGCCAGCGCCAGGTGTTGACACACCAGAAGATCTAGAAAAAGTCCGTCAGATCGTAGGTTAAAAATACAATAACAAAAAAGCCTAAACACTGTTTAGGCTTTTTTATTTGTCTTGATTATGGAATAGAGATCAGGCTTTATATCTGTTAAATACAAAGTAGTAAGTTATAAGTGTTACAGTGTTAACGTCACTTGGTTTAATGGTTTTGATGAAATAAGAAGGAAGGAATCCATGGCATTTATTAAGAAGTTATTTTTAAGCCAATGGAGCACTGATTTTCGCTACGTAAAACCTGCGATAAAAAATCAAAATGATCATGTAAAACAAGTCTGGAATGACGAAAAAGAAAATACATTTGGCATTGAAAGATTATTCAAAATTTTTCTTGTTCTATCATCATATATTTTTCCTGGGCTGTATATTCGACATATCTCTGGTAAGTTTGGTTTATTAGCAAGGAAAATATGTTCCGAAGTTTATGTAATTATTAAATTAATAACACCGATATTGATTTTTAATTTTAACCTTGAATCATCACCATTCGCTATTTTATTTATATCTTATTTACTATTAGAAACGTTGCTTTATTTATTAAGTATCATTTTTCTTTCAGATATCTATAGCCCGCCAATATCTAAAAAGCGTTCATTTTTAATGTTAGTTATTAATTATATCGAAGTCTGTTTAGGTTTTGCTGTTTTATATAAAGCGACAGGTGGCGTGAGCAATCTTGTCTCAAATTTTGATGCGATATATTTTAGTTTTATTACGGCGACAACAATAGGGTATGGGCACATGGCACCAATCGGGCATGATGCGAAAGCCTTGGTGATATTACATGCAATGTATAACTTTATATTTATAGGTTTAATTTTACCTGATTACCAGCGAGACTCAGCCAAGGTTAATAATTTCTCTGGCATCGGTG
>NZ_JADQAQ010000081.1 GCF_022129445.1 Photobacterium sp. Ph5
CGTATACTCCCTTAGCAGGGGAGCGCCTTCAGCCTCTCGGCCACCTCACCGTCTTTCGGGGGCTCATATTACTGTCAGTCAAAAATAAGTCAATCACTTTATTGATAAAAAATGACAATCACGAACTGCATGCATACTTAATAATCAATGAGGTAATTTATACAACGTAAGCGTTGAAATATTCACTTACTTTTAACTTAATCGGCACTGTCATTACTTACGATTAAATAAATATTTAAACGCGTAATTTATGACAGATACAAAAAAGGCCTGGTTTTTATACCAGACCTTCTTCAAATTAATAGTTGCCTGAACCCTGAGAGTCAGTTTCTTTTTCCGCTTGAATTCGCATGTAAATTTCTTCGCGGTGAACAGATACCTCTTTAGGTGCATTAACACCAATACGTACTTGGTTACCTTTAACACCTAAAACAGTTACGGTCACTTCATCACCGATCATTAGGGTTTCACCTACGCGACGTGTCAAAATTAGCATTTATGTGCTCCTTGAGTCATCTCAATCTTATAAGAATTTAACGTTTATTATCCAATATTATTTACGAACTCGTAAATAGCCACTGCTCAAGAAACAGCGAGATATGATTGATTATCCAGACTTTGGCCATCAACCACAAACTTTTTATGGATTAAATCTACAGCAGCGACATGATCATCATCATTAATTAACAAAGATAAGCATTTTTCGTCACTCTGATAAGTATGCACTTTAATGCTAGCCTCTTTTAACACCTTTTGAACAGAATCCAAATAATGTTGTGTATTCTCTCCTACCAAGGAAAGAATGGAGACCATACCAATATGGCGCATTTTACTATCAAAAACTAGCTTCAAGCGCGCAATATCATCATTTACAACAACTATTTGTGATTTATTCTCACTACTTGCATGAGCAATAATCCACGCAGTTCCACCAAATAATGCTAACTGTTTACTGATCTCAGTTTCTGGAAGCGCTATTTCAAGCAACGCATGTTGCTTTTGTAACGCGATACCAATGATAGTTGATGAAACCATACTATCAAAATTTACTAACGTCCCTTCACCATCATCAAAGGAAGAAAGCACACGAAGTGGAACGCGATGCTGACAAGCATACTCAACAGATTGTAATTGTAGCACTTTCGCGCCCAAACGAGCCATTGATGCCATGTAGTCAAAATGAATCACATCGAGGCGTATTGCTGTTGGAACAATTCTTGGATCAGTAGAGTAAACGCCATCAACATCAGTAAAAATCTGACACTCGTCAGCATCTAACGCACTTGCAATAGCAACCGCAGTGGTATCAGAGCCACCACGGCCCAATGTCGTGATGTTACCTTCAACATCACGACCTTGGAAACCAGCAACGATAACAATGTTATCGTTGCCAAGTAATGCTGTCATTCGTTGCGTTTCTACTTCACGAATGGTGGCATTATTAAATGCATTATCAGTTCGAATAACAACCTGATCAGCTGTCAACGATACCGCACTGTAGCCACGTTTATTCAATGCCATGGCTAACAAGGCAATTGACACCTGCTCGCCCGCAGCAAGCAATACATCCAGCTCGCGCGGGGTTGGTACTTCGTCAATTTGCTTGGCTAGACCTAATAAACGATTGGTCTCCCCTGCCATAGCAGAAAGAACAACGACAACTTGATGGCCAGACTGGCGTGCTTTAATGACACGCTCAGCCACCGCTTCAATTCGCTCAATCGAGCCAACCGATGTTCCACCAAATTTCTGCACTAATAGTGCCACATTACCTCTCCAGTGATTACAGTTTGTCAGCTAGCCATGGTGCAACGGTTTCTAGTGCTGCAGGTAATGCTGCTGCATCTGTACCGCCTGCTTGCGCCATATCAGGACGACCGCCGCCCTTACCGCCAACTTGTTGAGCAACTAGGTTAACTAGTTCACCCGCTTTAACTTTGCCAACAAGATCTTTTGTTACACCAGCAATCAAGCCAACTTTATCGTCGCTTACATTACCTAGTAGAACTACCCCACTACCTAGCTGATTCTTTAATTCATCAACCATGCCACGTAGGGCTTTGTTATCAGCACCGTTAAGTTTTGCGATTAAAACTTTAACGCCGTTGATCTCTTGCGCTTGGTTGATAAGGTTTGCGCCTTCTTGAGCCGCTAACTTATCTTTTAATTGTTGAATTTCTTTTTCTAGTTGCTTGCTGTGTGAAACTAATGCTTCCACTTTGCTAACAACTGATGCTGAATCTGATTTCACTAGACGAGCTGTCTTAGCAAGCATTGCATCTTCAGTGTGCATCGCTTCGATTGCAGCAGCACCTGTTACCGCTTCGATACGACGAATACCTGCAGCGATACCGCTCTCAGATAGGATCTTAAATAGACCAATGTCGCCTGTACGAGTAGCGTGAATACCACCACAAAGCTCAGTTGAGAACTCACCCATGCTTAGTACACGTACTTCATCGTCGTACTTCTCGCCAAACAGTGCCATTGCACCTTTCGCTTTCGCCGCTTCGATGTCCATGATATTGGTTTCAATCGCATGGTTAGCACGGATTTGGTCGTTAACCATAATCTCTACAGCACGTAGTTGTTCTGGTTTAACTGCTTCTAGGTTAGAGAAGTCAAAACGTAGACCATCAGCTTTTACTAATGAACCTTTCTGAGCTACATGCTCACCTAAAATGTTACGCAGTGCTGCGTGCATTAGGTGTGTTGCTGAGTGGTTTAGGCTAATTGCTGCACGGCGAGCAGAATCTACAGATGCTGTTAGTTTTTGACCAACAGTTAGCGTACCTTCAGCTACTTGACCTTTATGGCCAATTGCTGCACCGAACTTTTGCGTGTCAGCAACGTTGAACAGTACACCTTCAGCAGTAAGAATACCGCTATCACCACATTGACCGCCTGACTCTGCGTAGAATGGTGTGTTCGTTAGTACAACTAACGCATCTTCACCTGCGTTTACGCTATCAACAGCAACGCCATCACGGTATAGGGCAACAATTTCACCTTCACCATCAGTTGCGCTGTAACCACAGAATTCTGTTTCAGCATCAACTTTGATTGCATCGTTGTAATCAACACCAAAGTTACCCGCATCACGAGCACGTTGACGTTGTTCTTCCATTGCCGCTTCAAAACCTTCTTCATCGATAGAGAAGCCACGCTCACGAGCAACGTCATTAGTTAAATCAGCAGGGAAACCGTACGTATCGTATAGTTTAAATACTGTTTCACCATCCAGCACTTTACCGTCTAAGTTATCTAGTGCTTCGTTAAGAATTGTCAAACCACGGTCAAGAGTACGACCAAAGTTGTCTTCTTCAATCTTAAGGACTTTTTCTACAAGTTCTTGCTGTGCTTTTAGCTCTTCACCAGCGGTACCCATGATTTCAGCAAGAGGACCTACAAGCTTATAGAAGAACGCACCTTGTGCACCTAGTTTGTTACCATGACGCACTGCACGACGGATAATACGACGAAGTACATAACCACGACCTTCGTTTGACGGCATTACACCATCAGAGATCAAGTAAGCACATGAACGGATGTGGTCAGCCACAACGCGTAGTGATTGGTTAGAGAGATCGTCAAAGCCGATCACTTTCGCTGCTTCTTTGATTAGCGTTTGGAAAATGTCGATTTCGTAGTTTGAGTGTACGCCTTGCATGATTGCAGCAATACGCTCAATACCCATGCCTGTATCAACAGAAGGCTTAGGTAGCGGCTCCATTGTACCGTCAGCTTGACGGTTAAACTGCATAAATACGTTGTTCCAGATCTCGATGAAACGGTCACCATCTTCTTCTGGTGTGCCAGGACGACCACCCCAGATGTGATCACCGTGATCATAGAAAATTTCCGTACATGGACCACAAGGACCTGTGTCACCCATTTGCCAGAAGTTGTCAGACTCAAAAGGCTTACCACCTTTCTTATCGCCAATGCGAACAATACGATCGGCAGGAATACCTACTTCTTTGTTCCAAATATCAAATGCTTCATCATCGGTTTCATAAACAGTCACGACTAAACGATCAGCTGGCAGTTTAAGAACAGAGGTTAAGAACTCCCAAGCGTATGCAATAGCATCATGCTTGAAGTAATCGCCAAAGCTGAAGTTACCTAACATTTCAAAGAAAGTATGGTGACGAGCAGTAAAACCTACATTTTCAAGGTCGTTATGCTTACCACCTGCGCGTACACAGCGCTGAGCCGTTGTCGCTCGGGTATAGCTACGCTTTTCAAGACCTAGAAATGTATCTTTAAATTGGTTCATACCTGCGTTAGTGAATAACAACGTTGGGTCATTCGCAGGTACAAGAGAAGAGCTTTCCACTATTTGGTGGCCTTTGCTCTCGAAAAACGCAAGATACGCACGGCGGATCTCATCAGTGCTCATGTACATTGGCAAATCCTGAATTAATGCTTTATTGAAAGACAGAAAATCATACTTATGTGATCTTCCTCCTCGCCCTTTGGGGTATGAAAAACATACTTTAGTAAAAAGGTCGAGCTGAGTAATCGAACTAAGATAAATTTTTTGGGAGCTATTGTAAAACAACGGCAGCCATAACTGAAAATGTTATGTGGGAAAATGCACTAAATAATCCGATTATTTAATGCATTTGGTAGGTGATTGCTCAAGATTGAATAAGACGTTCGTGTAATTTATTAAATAAACGCTCTTTGGCTACCTACTTCGAGATCTCTTTTTCTGATAACCCTTGAACAGAGTTCAGAAGTGAAGAAACAATAGAATCGCTGTCAATACTTTCACCATTTAGCACTCTTGCCAAAATATCACTGGCGAACTGCTGTGGTGAAATCACAATATCGGGATTAACACTTTTTACTTTATTAATGTTTTTACTGTCATTTACTAATGCAACTGTACGTGCATTGCTTTCTAACTCAATCGCAGACAGCACAATAAAGGCGTTATCAGCGTCATCATCACTTAATGCCAAGACTGATTTAGCATTCATTACGCCGGCTTGAGTCAAGATCTCGCCATCACTGTAATCTCCGACCACAACATCCAAATCTTCAAGTAAATCTTTGGCCGCTTGTTGGGTGCGAGGTGATACGATTACGGTAATAGGTTGCTTACGAGAAGACAGCTGTTTTATTGTATTGATAGCAAGGCTAGATAAGCCACAAATAATAAAATGATTGGTTCTATTCATTTTTTTAGTATTCCCTTTAACAAGTCGCTCAAAACCACTATGAACAACAGGACCTAATACTGAAGTTGCCGATGTGGCAAAGACCGTGATACCAGAAACAATGACAGAGATAGTAAATAATCGCGCGGGTTCTGATACAGGAACTATATCGCCATACCCCACTGTCGACATGGTTTCTATTGCATAATAAAACGCCGTCAGCAATGACGTAATTTTCGGTTCAAACCCATCACCAAAATACAGCGCACCATAGGTTGACGTTAACATTAAAGTAATCACACTAATTAACGCAAAGATACTACCCGCAGCAACACTACTTCTTGAAAAATGACGACGCGCTAAGAACAAAATCAATAAAGAAATTAAACCATAATGAATATTATGCGTCTGATCAGGATGGATGTGCGCGGTGTAAAGCGTATCGATGATCATTAAAGTGAAACTGATCATCCACGATATTCGTGCACGAAAAAAAAGCCCTATGGAACTTAACGCAATAAAGACACCCAACATAAAATAAGGCGCGTTGGTTAAAAAGCTATGGTTAATTTGCTCATAATCTTTCACATTAAAAATCGTGATCAGATCGATAGGTAAACCATAAATGGTATGAAAAATTAAACCACTATTTACCAATACAAATAACGCGACAAAAATATGCCTAATGCTATACAGCCATAGCGCAAAACGTCGAAAAATGCGTCCAATCCAACGAAACAACGAAAAACCGTCTTTCACTATATATATACCTATTGAATAATATCAATGAGTTACCGTTATATTTTAGTCAATAAAAAATAACGTTCATCTATATTAAATCAAAAACACAGCAATAAGGGGGATCTAATTTTCATTCTGTTAATAAAAAGCATCAGATATAAAAAAACCCAATCCTAAGATTGGGTTTCTTGATACTAGGTCAACGAAATTTAGAATGCTTCGTCTTCTTTAATATCTAGGTTTTTCTCGTCAACTTGCTCTCCCTCGCTAACTGGAGTTAGTAGCAAATCACGCAATTTCTTTTCAATTTCAGCAGCAATAGCAGGGTTTTCTACAAGGTATTTGCAAGAATTTGCCTTACCTTGACCAATTTTATCACCTTGGTAACTGTACCAAGCACCCGCTTTTTCTACTAGTTTATGCTTAACACCTAAATCAATTAGCTCACCATTACGGTTAAAACCTTGCCCGTAAAGGATTTGAGTTTCAGCTTGCTTAAATGGCGCGGCTATTTTGTTTTTAACTACTTTGATACGTGTTTCATTACCAACAACTTCGTCACCTTCTTTGATTGCGCCAGTACGACGGATATCAAGACGAACAGAAGCGTAGAACTTCAGTGCATTACCACCAGTAGTCGTTTCTGGGTTACCAAACATCACACCGATCTTCATACGGATCTGGTTGATGAAGATACACATACAATTTGACTGTTTAAGGTTACCCGTTAACTTACGCATAGCTTGTGATAGCATACGTGCTTGTAGACCCATATGTGAGTCGCCCATTTCACCTTCAATTTCAGCTTTAGGTGTTAGAGCAGCTACTGAGTCAACAACGATTAAATCAACAGCACCAGAGCGTGCTAATGCATCACAAATTTCAAGCGCTTGCTCACCAGTGTCTGGCTGAGAAACTAATAGCTGATCGATATCAACGCCTAGCTTCTGTGCATAAATAGGATCAAGTGCGTGTTCAGCATCGATGAAAGCACAGGTTTTTCCTTTACGCTGAGCTGCAGCAATCGTTTCAAGGGTTAAGGTTGTTTTACCTGATGATTCTGGACCGTAAATTTCTACAATACGTCCCATTGGCAGACCACCAGCACCCAGTGCAATATCTAGTGATAATGAACCGGTTGAAATGGTTTCGATATCCATAGTACGGTTATCGCCCAACTTCATGATTGAACCTTTACCGAACTGCTTCTCAATCTGGCCTAACGCTGCGGCAAGAGCCTTTTGTTTGTTGTCGTCCATTCGACTCTCCAACGGATGCTAAAATGAAATGAGTGAAGTATTTCTATATCGCCTAGTATACTGTCTATTCATACAGTGTCTATAGATCATCATGATTTTTTTGTTAAATGTGCATTAGCCTTCTACTACTCCGTTACACTTGTTACTCGTTCCAGCATGACAGACAATGCTTTAGCAATCGCTTGTAACCGTATATTTTTTCGATCGCCTTCAAAGTGACAACATGTTGTTTGTCGCCAGCCTGTTGCATCCGCCCAACAAAACCAAACCGTGCCTACAGGTTTTTCTTCACTACCACCATCAGGACCTGCAATGCCACTGATCGCCACACTGATATCAGCCCGTGAAGCAGCTAATGCACCACATGCCATTTCAAACACAACGCCTTCGCTAACCGCCCCCAATTCATCTAAGGTTGCATTAGAAACACTTAACATTTCTTGTTTGGCTTCGTTGCTATAGGTAACAAACGAACGATTAAACCAGGCTGAGCTACCCGCAATTTCAGTGATCGCATAAGCTACGCCGCCGCCCGTACAAGATTCGGCCGTTGTTGCAACCCAACTTTTACTTTTTAATGCCAAGCCCAAATCTGTCGCAAGCTGTTCTATATTCATTTTTATATGCTCCTTGCTAACACTGTTAACTTGCTCCCTTCCGAGATCCCGTTTCACAATGCTAATTAAAAATTAGACTCTTGACTTTACGCCTATCTAAGACAGTTGCAAATATCTTAAAAAAACGTATTTCGCCACTTTGCCCTATAGACAGATTCACGTATCCTTAGCGATCAATATTCATTGGTTATGCTGTGATTTAGGCAGGACCACGTTCAAGCAAGAGTAGGCAATATCGTGACGATAAAAGGCTTAGAAAAACATACACCTATGATGCAGCAATTCTTAAGAATAAAAGCTGAGAATCCTGATATATTATTGTTCTATCGCATGGGTGATTTCTATGAAATGTTTTTTGATGATGCGAAACGTGCCTCTCAACTGCTTGATATTTCGCTAACAAAACGTGGCTCAACCAATGGTGAACCGATTCCAATGGCTGGTGTGCCTTACCATGCGGTTGAAGGTTATTTAGCAAAATTGGTTCAGCAAGGCGTATCGGTTGCGATTTGTGAGCAAATTGGTGATCCCGCGACCAGTAAAGGCCCTGTAGAACGTAAAGTGGTGCGTATCGTCACCCCTGGTACTGTCAGTGATGAAGCCTTACTTAATGAGCGTCGTGATAACTTAATTGCTGCTATTTATACTGAAAATAATAAATTTGGCTACGCAACCTTAGATATCACCTCTGGTCGTTTCATGTTAACAGAGCCTGTCAGCGAAGAAGAAATGCAGGCTGAACTTCAACGTACAAGCCCAGCTGAACTGCTTTATCCAGAAGATTTCACTTACCTGCATTTAGTTGAACCGTTTAAAGGTAAGCGCCGTCGCCCTATTTGGGAATTTGAACTAGACACAGCACGTCAGCAATTAACTCTGCAATTCGGTACCCGTGACTTAGTAGGTTTCGGCGTTGAAAATGCAGAACTTGGCTTATGTGCAGCAGGCTGTTTAATGCAATACGTTAAAGATACTCAACGTACTGCGCTACCACATATTCGTGCAATCACTTTAGATACAAAAGATCATGCGGTGATCTTAGATGCTGCCACTCGTCGTAACCTAGAGCTAACACAAAACCTAGCCGGTGGTTATGACAACACCTTAGCATCCGTTCTCGATCAAACCGCAACGCCGATGGGTAGTCGTTTATTAAAACGCTGGCTTCACCAACCTATTCGCGATCAAAAACAATTAAATGGTCGTTTAGATGCCATTGAAGCATTTAAAGATAGCGGCATGTTTGTTGATGTATCGGGCGTCTTGCGTCACATGGGTGACTTAGAGCGTATTTTGGCACGTTTAGCACTACGATCAGCACGTCCTCGCGATTTAGCGCGTATGCGAACTGCAATGCAGTATCTACCAGAACTTGCTGAATTATTAGCAGAAATCCCCCAAGCACGCATTAACGACTTAGCTTCTCACGCAGCGCCAATGGACGAGCTATGTGAATTACTTGAACATGCCATTATTGAAAACCCACCGGTTATCATTCGTGATGGTGGCGTTCTTGCTCCGGGTTATAACGCAGAGCTTGATGAGTGGCGTGATTTAGCCGATGGCGCAACTAAATTCTTAGAAGAATTAGAAGCCAGTGAGCGTGAGCGTCATGATATTGATAGCTTGAAAGTTGGCTTTAACCAAGTACACGGTTTTTTCATTCAAGTCAGCCGTGGACAAAGCCACTTAGTACCAAGCCATTATGTTCGTCGCCAAACGCTGAAAAATGCCGAGCGTTATATCATCCCTGAGCTTAAAGAGCATGAAGATAAAGTCTTAAACTCAAAATCTAAAGCGCTCGCTCTTGAGAAAAAATTATGGGAAGAGCTGTTTGATAAGCTATTGCCTCACCTTGAACAACTGCAAAATGCAGCAAGTGCATTATCAGAGCTTGATGTATTAACCAACCTTGCGGAACGTGCTGATAGCCTTAATTACTGTCGCCCTGAGTTAATGACAGAAACAGGCATAGAAATCACAGCAGGTCGTCACCCTGTCGTTGAGCATGTGCTAAGTGAACCGTTCATTGCCAACCCTATTTCGCTGCATCAAGACCGCCGTATGCTAATTATTACTGGTCCTAATATGGGTGGTAAATCAACCTATATGCGCCAAACCGCATTGATTGCATTAATGGCCCATGTTGGCTCTTTTGTCCCAGCAGAAACGGTAAAAATTGGTCCATTAGATCGTATCTTTACCCGTATTGGCGCTTCTGATGACTTAGCCTCTGGTCGCTCAACCTTCATGGTTGAAATGACAGAGACTGCAAATATTCTTCACAATGCTACCAAGCAAAGTTTAGTCTTAATGGATGAAATTGGTCGTGGTACCAGTACTTATGACGGCTTATCGCTGGCATGGGCAAGTGCGGAATGGCTTGCAGATAAGATCTCAGCCATGACATTATTCGCTACTCACTACTTTGAATTGACTGAGCTGCCATCACTGTTAACAGGATTAGCTAACGTTCATCTTGATGCCGTTGAGCATGGTGATGAAATCGCCTTTATGCATGCTGTACAAGAAGGTGCCGCAAGCAAGTCTTATGGTTTAGCAGTAGCGAGCTTAGCTGGCGTACCTAAGACGGTGATTAAACGCGCTAAGATCAAACTACAGCAATTGGAGGCATCTGGTCACCAGCAAGCTCTGCAACCTAGCGCGATCACAACAGGCGCACCTAAAGAAGAGCATCAATTAAGTTTGATCCCAGATCCGAGTGAAGTAGAAGAAGCTTTAGCAAACGTTAATCCTGATGAGTTAACACCACGTCAAGCACTTGATGAGCTCTATCGTTTAAAAGCGCTGCTTTAATTAAAAATCATTGAAATCAGATATAAAAAAGGACGCTTCAGCGTAATGCCGATCAGTTAAGACAAAAATGATCAGTTGAACGATCCTATAGATG
>NZ_JADQAQ010000004.1:0-85845 GCF_022129445.1 Photobacterium sp. Ph5
GTAGACATATGGTTCACCTCTTTGAAAGCCTACCCTAAGCCTAACGGCTTAGGATAAGGCGGACCATATAATTAAGCCCAGTAACAATGTACTGGGCGATAAGAGGGTTTTGTAAAATTTTAGCCAGCGATCGTCAGTGCATCCGCACTATCATGACTGTTTTTGTCTGTGTTTTCTTTTTTATTATTTGCGAGAAATGTGCGCAATTGTTGCCATAAACTGCCTAGCTTTTCATGCCAATAACGTTCTGTTTGGTTTAAAAACTGTGAACTTGGCGCATAGCGTACCCAAGGCTGTTTGATCTTGTTTGTCGCTAAAAAGTTAGTTGGCGCTGGAATTGGCTCCAGTCCTGCTTGATGAAATTCATACAAGGCACGTGACATATGACTAGCAGATGTTACAAGCACTAAGTTTTTATCGCCCACAACGGAAGCTGCTTGATGGGCTTCTTCCCAAGTATCTTTAGCCGTTTCTAATAACAGAATGTCTGATTTACTCACACCTAATGCTAGGGCAACTTTAGCCATCATACGAGCATGACTGATATTGGTGCCGCCGCCGTAACCAGATAGGATCATTTTAGATCCTGGATACATCCGATAAATACGAATACCTTCAGTTAAACGCATTAACGCAGTTCGTGAAAGTTCAGAGGTCATTGGAAAAGTTTTGTCGATCACATGGCCATTTCCTAGCACCATAATAAAGTCGATAGGTTTAGATGAGCCGACAAAAGCAGGGTGTTGTTGCTCTAATGGGCGCAATAAACTCGTCGAAACTGGCTGGAAAGAGACAGCAAAAAGACCTAAAAAAGAGAACGCAATAATTCCCGAAGCCAGTTTTTTCTTACGTGTAAACCATAAAACCAATAATCCTATAACCCCGATGATTAGCAGTGCGGGGAGGGGCATTAGTAGTGTTGCGATTAATTTTTTTAATTCAAACATGAAATGTAGTCCGAAATTTCAGCAGTTGAGCTTGAAAAAGCATCACAAGCCTTTATTCCTTTACTGCTTGTGAGAAAATAAGTCACTTTTTAGATTCGCTATCATAACGTAAAGCAGCCGTGATCAAAGACCGAAATTTTGATGATTTAGCGCAAAAGTTCGCTGAAAACATATATGGCACTGCAAAAGGGCAAATTCGACAAACTGTCGTTTGGCAAGATATTGAACAAATTCTTACCGCGCTTAACAGTGTATCACCTCTTACTGTGTTAGATGCAGGGGGAGGTATTGGGCAATTGTCACAAAAAATTGCATCGCTTGGACATCAAGTAACGTTATGTGATCTTTCTAGCGAAATGTTGACACTAGCTCAACAAGAAATTGCTAAAAACGGTTTGCTTGAGCAATATCGTCTAGTGCATTGTCCAGTACAGGAAATTGGTGAGTTCATACCTGAACCTGTCGATTTAGTATTATTTCATGCAGTAATGGAATGGTTAGCTGAACCAATCGAGGTACTTACTGGTCTATTACAAAATGTGAAACCTGGCGGTGCAATATCCGTGATGTTTTATAACTATAACGGTTTACTATTTAAAAACTTAATTTGTGGCAATTTGACTCACATTGAGCAAGGCATGCCACATCGTAAGCGTTTTAAATTACAGCCGCAGCAAGGGATAAAACCAGAAGATGTTTATCAGTGCCTAACCGATGAAGGGTTTGAAATTATGGGAAAAACAGGGGTTCGTACCTTCCATGATTATATGCAAACTTTCCGTGTAGGTGACTACAGTTTTGAACAGGTTCTTGAGATGGAGCAGAAGCTTTGCCGTCAAGAGCCGTTTTTGTCGTTGGGGCGTTATATTCATGTGTATGCCCGTAAGCCTTTTGCTGAAGAAACGCACATCACAACGACAAACTCCAATAACAGCAATAAGGACAAGGGATGAGTGAAGTTACCCAGACGGTTCCTGAGTTGGTTAGCTGGGTAAAGCAAAACGACTTTGCTTTAAACCTACCAACGGAACGGCTGGCGTTCTTGTTAGCCATTGCCGTTTTAAGCGGTGATCGCTTTGATGAAGAATTAGGGGAAGGAGAACTGGTTGATGCATTTCGCATTGTAAGTGACATGTTCGGCCAGTCGAAAGAAACCCTAGCATTTCGCGCCAACAACGCCATAAATGAACTGGTGAGACAGCGATTAATTTCTCGTTTTACCAGTGAAGTAACCGATGGTGCTAGTATTTATCGTTTAAGTCCATTAGCGCTGGGCATAACGGATTATTATGTTCGTCAACGAGAATTCTCAACACTCAAGCTATCCATCCAGTTAGCGATGGTGGCTGACGAAATCAATAAGGCAGCAACGGCGGCACAAGAAGACGGTGATGAAAAACACTGGCGTCAAAATGTCCATGCCGTATTGAAATACTCAGTAGCTGAAATATTCGATCGAATCGATTTAAACCAGCGCACCATGGATGAGCAACAACAGCAAGTGAAAGTCGATATTGCTGAATTGCTAAACCAAGATTGGCGTGCAGCAATCAGTAGTTGTGAGCAGTTACTTGATGAAACTTCATCAACATTAAAAGAGTTGCAAGATACGCTACAAGCGGCTGGCGATCAGTTACAAACGCAGTTACTTACGATTCAAGAAACGACCCAAGGTCGTAACGATTTAGATTATGTTGATGGGATGGTTTATATCCTACAAGCAAAACTGGATCGTATTATCAGTTGGGGTCAGCAAGCGATTGATTTATGGATTGGCTACGATCGTCATGTACATAAGTTTATTCGTACCGCGATTGATATGGACAAAAACCGTGCATTTAGTCAGCGTTTACGCCAGTCGGTTACTGATTATTTTGATGCGCCATGGTTATTGACCTATGCCGATGCCGAACGTTTATTAGACATGCGTGATGAAGCATTAGTGCTTCGTGATGATGAAGTAACCGGCATTGTTCCTGCTGAGATGGAATTTGAAGAGCTCGACTTAGTCAATGATATATTGGCAGAAAAAGTTGCAGCAATGCTAAAAGCGCATAAAGCGACAGGCGCACCCATCAACTTAAGCGCACTGCTTAAAGATTATTTGGCTCAACACCCATTTGCCCAGCATTTTGATTTGGCAAGAATCGTGATTGATCAAGCAGTAAGAATGGGATACTCAGAGGCTGACTTCAATGCAATTCAGCCGGATTGGGAAGCGATTAACGAATACGGAGCCAAGGTACAAGCTCATGTCATTGACAAATATTGAAGAATTCATGCCGGAAAATTTAGCAAAAGCAATTGCTAATCCACTTTTCCCTGCACTGGATAACGCGCTCCGTTCAGGTCGCCATATTTCTAGTGAAGATTTAGATAACCATGCCTTTTTGATCGAATTTGAACAAGAACTCGGCATGTTTTACAAGCGTTATAATGCAGAATTAGTCCGTGCGCCAGAAGGCTTTTTATACCTTCGTCCACGTTCAACCTCATTTATTGGTCGTTCTGTATTATCAGAAATCGACATGCTGGTGGGTAAAGTGTTGTGTTTCCTTTATCTAAGCCCAGAGCGTTTAGCGCACGAAGGTATTTTTACCAACCAAGAGTTGTTTGACGAATTAGTGACATTAGCGGATGAACAAAAGCTAATGAAATTAGTGACTAACCGCGCAACAGGTTCAGATCTTGATCGTGAAAAACTGTTCGATAAAGTGAAAACATCATTGCGTCGTTTACGTCGTATAGGGATGTTAATTCCAATTGGTGATCACGGTAAATTTCGTATTAGTGAAGCGGTATTCCGTTTTGGTGCCGATGTACGAACGGGTGATGATATGCGTGAAGCGCAGCTACGCTTGATCCGTGACGGTGAAGCTGTCGTGCATCATCAAGAACCAAGCCAATCAAGTTTGCTCGACGATATCGAACAAGACAGTCAAGAATCACTTGAAAATGCAGATGCACAACAAGTGGAACAGGAGAGTAGTATTTAATGGAACGCGGTAAGTATCAATCGCTCACCATGGTCAACTGGAACGGCTTCTTTGCCCGTACATTTGATATTGATAATTTGGTGACAACGCTTTCAGGTGGTAACGGTGCGGGTAAGTCAACTACCATGGCTGCTTTCATTACCACGCTAATTCCTGACCAAAGCCTTCTTCATTTCCGAAATACAACGGAAGCGGGTAGCTCGAACGCTTCTCGCGATAAAGGTCTGCACGGTAAATTAAAGCCGGGTGCCTGTTATGCTGCGCTTGATGTAGTTAACTCAAAGAAACAACGTATTATTTTTGCAGTAAAACTACAGCAAGTTGCAGGTCGTGATAAGAAAGTCGACATTAAACCTTTCTTAATTCAAGGTTTGCCTTCACACATCAAACCAACCGATGTGTTAATTGAAACGCTATCTGAAAATCAAGCCCGTGTTCGCCAATTAAATGATGTGAAAGACATTGTTTCCGAACACGAAGGTGTACAATTTAAAGCATTTAACTCGGTTACTGATTACCACGTTCAAATGTTTGAAATGGGTGTGTTACCGAAGAAATTACGTAACAGCCAAGATCGTTCTAAGTTTTATCGCTTAATTGAAGCGTCGCTATACGGCGGTATCTCAAGTGCGATCACACGTTCATTACGTGATTACTTATTACCGCATAACACAGGTGTTAAAAAAGCCTTCCAAGATATGGAAGCGGCACTGCGTGAAAACCGTTCGACATTAGAAGCGATCAAACTAACTCAGCGTGACCGTGACTTATTTAAGCATTTGATCTCAGAAGCCACTAACTATGTTGCTGCCGATTACATGCGTCATGCTAACGAGCGTCAGAAGAAGCTAGAGCAAACATTAAGCTTACGTGGTGAGCTGATGGGTTCACGCCAAACCTTAATCGATCAGCAGTCTACGTTAAATAACATGACTGCTGAGCTGGGTGAGTTGACCGAACAAGAAGGCGCATTAGAGCAAGATCATCAAGCAGCATCGGATCACCTACAGCTAGTACAAACAGCAGTACGTCAAGCTGAGAAAATCGAGCGTTATAAAGAAGATCTTGAAGAGCTAACTGAGCGTCTTGAAGAGCAGGTCATGGTGGTTGAAGAAGCGGCAGAGCAACTTGCGATTGCCGAAGAACAATCACAGCTAACGGAAGAAGAAGTTGATAGCTTAAAAACTCAGTTAGCCGATTACCAACAAGCATTAGATATGCAGCAAACCCGTGCATTGCAGTACCAACAAGCGGTACAGGCATTAGAAAAAGCGCGTGATTTGTCTGGCGATCATCAAATGTTACCTGATCAAGCGCCACCGTATCTTGCACAGCTAAAACAACAGCAAGATACTCAAACAACAGCGTTATTAGCCCTTAAACACAAACTGGATATGTCGTCAGCGGCGGCGCAACAGTTTGATAAAGGCTTAGCAATCATTACCACCATTGCTGGTGCCGTTGATCGCGCAAACGCAAGTAATAAAGCCCGTGAATTGATTGATCACGGTCGTCAACTTCGTGCGATTTCAGATCGTGGTGAGCAGCTAAAATCGCAATACCGTGATTTAGAGCGTAGCGTTCGTAGCCAACGTCAAGCGCTTGAATTAGCTGAAACGTATACCAAGAAATTCGCTACCACATTAGATAGCGAATTAGCGTTAGTTGAAGAGCAAGCGCGCCATGAAGCAACGCTTGAAAGCCTAGAGCAAGATCAAGCAACGCTGGTTGAGCAACGTAACGACATGCGCCATGACGAGCAACGCTTAGTTTCTCGTATCGCAACATTAGAATCGCAAGCACCAACATGGATTGCAGCTTCTGATGCGCTTGAAAAATTAGCAGAGCAAGCCAATGCCGAGCTTTCAAGCAGCCAAGCGGTAATGGATGCAATGCAGCTAACGTTGGATAACGAGCGTGAAGCTTCTCGTCAACGTGATGAATTAGCTGCACGTAAGAAGCAGCTTGATGCTGATATTGAACGTTTAGCACAGCCTGGTGGTAGTGATGATTCACGTTTACGTGGGTTAGCCGATACCCTTGGCGGTACGCTATTATCTGAAGTTTATGACGATATCACTATTGATGATGCGCCATATTTCAGTGCGATGTATGGCCCTGCACGACATGCGATTATTGTCCCTGATCTTAACGGTATTAAAGAAAAATTAGTCTCGTTAGATGATTGCCCAGATGATCTTTATATCATCGAAGGTGATGCGGATTCATTCGATGACAGTGGCTTTGATGTTGATGAACTAGAAGATGCGGTTTGTGTTCATTTAAACGATCGCCAACTGCGTTATTCACGTTTCCCTGAAATGCCATTATTTGGTCGTGCAGCACGTGAACAGCGTTTAGAGTTCTTACGTGATGAGAAAGATCAAGTTGTAGAAGATCACGCGAAGGCATCGTTTGATTCACAAAAACTTCAGCGTTTGTACCAAAGCTTCAATAGTTTTGTAGCAACGCACATGTCTGTGGCATTTAACCCAGATCCAGAAGTAGAATTAAAGCAAGCTCGTGATCAGCGTAACCAAATTGCACGTCAGTTATCTGAATCACAAGCGCAAGAACAACAGCAGCGTAGCCAGTTAGCCGCCGCTCGTGAAGGTCTTGCATTACTGGGTAAATTAAACCCAGTGGTAACACTGCTTGAAGATGACACGCTAAGCGCACGTTTTGAAGAAGTTGAACAACAACTTTCACAAATGGATGAAGCACGTAACTACCTTGACCGCCATGGAAAAGCGTTAGCCGAGCTTGAAACGTTAGTGTCTGCACTGGATGCTGATCCAGAGCAATTCGATGCGCTACAAGCTGATTACGAAGCGGCGGATCAGAAGCTACAAGAGCTGAAGACGCTGATCTTCGCAGTCGCTGATTTAGCCGAACGTCGTCATTACTTTAGCTATGCCGATGCGGTAGAGCTACTGAGTAAGAGTTCAGAGCTAAACGAGCAGCTTAAAGCGAAACTGGCAACTGCAGAACAAGCTCGTGGTCGTAGTCGCGAAAGCTTAAAACAAGCGCGCGCACAAGCGAACCAGTACAACCAGTTAATGGCGTCACTGAAGAGCTCACACCAAGCGAAAATGGAAACGGTTCAAGAGTTTGAACGTGAACTGCAAGAGCTAGGTGTACGTGCAGATGTTGAAGCAGAAGAGCGTGCACGTATTCGTCGTGATGAACTCAATGAGCGTTTACACAGTTCACGTAGTCGCCGTAGCCAGTTAGAAAAGTCAACCACCTCTATCGAACTTGAAATGAAGTCGTTAGTGAAGCGTTTACGTAAAGTGGGTAAAGATTATCAAGACTTCCGTAAGTTAGTGGTTAACGCGAAAGCGGGTTGGTGCGCAGTATTACGTTTAGCACGTGAAAGCGATGTTGAACGTCGTTTACACCGTCGTGAAATGGCGTACATGTCGGCAGATGAACTACGTTCACTATCGGATAAAGCGCTAGGTTCACTGCGTCTTGCGGTTGCGGATAACGAAGATTTACGTGATGCGTTACGTGCGTCAGAAGATGTGACGCGTCCTGAACGTAAAGTTCTATTCTACATCGCAGTGTACCAGCATCTACGTGAGCGTATTCGTCACGATATTATTCGTACCGATGATCCGGTTGAAGCTATCGAAGAAATGGAAGCAGAGCTAGGTCGCTTAACTGAAGAGCTAACGGCTCGTGAACAACGTTTAGCGATCAGTTCAGATTCTGTTGCGAATATTATTCGTAAAACAATCCAGCGTGAGCAAAACCGTATTCGTATGCTAAACCAAGGCTTACAAAGTATTGGTTTTGGTCAGGTAAATGGTGTGCGTCTAAACGTTAAAGTGCGTGATACGCATGAATCACTACTTGCAGGACTGGTTGAGAATAAAGATCAGCATAGCGATCTATTCGGTAATAACCGTTTATCATTCTCTGAAGCGATTGCGAAGTTGTTTCAGCGTTTGAATCCACATATCGATATGGGTCAACGTTCACCGCAGATCTTGGGTGAAGAGCTGTTAGATTACCGTAATTACCTAGAATTAAGCATTGAAGTTAACCGTGGTACTGATGGTTGGCTACAAGCGGAATCAGGTGCGCTATCAACGGGTGAAGCGATTGGTACAGGTCAGGCAATTCTGTTAATGGTTGTTCAGAGCTGGGAAGAAGAATCTCGCCGCTTACGTGGTAAAGATATTATTCCTTGTCGACTATTGTTCTTGGATGAAGCGGCACGACTTGATGGTAAATCAATCGCAACATTGTTTGAGTTATGTGAACGCTTAGACATGCAGTTACTGATTGCGGCACCTGAAAATATCAGTCCTGAAAAGGGTACAACTTACAAACTGGTACGTAAGATTTTCAAAGATCGTGAACACGTACACGTGGTGGGTTTACGTGGCTTTGGAAATTCACCAAAGATTGCAGATCCAATCCAAACGGTATTAGATATCGACACGGTAGAATAATTCTCAGTTAAATATTGTAAAAAAGGCCAGCAGAGATGCTGGCCTTTTTTTATACCTAAAATAAGTGCTTAGATAAAAAATCAGGATTTATAAGGTAAGCGAAAATGTGATCCTAGTGGCTTTTTAATAACCTTATTAATGCAAGGTATAACTATTGTCTATAATTCATTTTAAGCACTGGAAAAAGCCTATTAAGAATAATAAGGCTTACTAATAAGTGAGAGAGCAATAATGTTAAGTGAAGAAATGGATGATAAAGAAAAAGGTCGTTATGAATGGCGAACATTTCTATTCATCATTGTTTTACTGTTTCCTATTTTATCTGTGATGTTTGTTAGCGGATATGGTTTTTTTATTTGGGCGCTGCAAGTGTTTTTCCTCGGCCCTCCGGGTCATGGTTAAGCACTCGTCAACATTAAATAAAAAACGGGTAGGTAAATAATGAAGTCGTCCTTAAAAAAAGTTTGGATAACGCTGTGGCGTCCAGCAACCAAAATAAGCCTTGGCGTCCTCGCGTTAGGTGGTTTTGTTGCTGGGGTTATATTTTGGGGGGGATTTAATACCGCTCTTGAAATGACCAACACAGAAAAATTTTGTATCAGTTGCCACTCCATGAGTGACACTGTGTATCCTGAGCTGCAAGAAACCGTTCACTGGTCAAATCACTCAGGTGTCCGTGCTACTTGTCCTGATTGTCATGTTCCCCATAATTGGACGGATAAAATTGCTCGAAAAATGCAGGCGAGTAAAGAAGTCTTTGGCGCGATTGCTGGCACCATTGATACGCCTGCAAAATTTGAGGCAAAAAGACTGGAATTAGCCCAGCATGAGTGGAAACGCTTTGCAGCGAATGGATCGTTGGAATGTAAAAGTTGCCACAATTATGACAGCATGAAATGGGATGAAATGTCACCACGTGCACAGGCACAAATGAAACAAGCAGCAGCGAAAGACCAAAGCTGTCTTGATTGCCACAAAGGTATTGCCCACCATTTACCTGCCAATATGGCCTCGTCAGGCGGGATTGTGTCTGAATTATCCGCCGCATCGCAAAGCACCGATTATTCAAAAGGTGACACATATTACAGCGTACAGTTTTTACCTCTTTATGAAGATGAAGCTAAAACCAAAGATGGTGGTTCTTTAGAGCCTGCATCTGCGGTGAAAGTGGTAGCGATTAAAAACGACATGCTGCAAATTGAACTAAGCGGTTGGCGTAAAGAGAAAGGCTTTGGTCGGGTTATTAATCAAGATTTCGGGATGAATATACCGACAGCCGCATTAAGTAAAAATGCCGCGCAAAGTGCTGATATTGTAAAAGGTTTCGAGCAAAAAGAAGATGACACCACAGGGCTAAAATGGCAACAAGTAACCGCAACATTATGGGTTGAGAAAAAGAACTTTGTTAGTGATATCAGTACTGTTTGGACTGCCGCTAAATCGGCATACAACACCAACTGTAGCGTATGTCATACCCAGCCAGCAGAAAACCATTTTGACGCAAATACTTGGCCTGGCATGTTTAACGGTATGCTTGCATTTGTGAATTTTGATACAGATAGCGAAGCTATTGTTTTGAAATATTTACAAAACCATTCGTCAGACTTTTCTAAAGCTGAACATTAATCAAACTAAAGGTTGCTAAACATACACATCATGTTCAGCAACCTTTTTACGTTTTAATCGTGAGGAATTTTTTATGTCACTGAGTAGACGTAAATTTTTGCAAGGCTTAGCAACTACGAGTGCAGCTTCTGTTATTGGTCCCGGATTGCTGATGCAAGCGGCTAGAGCTGCTGAAGAAGTAACAAAATCAACAGAGCCGCCGGGTATTTGGAAAGTTACAGGTTCACATTGGGGGGCATTCCGAGCGCGTATTTATAATGGCCAAGTCGCAGAAATTAAACCCTTTGAATTAGATAAGCACCCAACCGATATGCTAAACGGTATTAAAGGGATAATTTATAGTCCTTCAAGAATTCGTTATCCCATGGTTCGGTTAGATTGGCTTAAGAAAAACAAATACAGTGGTGAAACACGAGGTAACAATCGTTTTGTTCGAGTAACGTGGGATGAAGCGTTAGATCTCTTCTACCAAGAATTACAACGAATCCAAAAAGATTATGGTCCTTGGGCACTTCATGCGGGGCAAACAGGCTGGCGTGAAACAGGGCAGTTCCAAAGCTGTACCTCACACATGCAACGTGCGGTAGGTATGCATGGTAACTTTATTAAAAAAGTTGGGGATTATTCGACGGGGGCTGGGCAAACTATCTTACCTTATGTACTCGGTTCAACCGAGGTATATGCGCAAGCAACAACATGGACAACAATCCTAAAAGAGACCAAAACCTTAATATGGTGGTCTAACGATCCTATCAAAAATAGCCAAATTGGTTGGCAGTGTGAAACGCACGGCTCTTATGGTTATTATGCCCAATTAAAAGACAAAGTCGCAAAGGGCGAGATCACGATGATATCCGTCGATCCTGTGGTGTCGAAAAGCCAAAAATATTTCGGCTGTGAACACCAATATGTGAACCCCCAGACTGATGTTCCTTTCATGCTAGGAATTGCCCATACCTTGTACAAAGAGAACCTTTACGATAAACAATTTTTAGAAACTTATACTTTAGGGTTTGACGAATTTTTGCCGTATTTACTTGGTACAGGTAAAGATAAAATCGAGAAAACTCCTGAATGGGCAGAAAAAATTTGTGGCGTTAAAGCCGATGATATTCGTAAATTTGCTCGTCACTTAGTAAAAGATCGCACCATGATAATGTTTGGCTGGGCAGTACAGCGTCAGCAACATGGCGAACAGCCGTATTGGATGGGAGCTGTGTTGGCATCCATGCTTGGGCAAATTGGGTTACCCGGTGGTGGGGTTTCTTATTCTCATTTCTATAGTGGTGTTGGATTGCCATTTAGTACTGCAGCAGGGCCGGGTGGTTTTCCACGAAATGTCGATGAAGGGCAAGAGCCAGTTTGGAATAATAATGATTTCAAAGGTTATAGCGCCGTTATTCCTGTTGCTCGGTGGATTGATGCCATTATGGAGCCGGGGAAAAAGATCAAATATAACGGCGGTAATGTCGTATTACCTGATATTAAAATGATGGTATTTAGCGGTTGTAATCCATGGAATCACCATCAACAACGTAACCGAATGAAAGAAGCGTTCAGAAAATTACAAACCGTAGTGAATATTGATTATACATGGACGCCAACCTGTCGTTTCTCCGATATCGTATTGCCAGCATGTACGCAGTTTGAACGTAATGATCTTGACCAATACGGCACATATTCTACTTCTGGCGTGTTGGCGATGCATAAATTGGTTGATCCTTTATACCAATCAAAAACCGATTTTCAGATCTTTACTGAACTTACCGAGCGGTTTGGAAAAAGTAAGCAATATACTCGCGGCATGACAGAAATGCAGTGGATACAAGAGCTGTATAATAATTGTCGTGATGCAAACAAAGATAAAAACCCGATGCCAGAATTTAACGAGTTTTGGAAAAATGGCATCGTCGAATTTAAAACTGACCAAACCTACGTAAGTCACGAAGCGTTCCGAAATGATCCTGAAATCAACTCACTGGGTACACCGTCAGGATTTATAGAAATTTATAGCCGAAAAATAGCGCGCTATAATTATGAACACTGCCAAGGTCACCCAATGTGGTTTGAAAAAGAAGAGCGCTCTCATGGCGGACCGAAATCGAAGCAATTTCCATTTTGGTTGCAATCTTGTCACCCGAATAAACGCTTACACTCACAAATGTGTGATTCAGAAGAGTTCCGTAATACCTATGCGGTAAAAGATCATGAACCCGTTTATATCAATCCGGATGATGCTAAGAAAAAAGGCATTAAAGACGGTGATATTGTACGAGTGTTTAATGATCGCGGTCAGCTATTAGCAGGGGCGGTATTATCGGAAGATTACCCTACAGGCGTAATAAGAATTTATGAAGGGGCATGGTTTGGGCCGTTGAATAACGATATTGGTGCGATTGATACCTATGGCGATCCTAATACCGTCACCATTGATATTCCAACTTCACAGTTAGCGCAAGCAACCAGTGCCAATACTGTTGTTGTCGATATTGAAAAATTTACTGGCGAAGTGCCGCCTGTTACTTCATTCAGTGGACCTATTTATGTCAGTTAATTCAAAGCTGTTGTTGTGATAAATAAACAATTGCTGTGACATCAAGCAAACAATAAAGAGCCAGTAATCTGGCTCTTTATTTTTTTGGATATAATAAAATAAACAAAAGCAGTAAAAGACAGTGAGCCGAGATTGGATAGTTCAGAATACCCAGAGCAAGATGAATTTTCAGGTGTAAAGAAAGCGAAAGTGCCAGTATATGGAGTGGGAGATAGTACCTTACAAGCTGCTGGTGGCGAGCAAGGAGTAAAGCAATTAGTCGATGCCTTTTATTACTACATGGATACCTTGCCGGTTGCTGCCAAAGTACGTGCTATGCATAACCCTGATTTAACTGAATCTAAAGCCAAATTAACCACATTTTTAGTGGGCTGGATGGGTGGCCCTTCTCGTTACGCAGAAATGTATGGCTCAATTAATATACCGAGTGCGCACCGGCATTTAGAGATAGGTTTAGCAGAAAAAGATGCTTGGTTATTGTGTATGCAAAAAGCGTTAGACGATCAACCTTATGAAGAAACCTTCAAACGCTACGTCATGGTACAGCTTTCCTTTCCCGCAGAAATGTGCCGTAACAGAAGATAATCGCTGAGCAATCACGTATTATATTGACAACCTATTCCAACTTGGAATAGGTTGTCGTCTTGTTTTTCGCTATTGCATTTTTATTCATAACGTTAATATCACGTTATTAAATAATAACTTACAATGTGAGTTGCAATGGAATTAACGTTAGAGATCTTTGTACTACTGTTTTTTGTCGCAGGATTAGCCGGCTTTATTGATGCTATTGCTGGTGGAGGTGGGTTATTAACCGTTCCTGCATTATTGTCGGTGGGTATTCCGCCAGCACAAGTGCTTGCCACTAATAAATTACAAAGCTCATTTGGTAGTTTTTCGGCATCACTGTACTTTGTCCGTAATGGATTAGTGAAACTTAAAGACATGCGTTTAGCCATTGCCTGTACCTTTACAGGCTCAGCGATTGGCGCGTTGTTAGTTCAACATATTGATGCAGGTATATTAACCAGTCTTATTCCTCTCTTATTAATATTTGTATCACTGTATTTTCTTTTTAGTCCGAATATCGGTAAACCGCAGGGCGATCCAAAACTCTCAGAAGCGATGTTTGCTTTTTCTGTGGGGACATCCATTGGTTTTTATGATGGTTTCTTTGGCCCAGGAACGGGCTCATTATTTACTATCTGTTTTGTTGCGATTGCCAAGTTTGGTCTAGTTGAGGCAACGGCGAGAACCAAAATATTAAACTTCACTTCCAATATCGCTGCACTTACATTTTTTATTATCGCGGGGCTACCTATTTGGAAATTGGGTTTAATTATGGCTGTTGGTGGATTTATTGGTGCGCGGTTAGGTGCACACATTGTGATTAACAAAGGGCAAAAGTTTATTCGCCCAATGGTTATTATTATGTCGATGGTTATGGCGATAAAATTATTGTGGGATCAACATCCACAGTGGTTTCAATCTATTTTTTAACCTAATAGGTAAATGAATGCTACACGGTGTAAATATTTAGTGTGGTGTTAAAATAAAAGGAGAAAATAGAATGATAAAAGTAATGAATAGATGGGGTGTTCAATGTTAAAAGTGAATATTTAACCATCAGCATTCCAAATAGGTTTAAGCATTGTAAGAGAATGTTTCATTTCATGCGTATAGGATATTAATTTCATTTTAATTGAAGTATATTTATGCAACTAAGTCATTGATATTTTAACTCTAACGCTGGCAATAATTTATTTATGAATAACAAAATGAAAGTAAGAATAACGCACTCTAGTTTTGCTATATTACTCGCTTTATTTCTGCTCTTAATTGTTGTTGAATTGTTCTTTTTTAATAATGAAAATAAACATGACATATTAGTTAAAAAAGATAATATTGCTATTAGTCAAAACATCACAGCAACGATTAATGAACAAATTAATAGTATGGTTGCTAGTCTTAAAGCATTAAGTTATTCATTAAACATTCAAAATGGAGCTAATACGGAAGGATTTGACGTAATAGCTAAAAAAATCATTGCCGATAACGATATTATTTCTGAGCTTCAATATGCGCCTTTGGGTATTATTACAGATATTTATCCTAATCGGATTAAGCATACAGCGATAGGGCACGATCTTACCCATATTGATGAGCGTAAAAAAGGCGTATTACTGTCTATTGAAAATAGAAGTGTGGGCTTAATTGGCCCTGTAAAGCTAATTCAAAATGGTAAGCTGGCGTTTATTTTACGCTTGCCATTATTTAATGAAAAAAATGAGTTTACAGGCTTTGTTAACGCGATAAGTTATCTTGATCAATTTAGAGAAAAACTGGCATTAGATAATTGTCATTATAAAATTCTTGGCTTTAACCCTGACGGTCAGCGATTAACTATTTTTAATAACATAGAAAATGGTTGTGAAAAAACGACCAGCTCATTTACGGTGAAAGTCCCTAGTGGTGAGTGGTTGTTCGTTATTCAAAATCAACAAAAGAGTAATCAAGATGACAGCATCTATTTAAAATACCTGCTTTATTTTTTGTCTTTCTTGATTTGTATTTATGTCTATAAGCGTGAGAAGTACATCAAACAGAGCCAGAACTCTATTCTTGATATGAATATGATGCTGCAAAAAGCGTCATATACAGATGAATTAACACATCTGCCAAACAGACGGTTGTTAAATGAAAAACTGGATGCTATTTCAACGTTAACCAGCAACCAAACTTATAGTATTGCGATATTCGATATCGATAACTTTAAACAGGTTAATGATACTTATGGGCATGATGTTGGTGATGATGTTCTGGTTGCGTTTGCCAACATTTGTTTATCGAACTTACGTTCGACTGATATCATCGCGCGTTGGGGTGGTGAAGAGTTTGTGTTGTTAATGGAAAATACCGACAGTCACCATGGCCAAGAAATTTGTACGCGTATTCTTCACACCTTGTCACAGCATCGTATTTCATCTGGTGATACGCACTTTTCAGTGACATCATCGGTAGGGTTATGTGAATTTACTACCCCAGACTTTACGATACTCTGCGTGATGAAATGTATTGACGAAGCTTTATATGTATCTAAAAAAACGGGTAAAAATAAAGTTACGCTAGGGCATTTAACTGCGAATAAATAGCGTTTCTGCTCGGGGTAATGATCATTTATATTGTTTTAGGGATCACCACATCAGCGATAGTCTTAACCAGTTTTTTTATCCTAGGTAGTTTGTAACTATTTTGACGATAAATCAGATTAATAGGGCGAGTTAAATCAGATAATTCTTCAAAATCGAAACAGAACGTATCTTCAATCTGTAGTGTGTTCACAATCGACAAAGGCACAAGTGCTGGCGCCATACCTGCCAAGGCCAGCTGTGCTGAAGCAGTATAAGAGTCCATCTCCATTAGTGGTGTAATCCCTACTTTTTGCAAAATAGCGGCTTGAGAGTAATTAGATGGATTTTTTAAATCATTCACCACAAGCGCTTTCGGTAGTGCTGTCAGCGGTTGGTTAAACACCACCTTAAAAGGCTCATCCATTAAATGTTCGGCAATAAAACTATAGTTAGCAGGTAAATGCCCTGCGCAAAAGCCAATCGATGCCTTACCAGATTGCACGTTTTCGACAATTACTGGGGTATGGTGAGTGGTAATTGAAATGTATTTATCGTGCTGGAAATATTGCCCCATCGCTTGTGATAAATAACCCGCGACTAAGGTTTCAGAGCAATCAATCGTAATAATGCTTTGATCGTCTAAATTCTGATGCTCAAAAATTAGCCCTCGAATTTCATTAAAACTTGGCCCTACATTGTTAATCAACGCATGGGCGTCAGGGGTTAGCTTAATTAATCGCCCCGCAGGAATGATCAACTTAGTACCTAATGTCGCCTCTAGCTTGGCAATTCGTTTGCTCACTGCTGATTGGCTGATATACAAACGGCTACCCGTACGGCTCATGGTGCCTTCTTCCGCTAATACTAATAAGGTTTCAATACCTTCGAGTAACATAGGTGTATTCCATTGATGAATAGAGAGAAATTGATGATACGTGATCAGAGTAGGTGAGGCGAGATTGGTTTTTGCTTAGTCTTCACATTTTTACGCTGGGGCTGTAACTCACTTTTGCCCAATACTGTGCATTCCACTAATTTGGGTAATTATAAGAAAGTTGTATGACTATGCAGTTACATACGGAATAAGAGCCACCTGTTTTGGGCTGGTGACTCCTGTATCGCCAGTGGCTAGATCCCGTAGCGGAACGTTTTATGACCATATCGCGATGCACTGGAGCTAGTGCATTGGCGTAGGCAGCGAGCAGCTTCATGGTATATTTGCTTCGGGCATATAGGTACTGGTCGGTACATTCGTAACCGATTGCTTAAGAATTTGAGCAACAGGTTTCCACTGGTTCCATTCATCACTGTCTTGCCATACTCCCTCATTCCAAAACGGCAGATTCAGTTGGTATAAATCGAGAACTGTTGCCTTGTCAAAATGGGGTTCAGCCAGTGTTTGTAGGTAACTAGGCGACATTTAGGCTTTGAGAATGCGCTCTTTGACTTCCTGATACGATAGTAATGTTCATATTAATTCCTTATGACGGTCTGACGTTGTGGTTGGTGATCGGTTTGCGCAGATGAGCGAGGCGTAGCCAGCATAATTGAAAACAGAATGGCTAAGGCACCAAGTAATTGGGGCCAAGTCAGAGTTTGATTTAGGATTAGATATCCAAGAAAACAGGCAGAAACACTGCTAAGAAAACCGAGAAAAGAGACGGTCACCGGAGGAAGCTTTTCGATTCCGCGAAACCAGAGAAAATAACCCAAAATGGCACCAATCAGGCTCAAGTATCCATAGCCTAGGTAGTTGATTGACGTAAGTTGGGTTGGGACGCCTTCCTGCCAAAGTGAGACAGGTAACAAAATGATGCCGCCAAATAACAGCTGCCAACCTGTAAATCCAAGCATTGTCATGCCCGTTGGACGTCCCCATTTTTTTGTCAGCACCACGCCTAAAGCCATGCTCAGTGTTCCAAGTATTGCGGTCAACATACCTTCGATATTGAGTTTGGCTGAGCTGTTAAGTACCAGCAGACCTACACCGAGAATACCTAATCCACTGGCGATCAGTTGTTGTGAAGAGAAGCGGGTACTCAAAAGGTACCAACTCATGATCATTACAATCACCGGCTGGATAGACATCACCATCGATGCCGTGCCACCCGGTAGGTAGGTTGCCGCGAAAAATAGCCCGATGTTCAGAAAACCTAGCACTGCCATACGAAGCCACCACAACCCAGTTGGCCACGCTCGGCTAATAAGCACTAGTATTACACCAGCAGGCAGCGAACGGATTGTTGAAGCAATAAGTGGACTGTCTGGCGGCAGTGCTTCTGTTGTAACTATATAGGTACTGCCCCAGACAATAGGCGCAATTGCTGTTAATGCTATTGTTTTAATTTGCTGAACTTTGTTCATAACTCACCTTGACTGAATAGTTAATCATCTTCTAAAAAAGTATCTCCATGAAAAGATACTTCTTAGAAAGTAATTGAGTTGTGAATTTTAATCAAGTATCTTTTTTGAAAGATATTTATTTGAGAGGTAAAAATGTCATCAGACAAAGTCGATGAAATCCTTGCTCAATGGCTCGCTGTAAGGCCTGATCTGGATTGCTCTGCTATGGGGGTTGTCGGGCGATTAAATCGAACCAGCGCAGTATGGAAGAAGACGTTGGATCCGGTTTTTCGAGAGTACGGGCTGAGCAGTATAGAGTTTGATATTTTGGCCACCATGCGCCGCAGTGATACTGCAGTCACTCCTACTGAGTTGTATCATACTCTGATGCTTTCATCTGGTGCTGTCAGTACGCGTATAGAACAGTTGGTGAAAAGTGGTTTTGTCCAACGTATTGCTAGTGAAGAGGACAGACGCAGCTGTAAAGTTACCTTGACTAAAAAGGGGATTGAGTTGGTGGATACTGCATTGAATGCACATGTTGCTAATATGGATAACATGCTGAGCGTACTTAGTAACAAAGAACAAGAACAGTTGGCCAATTTGTTAAGAAAGATATTGTTGGCAGAGCAATAATGAACAGTTGCTTTTAAGATTTTCAATATTCCTTTACTCATTCACTGTTTGTTAATGCCAGTTTGTGATGCTAAAAATTACTTGAAACGCTATGAGTAGAGCTGAAGACCTAGCAAATTATTGTTCAAAAATAATTTGGCTCTAGTCTCTTGATATAAAAGGATCTTTTGATCGGTTACATATTACTGTTCGGGGTATGGATTTGGTCTATTTTCCGCGTGGTTAAAGGCTTAGCGAAACTGACTTCTAATAAAGGGTATAACGGCTAACGTTAATACTTCTTTGTGTGATGAATAAAAAAAACCGATCGGATGATCGGTTTTTTATTATCTCAATATTTGTGAACGTGTGTGGCGCTTATTCTTCTAATTCGCTTTTGGTTTTTTCTTGCTGAGTAATGCTACCCACTTCAAGCAGGGGAGCGACATCGAGGTGCTCGGCATTCATCATGGTTGAAATACGCTGTACTGATGACAGTAGCAGCGATTGTTCCCAATCGTCCAATTCTTGGTATTGAGATATAAAGCTATCTTGTAGCGGCAATGGCGCTTTTTCAAGTAGTGCTAAGCCATCTTCGGTAAGGTGAGCATGCACTTTACGTTTATCTAATTGGCTACGCTGACGTACCACTAAACCGCGTTTTTCTAGTCGATCAAGAATGGTGGTTGCCGTTGCTTGGCTCATATTAGTGTTATTAGAAAGCTGACGAATAGTCACTTCTTCGCCTGATGCTTTAATTGCTCGCATCAAAACTAATTGAGGCCCTGTCAATCCTGCGTTTTTATTCAATTTTCTTGAATGCAGATCGATAGCGCGAATAATTTGTCGAAGAGCAATCAGAACTTCTTCGTGCTTGTCCATGTAAATCTCCAAATCTTACAGCGGCAAATTACGTATTGCGATTTATCACTGCTGTAATAAATCTCAGGGGCGCAATATGTATGATTACGTTTGCTATGGCAAAGATTATACGTGAATTATGTCGAGATAATCGTTATATCTGTTCGAGTTATGGTTTTTTTTAAAATCAAATGCAAATTATTATCATTAAATGCTGTCGATGTGTTTCAAAATGTTACCAATCTGATATATTATCGAAATAATAACAATTATCACTTAGATTTCGATTCTGGGTTGTATTAAGACATGCTCTAACAAGGAAGACGCTTTAATGAATAAAACATTTACTCACACTTTGATTGCGGCAGCAGTATTCACCTTACCTGTTGTAGCACAAGCGGCAACCAAGCAAGAAGTGGTGACGCATTATGCTGATCTTGCCCATAGTGTTTATAGTGATGCATTAACGACCGCGAAAGATTTAGATAAGGCGATTGCTGCACTTGTTGCTAACCCTTCTGAAAAAACACTTTCAGCAGCACGTACCGCATGGAAAGCTTCTCGTGTTCCTTATCAACAATCTGAAGTATTCCGTTTTGGTAACGGCATTGTTGATGATTGGGAAGGACAATTAAATGCGTGGCCGTTAGATGAAGGTTTAATTGATTACGTAGCGAATGATTACCAACACGAGCTTGGTAACGAAGGTGCAAAAGCGAATATCGTAGCAAGTAAAACTCTAAATGTGGGTAATAAAGAGATTGATGTTACTAAGATCACGCCTGAACTGATTGCCGATTTGAATGAATTAGGCGGTTCTGAAGCAAACGTGGCTTCAGGTTATCACGCCATTGAGTTCCTACTATGGGGACAAGACCTTAACGGTACTAAAAGTGGTGCTGGCGATCGTAAATTTACAGATTTTGTGAAAGGCGAAGCGTGTACGAACGGTAATTGTGATCGTCGTGCGGATTATTTAACGGCCTCTTCTCAATTGTTGATTAATGACCTGCAATGGATGGAAAAGCAGTGGTCAGCAACCGAAGCGAAGAACTACCGTAGTGAACTACTAGCAGAATCAGCAGATAACGGTTTGCGTAAGATGTTATTTGGTATGGGCTCTCTTTCATTAGGTGAGCTTGCTGGTGAGCGTATGAAGGTGGCATTAGAAGCCAATTCAACGGAAGACGAGCACGATTGTTTTTCAGATAACACCCATAACTCGCATTACTACAATGAGCAAGGTATCTATAACGTTTACACCGGTACTTACACCCGTACTAATGGTGAAGTGTTAACAGGTCCAAGTATTAATGACCTAGTGGCAGCTAAAGATAAGAAAGCCGCTGCTGAAATTAAAGCTGAATTTGATAAAGCCCGCGCTCAACTACAAACGCTGGTTGATTCCGCTGAAAAAGATAATCAATACTTTGATCAGCTTATTGCGACTGGCAATAAAGCCGGTCATGCATTGGTAAATAAATCGATTATGGCGTTAGTGCAGCAAACCGCTGAAATTGAAAAAGCGGCAAGTATTATTGGTGTGAGTAACCTAAATCCTGATACAGCAGATCATCAGTTCTAAACGACTTACTGCTCTACAAAAATATAAAGAATAAGTCGCCAGCAGTTAGGGCGACTTTATTCGTATTTTAATAATAAGAATCTATGAGTGTGAGTATGAAGTATTTAGCAACGATGATTATGTCGTTAGGGTTACTGCCGTTTATCGCGTCGGCAGAATCTTCTAACTCGACAAAACAAAAACAAAAGTATACCCAAGAGCAACTGGCAAAAATTAAATCTGGCGGTGATACCACAACGCCAAAAACAGGTGCCAATGCTTTTTCTTTGCCTTCAAGTAACTTGCCAATGTCTAAGCGATTAGATTTCAGTGTGGGTAACAGTTTTTTTCGTAACCCTTGGGTACAAGCGCCTGCAACAACCGATGCCCGTGATGGTTTAGGGCCATTATTTAATACCAACGGCTGCCAGAATTGCCATATTAAAGATGGGCGTGGTCATCCACCTGAAAAAGGCGATACAAATTCTGTGTCTATGCTGGTGCGTTTAAGTATTCCTGCCTTAACAGATACTCAGAAAAAACAGTTGATTCAACGTGGCACAATTTCAGAGCCGACTTACGGCGGTCAATTACAAGATTTCTCATTGCCTGAAGCGAAACCTGAAGGGCAAATATCATTAACTTACAGTGATGTACCTGTGACGTTTGCTGACGGTGAGGTGATAACCCTGCGTAAGCCTAATTTAACTATCACGGATCTCAATTATGGCCCAATGGCGGAAGATGTAATGCTGTCTGCACGTATTGCGCCACCAATGATTGGATTAGGTTTGTTAGAGCATATTCCAGAACGAACCTTAAAAAGCTTTGTTGAAGAGCAAGCGGCAGAAAATAAAGGCGTAAGTGGAAAGTTAAACCAAGTGTGGGATGTACAAGCAAATAAAACTGTCATTGGACGTTTTGGTTGGAAAGCCGGACAACCAACTTTAATGCAACAAAATGCTGCTGCGTTTAATGGTGATTTGGGTTTAACCAGTGCGTTATTTGAGCAAGAAAACTGTAGTGATAAGCAAACTATTTGCCAAGTGTTACCGAATGGCGGAAAACATGAAGTCACAGACAAAGTGCTCAAGTTTGTTGAATTTTATTCGCAACATTTAGCGGTACCTGCACGTCGAAATATTACTGATCCTCAAGTCATGAAAGGTGAAAAGCTGTTTGCTGATATTGGCTGTGAAAGTTGTCACCGTACGAATATTAAAACGGCTAACGTACCTGATCTTCCTGCGTTATCTGAACAAACTATCAACCCTTATACCGATTTATTATTACACGATATGGGTGAAGGGTTAGCAGATAATCGCCCTGAGTTTTTAGCCAATGGGCAAGAATGGCGGACACCACCGTTATGGGGGTTAGGCTATACCGAAGAAGTGAACGGACATACTAACTTTTTACATGATGGGCGTGCACGAACGGTTATGGAAGCAGTGTTATGGCATGGCGGTGAAGCGCAAATAAGCCGCGATAAAGTGTTGCAACTGCCTTTATCTGATCGCCAAGCATTAGTCGCGTTTTTAAATTCACTGTAAAGGAACGGTGTTGTAATGAAGAAGTATGCAAGCCAATCTCAGATTATTCTTAGTGTTTGTACATTGGCGTTAAGTATTATGGCTACTGGTTGTAGTGACGAAAGTACTGACGTTTCACAATCAGAGCCTAAACCAACTTCATCGATTGAAAGTGTAAAAACTATAGAGGCGTTAGGTTTTAATCTTACGCCTGTGTACGAATTATCACTGGATGCCGCAACAAAGTATCAGCAATCGACCCGTTTACTGCATGATAGCGTTAATCATATTTGTACTCAGTATAGTGATGCGTCTGTAAAAGCGGCGCAAGATGCATGGCTATCAACAATGCAAAGTTGGATGGCATTACAAGGTCGTGATAAAGGCAGTGAAGAAGCATTAGCGTTAAGCTGGCAAGTGCAATTTTGGCCTGATAAAAAGAACACCACAGGTAGAAAGCTTAAACAGTTGTTACAGTCAGAGAAAACATTTACTAGCCAAGAGATTGCTGATCAAAGTGTAGTTGTGCAAGGTTTGGGTGCCGCCGAATGGTTTTTATTTCAAGAGCAAAAGCAGTTATCTCAGGCTAATTATTGTCAGTTAGCTGATGCAATAACAGGGAATTTGGTACAAACCGCCACAGATTTAGTCGCAGAATGGAAACATAATCCATGGCAAACATTACCGCCGCCATTAGCCTTGGGTGAATATTTAGGCGCGCTCAATAACCAGCTTGATTACACCCTTAAAAAGCTGACTCGTCCGATGGGGAAACCGGGTAAGCCAAAACCATATCAAGCGGAAGCGTGGCGTTCACAAACATCAATGGTGAGTTTAAAAGCGAGTGTGGAAGCATTACATCAGCTGTATTTAGCGAATGGCAATGGTTTGAATGCTTTATTGATTAAAGAAGGACATGAGATCACCGCGAACCGTATTAATCAGCGTTTTGAATTGTTGTTAGCTGATTGGCCTCAAGAAAAGAGTATGGGAACGTTACTAAAAACAAAAGCTGGATACCGTGAATTAATTAATGTATTCAATGGGTTGGAATATATCCAGTTAGCGTTACACGATGATGTAGCTGCAGAGCTAGGTATTGTGATGGGGTTTAATGCAACCGATGGCGATTAATTTAACGAGGCGTAAATTATTAGGTTATGCGCTTTCATCAGCCAGTACGTTACCGTTTATGTCGTTAATGGGCTGTGATGCTAACGCGCGGTATGGTGTTTCAGCACAATCACACAGTCAGCCAAAATTGATAGGTTGTAGTCGAACCGCTGCGGGTAAATTTGCAGCTGTTGTAGCTGATTTATCAGGAAATCCGCTGTTGAAAATTATGTTACCTGCACGGGGGCATGGTATTGCGTTGCAACGTAACGGCTCATTAACGGCGGTCTTTTCTCGCCGTCCTGGACAATATGTTCAAGTGTTTGATCATAAATCAGGTAAAGAGTGGGGGATACGAGGAGCAGATTCTAATCGTTATTTCTATGGTCACGGTGTTTTTTCTGATGATGGTCAGTATTTGTATACAACTGAAGGAGAGTCGGCAACCAGTCGCGGTATTATTGGGGTTTATGAAGTAAGGCAAGGATTACCCAAAGTGGCTGAGTTTAGCGATTTTGGTATTGGCCCTCATGAAGTGATTTGGGCTGATAATAACACCTTAGCGGTGGGGGTTGGTGGGGTACATACCCTAGGACGAACACCGTTAAATCTTGATTCAATGCAACCTGCATTAGTGTATTTAGATAAAAGCCGAGGTGAGATTGTTGATCAAGCCGAACTTGCTGATAAGCGACTTAGTATTCGCCATCTTAGCTTAATGGATAATGGCGCTATTGCTTGCGGTCAACAGTATCGCGGTGAGCCTGAACATGCCGCACCGCTGGTGGCTACGCATCAACGAGGGCAAGCATTACAATCACTTTTAGCTGAAGATGAAGAATGGCTAAGGTTTAATCATTATATAGCCAGTATTGGTACCATTGATGGTTATTTATTAGCTACGTCACCAAGAGGTAATTGCTACGGTATTTGGGATCAATCAACACGAGAGTTAGTGGAGGTTAAACCTTTAGTTGATGCTTCTGGTGTTGCGATGTTAGATAATCATTGGATAGTCGGCTCGGGAGCAGGGAAAATACTCAGTATTGATACCCATTTTAAAAAGACGTCAAAGCAAAGTGCGATTATGTGGGATAACCATTGGGCATTATCTGCTGTCTAATTACACTAATTTCTATTGTTGTTAAATGATAAACGCTGCTTCTTATTATTAAGAAACAGCGTTGTTTTTTGTAATTTGCGAACGTTAATGCTATTAACATGTTCCGTATGCTTTTTATTCCTATAGATATATTTCACTTTAAGCAAAATGCGTCTACATTTAATGCTCTAAATACTATTATTAGTAATAGCGGAGTAGTGCTTGGGGACTTCTATGACTATTTGTAAGTATTGGTATTTCACCTCTGTATTATGTTTATTTCCTATTAATCTTACAGCTTCTTCTGATTTACCAACTCATTCTGAAAATAAAACGATTGTAATAAAAGATAAGCAAATTATTACATCTGAATTAATGAATACATCGGATGAGGAAATATTTAGCAATAATCATACCGTTAGGCAGCAGTATCAAATAGCGAAAGGCTGGGTAAAAGATATTGCCAATAATGTACAAGGTATTCAGTATATTGATAAGTTGGCAGAATTATATTTGACGATTGGCTATGGTCAAGTTTGGCAAGATCAAATTGCTATGGCTGAATTTGAGGAGCAACTTTATTTATTGTCGTTAACAAGAGTTTCTCCTGATTTAACTCGCCGCTATCATAATTTAAAACGTTATAGAACGAGTAATGATTGGCGCGATTATGATGTGTTAGCAACTGATACATTATTTGCATATATGGGATTTATTGAAGGAATACAAAAAAAAGGTAATTTATGGTTATTTGGTGATATGCCTCCCACTATACTGCCATTACCTTCTGATGGCTTTATAGAAGAATTATTAACAAGCCATGAACAACAACGTTTACGTTACTTTATAGCTCGGTTAAAACCGCTAGATAATGAATATACCGAACTCGTTACTGCGTTAAATAAACTTAATGAGGTAAAAGAGACTCGATGGCCTGTCTTTTTATTTCAAGGCAATATTCGTCCAGGACAGTATGTTAAAAATATTGAGGGTGTTGTGACTGTGCTTGAAACATTAGGTGATATGACGGCATTAGAAGCAAAGAAAGTACGCACTCAAAAAAGAAAACATTTATCAGGCTCTGTTGTGATTGCAGTAAAGCGTTTTCAAGAGCGACATGGTTTAAAAAGTGATGGCGTAATAGGGCCGCAAACCCAGCAATGGCTGGCACTAAATATTAAAGAGCGAATTCGATTATTAGCGTTAAATGCACAACGTATGCGTTTATGGTCGGTGAAACCGAATACTGGTATTGTGGTTAATATCCCCAGTTATTATATGAATTTATGGTTAGAAGGTGAAAGGGTATTGGGGAGTAAGGTGATTGTTGGGCGTCCTTCAAGGCAAACGCCTATGATTGATTCTGATATTCAATCGGTAGTCTTTAACCCTTATTGGAATGTCCCTAATTCTATTATGAAAAAAGATATTATGCCAAAAGTGAGAAGAAACAGAAATTATTTGGCAAATCATAATTATGAAGTAATAAAAGGATGGGATAGCGCACAAAAAATAGCAATTAACTCTATTCCATATCATTTGTTATCACCGAATCGTTTTCCCTATCGTTTAAGACAAAAACCGGGTAAAAGAAATGCATTGGGATTATTTAAATTTAATTTTCCTAATAGCCAAGCCATTTATCTACATGACACCGCATCACGATCTTTATTTAAAAAACATGACCGTGCATTAAGTTCTGGTTGCATTCGGGTTGAACAAGCAAAAAGTTTAGCAAGAGTACTTTTAGAATATTCAGGAAGCAGTGAAAAGCGGTTTAACAATTTATCTAGAAGTAGAAAAACGCGAACAATAGTATTAGGTGATAGTAAAAATGTACCTGTAGATCTAATTTACCAGACAGCATGGGTAGATGATTTGGGGTTAGTGAATTATCGTAGTGATATATATAAGTATGACCGCGATCAAGAAAAAAATAGTTCGTTAATTTCTGCTTACAATTACTGAACTAGATAACTCCATGAAAATAAATAATAGTTTTTTCGTCATTAAAAATATGTGACATGGGTCTTTGACTACCTTATCAGTGATGGATATCGTGCTGAAAAAGCGGTGGTATACGCTTTGCATTATTACAATAAATAGCACTTTTTTATCATGAGTTGGTATGTCAGAAATTAATATTAATCGCCGTAATTTCCTTGCTCTCGGCGGAGCGGTTGTCGGTTCTTGTTTATTACCTAATATAGCAATTGCCAGCCCATTTAAAGCATCTGATCCTCGTAATATGTTGATTCGTAATCTTCATACTGGTGAAGAGTTAGAAACAAAGTATTTTAATGGTAAAACGTATGTTGGCTCTGCGGTAAGAAAAATTGATCATCTATGCCGTGATTTTAGACAAAATGAAGTCGCGCGTATTGATCGTCGTTTATATGATGCAATATCGCAAATTCAGACATATTTAGGCCATGAAGGCTATGCGCAAATTATTTCAGGTTATCGTTCACCAAAAACCAACAAGATGTTGGCAAAACGTAGCGGTGGGGTTGCGAAGAAGAGTTATCATATGAAGGCGCAAGCAATCGATTTTAATCTTGAAGGTGTGCCACTGTCGAAAATTCGCAAAGCGGCAATGGATTTGAAAATTGGTGGTGTAGGTTATTACCCTGGTAGCCAGTTTGTACATATCGATACCGGTCCTGTTCGTAACTGGCGCGGTTAATTAGATGCTATAAATCGTCGCTATATTTTTATAAATAATCATGGCATCCTTTCGGCTTATGTTTATGGCTAGGATGTTAAGCGAGTATGAGTCTTAAGTATCAAATTGTTCCTGTTACACCGTTTCAGCAAAACTGCTCAATTATTTGGTGTGATGAAACAAACCAAGCGGCGATTGTCGATCCTGGTGGTGACATTGAACAATTAACTAAAGTGGTTGAGGATTTAGGGCTAACCGTAACTCAACTTATTTTAACCCATGGTCACCTTGATCACGTTGGAGGTACTGCGCCTTTATCTAAGTCTTTAAATGTACCGGTAATTGGTCCACATAAAGATGATGAGTTTTGGCTGCAAGGGTTACCACGTCAGAGCGAAATGTTTGGTTTTCCGATGACGGAAGCATTTGAGCCAACTCAATGGCTAAACGATGGCGATGAAATTAATGTTGGTAATCAATCGTTGCAAGTACTCCATACACCAGGACATACACCTGGACATGTGATTTTGTTTAGTAACGATGCGAATGTTGCGTTTGTTGGCGATGTATTATTTAAAGGGGGAATTGGTCGAACTGATTTTCCTCGCGGTGATCATCCAACGTTGATCAACGCGATTAAAACTAAGCTATGGCCATTAGGTGATGATGTCACTTTTGTACCTGGTCATGGTCCGCTATCAACATTTGGTCATGAGCGTGCAACAAACCCATTTGTTGCCGATGAAATGCCATTATATTAATACGATTGTTTATTTTATAAAGTGAGGTTTCTACCTCACTTTATTCTATTTGTTGTCTATCTTCAGTTTGCGCTTCGTCACACTTTTACCCCAATCATGCTTAAATTAGGAATTATTCCTAGTTGTTTTAGGTCGACTTCTCATGCCCAAATCATTGGGTATCGATAAAATCCCCAGCAATGATCATCTATCCATTTTTATTGGTTTATCCAACTTTAATCACATGTTTTGAATGATGGTGATCTCTATATTGCACTGTGAATGTTAATGGTAATTACAGTATTTCGACATCGAGTATTGTTCATCAAAACATCCATAGCATCGATTTTTCAGTGACTATCTGAGGATTTCACATGTTAAAACTGCTTACACAGGTAAGAAAACCAACGCTTGATTTGCCTTTAGCTGTACGTAAGAAAATGTGGCTTGCGCCATTCTTACGTTCATACCTTGTTGTGTTTGTTAGCTACATGGTGATGTATTTCATTCGTAAGAATTTCAATATTGCGCAAAATGACCTGATCTCTGATTACGGTATGAGTATGACGCAGTTAGGTACTATTGGTCTTGGTTTTTCAATTACTTACGGTATCGGTAAAACGGCGTTAAACTACTGGTGTGATGGTAAGAACTCGAAGAATATTTTGCCGTTAGGTCTACTGTTGTCTGGCTTGTGTATGCTGGGCTTTGGTTTAGTCATGGGGCCATCAATGGGCTCGTTTTACATGATGATTGGCCTGTATGCACTATCGGGTTTATTCCAAAGTGTGGGTGGCTCTAACTCGTACTCTACTATTTCAAAGTGGACCAGTAAAAAGAACCGCGGTACGTTCCTTGGTATGTGGAATATTTCGCATAACATCGGTGGTGCGGGCGCCGCTGGTGTTGCTCTATTTGGTGCAAACTACTTCTTTGATGGCAATGTGGCGGGGATGTTTATCGTGCCGTCAATTATTGCAATTGTTGTTGCGCTAATTGGTTTTAGCATGGGTAACGATAGTCCTGAATCTTATGGTTTAGGTACCGCAGAAGAGCTATTTGAAGAGCCAATTTCAGAAGAAGATAAAGCAGTTAATGATAACCACATGAGCAAGCTTGAAATCTTCAAAACCTATGTACTGTACAATAAGGTTATTTGGCTACTATGCTTTGCTAACGTATTTCTTTACGTGGTACGTATTGGTATCGACCAATGGTCAACTGTATACGGTTACGAAATACTTGGTTTTGATAAAGAAACGGCTATTTCTGGTTTCACCATGTTCGAAACGGGTGCTTTGATCGGTACATGTTTATGGGGTTTCTTCTCTGACTTAATTAATGGTCGTCGTGGCTTAGTCGCGTGTATTGCGCTTATTGGTGTGATTGCAACATTAGGTTTCTACCAACATGCTGATACAATTTTTGCTTACAGAGCATCATTATTTGCACTTGGTTTCTTAGTCTTTGGCCCACAGCTTCTTATTGGTGTTGCGGCAGTTGGCTTTGTACCTAAACAAGGTATCGCGGTTGCCGATGGTATTAAAGGAACATTTGCTTATCTCATCGGTGATAGCTTTGCGAAATTAGGTTTAGGTATGATCGCTGATGGTACGCCTATTTTCGGTCAAACTGGTTGGGCGGGTACATTTGTCGCGCTTGATACGGCCGCAGTCATTTGTTGTGTGATTATGGCGATTGTTGCTGTTCTTGAAGAACGTAAGATTTACCGTGAAAAGAAAGAAAAACAACAATTAGCTGCTAACTAATTAGCCTGTAACGATTTGAGAAAGCGCTTTGGGTAACCTAAGCGCTTTTTTTATATCTATGCTAAAAGAGAATAAAACGTTAGCAAAGCGCTTGCTCGCTTTAACCCTAAGAGGTAGTTTATGCAGGCTTTTTCGCAATAGATTTTCAGGTTAATAGTAGGTATTCAGGTAATGATTAAAGTAGCTCTAGTTGATGATCACATTATTGTGCGTTCTGGCTTTGCTCAGTTATTAGCATTAGAGCCTGATATGGAGGTTGTTGGACAGTTCAGCTCTGCAGCAGAAGCAAGAGCCGGTTTACCTGGTTTAGATGCTAACGTGTGTATTTTAGATATTTCCATGCCCAATGAGAGTGGTTTATCGTTACTTGAAGATCTGCCATCAGGTATTGCAAGCATTATGCTGAGTGTTCATGACACTGCCACGGTAGTAGAAAAAGCGTTGAGCTTAGGTGCAAAAGGTTTTTTAAGTAAACGTTGTAGTCCTGATGAATTAGTTCAAGCAGTAAGAACAGCAGCGCAAGGTGGTTGCTACCTAACCCCAGATATTGCGATTAATTTAGTATCACCGAATTGTAATAAACAAGCGTTAGATAAATTGACTAAGCGTGAGCATCAGATTAGTGAGTTATTGGCAACGGGTCTTGATGTTAAAGCAGTCGCGGTAAAATTGGGTTTGAGCCATAAAACGGTACATGTTCATCGTGCTAATGCGATGGATAAACTGGGTGTAAAAAATAACGTTGAGCTTGCTAAGTTTTTTAGTGGGGAAGTTATCTAGTGCGTAGCTTTGGCCTAACATCAATTTGTGTTTGGTTATTTGTTTGCTGTAGTTGGTTTTGTTTATGGGGGATTTCGTACTACTTCATAATGGATCCTATTCTCGCGACAGTGTTTTTTCCTTTTGCACTTAGGCTTGGTTTAGCTCTTCATAGCGCGAAGAAATATTGGCTTGCGATTTATAGCGCAGAATGGGGCGGGTTACTGCTATTAGCTTTATCTTTGCCGCAATATAGTTGGCTGGCTTTATTTATTGCCAGTGTGTTATCTATACCTGTTATCCTGCTTGCTCGACGTTATTATAAAGGGGTGCAGTGGCGCTTACTGACTGTTATGGCGATTGCGATAACCACGTTAGCATTGATCAATATGTTGGTCTTGAGTGGGTTACACCTCTTTGATCTTTTTAATACTCGTCGCCTTGGTTTTATTTTTCTTATTAGTATGACTAGCGGTTTAATGTTAGTGCCGAGTTGCTATTTGATTTGGAATTATTTGTTTCAAAAGGCTTGGATACCATTAACCGTTGATGTGGTTTCTCGTCCCGTTGAATTTCGTAGCCAGCATCTGTTTTTTTTCTGCCTATTATTCATAGCCAATATTTTATTGCAGGTGCATTTACCTGAGCAATTGAGCTTGTTTGCGCCGTTTTGTTTGGCTATTCCGATTATTGTATTGGCGTTTCGTTATGGCTGGGAAGGGGCGTTACTCGGTACCTTGCTTAACAGTATTGCTTTAATAGCGGTTCGTAGTGAAGTGAGTTCGATTGAAACAGTAGATTTGTTGTTATCGCTATCAGCACAAAGTATTACGGGGATCTTACTGGGTATTGGGATCCAACATCAGAGAGATTTAAATAAAAAACTGTCGAAACAATTAAAACGTAATTATTCATTATCACGTCAGTTAGTTACGGCTGAAGAGTCGGTAAGACAAAATATCGCCCGAGAATTACATGATGAAATTGGTCAAAATATTACTGCAATACGCACTCAAGCCAGTATTTTAAAACGTGTCGAAACATCACAGGTCGGCGAGTCATGTGCTTCTTCGATAGAGCAATTATCGCTTAATATCTATGACACAACAAAAGGATTATTATCGCAATTACGGCCAAAGACACTGGATGATTTAGGTTTAAAAGCAGCGATTGAACAAGTGATCAGAGATTTAAACTTTGAAGAACAAGATATTGATGTTGCAATGTTTTATCCGAAAGATATTGATGATGTAATATCAGATATGCTGCAAATCACGCTGTTTCGTGTCGTACAAGAAGCGCTAAACAATATCGCAAAATATGCCAAAGCAACAGAAGTGCTGATTACATTGTCAGTTGATAACAATATCACAATGGAAATAGAAGATAACGGCGTAGGTTTTAAAACTAGCGATACATTAAAAGGTTTTGGTTTACGCGGGATGAAAGAGCGAATAGAAGCATTAGGCGGTCAGTGTGTTATTACTAGTCGTACCCAGCCTAAAGCTGAATTACAGATGTACCATGACCATGTATCTTTAGTGGGAACTTACATTCGTGTTGTTTTACCGCTGCTTTCTTCTCACTCATAGATTTATAGCTTTTAGACGATAATAGAAAATATGAATACAGACGTTACTCAAGAAACTGCTCAACGTTATCGTTACTGGCGTATTCACATTATGGTGAGTATGTATATTGGTTACGCGGCTTTTTATTTAACTCGTAAAAACTTCAGCTATGCCATGCCTGCAATCATTACTGATTTGGGTTGGGATAAAGCGGATGTTGGCTTAATGGGCACGTTATTTTATCTTACTTACGGCTGTTCAAAATTTATCTCTGGTATTGTCAGTGATCGTTCTAATCCTCGTTACTTTATGGGAATTGGGCTGATTGCGACGGGGATCATTAATATTCTATTTGGCTTATCTAGTTCCGTTGTCGCGCTAAGCATATTATGGATTTTAAATGCATGGTTTCAGGGTTGGGGGTGGCCTGCCTGCTCTAAGTTATTAACGACATGGTACTCACGTTCAGAGCGTGGTAGATGGTGGTCGATTTGGAATACTGCTCATAATCTGGGTGGGGCAATGATCCCTATTATTGTCGGTTTCACTGTTCTCCATTTTGGTTGGCGATACAGTTTTTATATTCCAGGCATTATAGCGGTGGTTATTGGCTTTTTCCTTTGTTGGCGGTTACGCGATAAACCGGCCTCGATGGGGTTACCGAGTATTGGACACTGGCGTAAAGATTACTTAGAAATCGCTCATGAAAATACTGGTAAAGGATTATCACAAAAGCAGATCTTGTTTCGTTATGTACTGAATAATAAATATATTTGGCTATTAAGTCTTAGCTATATTCTGGTGTATATCGTTCGGACAGCGATTAATGATTGGGGTAACTTATATCTTACCGAACAATACGGTTATAGCTTGATCACAGCGAATAGCGCCTTGTCATTGTTTGAAATTGGCGGATTTTTAGGTTCGCTGGTGGCTGGATGGGGATCAGATAAAATATTTTCAGGTAATCGTGGGCCAATGATCCTATTGTTTTCCATCGGTATCTTTTTATCTGTTGCGGCGTTGTGGTTAATACCCATTGCGAGTTTTGTTCTACAAGCGGTGTGTTTATTTACTATTGGTTTTTTTGTGTTTGGTCCTCAAATGCTAATCGGTATGGCTGCAGCAGAGTGCTCACATAAAGATGCTGTGGGGGCAGCTACTGGATTTGTGGGGCTATTTGCCTATATGGGCGCAGCGCTTGCAGGTTACCCATTAGCACTAATTATGCAGTATTACCATTGGATGGGATTCTTTGTTGTTATCTCTGTAGCGGCTGCTGCAATAGGGTTATTGTTATTACCATTTTTAAAAGCGCAACACGGCGACGCTATTGGTGTATAGCGGCTGCTTTATAACGCCTTAGTAGGCCAATAAAATCATTAATTGGCCGATCTAACGTATCTTCTGATATGAAAAAATCAAAGCCTAGAAATTTACGATTATATTCCATGCGGTGTGCAAGCATTGCTCTTAAGCCTTTAAATATATTGCCATTAGGTGTTTGGTAAGGTTCATCGTCAAATAACACATCTTCTATCGTATGATTTTCAACATTGCTATTTTTAATTGCCATGACTAATAGAATTCGTTGTTCGATGATCATACGAGCGGCTAATCGTGGGCTAATATTTTGAATGAAATCGTCATAATTGTTGAGCTTAATACCAATCCAAGGAAGAGGTTGTTGCCAACCGTGGTGGTTTATTTCAGCTTTACCTAATTGAGAAATGTTATACCAAGGCGTTGACCATCCGCCATAACGACTATGGTATTGGCAATGCATGAAGGTGAGTGTGAACAGGTATTTTGAGTCACAGATCAGACGGATAACAATAACGGCAATGATCCCTACAATGCTTGCTGTAATAAGTGTTGTGGTAAGTGTCAGACTAGGAATGAAAAAAGAGAAAAAACAACCACTGATTGACGCGGTAAAACAAAAAACAAACAGCATAACGTAAGGGGTGATAGGGGCTGACTTTACATGGTAGGTTTCCATTGCTCACTCCAAATTAAATTATCTAGTCATCATACGATATGGAAATGCACAGCGATCGTATTACCTACTAAATGTATTGTACATCAACGGTATGTTCATGATAGATGCCTACATCTTTGGTACTTATTAAGTATATATGAAGAATATCAAAGGAATTTTTTGCTTAAAATCATATTTATCGGTTGATATGTCGCCGTTTGCTGGCATTTCTCTGACATACTTGATATAAAACGCGCTTACTTTTTCCCGCTGGCATAGTGGTGACTGAAAGTAGTGCAACGGAGTAGGAAATTTAATGAGAATCTCTCACAAACGTAAAGTACAGCTAAAACTTCAAAAACAGACGCCTGTTTTTGCTGAATTAGCGACCAAAGCAGCGCCTAAAAAAGCGGCTAAAAAAGCATCAAATGTTGAAACAGTGAAAGTTGCACCCGTAGCAAAAACTGTAGAAGCAAAAAAAGAAGTTAAAGCGACACCAGCTAAGGCTACATCAGCTGTGTCATTAACTCCTAAGCAGCAACAAGTGTTAGATATTGTTGTGAAAAATGCTGAAGGTTTAAACCCTAAAGGCATTGGCTTAGAAGCTGGTCAAGAAGATGCGAAAGCGGCTTCTTGGGCTACAGGTGCGTTAAAAAAACTAACTGAAGAAGGGTTAGTTGAACGCATCCAATTGGCTGGCAACAAAGTTTTATATAAAGCACTTTAATCAGCCAATCCCGCTTCTTTTTGAGAAGCGGGGGTTTTTATTCTCATTTCTATTCCTTCAAAGTTATTTTCTTCTGCTAATATTAAGTTCTACTTTATTATTTATGCATCGTTCCGATTATTTTTAATAATAACTATTTTAATGCTATAAATATAATAATGAATTGATATCCATAATTTTATTAAACTAAATTGAACATTTATTAGGTTACGCTTTTTATAGCAATTATTTGGATGTTAATTTCAAGGAGCTCGAAGCATTTGGAGTTAATGATCTATGACAATGATAAGTGCGAGAGAATTTTCAGACTGGCTAATTGACCGTTTTGCTGAAGATAACCAAGGCGTTTCTTTAACGCGGGAAGATATAAATATATTGACGGGTAGGCAAAGTTTTTCGTTAGGATTTGTTCATGATATTCATTATGAAGTGATGCGCCATGATATGGCTTTTGTGACTGATACTACACGTGAAATGTTCTATCTTGTTCCTATTGCGAAAAGGCCTTGGAAAGATCAACTAAAAAGAAATTACGAGCGCGATTTATATTGTAATGTATTGCCATTGAATAAATCAGGTTAATTTATGTTGTATTAATTTAGTTAAATTCGCAAAAAAAAGACATTTAACCTTATAGTCGAAAGTAAAAAGAGGACGTTATGTCCTCTTTTTTTAAACATCGTATATATTATAAGACGGCAGCAATACCTTTACATAACGGCATCATATTGTCTTTTGTCATACCCGCAACACTAATACGGCCTGAACCAACAATATAAATAGCAAAGTCATTTTTAAGTTGCGTTACTTGATCTTTGGATAAGCCAGAGAACGAGAACATACCATTTTGACGTTCAATAAAGCTAAAGTCGTTAGTTACACCTAACTCTTTTAATGTTGTTACAAATAGCGTACGCATTTCTTGGATGCGATCACGCATATCAGCAACTTCTTGTTCCCATTCTGCACGAAGCTCAGCGTTATTGAGGATTGTTGTTACAATCGCAGCACCATGAGCTGGTGGGTTAGAATAAATAACACGTGCAATCGATTTTACTTGGCTAAATGCTGTTGCTGCTTGCTCTGCTGTTTTACCAACAAGTGTAAATGCACCTACACGCTCATTGTATAAACCAAAGTTCTTAGAGAATGAACTCGCTACCAGTAATTCTGGTAGTTGATCTGCAAAGATGCGTAAACCTTGAGCATCTTCTTCTACACCGCGCGCAAAGCCTTGGTAAGCAAAATCGAACATTGGTAGTAGTTTTTTCTCAATGCAGAGTTTTGCTAGTACTTGCCATTGCTCTGTTGTTGGGTCAATACCGGTTGGGTTATGGCAGCAACCATGAAGAAGAACAATATCTCCTTCGCTAGCTTGGCTTAAATCCGCAATCGCTGCGTCAAAGTCAATATCACTTGTTTCTGCGTTATAGTAAGAGTATTGCTGTGTTTCAAGACCAGCAGCACCAAAGACGCCATGGTGGTTAGCCCAAGTAGGATTACTTATCCATACTTTTACATCGCCCAATTGACGCTTAATAAATTCAGCAGCAACACGTAATGCACCAGTACCACCAGGAGCTTGAGCTGTTTGTGCGCGTTTTTCAGTGATGATTGTTGCATCGTTACCAAAAAGTAGCTCTTGAACGGCTAGGCCGTATTCAGGTGTACCTGGAATGCTTAAGTATGATTTTGTTTTTTCTTTTTCAAGTAAAATCGCTTCTGCTTTTTTTACTGTAGCAAGAACAGGCGTATTACCTGTCTCATCTTTATAAATACCAACGCCTAGATTAATCTTTGTTGCGCGTGTATCTGCTTTAAATTCTTCTGTTAAACCTAAAATTGGATCAGCAGGAGCTGCCGTAATTTTCTCAAACATATTTGGTCATCCGTGGCGTTAATAAATAGTAATGTCTATTTATACCCTTTGTCGTAGAACGTTTACAAGATAATGCAACAAATTAGTCATAAATTTTATTGATGAATTAAGTATGACTTTTTTTTACTCTAAATCGAGATAATGCATTGGTTGCGGCTGGAGATTTAATTAGCCTAAAAATAAGGTCATTTTCTTTGTAGATACAATCAATAAGTTGTTGACGAGTAGTCGCAGATAATAGTGCTTTAGAGCGCTGTAATGCATCTTTAGGTAAAGCTGCAAGCGTGTTAGCACAGTGTGCTGCACGTTGTTCTGGTTGAATGGTTATTTGATTGATAAAACCAAGAGATAACGCTTCTTCTACTGTCATTTCTTCACCAAGTAGTAACATAGCTTTGGCTTTTCTTGTTCCGATCAATTGTGGTAACAATAAACTTGAACCAAATTCTGGGCATAATCCAAGTTTAACAAAGGGAAGAATAAAAGTAGTGTTAGGGCTGGCAAAGATAAAATCACAGTGCTGTAGCAGTGTCATCCCTATCCCAATCGCTGCGCCAGAGACCGCGGCAACAATAGGGACTGGACAGTCAATCATTGCGATCATAAAGCGTTCGATTATTTCTCGGTTCTGCTGTGACTGCGTATTATCAGCCTGTGCTAACTGAATAAAATCTTCAATATCATTTCCACTGCAAAAAATGTCAGCATGACCAGTGATGATGACAACATATATATCATCATTTTTGGCTCGTTCTAGCTGTTGAGCTAAATCTTGATACATTTTGAGGTTAAGTGCGTTTTTAGCTGTGGGGCGATCAATAGTGAGCGTAAGGATATGATTTGATAAAGATGAAGTGATCATGTTGCCATCCTTGAACGATGAATAATCTATCAAGGATGGCATATAACAGTAATTATTTGCTAATTTAGTATCAAAAGTAAGTTGCCATCAGCAATAACATCATTAAACAATCGTCGATTGATTGCGACCATTATGTTTTGATTGATATAACGCATCATCACTGACTTTATATGCTTCACTAAATGATAACGTGTCCGACACCGTACCCCCAATTGAAATGGTGACGGTAATCTCCTGAATAGGGTATACCTGAATAAGATGTCGTATTTCTTCTGCTTTTAACCGTAATTGTTCTTTCGTCATTGGTGGAAAACTTAGGATAAATTCTTCACCCCCCCAACGGATAGCTATATCACTCTGGCGTATGCATTGACTCACTCTTTCTGCTACTTTGCGTATTACTTCATCACCTACTTCATGGCCATAGGTATCATTAATTGACTTAAAGTTATCAATATCAATAATCAGTAAGCAGAAACTTTTTTGAGCATGTAGCTTTTTCTCATAGTAATCACGTCGATAGAAGTGAGTCATGAGATCACGTTGTAATGAGAATTTTCTTGTCTTTAACTTTGCAGTTAATAAGTAAATAAATAAAGTTAATAATAATGCAGGTGCTAATGAGTATTTTAAAATAGAAAATAAATTAACTCCGACATAAAAAGGGTCTTGTGTCGCGCAAGGTAAGAGTTTTTTAATGTAAAAATCATGCTTTGACGGGTTCGCATAAAGTACCGTTTTAAACTCATCATTATAACTTTCAAGTGCGTCTTTTAGTAAATTATTTTTAATATCAATAACTAATAACGCATCTAATTTACGATTATTGTAAACTGGATAGTATAATGTTCTGATTGTTTGGTTAGTTCCTTCTTCTACATATCGTTCTGTTAGCTTCATATTACAGCCATAGAAATAGCGATAGGTCTCACCCAGACCTTCTTTATCTATAATCCTTTTTACGACAGAATTCTTTTCATAGTTCTTATAGGATTCCAAATAGAGTGTGCGTGCGGGATCAAAATGCGCATAAGTGGCCGGGTTTTCAAAAACCGCGATAGTCCAAATATTGTTATCTGTTAGTTGCTCTAGTTGAGAGCGAAGACGCTTTATCCCTTTAGATAACACTTTAACTTTAGATGTGTGGTTTACAACCACGGAAACGCCATTGTAATCGTGTTGGCCTTTTGGGATAAGCGTGGTACCTGTATTGTTGTAATATGAACTAAAACGACGGCTTACAGAATATACTGCATTTATCTTTTCGAAGTATTGCTCATAAAATTCGTCTAAATGATAGGCATTATAAGCAAAATATCCACTTGATATTACCGTAAATAATAGCGAGAAAAGCTTAAGGCTAGCAATTAAGCTTTTGTTTTTATTTGTTAATGTCTCTAACATTGCAATATCAATAGAGGTATATGGAGGGTGGATTTTATAATCTAAAGATATAAATTCAATCTTATTTGTCATATCTTTGATGAAGATATTTTATGAATACGATGTATTAAATTTATCGAATTGTTTTTATTTGTTTTACGTATAATTATATTAAAATTTGAATCGGCTCTGAATAAGGTATTGCGGTGACTTTGAATCCTATTGTAAAAATAGCAAGGCTATTCACTGCTATTCTCATTCTTATTTTCCTAAGTTATGGCATCGCAAAGATGACAGCTTCTTGGTTATCTTATGTCATTGCATACTCAACTATTTCGTCAGATATAAAGGAGCATGGGAAAAAATTAGAGACAAATTATTGGCTAGAAGCACAGCAAATCGATAAGCTAAAAAAAATTAATAATTGTAGTCAATCCGCTCAGGAAAAATTAAGAAAATTAGAATATGATAATCATGACATTCGTTTTATTGGTGTGCAACTTGAGACTAAAAAGCTGTGTACCTCTTATGGGCTTATTGATTTTCCAGTAATAGAAACGCAACAACCACCCTATATTCGTTATTTATCACCAATTAGTAAGCAAAATGAAACTGCGGTATTAATGAATGTTAATCAGCAAACGTTTCTTGTTGATGTGAGAGTTTCGGATTTTTCAGAGTTCTTTGTCTACTTTTGTAATAAATGCTTATCTTTTCACTATGAGTACGATTTAGATGATTATAATAATAAATTAAAACCAACAACTTGGTTTGTTTTACGTTCTGATTTAGGAAAGATAAAAGGGGTAGTGATTGTTGATAAATATTTACAAAAGAAATTAAATGAAAGAAATATTTATTACTATTGGTTAATTTATTTCTTATTATTATGCTTAATCTCAGCTGGTATTTATTACTATTATCATTCTCAGCATGATTTACAAAAACTATTAGTGACAGGGTGTAAAAAGGATGAATTTATTCCCTATTATCAGCCTATCATGTCACTCGATGATCAATTGCAGGGAGTCGAAGTTTTAGTTCGCTGGAAATTAAGTGATGGTAGTTTATTACTTCCGGCATATTTCATTGATGTCGCTGAAAAAATGGAAGTGATTAATGAAATTACGCTAACTTTAGTGAAAAAAGTACAAGACGATTTTTCACAATATAGTTATCGACATAAAAGGAAAGTATTTTGTGCCTTTAACTTAACCGCACAACAGATAGAGACGAAAGCATTTATTGATCAACTTATTGATATGCTTAAATTTGAAACAAACTTTATTGCCTCATTTGAGATCACCGAACGCCAACATTTTAAAAACTTAGCGATGGCAAAAGCTAATATTCGTTGCCTACAAGAGCAGGGGTATCAAATTAAACTCGATGATGCAGGGACGGGCTATGGTGGTTTTAGTTACTTTATGGACTTCAACTTAGATGGTGTGAAGATCGATAAAATGTTTATTGATGTTATTGGTGTTGACGATGTGAAAGTCGAAGTACTCAACTCTATTATTATGATGGCGAAGCGCTTAGGGATTGATATTGTGGCAGAAGGGGTCGAGACTCAGCAGCAAGTTGATTTTCTACGAGAGCATGATATTGACTACATTCAAGGTTACTATTATTCCAAACCGTTGCCGTTTTCTGAACTAATATTTGACGATTAAAAGAAAGGCTGCCATAAGACAGCCTTTGTAATATTGATATAAGCAAGACTTAGAAGCTTGCAGAGCGTGGCGTACGTGGGAATGGGATTACGTCACGTACGTTACCCATACCTGTTACGTAAGAGACTAGACGCTCGAAACCTAGACCGAAACCTGCATGAGGAACGCTACCGTAACGACGTAAATCGCGGTACCAACCCATGTGTTCAGGATCTAGACCCATCTCAATCATACGTGCATCTAGAATGTCTAGGCGCTCTTCACGTTGAGAACCACCGATGATTTCACCAATGCCTGGTGCTAGTACGTCCATAGCAGCAACTGTTTTACCGTCATCGTTCATACGCATGTAGAATGCTTTGATGTCTTTCGGGTAGTTTTTAACAATTACAGGTGCTTTAAAGTGCTCTTCTGCAAGGAAGCGCTCGTGTTCAGAAGACATATCAATGCCCCACTCAACATCAAACTCAAACTTACGACCAGAATCTTGTAGGATCTTAATTGCATCAGTGTAATCAACTTGTGCAAAATCAGACGTTACAAATTGCTCTAGACGAGTGATTGCTTCTTTGTCGATGCGAGATGCAAAGAACTCAAGATCGTCACGGCGCTCTTCAAGTACAGCTTTGAACACGTACTTAAGCATGTCTTCAGCAAGTTTTGCGACATCATCAAGTTCAGCGAAAGCAACTTCAGGCTCAACCATCCAGAATTCAGCTAGGTGACGACTAGTGTTTGAGTTTTCAGCACGGAACGTTGGGCCGAAAGTGTAAACTTTGCTTAATGCACACGCGTATGCTTCTGCGTTTAGCTGACCAGATACCGTTAGGAATGTTTCTTTACCAAAGAAATCTTTGTCAAAGTCTACATTGCCTTCATCTGTCATTGGGATGTTAGCAAGATCTAACGTTGACACGCGGAACATTTCCCCCGCACCTTCACAGTCAGAAGCTGTGATAAGTGGTGCAGACATCCAAATGAAGCCTTGTTCGTGGTAGAAACGGTGAATCGCTTGAGATAGGCAGTTACGAACACGTGCAACTGCACCAATTACGTTAGTACGTGGACGAAGGTGTGCCACTTCACGTAAGTATTCAATTGAGTGACGTGTTTTAGCCATTGGGTAAGAATCTGCATCTTCAACCCAACCAACAACCTTAACGTTAGTTGCTGCTAGCTCAAAATCTTGACCTTTAGCAGGAGATGCGACGATTGTACCGGTAACCTCAACAGAGCAACCAGTTGTAAGCTTAAGGACTTCATCCTGGTAATTATTTAACTCATTAGGGACCACGGCCTGAATCGGGTCGAAACAAGAGCCGTCATAAATGGCAAGGAAAGAGATCCCAGCTTTGGAATCACGACGCGAGCGAATCCAACCGCGAACAGTCACTTCACTGTCTACCGCTAGTTTACCGCTTAATACGTCTGTTACAGGCGCGTAAGTCATGTTTAAATCATTCTCCGTTTAGGCACTGACTTTGGAATTAAAGTATCTCGTGCTTAAAGATATTTATGTATTAGCAATATTACCTTTCTTACGACAAGCATCAAGTATTGATATCAATCAAATGACAAATTGATGAAGGAAATAGGCAATTTGAGGTGATAGTTGGTTAATTATCGGTCATTTGCAAGAAACCACTTCGGTTTAGCGTTGTAAACATTAAAGCAAAGCGGTTTTTTTGATAAGTGTTTTATAAATCAAGCAAAGTATAGAGTGATTAAGCGATGGCTAGATATTTGTGTGTTTGGATCGATAAACGCCAGTTACGTTGAATACAAGTTTCAATACATAACTCTGTTGCACGTGGTTTTTGACTGATAGGTTGAAGCGCAATCGTGACATCAGGTTTTAGCGTAACGCCATCAATGAGTGCATCAAGTTGTTCAATGTCTTTGCTGGTGCCGACAGGGTGCTTAATCTCGTTAGCACGAGCGAGGGAAGAAGCTAAAACGGGCAATTTTGCTTTCATGTTTATTTTTGGCGATACCGTTACCCAAGTGTTATCACTGGTTTGGATGTCAGACGTACCACTGGTTTCAATTTGACAGTTAAAGCCAGCATCTTCTAGTGCTTGAGTTAAAGGTCGAAGATCGTAAATACAAGGTTCACCACCTGTAATAACAACGTGCTTAGCTGTATATTTTTGATCTTGTAATAATTGCACTACACCATTAGCGTCAAGATTAGTCCAAAGTGGTGAGTCCCCAGTTTTAGCCATGATCTTGTCTAAGCTAACGAGATCTTGTGGCTCTGCAGTCCAAGTTTGTTTGGTATCACACCATGAGCAGCCAACAGGGCAGACTTGTAATCGAACAAAAATTGCAGGTACGCCAGTAAATACACCTTCACCCTGAATTGTTTCGAATACTTCGTTAATTTTGTACACGTTGAACCTCTTATTCTCACGACTATAACCATTTTATTATTAATGAAGCATGGTCATTATTAGAAAAGTTACTGCGTGAAATAAATCCGCTAATTAAAAAAAATTGTAGGCAAAAAAGCCTTTTTTCATTATCGCAGAAGCGAAACTCAATGTCTTTAGTCATTCATAGTGATACTTGTCACGTACTGACGATAAGAGGCTTCACAATTACTTCGCAAAGTAAAAAAATTAACTTCCGAAGGTTTTTAAGCTGATTTTTCTCAGGAGTATCGACATGTACGTCGCTCAGCCAGGCCATATCGATCATATAAAAAGAAATAATGCCGGCAGCGTTTATAAACTAATTGATTTGTATGGGCCGATCTCGCGCATTGAATTGTCTAAACGCAGCCAACTTGCCCCCGCAAGTATAACTAAGATCACCCGTGAATTAATTGATGCGCATTTAATTAAAGAAACGCAATTTCAGGAACCGAGCAGTCGTGGTCGACCTGCGATTGGGTTAGTTCCAGCTAATGAAGGTTGGCAATTTTTATCTATTCGTTTAGGTCGTGGTTATCTTACTATTGCCTTACATGAACTTGGCGGTGAAATTTTAGTCGAAGAACGTCAAGATATTGAACAACTTCATCAAGAAGATGTGGTTAAAAAGTTATTAGCTGAAATAAACATTTTCTTTGCCAATCATGTTAGTGAATTAGATCGAATGACAGCGATTGCTGTGTCATTACCGGGATTAGTGAATTCCAGTGAAGGCATGGTGTTGCAGATGCCACATTATGATGTATCTAATTTACCTCTTGGTGAAATTATTCACAAAGAAACGGGGCTGCCTGTTTTTATCGGTAACGATACGCGTTCATGGGCATTAGCTGAAAAGCTGTTTGGCAATTCTCGTGGTATTGCAAATTCCATTTTGATTTCTATTCATCATGGTGTTGGGGCAGGTATCGTACTTGATGATAATGTGCTGCAAGGAAAAACCGGTAACGTGGGTGAACTGGGGCATATTCAAATTAAGCCATATGGGAAACGCTGTTTTTGTGGTAATCACGGCTGTTTAGAAACGGTAGCGAGCCTACAGGCTATTTTAGAACAGGTGGATACACAGCTTAAAGCAGGGCATCAATCCATGCTCAGTCATATGCCTTTAACCATTGAATCTATTTGTGATGCGGCGGTAGAAGGTGACAGTTTAGCGCGACAAATTATTGTGGAGTTAGGCCATAATTTAGGGCAAGCCATTGCGATAATGGTTAACCTGTTTAACCCTCAACGCATTTTGATTGGAGGGGAGTTTAACCGCGCCAAAGCGGTGCTTTACCCTGCGATTATGGAGTGTATTCGTTCGCAAACGCTACCTGTTTATTTCGATGGATTAGAAATAGAAGAAAGCTGTTTTTATACTCAAGCGACGATGCCAGGTGCGGCTCTGGTTAAACAAGCGTTATACGATGGACACCTATTGATGAAACTCGTAGATGGTTAAGTAAATTCAACATAACGGATTGATCTTACATGGAGGTTAGAACTTTTCTTTAATTTCCATGTAGCTCTCTCTAATATGTTCAATCAATGCTTGAATTCGTTTAGCTGGCTTTCTGGTATACGGATATACAGCATAAATTCCCACCACTTTACCTGCATGTGTTGAGAGTAATTCAACTAACTCACCGCGTTCTAATTCATCATAGATTAAACAATTAGGCAGATAGGCGATCCCATTCCCTGCAAGTGCACTTTTCTTTAGAGCCACCGCATTGTCTGATGAAAAATTACCACTGACTTTATGAGTATAAATTTTATTTTGTTTAATAAATTGCCAGTCGAATGGACCCGTACTTTGAGGATTATAGCCAAGGCAGTTATGGCTATTGAGATCTTTAGGTTTTTCAGGTTTACCGTAATGTTCAATGTAGGTCGGTGAAGCACAAATTACCCAGCGAGAGTTGAATATATGACGAGCGATTAAGCTTGAATCTTCAAGATAACCCGTACGGATCACCAGATCGTAGTTATCAGCTACGAGATCGACAAAGTGATTATTTAATGACATATCAACCGAGAGACCTGGGTGTTTTTGACAAAAATCAGCTACAGCTTTTGCCAATACTAATTCACCTGAAATAGTCGGTACAGACATGCGAATTTTACCAGAGAGCGCTTCGCTATAGCCCGTAACAGAGTCAAAAGCGGCTTGAGCAACATGGTTGATACTTTTTGCGCGATGGTAAAGGACTTCACCCGGTTCGGTGAGGGTTAATTTGCGGGTGGTACGGTAAATGAGCTGTAAGCCTAATTCGGTTTCCAGTTTACTAATGCGTTTACTAACAACGGATTTCGTCACGTTATTGAGTTCAGCCACTTTGCTGAATGAACCATGCTCAATAACTTGAGTGAATAAAACGAGATCATCGATAGCTGGCATTATTTATCCCACAAAAAGCCTAATAGGCGAAGGATTATATACCTAAAAAGATTAAATTCTAGTTAAAAAAACGCAGTCCGAAGACTGCGTTATTCATATTCCCGTAATGTGCTTAACCACTAGTATCCTACTAGTTTGCTATCACTATTGGTGATAAGTAGCCTTACATATCATCAATAATGATGTAGGTGGCAAAGACGGGCCCATGCACACCAACAACTTTGATCAGTTCGATATCTGCTGTCGAACTAGGACCTGAAATAAAGTTTACGCATGAAGGTACACGTTCACCATTCATGGCTTTTTGATGCAGAATTTCAGTTGCTTGGGTTAAACGAGCAACGATTGAGCTTTTAGGTACAATGAAGACAGAAGCTTCTGGTAATAGACTTACTGCGCGCCCCTGTGCTGGGTTGCTGTAAAGTACCATTGTGCCTGATTCTGCTAACGCTTGTTCAGCGAATACAACGCCGACTTTTGCACGCTCTGCTACTGTGATGTTCGCTTCGTAACCCGCTGAGTGATCCCAAATGTAAACACCATGCTTATCGGCGCTTAAATCTTTTGGATCAATAACGTTAAGTAGACGAGTATCTGCAGTAAAAATGGTTTCACCAACAGGATCAATGTTTGTTTCGTCTTCGCTGCAGTATTTGAAACAAACGTCACGAAGTGCTTCAGTTAACTGCGCTTTGGTTGTCACAACGGCTTGCGCGCCTAAAGAAGACTGAGTGTATTCTACCAAGATATCTTTTAATTCATCTTGTGATTTATCAGCAAATACTTCTTTGTGACAGTTATATTTTAGGTTTGGACGCTCTACTGGGGTAGTAATGCGATCACGACCAAGTTGTTTAGCGATGTTGTTAAGGAAACTATCGCGATTATAAATGCGTTGCTCATTTTGAGATGACATACGGAAAGCTCCTTAATTATTTATTTTTGTTTTTAAACCAACTGCGGAATGACTCACCAGATGGATTTGGTAAATCGCGCGTCTGAGTCCATGCGTTTAGTAGACCAACTTTAAATGGCAATTGACCATTTTTAATTAGTTTACCTGCAACAATAGCGCCGATCTTAACGGTTTTATCCCATAGCGCAGGGTGAGCATTAATAAAGCTAAAACCACTAACTGAAGCTCGCTCCATAGAATCAGTGATCTTTTCTTCGCCCATGATTTGGCGGTGCTTCAGCAGCAAATCAGACAGCGGGATCTTCACTGGACAAACATCATGACAAGCACGACATAAGCTACATGCATTTGGCAAGTCTTTGAAATCTTCGTAACCACCTAGTAATGGCGATAATACTGCACCAATAGGACCAGAGTAGATTGAACCGTAAGATTGGCCACCAATGTGACGATAAGCTGGACATGTGTTTACACAAGCAGCACAACGAACACAACGTAGAATTGAACGGAATTGAGAGCCAAGAATTTTAGAACGACCGTTATCAACAATCACTAAGTGGAACTCTTCAGGGCCATCACAGTTATCGTCTTCACGAGGACCTGTAAGTGCTGTTACATAACCTGTTAGAGGTAGACCAACAGCACTACGACATAGTAAACTTGCTAGGATATCGAATTCTTCAAAAGTAGGAGCGATACGCTCCATACCCATTACAGCAATATGTGTTTTAGGTAGGCTTGTTGCAAGACGTGCGTTACCTTCATTTGTCACAAGGGTTACGGTGCCTGACTCTGCGATAGCAAAGTTACAGCCAGTGATACCGATCTCTGCTTCAAGGAAGTCATGACGAATATGTTTACGAACAAAACGTGTCATTTCTTCTGGATCAGAAGAACCTTCGTAACCGAGTTTCTTGTTGAAAACATCACGAATTTGAGTACGGTTTTTGTGTAGTGCTGGCACAACGATATGTGATGGCGCATCACAATCATCAACTTGAAGAATGTATTCACCAAGGTCGGTTTCAATCACTTCACAGTTATTACGCTGAATCACTTGGTTCATACCGATTTCTTCGGTCACCATGGATTTAGACTTAACAACTTTTTTCGCATTCTTTTGCTGAATAATCTTTTCGATGTAGTTGGTTGCATCTTCAGCTGTTGCTGCGAAGAATACATGACCACCGTTCTTTTCAACGTTGTCGCTAAGTTGTTGTAGGTAGTAATCTAGATTTTCAAGCACATGGTTACGGATATCCATACCCATTTCGCGCCATTCTTCCCAGTTACCGAGTTTTTCCGCAGCAACTGCGCGGTTTTTGAACATACGTTCTTGTGCATTAGCAACAGCGGCACGCATAGACTCGTCTTTCATTTTTACATGAATACGATCTTTAAATTTTTGGTTGCTTGTTTTCATTGACATAATAATGACCTCTTAACGACTCATCAGCACATCAACAATGTGCATCACTTTGATTGGTTGACCTTCACGGCTAATACGACCACCAATATTTAATAAGCAGCTAATATCAGCGCCGATTAAGAAATCAGGCTCTGCTGCTTTAATGTGACGCACTTTTTCTGTCACCATCTCACCTGAGATTTCAGACATTTTCACAGAGAATGTACCGCCAAAACCACAACATGTTTCTTGGTTTTCGATAGGTAAAAGCTCAAGGCCTTCAACGTTGCTAAGAAGAAGTAGAGGTTCTTCACGTACGCCAAGTTTACGGATCAAGCTACAAGAAGGGTGGTAAACACCTTTACCTTCAAGACGAGCACCGACGTTTTCAACACCTAGCTGGCGTACAACAAATTGTGTTAGTTCGAATAAACGATCAGCGACTTTTTTCGCACGCTCTGCCCATTCTGGCTCATCTGCTAAATACTCAGGGTACTTTTTAACAGCCGCTGCACATGAACCTGCTGGTGTTACGATAGGAAAATCATTGATCTCAAAAGCTTGGATCATACTTTTCATTGCAGGCTTACTTTTTTCAATGTAGCCACTATTTAATGCAGGCTGACCACAACAACCTTGACGTTCTGGGAAGATCACTTCACAGCCAAGTTGTTCTAGTAAACCTACTGTTTTTTTGGCAACTTCAGCTTTAACTGTATCGCCTAGGCAGGTGACAAAAAAGTTTACCTTCATTTTATTGCTCCAGTGGCGGGTTACCGCCTGATTGTTCATATTTAAGATTGGCCTACTCGAAAGTAAGCCAATCATTTATCTAATGTTATGTAGGGACAATTAGATAAAAATGCTGACACATGCTGCAATCACACCGTACAAAATCATAGGGATCACCGTACGTTTTATGATGTAGCCTTCTTTATTTGCGATACCAAGGATAGTTGACACCGCAATAATATTGTTAATACACACCATGTTACCCATAGCACCACCAACAGATTGCATGGCTAAAATAGTGGTTTCAGGTAACCCAACGTTGTGCGCGATACTCTGCTGGATTGCGCCAAAGGTTAGGTTTGAAACAGTGGCTGAACCTGAGAAAAAAGCACCAAGTGCACCTAAATAGGCGGCACAGTATTGCCAGTTTTTACCCATTAGATCAGCAAACGCATTACCTGTAGTCATAATTGGCGAGTGTTCGCCTCCGATCATCATGAACTTCACCATAATTAGAGCGCCAACAAGGGCAATAAATGGTGTTTTAATGCGTGATGCAGTGTCGCTAAACACTTGTTTTGCTTGTTGCTTATTCATTTTTAGAAAAGGAATTGAAATAAGCACAACTACAAAAAACGGAATTAATGCAGGGACATAGAGTGTTTTATATGCCCAAGATGTATCCGTACCTAAAATGTTACTTAACTTAATGATTAACGCTTGGCTTAGATGTAAATCAGCAAAACCTAAATTAAGGTGTAGCAGAGGTGTTGCATCATTTAACAAGCCTTTTAGACCAAGTTGTTTGATACGCGTTACGATTAAAATAACTATCAGTAATAGCGTTGGTGCCATCGCTTTAAAAACGACACCAAATGGTAAAGTCTCTTGTTGCTGTTTTTGTTCTTTCTCAGTTTGCTTTTCTAAACCAATATTGTAACGGGCAAAAATAATCGACAACGTTAAGCCAAATGCGCCACCGATCAGTGCTGGGAACTCATAGTTCCATTGCGCCAGCCATACATAAGGTATAGTACATGACCAAATGCTTAGTTGGATAAACACAAAGTTGTGTTTTATTTGCTGCCAGTTAACAACAAATTTAAGCGCAATTACGGGAATAACCACGGCTGCCGCTGTATGCATAATTGCTGATAGGCGACCTACATCAAGCAATTCTGCATCGGGAAGTCCTAAGTTGCCTAAACCAAACCATGTAGGTGTACCCACTGCACCAAAAGAGACTGGAACAGAATTCATAACCAGTGCTAGCATGGCTACACGTAATGGATTAAAACCAAGACCGACTAATATAGGCGCTGCAATCGCAGCTGGCGTACCAAACCCCGATGCGCCTTCAATCATAAAAGCAAATGCCCAGCCAATGATCATCAACTGACCTACTTGGTTTTTACTGATGCCTTCTAACCATTGGCGAATCACATTTTCAGCACCAGATACGTTCAAGGTTCGGTTTAATAAAATAGCGCCAGCAATAATTGATATTGGCGTTATGGCGGACAATGCACCAGAAATGACGTTTGCAGCTAAAAGTTGGCTGTCGGTACCAAAATAGATCAGTTGTAAAAAACCAACGATGAGTGCTGTTACTGGTAATGCTATATGTGATGGTAAAGCATTCTTTTTTGTCATCATCCAAATTAAAAGCAAAATAGGGATAACCGATATTGCAAGATTTAACATATTTCCCACCTAGGTTATTTCGTTGTTTCACGAAATTGTTTTGTTGTTATTTTTAATTATTTACTGAGTGATACGTAATAACGTAACGCATAACCGCAGTGGGAAGAGTATTTTAGGTTGGAAATAGATGATGACTATCTATTTTTTAACGCTAATGATGATGGTAAATAAAAGAAATGTGATGTTAGATAACATGCGTGAACTAATGATTCCTTTTGTTTTCATTATTAATCAAGTAGTTGTTGTCTTTTGTTGTAGGTGGGTAATTCAGGATTAGGTGATTATTGGAAACAAACATTTTGCGAATTTAAGCCAATAAAAATGCTGGTTTTTTGAATAAGAGGTGAGTTTGCTAAAATGTAAAATAAGACTTGTTTTTAAATAAGACTGTAATTGTAGTAATTAAACTACAAATGCAATTTTATATTTAAATTAAGATCGAAAATAGAAATGTTTTTTATTTTATGCAAATTATAAATATGATTGAACTTATATTAAAGGTTACAAATATAATGATGATTTAAATATTAGTTGTTTTATAAAGTTAATGATTGTGAATGCATTAAATTAATAAGTGAAAAAGCCTCTTAACTGTAATTTTAGCCATAAAGCATGTAGTTAAGAGGCGAATAATAAAAATTAGTATATAACTTTACCAATACTATTAAACAGTTGGCTCATACCTTGAGTAAAGTGAAGTGGGGCATTTGAGACTGTGTAGCAAAGGCAACCTTCACTAGTTTTTGGGCTATGTCCAGAATGAGATTCGTCAAGTAATATAAAATCACCAGCGGTATAATGCCCGTTTTCATCTTCAAAATTCCCTGCTAGTAGAAGCGTCAGCTCATAGCCTTTATGAGTATGAGTCGGGATCGTACCGCCTTTGCTTATATGTAATAAACTCGATCTTACTTCACCTTCTTCAAAGGGTAACCTGGCACGTCTAATTTTTCCTAAATTGTGCCAGTTTAACTGATTAAACTTAGTGAATGCTCTTGGTAGAGTATATGTCATTCCTTTACATTCAATGGTTAGAGACTTTGGCTCATGGTATGACATGTTATCGTCACCGCTTTCAATAATGTCACTGAGCATGGCGGAAAAGCATGCGTCAATGTGAAGATCTTGCTGCAAATTACTTTGTGCCGTTTTTGATTGCGACCAAGAAGCATTAGCAATTTTAGGTGTAAGTTGTGATTCTAACTGTTGGCAATGAGGGCAAAGTTCAATATGTGCAGATACAGCAAGTGACATAGAAAGTGGTAACTTACCTTCTATATGTTGCCCTAGTAATTGTTTACTGGGATGATGTTTAATAAACGAGATATTAGTAGGCATCGTCATTCTCCAAATGCAAACGCAGCTTTTGCAAGCCTAAGCGTAACCTTGATTTTACGGTACCCACAGGGAGTCCTAACTGATCGGCAAGCTCTTGATGAGATCGCTGATTAAGGTATATTTCTTTCACTACAACTTGCTGATTTTTTGGTAGTGTTGCTATCAATGTAATGAGTTCATCACTGAGTTGTTCATTACTTGGATCATCAGATGATGAGACGAGTTTCTGCTCAAAAATAGGCCAAATATCATCACTGTAATTATCTTCTTTTGTTGCTTGACGTTTTCGCAGAATATCAAAGCATTGATTACGCATTATTGTGTAAACCCATGTAGATACCGCACCTTTCTCGGGATGAAAAAGATGTGCTTTTCGCCAAACAGTTAGCATTGTTTCTTGAACAAGTTCCATTGCATTGGCTTCTTGCTTTAGATGTTTTAAGCCATAAGAACGAATTTTTGGCGCAAAATGTGAAAAGATAGTGGCAAAAGCTGTTTTATCACGATCAGTTGCTACACTAACGAGTAATTTTTTTTGTTGCTCAATACTGATCTCATTCATTGTGGGTGTACCCAACCTATAATGATGACTAGATTGAGAATTAGGGTATGTAATAATAGACATAATCTCAATGTGTATTGATAAATAGTGAATAGTTACATAGTGATACGCCCTTAATTCAGTTATGGATCATTTTTTTGCAAATTATCATCAATTACAGTGTGTAAAAAAGATAAGGCGGCAGTATGATCGTTTCTACTCATAAACCACTGCTTTTGATTGACTTCTAAGGGTAAGATTTCGAGCCATCGCTGACATACCCAAGTCATGTCTTCAAAATTAGGGGTAGGGTAATAACTAGCGTGATCGGGATGTTCTTTAAAAAGTACTTTAAGGCTATTGGCTATTTCAACATCGGTATAGTTAATATCAGTACTTTGCCAGTTGGGAACGGAAGATATCTTGCCAAAGAAAAGATCGTCTTCATCACGCCAGTGATCATCAATAAGAAATAACTCAACGGCCTGAATCGTAATACTCAGAACACCGTCTGGTAAGGAATCAAAATCAGTGATAACTACGCGTGTGCCAAAATGGCAAATCGTATTATCGATTGACATGCACAAACCGAATCCATCTTTGTTTGTAACTGCAATTTTTACCAGTTTGATATAACGAGGTTCAAAGATCCTTAACTTGCTGACCCCGCCTGGTAATAGATAAATATCTAGTGGAAACAGAGGTATTTGCATAATCTTAGCCCTAGCTGACGTATTATCGTCGATGGTGTACTTACTTTATTATTATTGTTAGTACTAGCATCATGATTCAAAGTATAAGCAGACATAAATAAGATTATTGTCTGCTTTTTGATAAAGTTAACGATATTTTTCCCTGTCGATTATCACTGTTATATAGAACTTACAACCTGTTTAATTGCCATGGTTAATTGTGTCAATTGCTGATCACTAATAATGAATGGTGGCATAATATAAATGAGTTTACCAAAAGGGCGAACCCAAACACCTTGCTTTACAAATTCTGCTTGAATACTTTCCATTTCAACGGCTTGATACAGCTCAACAACACCAATAGCACCTAACCAACGGACTGATTTTACATTTTCAAGTTCTGCAATAGACGGAAGTTCCTGCGCTAATTGTTGCTCTATATTTGTGACTTGTTGTTGCCATTTATTTTCTGCCAATAAATCCAAACTGGCGTTTGCGACGGCACACGCAAGGGGATTTCCCATAAATGTTGGTCCATGCATAAAACATTGTGCTTCACCACTGCAAACCGTATCAGCAACATGCTTGGTTGTTAGAGTGGCTGATAACGTCATATACCCACCCGTTAATGCTTTACCTAAGCACATAATATCAGGGCTTATTTCTGCGTGTTCACAGGCGAATAATTTACCCGTTCGACCAAATCCAACAGCAATCTCATCAGCAATAAGTAAAACGTTATATTGATCGCAGAGCTCACGAATACGTTTTAAATACGTTGGATGATAAAAACGCATGCCACCTGCACCTTGAACAATGGGCTCAATAATCACAGCAGCAAGATCTTGATGATGAGTACGAATTTTTTTTTCAAAGTCATTAACGTCTGTTTCATCCCAATCATCCCAAAATCCACATTCTGGTGACTTGGCAAAAATATGCTCAGGTAAAAAGCCTTTATAAATACGATGCATTGAGTTAGTGGGATCAGTGACAGACATTGCAGCAAAAGTATCACCGTGATAGCCATGGCTAACGGTTAAAAATTTTGCACGAGACTCATTTTTCGCATGCCAATATTGCAATGCCATTTTAAGGGCAACTTCAACAGCAACAGAGCCAGAATCGGCAAGAAATACTTTTTCTAAAGCATGTGGGGTGATGGAGACGAGTTTTTTACACAAATCAACAGCAGGCTGATGGGTGATGCCACCAAACATCACATGTGACATTTTATCAAGCTGCGCTTTTGCCGCTTCAGTCAAAACGGGATGGTTGTAACCATGAATGGTCGACCACCATGATGACATACCATCAATTAACTGCGTGCCATCTTCAAGCGTGAGATAAACGCCTTGGGCTGATGTAACAGGGTAGCAAGGTAGGGGAGTTACAGTTGATGTATAGGGATGCCAAACGTGTTTTTTATCAAAATCAATATCCACATTGTTCGTTTTTTGCACAGATGTAAACCTCTGTTGTTATCCATAGTTGACAGTCTACGCACTGTTAGTAGACTAGCCAAGTAGTAATAGTTCATAGAGTTATCATTTAATAGCTTTTTACTCAGTAAAAGTGAAACAAGACGTTAACAAGTAGAGCTGTGAAACATAGGATAAACATGAAGGATCGAGCAAGTCCTTGTGAGTCGTAAGATAACTATAATTGAGGTCAGACTGTGGAAGTACGTAATAATTGGACAGTAGAGGAAGTCCAAGCTTTATTCGATAAACCATTTATGGATTTAGTGTTTGAAGCACAGCAAGTACATCGTCAATATCATCAGCCTAATCAAGTACAGGTCAGTACTTTGCTTTCGATTAAAACAGGTGCATGCCCTGAAGATTGTAAGTATTGCCCACAAAGTGCTCATTACCGTACCGATGTAGACAAGGAACGCTTGTTGGAAGTTGAGCGTGTCCTAGACGCTGCAACTAAAGCAAAGCAATCAGGCGCAACCCGTTTCTGTATGGGAGCGGCTTGGAAGAACCCGAAAGAGCGTGACATGCCGTATCTACTCGATATGGTTAAAGGCGTAAAAGAAATGGGTTTAGAGACGTGTATGACGCTGGGTATGATAACCAGTGATCAAGCCGATACGCTTGCCGATGCTGGTTTAGATTATTACAACCATAACCTTGATACATCCCCTGAATATTACGGCAATATTATCACCACGCGTACTTACCAAGATCGACTTGATACGTTATCACATGTTCGTGATGCAGGGATGAAAATTTGCTCTGGTGGGATCATTGGAATGGGTGAAAGCTCACGTGATCGCGCTGGATTATTAGTTGAGTTAGCGAATCTGCCTGTTCACCCTGAAAGTGTACCGATTAATATGTTGGTAAAAGTGAAAGGGACACCGTTAGAAAGTGTTGATGATGTCGATCCTTTTGACTTTATTCGTATTATTGCGGTTGCCCGTATTATTATGCCAATGTCAGCAGTACGTCTATCTGCCGGTCGTGAAGACATGAATGAGCAGATGCAAGCGCTTTGTTTCATGGCGGGTGCTAATTCTGTGTTCTATGGTTGTAAATTACTGACAACACCAAACCCAGGTGAAGATAAAGACATGCAGTTGTTTGCTAAGTTAGGGATTAACAGTGAGCAACAAGCCGCGAAACCTGATGAAGTTCAAGAGCATGAATTATTAGGCAAAGTGGCACAACGTGTGGCATCTCGCCCGACTAAAGATGACATCTTTTACGATGCCTCTGTTTAGTCAACGCTTTCGCCATGCGTTAGCGGAACGAGATAAACAAAGGCTTTATCGTAGCCGTACTTGTTTATCTCGTAAGCAGGGTAATGATTCAGGGCACATATCTGCGGATCAACAATCATTTGTTAACTTTTCAAGTAATGATTATTTGGGATTAGCACAATCACCTGAAATCATCGAAGCATGGCAGCTGGGGTTGAGCCTATATGGTGCTGGCAGTGGCGCATCACCATTAGTGACAGGTTATCACTCTCCCCATGCAAATTTAGAAGCGCAATTATCTGAATGGCTCGGTTATGACAGGGCGTTACTTTTCAGTAGCGGATTTAGCGCAAATCAAGCTTTGCTTTTTACGCTATTACAAAAGCACGACAGTGTTTACCAAGATAAGTTGAATCATGCTTCATTGATGGAAGCGGGAATGTTATCACCAGCAATGATGAAGCGTTTTCCACACAATGATATTGATGCTCTAGATAGATTACTCGATAAACAAGTCTTCGAACCTAACCAAGCACGAATGGTGATTACAGAAGGCGTATTTAGCATGGATGGTGATTGCTCACCGCTTAAAGCATTACGTCGTGTTTGTGATAAACAAAAAAGTTGGTTAGTAGTTGATGATGCACATGGGTGTGGTGTGCTTGGTGATGAAGGAAGAGGGAGTTGTGCAGCGAGCGGAATAAAAGCAGATATTTTAGTGATCACTTTCGGCAAAGCGTTTGGGCTTCAAGGCGCTGCAATATTATGTGATAACGATACTGCTGAATATTTAATTCAGTTTGCACGACACTTTATTTACTCAACAGCGATACCGCCAGCTCAAGCCTATGCATTAAGTAAAGCATGTGAAGTGATACAGCAACAACCTTGGCGACGAGAAAAATTAACAGCGTTAAGTGATTTATTCACCCAGCAACTCGATTCTGCTATACCGTTGCAGCAAACCATTACCCCAATAAAACCGATAGTTATTGGTAGTAGTGAACAAACTATTGCGATATCTGAGCAGTTAAAACAGCGTGGATTATGGGTAGGTGCTATTCGTCCTCCGACGGTTCCTCAAAATACAGCTCGTCTTCGCGTCACATTAACAGCGACACATAACGATAAAGATATTCGCCTGCTTGCTGCATCATTAAATGAGGTGATTAATGATCAATATAATGGATAAATTTAATACGGCGTTAAATACCGAGCCAGCGATGCCAATAGATAAACAAGCGGTTGCATCGGCTTTTGGTAAAGCGGCGAAAAATTACGATAACGCAGCGGCATTTCAACGTAAAGTTGGGCATTTATTATTAGAGGAATTACCTCACCTTCATGCCGTAGAAAACCATAAAAAAGCGATCGATGTAGGTTGTGGTACGGGCTATTTTAGTGAGGAATTGGTAAAGCTTGGCTTTAATGTGACGGCTGCTGATCTGTCTTTAGAAATGTTAGCGCAAGCCAAACAACGCTGTAATAGCGATTGTGATTATCTATTGGCTGATGCTGAAAATTTGCCATTGGCAGACAATAGCTATGATGTTGCTTTTAGTAGCTTGGCGTTACAGTGGTGTGATGACTTAGCTGTACCACTTAAAGAATTAAAACGTATTGTTCGACCGGGCGGTATGATCTTTTTCACAACGCTGGTTGATGGCTCGTTAAATGAGTTAAAAGAAGCGTGGGCACAGGTTGATCAATATCAACATGTTAATGATTTTAAAACAGAAAATGAAATAAAAGTTGCGCTGGCGCAAACAGGAACACAGGTTGATAAATTAGTATTCTCACCCATAGTTGTTCATTACCCATCAGCACTGGGGTTAATGAAAGATCTAAAAGGTATTGGCGCTACACATTTGCAACAAAAAAGGAAAAATGTGTTACTAGGTCGTCAAACATTAAACGCGTTAGAGCATGCCTATGATGCCTATCGTGATGAAAGCAATTTATTACCCGCTACTTATCAAGTTTGTTTTGGAGTTTTAATTAATGACTAATGCTTTTTTCCTTACTGGGACGGATACCGAAGTCGGTAAAACAGTCAGTAGTCGCGCTATTTTACAAGCGGCCAGTCAGCATAATATTCAAATGGCAGGTTATAAGCCTATCGCTTCAGGCAGTGAAGAAACAGCCGAAGGACTTCGTAATTCAGATGCTTTATTTATACAAGAAGCATCGCCGGTTGAGCTTACTTATCAAGAAGTGAACCCTTATACGTTTAAAGAGCCAGTCTCTCCGCATTTGGCTGCAGAAAGGGAAGGTAAAACAATTGATTTTGATGTGCTTTCACAAGGACTAGCACATCTTAAAGCTAAATCTGATGTAGTATTAGTGGAAGGGGCGGGTGGTTGGCGTGTACCCGTAACACGTACCGATTATTTATCATCATGGGTTAAACAAGAAAAATTACCTGTAATTTTAGTCGTTGGGATTAAATTAGGCTGTTTAAGTCATGCAATGTTAACAGCTGAAGCTATTAACGCTGACGGGTTAGAGTTGGTTGGCTGGGTTGCGAATCGTGTGAATCCAGGGATTGAAAATTACGCTGAAATGATAAAAATGTTAGAGCTTAATTTACCTGGCGTGAAATTAGGCGAAATACCTTATATGCCTGGTATTAATAAGCGTGATTTATCATCTTATATTCAATTAGAAAAGCTCGGGCTATAGAGTTAAAGTATCTATTTTTTGACACAAAGAATAAGAAAAAGGCACTCATTGAGTGCCTTTTTCTGTATAACTGATCGGTATTACACAAATTAATTATCTTGGTTAAGACCAATGAGTAATTCTTGTGTTTCTGTTGCTGATGTTGTGCCTGTCTGATCAATACCCAGCTCTTTATGAGCTTCCTCTAAAGACATGCCAAGGTGACAACGTAAAATATCAATGGCAACTTGGTAATTTTCTTTACTAGCCATGAATCCTCCCTGGTTCAAAGTTTTGTCTATCTGTAAACATAATCACAATAGTCGAGAATGTATTTTTAAGCAATAAGACTAAAGTCTAACAAGTGGGATATTGCACTTATAAAAAATTTAACTCATTGATAAATATATATATTTACATATGGAAAATATGGTATTAATTTCATATTATTGGTGTAAGGGAAACATAAACAGCATCATAGATTTATTATGGTAAATAAATAAAGCAAAACCTTTAGTTGATATTTACTGTTGATAAATTGCTTCTTTGAACATATATAAAGAATTAGTAACAATTAAACTCTTTAAATCATACCTATATTCATTGAATATAGTGTTAAGTTACAGACTTTGTTTACTATAGGGTTTGTATTAAGAGATAGCATCGATCTTACTGATAACAGTAGGGATTGAAATAATTTCTAAGTGGAGAATATTAGAAATATGAAGCGTATTGCATTGTTTTTATTAACAAACTTAGCAGTAATGCTGGTGTTCAGTGTCGTACTGAACATTGTTTATGCTGTAACAGGGATGCAACCAGGTAGCCTTTCTGGTTTGCTAGTTATGGCTGCACTATTTGGTTTTGGTGGTTCATTGGTTTCTTTGATGATGTCAAAGTCAATGGCCCTTCGTTCTGTTGGTGGTGTGGTTATCGAAAGCCCACGTAACGAAACAGAACATTGGTTGATGGAAACAGTATCTCGCCAAGCACAACAGGCGGGTATTGGAATGCCAACAGTCGCGATTTATGATTCGCCAGATATTAACGCATTTGCAACAGGTGCGAAGCGTGATGATTCACTTGTAGCCGTTTCTACAGGTTTATTACACAGTATGACACGTGATGAAGCTGAAGCTGTGCTTGCTCACGAAGTGAGTCACGTGGCTAATGGTGACATGGTAACAATGACGTTAATGCAAGGTGTTGTGAATACCTTTGTTATTTTCGTTTCACGTTTAGTGGCTGGCGCAATCAGTGGTGTGAACAATAGCGATGAAGAAGGTGAAAGTGGCGGTAGCTACATGACATACTTTATCGTATCAACCATCATGGAAATTTTATTTGGTTTTTTAGCAAGTATCCTAACAATGTGGTACAGCCGTCATCGTGAATTCTATGCTGATGCTGGCTCTGCAAAGCTTGTTGGTCGTGAGAAAATGATCGCAGCGCTTGAGCGTCTAAAAGTGAGCCACGAGCCACAATTAGAAGGTTCAATGATGGCGTTTGGTATTAATGGTAAGAAGTCATTATCTGAATTATTTATGACTCACCCACCACTAGAAAAACGTATTGAAGCACTTCGTCAAGGCGAATACTTAAACAAGTAATCGACGAAGACACTTTCAACTAGAAAGAGCTAAATAAAGCCCTATTAATGAAAATTAGTAGGGCTTTTTTCGTTTAACTTGCGTGGTGAGCAAGTAAACGAGGAAGAGGCTTGTCGTTAATAGGTAAGTGTACCAATGCAGCAATAAATGCCATGACAACGGTTAGCCACCAAATAGGCGTATATGAATGGTAATAGTCGTAAATACGCCCACCAACCCAAGCACCTAAAAAACTGCCCACTTGGTGAGTAAAGAAAACCAGACCGTATAAAGTAGATAAGTATCGCGCACCAAATATTTGTCGAACCAGGCCAGAAGTTAATGGCACTGTCCCTAACCAGCAAAAACCGATAGCCCCACCAAAAATAACAGCTGTATTTTCGGTTACTGGCAGTGTAACGAAAGCAGCAATGACAACAGTGCGCATTAGGTAAAGAGACGTCATCACATAACGCTTGTCGAATCGGTCACCCATAATGCCCCAGAAATAAGATCCGAAGATATTAAAGATACCAACATAGGCCAGCGCCATAGCGGCTGTTTGTGCAGGTAAACCTTTATCAGCTAAGTAGCTTGGTAAATGTGTCGCGATAAACATAACGTGAAAACCGCAGACAAAGAAACCTAAGTGAATTAACCAATAGCTTCTATTCTGAAATGCTTCCTTTAATGCTTCTGATAGGGTTTGGCTATCGTCAACCACAAGTGTATTGCTAGAGCTATCTTCCTTAGCCGTTTTCATAAAGGCAGCAAAAGCGATCATTATGCAGCACAGCAGGGCGAATATTTGCATCGCTGTTTGCCAATCAAATTGATTCAGCAGGGCTTGAGCACCAGGGATCACGGCAAACATACCGAATGAGCCTGCAGAGGTGGTTAAACCAAACGCTTTTGCCGTATGCTCTGCTGGTACAACACGTGCAATAGAGCCCAGAATAATGACATAACTGGTCGCACTTAAACCTAATCCAATTAAAGCGCCAAGACTGAGGTAAAGTACACTTGGCTCGGTTGCGATAGAAGTTAAATATAATCCTAACCCATACGCAATAGCCCCGCCTATGATGATTTTCTTTGAGCCAAAACGATCAGATGCCATGCCAATAAGAGGTTGGAATAATCCAAATAAAAGGTTTTGTAGCGCGATAGCAAAACTGAAAAATTCACGTCCTGTACCAAACGTATCAGATATCGGCATCATAAAAATACCGAAAGACTGCCTGATCCCTAGGCTAAAAATTAAAATACCAATGCCTAACCAAACTAGGAGAGGAAAGCGAAAAATGCTCATTAAGGATGCTCGTATAGTGATGTAGTTATGTTATATAGAGGGATGAATTAGTGCATGTGATGATGAGAAATAGCCGTCTCGTCATTCATCGTATTTTGTTGGTGGCAGCCACCATTTGTCGCATGTTTAGCAAGGGCATCTAATAATGGTTGGCAATGATGAACAGTAACTAAAGTGATAACAAGAAGCACAAGCAAACGGATAAGTTGCGCTGGTGTTGATTGTGAAAACATTATTGTCTCTAAATTATAGTGTGCAGCGTGCGTTAAAATGCGAGCGGCGGATACTATAGAAATCAAGACTCTGAAACAAATGAATAAAACACATTCAAGCTATGCGTTTTATGCATAGCTTAATAGGAAAGAGATAAAACAGGATTTGTTATTTCAGTGATTGCTATTTTAACTGGTGCCATTGACTTAAATTAAAACCTTTAGCACTGTAATGATAATAGGTTGCCATTGAAATACCAGCTGTTATTCCAGCAAATAGAGAGGTGAAAATAGCAGAGATGATAGAAATCGGTGTATTACTGATTATCTCTGCGATGATGAAAATGAGAGCAAAAATAAAGCTATACCATGCAGAAAAGATACAAAAGTTTGTTTTAAAATGGCCATAGTGAGGAAGAGGTACTTGTAATCCTGACCAATGCAATAATTGAAAACTTATAGGATGACTATTCGATGACTGAATCCCATAGCGAGTTAATTCTTGGTGTGCTAAGGCCAATTGCTGTTCGAAATGCATTATTTTTCCCAAAATATCGTGTATATGAAAAGACAGCGTTATAAATTATGATTATTTTGTAGTAAAAAATGGGTTTAAACAATCAAATAAAAATGAAATTACCGTAATTTAAACAAGAAATTTTCATGGTATCGATTTGTGTATTTCATCGATAAATATCTTTATTGTTTTACATTAATTATTGTTGTAAGGTTGCCATCTTAAATATAAAACAGTATTTAATTAGTGTTTTTCAACGAATCATTTGATATTCATATTGAGCAGTTATAAGTGCATAAGTTATTGTATCTATTTTTAATTATCTCTTTTCCATCATTTTCATTAAGCATTAATAGCTCTTCAGAGAAAATGCAGTTGTTAAAAGTTAAGCAAGAATATGAAAGCCAGATTCATCAATGTCAATTACTTGAAAATAGAAAATTAAAACCTATTAATGACCCATGGCTAAATAGTCTATCTCTAGAAAGAAAAAAGATAATACTTAATGAATTAAATAATGCAGCTCTTCAGCGATGTGTTATAAAAAAAGAAAAAGATTTCACTTATAACTTGTTAGATTATACAGCAAAAACAGGAGATAAACTTTTCCTAAATAGTTGGCTTATATTTAAATCAGCGTTATATGGTGAAAAATATAATTTAGTTTTAACAGAAAAAGAACAAAGAAACATTAATCGGCTAATGGGAATGCCAAAATATTATTATCCATTTGATATAAAATCAGTGAGTTATGTTTAAGGATAAGTGGATGGGGAGAAGGATCTCCCCCGGGTTAATTAAATGTTAATAAATGGAGATAGAATAACAACACCAAGTACAGCCATAAGTAAGCTGATACCTGTCGGTATTATCCATTGGTTTTTTGTGCTTTTATTATTTTCCATTTCGATTGAACCTCCTAATCCTTTTAAGAGCCAATGCTTATCTAACATCCTGTTAAGCATTCAATTATACATTTTTTAACAATAGCTATTAATTATATAATGTATGTAATTAAGTTGTTAACTTGTGATCTTGAGTCAATTAAATACGCTCATGGATATTATTTATAAAATTTTTAATTCTTATAAATAGAGTAAAAGTCCAAACCGCAACACAAAATTCCATTTTTATAGCTATTATTTTAATAATATTAGGAATATTTTGTCATTATCTCTTTTACGGAGTTCCACAATGACTAATTTTAAATATTATACCGAAGAGTTACCTTGCTTTATCTGTCATAAGCGAATGGCGAAAACTGAACTTGGATGGTTTACACCAAGTATGAAAGATGATGTCGTCGACCAGATAAAAAGTGTTCTATCTAAATCTGATACCGATTACGAAGAGTATTTCTCAGTGAGTATTGTATGCTCAGAAGATGAAGCTCGCGACTATTTATTACTAAATTACTATGGTTACTCTGAGCATGAAATCAACCATGGTCAAGTTAATTCAGATGATTCTAATGAAGTTAATGATCTCATTTCAGAACATATGACATCAGAAGGTGTGGCAATGTTTAAACACGAGATCGCTTTACAGAGCTGTGAGCATTGCACACCTGAAATTGATGAAGACTATTAAATAAGTAGTAAAGGAAAGAATATGCTGTGGGATATAGGTTATGAAAAGTCAAAAGAGGGCTTAGTTTCAGGTCAATTGCTACCACTAACAAATAGTGATCTTATCATTGAGCAAAATGGGATAGAGTTTATTGTTAATGTAGAAACAGAGAATATGAAAGTTAAACATTCCCCATCTGTAGCAACTCATGACCCTTTTGTATCGCCTTATAATCCCTCAGCATATATCAATACGATTGGAGAGCAACACGTTTGTTTATTAAATAAATTTCCTATTGTTGTTCCACATTTACTTATTTGTGCGAAAAATTATATTCCTCAAACGTCGCCATTAGTTTTAAAGGATTTTGAAGCTTGGATACAAGGAATAACAGATAATGGTGTGTTAGGTTTTTTTAATTCAGGGGCGATAGCAGGTTCTAGTCAAATGCATCGGCATATGCAGCTAATTAGAACATCACTGCCTTTAGAAAAGACAATTCTTCAGGGGCTATTACCTTTTAAACATGACTTGATGAGATTCGAATATTTAAATGCAGCAGAACTTTACCAGCATTACTTGTCGGTTATGGAATCAATGCAGCTGTATATGACATCGAGTATCAATGGTTTAACAGAATGTCACCCGTATAATATATTATTAACTCAACGCTGGATGTTGCTTATTCCTCGTACAAAGAATCAAGTTGGCGAAATAAAAGGGCATGGGGTTAATTTTATTGGCCGCTTTTTAGTGAGTTCAACTGAACAATTGGAATGGCTAGAAAAATACGGTTTTGAACGTTTTTTAATAGATTGTGGTGTTCCAAAATAATAATCCATTAAATTCGATTAAAGACTGTGCAGTCAGTGCTTGTCACTATTTACACTCGGTATTCACTTCGCTATTATTCACGCCATGGAGAGATGGCTGAGTGGTTGAAAGCACCGGTCTTGAAAACCGGCATACGTTTATAGCGTATCTAGGGTTCAAATCCCTATCTCTCCGCCATATAAAAAAAAGCCGCCAACGTAAGTTAGCGGCTTTTTTGCGTTAGTGACTTGATTTATTTACTTAAAGGCTTTTGAAAGATTAACTAGCTGGGCTGAGTTTTCTGTCATTTCAGTCATTGTCTCTGTAATAGTATTTATTTCACTAAGATTAATTTTTGAAGCATCGTAAATCTGATAGCTATTTACATTAATTTCTTTCGCAACCATCGCTTGTTGTTCGGCTGCTGTTGATATTTGGTGAGATAGTTGAGAGATTTGATCCATCAAAGACAGAATGTTACCTATTTTATCTGATACATCTTTTACATCAGATACGCATTCCTGCGACTTATCACTTCCCAATTTCATTCTTTCTACAACATTATTAAGAGATGATAAAATATAGTTAACTGATTTTTGTATTTGTGATGTTGCATTATGGGTTCTTACGCTCAATGCTCTTACTTCATCTGCAACAACAGAAAATCCTCTGCCATGTTCGCCTGCGCGAGCGGCTTCAATAGCTGCGTTAAGAGCAAGTAAGTTAGTCTGCTCTGAAATACTTTCTATCTCTTGCAAAATTCCAGTGATCATTGTGGCTTCAGTGGAAAGTGTTTCTGTAATAGTACTGGTTTCATTTATCTCATGAGTTAAATGGGAGATATGCTGAGAGGTAAGGGTAATTAATTCAGATGAACTATGGCAGGCATTTTCTGCCTCGGTCACGGTTAGTAGTGTATTTTGACAGTTTTCTGCGACATGGGTAATACTGGATGACATTTCTTCAATGGCGGTTGATATGCTATCGAGATGATCATTTTCTTGGACAATTTTCTCTTTACACGTATTTGATAAAACTGCGATAGTATTAATTTCAGTATCAACATTCGTCGATGCTTCATGGGTTCGTGCCAAAATGGCTTTTATTTGAGCATCTTTGAGTCCGATTATAAATTCAGCATGGTTGTTAATATCAGAGTTATAAATATGAATAGAAATACTGTTATATTTTTCTTTTAATTGATGTTGCCATGCGGGGGCACTGATTAACTCTTTTTTAAACAGTATTAAAATTAAAATAGGTAGAAGCAAAGAAAAATAAGGCGAAATAAAAAGGGTGAGTAAAATTGAAATAATGCTGATAAACAAAAAAAGAATGTGTTTGTTTACAGGTGATGCATAAGTTTTGAGTATTTTTCCTTGTTTGATCTTTTTATAAATGTGCTGTGCTTGTACTTTATGCTGATGAGAAAGAGGTAAGCGTACAGATTGATAACCAATAACATTGTCGTTTTCATAAATCGGTGTGACAAAAGCATCGACCCAATAATAATCGCCATTTTTACAGCGATTTTTAACGGCGCCTCGCCAAAACTTTTTTTGTTTTATTGTTCTCCACAGATCGCCAAAGGCTTCATTTGGCATATCTGAATGTCTTAAAATATTATGGTTTTTCCCCATGATTTCTTCACGAGTATAACCAGAAATCTGACAAAAAGTATCATTAACGTAAGTGATATTACCTTTTATATCAGTAGTTGAAACTATTTGTTCGTTGGCAGTAAGTATTACTTCAGTGGCTGTGCTTGTATCAGTCATAACATAATCCTCAGCTTTCGTAAGGGTAAGTATGCGCTAAAAATGATTATGAACACAGTTGCTTATTGTGGTTTTTTTATAGCTACATTTTTAATGTGAACTAAATCTTAAAATTTAAGTTTATTGCCTGTAATAAATAGAATTGTAATAAAGCTGCTGTTGGCAGCTTTATATGGTTATGAGTGACTATATTTTATGTACAACAGTTTCTAATGGCATACGAGATTTAGGTAAGCGTGCGTTAAAATCAGACTCGTCATGGTAGCCAATGGCGAGTGCGACAGGGCATGAGAAACCATCTAGCTCTTGGCTGAATTCTTTCTCAACACGTTTTACGTCAATACCTTCAAGTGGTGTTGAATCTATTTTTAATCGTGCAAGAACATGCAGAATGTTACCGAAAGCCAGATACAGTTGTGCTTTTGTCCAATTAGCATTGTAGCCACTCGGCTCGGTGTATAAATCCGCAAAGCTAAACTTGCTCACGGCATCGCCTTTTTTCTCTGGCTTAATTCGGCCATCAAGAATATTTTTATCAATCACGGCTTCAAAATCTTCAATAGAATAATGAGGGTTGTGAGTAAATAAAATGATATGGCTGGCGTTAGTTGCGTGAGGTTTATTGGCTAAAAACTTAGTCTCAAAGGTATTGCTAAATCGTTGTTTAGCATCATCTGATTCTAAAATAATAAAGCGCCATGGCTGCGAGTTGATTGATGATGCCGATAATCGTAGTGCTTCTGAAATGATGGCAATATTTTCTGTTGAGATGGTTTTATTAGGATCGTAACTCTTGGTGGTATAACGCCAATTTAAGTCATCTAAAATAGGGCTGTTCATCTTACTTTTGCTCTTATTATTAATTGTCGTATTAATAAAATGGGGTTAGTCAGCGTAATTTCAAGTCTTAAGGCGGTATGGTTGAGGCGAGAGGAGGGAGTATGACTATGGCGCACATAGCGTACACCATAGTAAATAGCATGGAATTATGCGTCAGGGCAGCAAGCAGTACAGCCTTGTAGCGCAATGTCATGTTCAAGCTCAATCATGCCATCAGCATTCTTGTTTGCTTTGATTTCTTTTTCAATTTCAACAAGGTCGTCTGGATCTACGCCTGTTGTTTGCATTTCTTCTTCTGAATAAGCGAATGCATTTAACAATAGGTAATACTTAGCTTCATCAACAGAACAGGTGATAGTAGTAACAAGATCATCAGAGTAATCATCACTCGCTGTAATGATGGTGTTTACTTGCGCAAGAACCGCTTCATGCATAGCAGGGGTTAGCCAACCTAAGCTTGCTTCTGCTTTTTGTTGACGGCAATCGAAACAAGGTAAAAGGGCGGTATAAAGATTAAAATTGCTCATGGTGAATCCTAAAAATAGCTCTAGCGATGAAGGTTACATTAGCAACGATCATAAACGTATTTGAACCATGCGTATATTAGGAAATTATCCTATTAACGTCTAATCAATAATGAGGCTTTGAATCAGTATCATGTTTATACTAAAACATAAGTAAGAGATGATGTGATATTGTATGTCAAATCATTGAGATAAAGTTGAAACAAAGGATTTTTGATGAAAAAGCAGGTGTTATTTTCACTGATTGCATTCGGCCTAGTGGGTTGCGCTGGAACGCCATCAAATAGCTATACGTTAAAAAATGCAGCAGGTGTATCGTCATGGGAGCTATGTGAAAATATTGGCTATCATGAGTTTTTTAATCGCACAGATAAAGCGGCGGAGCTTAAGCAATATGTGACTGAGCGTGGTGATATTGCACCAGAGTCTTGTGCGGTAGCGGCACAAAAAGGCAAAGAATTTGCTGAGCAAGAATACCACCGAAACACAGGTTTGTAAGTTTGAGAGAGTAAGCCTCAGCAATGATTGCTCAGGCTTGTTTCTTTTATAGATCTGTTGTGGTGATTTGCACTTTCACCAACTGGTTTGGCTTACCTGTAAGTTTCAGAGTATAGCTTCCCCATTCGTGGGTGTTTAAGTGGGTAAGGTATTGTGATTGATCTGCACAGTGCAAGTTAACAATATCAGCGCCTTGAATATCAGCCCCCGCCATCGATACGTGGGTTTTTGGTGTGACACCTACGATAAACTTCTCATTCCATTCTTTGATCGCCAGTTGAATATAAGCTTCACCTTGGTTATTTAGTTGGGTGGATAAGCCTAATTCTTTATTTAAAATAAATTCTTGCTGGCTGGCCTCTTCAAGTGTTGAAGCTGTAGCAATGTTTTTTGTTGGCAAGTTGCATAGCGGCTGATAACTTTTGGCAAAATAATCATTCCGCCCTTTATGTTCAGGGGTAATGTCAGGGTTCGCACTTACGGCCATTGATTGGCTTAGTAATGCGCTTAATGTCATTAACTGAATCGTCTTTTTCATGGTCTTGTTTATGGTGTTCATGACTTCACTTTAAAAGGTGGAAGACAGTTCGGGCTGTCTTTTTTATTTTTTAATGGAACTAACTGGCAAAAAGGATCTTGGTGTTGCTGTGCTGGTAGTCGAGTTATGGTTAAGCTATTGAGAAAGGCAACGAGCGCTTTTTTCTCTTTATTCGATAAACTAAAGCCTGAGATCTTGTTGTCTTTATTGAGATGATAACGACCATCTCCTGCATTTTTTCCTATCGTCAGTACTCGTCCACCGGCGGCATAATGTTCAATATACCGCTCTAGCGATTGTACGCTGCCATCATGTCCCCAAGGTGCTGTTTTGCTCACATTGATCAATGAAGGGATACGGTATTTTCCGTCGTCAGTTTCTTTGTGGCTAAAACTGGCTTTGCCACGTTCATTTTCAGGGTATAAGTGTTTGCCATCTTTATTTTTTATACCGTACAACCCTGTGCTGACATAAAGTGGGTCGATGTTGTTTTTAGGGGTATTTAATAGCTCGCCACCATGGCACTGTGAGCACTTTAGGTGATCACTATTGAACAGGGCTAATCCTAGCTTTTGCTCTTTATTTAGCGCATCAGTATCACCAGATAAATAACGGTGATAGGGGGTATCAACACTTTGAATTGTTTCTACATACTTCGCTAATGCGTTAATGACTTTCTGGGTTGTGAAACTTGCAGAGTGATAACTGGCTTCAAATAGTGGGGTATAGATATCAGACGCCTGTTGTAAACGTTGTAATAATAACGGCTCTGTCATCCCCATTTCTGTTGGGGTTGTGCCAAACAAAGGCAATAAAATAGCTTGTTCTAATGTCTGTAATTCTTTGCGACTTTGCATGAATTGGTCATAGTGGACAACATTGAGTAATGCTGGCGTGTTTAGTGTTGTCGGATTGCCATTGATATCTGGCACTTTGCTAAATCGATTTGTCCAACCAAGATCGATTGCATGGCAAAGGGCACAACTGCGATTGCCGAACTTTGATAAGCGAACATCATTAAACAAATAGCGACCTAAGGTGATCTGGGCTTGTTGCTCACTTGTTTTTGCCAATGCAAAACAAGGAACAAGGGCAAGAAAAATAAGGCTAAGAAAGGCTAGTCGTGTGCGCATTGTCAAGAGTGCTCATTAAAGAATGAGCAAATGATATAAGATGCGGAAAAAGAATAGGTATAAATATTGTTTAAAAGTGCGACATTGAAAAGATAAAACGAGAAATAACGCCTTAATTTTATAATCTTGGGCTATCTCTCGTTTATTGCTAGTGCTTACGTGTTATCAACTTAAGCGCCTTCAAAATGATATAGCATATCGGTGTTATGAGTCATCTTGGTCAATAAGGTATTGGTTAATTCATTGGTTAATACCAATGCGTTATCAACTGTTTTTTGTTCAAATTGATTGATTAATGCCTGGGCTTGTTTAGGTTGCTTTTTATATATCGCAAGATACTGCTTTTCAAGCTCTTGTTGCTTAACGGCCGTTTGCTGCTCAAATTGTTGATAGGCTTTTTGAACAATTGGCGAGAACTCACTCCAGTTGGTCATGGCAATGGTTTGTAACTTACGGAATTGCCAGTTAGCTGATAGGTTGTCTGCTTTATCTGTGCCAATCGTTAATGCTTTAGGCACTTCTGTCATACCTTGATAATAAGGAATATAAACGCTAAGTGCTGTCATCCCATAGGCCATGTATTCGGTTTCACCGATAGCGATAGGCAGATTAGGACGAACTTGCAATATGTGTGATTCTTGAGTTCTAAATACGGATATTGGTCGGTATGCTTCTTCCGGATTGCTATTCGCGTATGGGTCGTGTGACGTACCTTGATAGTGGTTTCGTAGCCCTTGTTCAACATCTGCAACAGATAATTTATGGCTTGGTTTTAAGAATACGGGGAAACTTTCACCTTGCGTTATCTTGGTATTTAAGCCTTTTGTATACATGTGTTGTAACGTCCAAACGCGTGGATAATTGTACGTTTGATCATTCTTGGTATCTTGCGAGTAAGCTTTGTGGAAGTTGAAAGCCTCTCCTGTAACAGGAGTGTATAAAGCATGTTGTTCGGCAAAGCTAACTAGTGTTGGAGACGCTAAATAATCGGGGTTATGCGGTTTATAGGTAGTTAATCGACCTTGGTTGGCTGAAACGAAATACTTATCGGCTGGGATCTTTTGTGCCATCCATTGGTGACCACTGCCTGTTTCTAAATACCAAATACCGGTTTTATCAACGAAGGCAACGCCAAAGCCTTCAGACGCGCCTTGTTTCTCAATGATCTTGCCTAACAGTTCAACGCCTTCTTTGGCTGTTTTTACACGTGGTAAAATGACATTCTCAATCGCATCTTCACCGATACCAGTATTGGTTACATACGGATCAACCGCGAGTGCTTGAGCACCGTTATAAATGGTTTCGGTTGAAGACATACCAACCCCAGCAGAGTTAAATCCAGCTTCACCCATACTGGTACCATGGGTATCAAAATCTGACAATGAAGTGTATTCCAGTGCATTTTCTGCTGCTGGGTAAGTAAAGTCATTGGCGTTTGATTTGAAGTCCGTTTTTTGCTTCGCTTCTGCTGTATGGTAAATAAACTGCTTGGTATTATTGGCTTTATAATCTTCGTTACGCGCGACAATAAAAGATCCATCAGTTGTTGCTTGGTTACCCACTAAAATTGTCGTACAAGCAAATGCGGGTACACTAATAGCTGAAGTAATAAGTGCGGAAAGTAATGTAATATTTTTCATTAATTATCGTTAAGTTATATGCATTGAACGAATATTCTTGCAGTTGAATGAAATATAAAACGTGACATGTGTCATATAATTTTTTGGGGTCGATGCATACTAATATTGCATGGATTGCGGGAGTAAAAATGCGTAATTATTTTGTATAGCGTGACTATGATTTAATTAAACATGACGAATAAAAATAAAAAGGAGAAAATAATTAAATACATTCTCCTTTTTATATGAATTTGAACATAGAAAATTACTGTGGGTATTTTTCTTCGTATTCACGATGAATATAACCACCTATTTCTTCATCATGATGATTAATCGACATACTACTTGCGCGAGTTTGCTGGTTAATTTCATGAATTTGAGACGTGTTCATCAAATCACGTTGGCTTGTTATGGCCGCTATCGATTCTCTGTTTTTTAAAAAACGGACTAAATCACCTCGGATACTCTCTAGCTCATGATCATTTTTGTGCATTTCTAAAATAAAGCGAGGGTGCTCAAGGTTATTTGTCCCAGATGAAGCAAATGAGCTACTAATAATACGGCTAACAATAATCCAAGGTGTAAGACTTGAACGGACTAAAATATTCTCAGAACGAGTCGAGTCGTGAATACTATTACCTGTCGAGATTTTTGACTCAGTAAACGTACCCTCTACTTTTAAATAGATAATATTGCTTTCAAATAGCATTTCAGCAAAAAACAAATGGCTAGCATTAGATAAAATACTACCTAGTGCTTTTAAAATACAAGCAACAAAGAAAAGTTGTGTCACCTTAGTTGCAGTGTGGCTACCTGTAACAATACCTGTTATTGAGAGTGCGGCAAACAAAACGGTAATAGCGGCTCCAATAAGCAGAAGGTTGCCAGTGATTAAGCTAAACATTCGAGTGTTATCTAATGCTTGATCGACTTCAATCGCTTTATACTTTGGTTGTACTTCTTGAAGTGTTTCTCCTGCAAAACTACCTTTAGCTTGTACTTGTTCCTCTAATGTTGGCTTTAGCTCTTTATAAACGCGATTAGGCACTTCTTTATAACGGCGATTTGCCATAACAAGATTATCAAGGTTGATGAATACTTCGTTTGGGTGGACTGACTCTTGCCAGTTCTCACGTAGTTCGGAAACTTCCACGTTTGGTTTAGATAGCGATAAACGCTTATTAAGCATGAGTGCCACAATAATGGTGACAATGGCTGCACCTATGATAATCGCACAGATAAACATCGTATTATGTAGGTTGGTGAAGTTGCTAATAAAATGGCTGACGCGAGTTGTTCCAACAACAAGCATCGCCAGTTTCAGTGCTAACCCTATTGCTATGGGTAATACAACAGCAGCAATCAGAGTACGAATAAATTCAATGTTAGATAAACGAGGCACACGTGTTTGCGACATACGGTTAAGTCGTAAACTGGTTAAAATCCACATGCATAATAACCCTAATGTCAGTACCACGGAATAAACAGGAAATACTTGTTTACCAAGTGAGCCAATAAAGCCAGTTAGGGAAATAAAAGCGACAAAGCTATAACACAATAAAGCGACAATCGTATTAGTCCAAGCGGCACATAAACGTTGAGCTAAATTGCGGATAGGGTAGGGCATGTAGATGAGGCTAGGGAAAATACTGTGCAATGCATGTGCAATAAACCCAGTTGGTTCGACAAAAGTCGCATTTTTACGACCAATGAGCATATCGGTAATTGTCCCTTCAGAGTAGGCGACATAAGCATCTTCTTGGTAAGCGTGCTCTGATGTGTTGCTATGATTATGCGCTAAAGATGTTGGATGATTACGGCCAACAAAATACTTAAGTGTTGCTGAAATACCACGGTAGGCAGTTGTTAACCCGCTGATAAGTAAAGCTAAGGCAAATAGGATCATTATCCAACCCGCTACCGTACTATGCGTTACCGTTTTTGCTGCTGAAAATAACCCATAAGCACCAAGGCAAATAACAATAATGCCACGTGCCGCTGTTATTTTTCCTTCGGTTTTAAAAGGATTTTTAAGTCCTAAATCAATTGACCCATAGTCAAATGCCATCAACAAACTCCCTGATCAGATCATAAACGCAACCTGATATATCATTCAAAATTCTGCTTGATGATATGGATATGGCTTGTGTGAATGTCAGCGTCAGTTGAATTTCTAGAGAATTTATTGTCAATAATGATACTTATTGGCATGAATTAATATTACTTACATCAATTAAAGCAGTTATTTAGCGGTGGTGTTCAAGGGGAGGATGTCCCCCCCTTGTTCAAAGCTAATTATCAGCAAGGAGATTTTTCTATGTACGATATTTATCAATATGGACTTAGCTGTTAAGCATAACCACGATAGCGATAATTGAAATGAGAGCAATAACATTGAGTACGCTATATAAGATAGTTTTAGGCATGCTAAAAGTCAGGTGATTAAAGTCATATTTGGTCCCAATAGAGGTGACAGCAAGAGGGAGCATAACCAGTAAGCCGAACAGCCAACGAATATTGTTAGTAATTAAATAACCAACCTGAACTTCTGCAATAATAAAACCAATTACTGCTAATACTAATGTCGTGATAGATACGGCGAACGTACGATTGTATGAGTCCATTAATTCCGCGAATGCTTTATATTCTTCATCAGTAAAATTAGGTTGATTAGCCATATTGTCGCTACACCTGTAGGTAATATCTTTAAAAAAGTGATGATGATTATAACGGATAATGTCACTAAGATAAAAAGGACAATTGCCTGTGTATACAGCCAGTCACGAAGTGATGGCGAAATATATTATTAATTTTATTAGAAAATTTAGAACGTTTTAGAAAACATATAGCGATGTTCGGATGAATATATCTGCTTTTCTGTATAGAATTACACCGTATGCAGTGCATAGACTTGAGTAGTTCTTAAAGGGGAAAGTGATGCGAATAATGGGATCAGAACGATCGATAGCGGGATTATATTTAATAGCGTTATTTTATAGTTTTATGTTGTCTGCTACCGCTTATGCTAATCAAGAGAAAGATCCTATTCGTCAGCCACCCATGGTGGAAGTGATTGGTAATGGCCCTTTAGTTCCTCAATCTCAACACCAATCAATTCCAATTAACTTTATGAATCTTGATAAGGTTGATGTTGAAATTTTACATATTACTGATCCCGACACCTTCTTAAATGACAGCTACCTGTTAGATAACCTAGGCCCTTATGGTTTAGAGCGTTTACAACACGCTTATGAAAGTGTTTATGCTGATCGTTTTACACTGCCACCAAGCAAATTAAATCAACAAACGGCAGCACGTATCCCTCTTTCACATCATTTGCCTTCAGGTTGGTATGTTGTGGTGTTAAAGGCACCTGGCGCGTTTGATGAGCTAAAAGTTAAACATGTGTTATTAACAGATATTGGTATTCAAGCACGGTTAAATACCCATCAAGCGAGTTTTTCTGTGTCACGTTTATCAACGGGTGAAGCTGTTACTTCAGGTAGCGTTGATATTTATCGCGACCATAAACTGTTTAGAACAGCACCCATCGACCATAAAGGTGAAGCTAATTTTGATATTGTGGCGAAAAATACCGATATCGTTGTTGCTCGTATCAATAAAACAACAGCAGAACGTCAACTCGCTCCTTCATTACAACAGAAGTCACAACAAGAGATCGGTATTTTACCTCTGCGTGAAGCGCCATTAGATTTATCGGATAGCAAAGTAGGAGGACGAGCTTATCAACCTTATGAAGCGTTCATTTATAGTAACCGTGATTTAGTTAAGCCGGGTGAATCATTACCGCTAAATATTTTGCTGCGTGATCAAGACGGTCTGGCGATTAAAGATCAGCCGATCACATTAACGGTATTAGATCCTCGTAATGATGTTGTGTTATCTGAGCAACTCTCTCCTCAAGCGGCTAGTTTTTACTCTAAGAAATTGAACACTTCATCTAGTTGGCGCACAGGGCGCTATACCGTTGAAGTAAGGCTCGATCCTGAAGCTCAAAAGCCGATCAGCCAATATTTTTTCGAACTGGAAGAGTTTGTTCCTGAGCGAATGGATTTAACTTTTTCCGATCTTACAAAGCTTGTCGTGGCAGGCAGTCAAACCAAGGTTGGACTGAGTGGACGCTATTTATTTGGTAGCCCAGCGGCAGGTAATAAAGTTACTGCGGAAGTAATGTATAACCCAACGTCGAGCTTTAGCGGTAAATACAGTGATTATCGAGTCGGTAAGCGATTTTCATTGGTAAGCAGTTATCAGCAATTAGATAAGCAAACATTATCAGCTGATGGGAAAGCAGAGATTGTCTTGCCGGCACCTTCAGCAGCTAAAATTCAATCCCCAGTTAATGCGGTGGTTAATTTCAGTCTATTAGAAACGGGTGGGGCTGCTGTACAACGAGATTTACGTTACACGGTGTGGAAAGATAGCCCAATAGCTGGAGTAAAGCCGCTGCAAAAAAGTGTTGGTTATGATGCTAACCCTCAATTTGATATCGCACTATTAAGCCATGATGGTCAACATCGCCTTGCTGGCGATTTGACTGTGAAAGTGGATTACGATCAGGGGCCTTATTATTGGTTATATGAGGAAGGAGTTGGTTGGCAGCGTAAGAAACAAGCGCGTTGGAAATCGATCTCTTCGCAAACGATTCATGTTGAAGCAGGAAAAAGTCATCGATTGTCTTTTGCGACTAAATGGGGTCAGTACCGTATTACAGTGACAGATCAAGCGAGTAAAACAGTCACTGAATATCAATTCTATGCAGGCTGGTATGATGGTTATCAGCAAATAAAAGCCAAGCCTGAACATCTTGATATTGCTTTTGATCAATCACGTTATCACGCAGGAGAGAATATCCGTTCAGCGATCACCGCACCAATTGCAGGTAGCTTATTAGTGACGCTAGAAACAGATAAAGTGATTTGGTCGCAGCGTACTAAGGTAACGAAAGGCAAACAAGATATTGAGATCCCACTACCACAGGGACTAAATCGTCACGATATTTATTTAACCGCTACGTTAACAGGTAATGTTGATAATGCGCCAAAACGTTATTTTGGAATTAAGCCCGTTAAGCTTAATCGTAATGCGAGAAAACTCTCAATAAAAGCGACAGTACCGCCAATTATTCGTCCGTTAACCACCTTAGATATCCCAATTAGCGTTGCCGGTATTGAGAAGCAACAAAATGATAATACTTGGGTAACGGTTTCGCTGGTGGATAAGGGCATTATTAACCTCAGCCGTTTTAAACCACAAGATCCATTTAACTACTTCTTTGCACAGCGTCGTTACAGCGCGGATGTGGTTGATCTGTATTCACGTCTCTATGATTTGCGTCCAAATCCCTTTGCTCAATCTCGTTTCGGTAGCGATAGCGTTACGCGTACTGATAATAAAAATGACGATTTAGTTGAAAGTAAAACCGTTATTTTAATGTCCAAGCCGATAATGGTTAAAAACGGTAAGGCAAACGTGAAATTAGCTATCCCTGATTACAATGGTGAAGGGCAGTTAATTATTACGACATTTAATGATTCACAAGTGGGTCGAAGTGTATCAAGTAATAAAATTGCAGCACCCGTTGTCGCTGAATTGAGTATTCCTCGCTTTCTCGTTGCAGGAGATAAATCGAGTGTCACGGTAGATATTCACAATATTAGTGGAACAGCGCAGACGTTATCACTGGCATTGAGCGCCAACAAAGGCGTGAATTTAGCGATTGCACTGCTGCCTGCCAAGGTAACATTACAAGATGGCGAGCATGTAAGTTACAACGTCCCGTTTACGGTTGACTCACCAATAGTTGTTAACCGTGCAGAGTTCAAACTGCAAGCACACTCACTTTCACAAAACAGCAACAACAAGATCCAAATTGATCGTTCATGGACAACGCCGATCAAGTCAGTAATGCCGTGGGTTTATAAGATGCATTCGGATCAGTTAGAGTCGCAACAAAAGCTGACTGTGACATCTTCATTGTGGCAAGGGCTTGATACGATTCCAGATCAATTAGGCTTTGCTTATATCAGCCAAACACCGATGTTAAGTGTGATAGAGCAAGCAAGAGATCTTTATCAATATCCGTATGGTTGTGCAGAGCAAACAACCAGTAAAGCATTACCGTATTTATATGATTTACCAGAATTAACCCGCTTTAAAAAAGCAGCGTTTGAACAGCGATTGAAAGCGCAAGGAAAAGCACCTAATGCTGAAGTGATGCCATCTGATAGAGATATGATTTATCAAGCGATAATGAATTTGAAACCTATGCAAACTTCACAAGGTGGTTTTTCGTTGTGGCCAAGTGATGGCTATAGCAGTCGTGTTAACGATCAGCCTTGGTTAACCGTTTATGTGACGGACTTTTTGCTACGTGCTGATAAAAAATTTCCAAATATAGTACCGAAAGCCATGCTGAAACGGGCGCAAGACGAGATCCTAGAATATGTGAAGAACCCAACACGAATGAAACAATGGGCGTATAACCAACAAAATGCGGATAGTGCATTAACGTATGCGGCATATGTGTTGTCTCAACAAGGACTGATCCAGTGGAGCGATATTGATAATTTAGGTCTTAAACTATTTCCATCTGGACTAAGTGAATTACAGCTTGCGGCAAGTTATGCCAATGTGGGCGATAGCGATAAGGCATTAGCACTGTTAAATAATTACCATATGGTTAAACGTTACAGCAGCTATTTTCAAGATTATGGCTCTAACCTGCGTGATAGCGCCTTGTCTGTATTGATTTTGCAGCAACTAAAATCGAATAGTATTTTGGCTCAAAAAGCGGCGGAAATTCAAAAGCAGTTATTAGAACAACTTGTCGCAGAATCAGGCGATAAATTGTGGTTGAGCACCCAAGAACGTGGTGCATTATTACAAGCTGCGATATTGACCCAAAGATTGAATAAAGATCAGCAGTTTGATGTGACAATTAATGGTCATGATCAGCAGCATACGGGTCCATTTTCGGTACCATTAACGGAAGGATTAACAATTACCAACCATAATACCAAACCGCTGTACGTTAAATTACATGGTGAGGGGTACCAGCAACGCAATAAGGCGGTATCAAATAGTGATAATCCATTGAATACATTGAAAGTGAATACGCTTTCACGCTCTGTCTATCAATTAGACGGCAAGCCATTTACTGGAAATACGGTAAAAGTCGGTCAGCGATTATTAGTTGTATTGAACGTTAATCTCAACCAACGAGTAAATGAAGGGTTACTGTCTAAGATGATCCCAGCAGGTTTTGTGTTAGAAAACCCTGCACTTAATCAAGGGCTTGATGTAGCAGCATTAGCGCCAAACGATGTGACATTAAGTTCACCAGATCATAGTGAATATCGAAATGACCGTTATGTAATTTCTCAGTCATTTGATAAGGATAAAACCTATTCATTTGCTTATTTACTACGTGCTGAAGTACCGGGAACCTTTACTATTCCGCCAATTTACATGGAGTCGATGTACCAGCCATCACAACATGCTGTGTACTGGCCTAAGCAAGATTCGGTATCCATTGAAAAGTAATCATTTTGCTCAACAGCCTGCATCACGCTATAAAACGTGGATGCGGGCTTGTTGTATAACCATTGTGTTATTAGCTACTTGTGGTGTGGTGCTGAATTACGTATTTCCATTACCGCCACTTTATCCTCATGGCTCTGCGGTTGTTATTAAAAGCCAAGAGGGAGAGGTACTGCGAGCATTTGCAGATATGCAAGGGGTTCGTCGAACAGAATTAATTTCACCGGAGCAAGTTGATCCTTTTTATCGACAAGCGTTATTAACCTATGAAGATCGTTGGTTTTATTTCCATCCCGGGTTTAACCCTTTTTCGATCTTTCGTGCTGCATGGCAATGGGGCGTTAATGGGCATGTCGTCTCTGGTGGCTCAACATTAACCATGCAAGTTGCTCGTTTAATATCACCGCATTCACGTTCATTATCAGGCAAACTAACCCAGTTATTTCGAGCGCTTCAATTAGAGTGGTTTTTTAGTAAAGAACAGATCTTAACCTTGTATTTAAATCTTGCCCCGTTTGGTGGCAATATCGAAGGGGTTGAGGCTGCGGCGCAACGTTATTTTGGAAAGTCTGCTCAATTGCTAACAAAGTCAGAAGCGGCATTACTGGTGGTATTGCCGCAAAAACCATCGTTATATCGCCCAGACCGTTTCCCTGAACGTGCAAGAGCGATGCGTAATAAAGTGCTTGAACGATTAGTGCGTTATAACAAGCTCGATCAATACAGTGCGAACTTTTTGCAACAGGAACCTGTCGTTGTTGCCCCTTATTTTCAGCCACTGCAAGCGCCATTATTGAGCCGTATGCTACAGCAAGGTTATCCGCACCAAGCTGTTATTCAAACCACTATTCGAGCTGATATCCAAAAACGAATTCACCGTCTACTCACGACTGTTTCTCAACGCTTACCTGCAAAAAGCTCTGCGGCTATCGTTGTGGTTGATAATGTGTCTGCCAATGTTATTGCCTATCAAGGCTCAGCTGATTTTAATGATGTTAGCCGTTTTTCTTATGTTGATATGGTGCAAGCGATTCGTTCGCCAGGTTCAACCTTAAAGCCATTCATTTATGGTACGGCCCTTGATCTTGGGATCATTCATTCTCAAAGTTTGCTCAGTGATATTCCGTCATCGTTTTCAGGTTATAAGCCACAAAACTTAAATGGCAAATTTCAAGGCGCAGTGAGTATGAGTGAGGCATTAAAACAATCACTGAACATTCCTTTAATACAAGTTTTTAATAAAGAAACACCAGAGGTTTTTGATCAAAAACTGCAACACGCAGGGATTCAATTACAGCATAAAAAGCCAAATTTAGCGGTAGGGTTAGGTGGGACAGGAACCAATTTAATCACACTGGCAGCTATGTACCGAACACTGGCAACGAATGGGCAATATCAGCCTTTACAACTGCTACAAAACGCCAAATCAGTTGTGAGTAAACCGCTCCTTTCACCGGCTTCAAGTTGGATTATTTTTAAAACACTGAGTGAAATAAGCGCGCCAGATAGGGTTGTACCATCGATAAGACGTCAAATAGCTTGGAAAACAGGAACTAGCTATGGTTATCGTGATTTTTGGTCGATAGGTGTTAGCCCTGATTTTACCGTTGGCGTGTGGATAGGTCGCCCAGACTCTAGCCCTGTTGTGGGTTATTTAGGGGCGACACAAGCCGCACCTATTATGTTTGACGCCTTTGATCAGTTACCCCGCGATCAACACCAACGAATAAAACCTAAAGACGTTGTGACAAAGACCATTTGTTGGCCGAGTGGGCGTGATAAGAAAATTACGCCTCTTGCACAATGTGTCTCGCAAAGAAAAGCCTATACCGTAAGAGGAATTACACCACCCACGTTGGAAACCGATGGGCGCTTTTTACGTCCAGCTTTAGATACGGCACAAACAACGTGGCCGACACTTCTAGCAAATTGGCAACAGCAACGAGGGATCATTTCAACATCTAAAGGACAAGGTGAGCCAAAGAAGGGGAACGCACGAGTTGTGCCGTATATTAAGCAAATAGTGACAGGACAGCATTATTATAAAGATCAGTTAGATGTATTACCGCTACAAACGCTTGACGAAAACTTGACGGTTGATTGGTATGTTAATAACCAACCTTTTATTGGCAGTGAAATTAAATTAGCGAATTATTCTGGTAGGGTGCATATAACTGCTTGTATTAACGGAGTATGTGATAAACGTGAAATAGTTGTTCATCAGTAATCGTAAGCGTCAAGAAAATAGTGTTTATAAAGTGGTATTTTTGACGTTTGAAGTAATAATAAATTATTACAAATCAAATAGATAAAATTATTCTAAATCGTATTGTTATTGTTTATATTTCGCCAAATACATATTATTAACATTGTGCAAAAATAATGAAAAAGAAGTACTTAGTCAGCCTGTTGCCAGTATTGCTTATGGCGCAATATGGTCAAGCAGAAACAATCGAATCCACAGTACCAGAAACACTTTATTTTAATAAAAAAGCGTTGTCATCAGACACTCAAGGCACACTGCAAGGTAGTGTTAGTGTTGCTCAAAGCGTGATTATGCAAACGAGCAATAAGATTGAAAATGATCGCCAACCACATCTTGTTTCTCTTCGTCGTACATTGGTGATGTTTGAGCCTCACGCAGATATGTTTGAGCAAGACGAAGTTGTCACTGTTACCGCTAAAAATAAGCAAAACGAAGTGGTTTATCAAACGGTGATGCGTCAACCACAACAGTTGCCGCAAGTAGCGGGTAAGCTTGATAAGTATGTTGAGATAACGAAGCCGTCGCAGTTCTCTCTAACTATCACTAGCAATCACGATCTTCATAACATCTCTGGTGAAGCGGGTGTAACACATTTTAAAGCACTACTTGCTCAGCACGATACAGTTTTAGTTAAAACTGGAGATGGTCATTGGGCTGGCCATTTTATTTTGCCGGATGATAAAAGCTTTAATAATAAGAAGATCACCTTTATTTCAGATGCTGGCTACAACTCTCAAATTGAATATGCACAAGGCAGAGATACGATCAGCCGTGGTAACCAATTTACCTATCAGAATATTGATGGCGTTTGGTATGGTGAGTCGGATATGGCAATCAGCCGAATTTCATATAGCGATAAAGCTTATTCGGCCGTACTTCCAGCAGAAGCCGTTAAATCGGGTTTAAGCTTAACTTTCACCAGTGGAAATAAGAAAGAAGGAACGGTTTCAGATATTAAGATCGGTGCTAATACCAGTATGATCTTAAATGCAATCGATGTTGGTTTATTAACAGAGCCAAGAGATCAATTTATCTTTATCGATGATCCAGAATTACACCGTCAGTATTTCCAAAGTCTTCAGATCAGTAAATTGATCGTTAACCCTTATGAATCAGTATATCTTAAAGAGATAATGTTGCCAGATGGTCGCTTACTTGAAGGTGTTGATCCTAGTGAAGCAGACGGTTACGGCAGTGATTCGCATTACCGTATTGCACGTGAGCTGATCTCTTCAGGTATTAACAGTGCTAACTATGGTGTGAATTCATCAAAAGTATGTCCTGCAAGCCAGTGGAATATTGAAGCGCCATACCATGCAGCACAAGTAACAGTGAATAACTCAATTGGTAATTATACTGATGGTTTAATTACACACGGTATGTTGGGGTCTTACGCAGGTGTTGCTTCTGTCGTGAGCTCAACGGGTAACGAATTTAGCCATGAAGTCGGTCATGAACTAGGGGTCGGTGCTCATTATCCTGGTGGCTTTATGGGCGCGATTCACAAAAGTTCTACTGAAGTGAACTCTACATGGGGGTGGGATGTATATAAAAATATCTTTATTCCTAATTTCACTAAAGGCGTAACGAACCAAGAGTCATGCTATGAAGGGGAATGTGTTGCACCATTTGAAGGACACAGTTTTGGTTTTGGTACCATGTCTGGCGGTCAACCGCTTTACCCTAAATACAATGCATATACATTACACGCACCGTATGAGCTGAGTGTGTTCCAAGATTTCGTAGAAAATAAAGCGAATTTTGATCCAGCGTCACCAACAGGTTATAGCAAGTGGGATCACATAGAAAAAGTGATGAAGCCATGGACGCATTCAGTGGCTGATGATTTAGCGTTTTCGGTTGTTAAGGTCAGTGGTAACGGCCCGCTTAGTGAATTTGGTGAAAGTAGCGATAAATTTCAACAGTTATTTGCTAAACATCAAGTGGTTCACTTAACAACGGCTAATGCCGCTTGGGCTCGTGACTTTTATTTACCGACTGATGCTAAATTAGAAGGAAAAGTGGCACTATTTGAATCGTGGGCGGGTTGGAATTCAACTATTCATTATAACGACCAACAAATGACATTAAGTCATGGTCAAAAACATGCATTTATATTTACAAATGGTGTTTGGCAGTTAACAGATAATACGCTATTAGAGCGCAAAGTTGATTTGATCCCATACAAGCAAGGCGTACAGGTAACAACGTTGGTGGGGTATTACGATCCACAGAAAACACTACCAAGCTACATTTACCCAGCTTTGCATGGTGCATACGGTAATGTTTACGTTGATAACTTCACTGCTTCAACATGTCAATTGGATGTGTTGACGCAAAATGGTGGTACCAAAACGTTTAATCTGTATAACCGTCGTTTGCAAGATGGTCACATGAACCGTTTCCACATTAATATTGAAAGTGCACTGAAACCATACCTTGCAGAAGTTAGTTGTGGTGGTGAAGTACTTAATACAATGGATATTGTACCTGCAAAAACGTCGTTAAAAGCAAGTATTGTGACAACGGAAGCAGGAAAAGCACCAGTGTTCACAGGTATTGACGATATTGTTGTTGCACATGGTGATTTATTTGCACCACTTGCAGGAGTAACAGCGACAGATGATTACGATGGTGATGTCACTGCCTCTATCGTGGTTGAAGGTACTGTAGATACGAATAAAGTGGGTCATTACAAACTAACTTACAAAGCCTATGACAGTGCTTTAAGTGAATCTGTTGTTGTGCGTAATGTTGAAGTGTTTAGTGCAAAACCTGTGTTAGAAGGTATTAGTGATACGACCATTCAACTCGGTGATACATTTGATGCAAAAACAGGTATTACAGCAAAAGATGCAGAAGATGGTGACGTAACGGCCAATATTATTATCGAAGGTGAAGTAAATACGACTCTCGCTGGTAACTACACCTTGAATTACCGTATTACTGACAGCGCACAACAAACCACAGAAGCACAACGTGTTGTGACGGTTGAAGGTAGCGCAGTGTGTGAAAACACATGGAGTGCACAAAGTATTTATGTAGCAGGTGATGAAGTAAGCCACAACGGCATGGTATGGCTAGCCGGTTGGTGGACACAAGGCGAAGAGCCGGGAACAACAGGTGAGTGGGGCGTTTGGAAACAAATTGCAACGGAAGGTTGTACGTCAGTAAAACCAGAAGTGACGCCACCTGCGCCGGGAGAATATCCAACGTATCAAGCGGGTACAGTTTACCAACAAGGGGATATTGTTCGTGCTAGCGATGAGCAGTTATACCAATGTAAACCTTGGCCTAATTCAGGTTGGTGCTCAAGTGCTTCTTATGCCCCAGCAAGCAGTGTTTATTGGCAAGATGCTTGGACAAAACTGTAATCACATAATATTTAATATATAAATCAAAGCGGTGAGTCAAATCACCGCTTTTTTACATCATATAGCGTGATATTACACTTATTACGCTCTATTTTGGTCATGAGTGAAAAAATGATTCACAGGACCATGACCATGACCAATATTGAGCTGATCAGCGGCTGAAATGGCAGAGGTAATATATTCTTTGCCACGCTGTGTTGCTTGTTCGATCGAATAACCTTGAGCAAGATAAGAAGCAATAGCTGAAGAGAGGGTACAGCCTGTACCATGCGTATTTTTTGTCTCAATACGTTTTGTTTTTAGCTCTATGATATTGTCACTTAATATCAATAAATCGTTACTTTCTGAATCGCTTTCTAGGTGTCCACCTTTAAGCAGTATTGCTTTAGTTTGTATATCACGCAGTTTGCTGACTAATCCCAACATATCTGTATGATTTTTTGGGATCTTGCTGTTTGTCAGCGCAGCGGCTTCAGGTAAATTAGGTGTAATGAGATCAGCTAATGGAAGTAGTTTTTGCTTTAATGTACTAATGGCTGACTGTTGTAATAATAAGTCACCGCTGGTGGCAACCATTACGGGATCAATCACAAGGTAGCGTGGCTTGTACTTTTTTATTTTATTCGCAACCAGCGTGATGATGTCACTATCAGCAAGCATGCCTATTTTAACTGCCTGAATATTTAGATCGGTAAAAACAGCATCTAACTGTTGTTCTATCATCGGAAGGGGAATAGGAAGAATACCACAGACACCTTGGGTGTTTTGCGCCGTAATTGCAGTGATTACCGAACAAGCATAGCCACCTGTTGCTGAAATAGCTTTGATATCGGCTTGAATACCCGCGCCACCACTACTGTCAGAGCCTGCAATAGTTAAAACTATCGGTGTTGTAACATGGGATGTATTATTTTTGTTTGATGACATAACAGATTCCTAATTACGCGTTAGGAACTGGTGCCAAGTAATGAAAGGATCGGTTGATGTGAAGTGATCCATTGATAACTTGCCTAAACAATACTGATATTGTTTATTTAGTTCCCTCCGCCAGTGTTAACTGGTTCAGGTTCAACGGGTCCCACTTAATTGTGATCTCAGCGTAATGCCCCCCGACTAATTCTCAAATCCTAATAGATAAACCGTTTGTTGTCACGTACTTATAATGATGAGTTTAGAGCCGAGAATGCACTCGCATGAGTTATCGTGTACCTAAATAGATACAAGGATAAAAAAGATTAGACTTAATATTTGGGCACAAAAAAACCTGCTATAAAGCAGGCTTTTTGTTTAAATTTGGTGCTCGCTACTGGACTCGAAC